>NZ_CABWIC010000011.1:0-453107 GCF_902501455.1 Collinsella intestinalis
GGCCTGACTAAGTCAGACCTTACACAACTGTTCTTGAAAAGTACATCACTGCTGACACCTTCTAAATGGTGTCTCCACTTGTTCCGTCTCTTCGCGGTATCCGGTTCTCAAGGTACCCGCCGCGGGTTCCCGGCCTCGTCTTCACTCGGCCACCCGCGCGGCGAAGAGATATATTGCCAGAGTCCCGCCGCCTCGCAAAGGGTTATTTGCGTCTCCATATTTTGCACATAACTTACAATCGTTGACCGTCTTCTTACACTACATATAGTGTTCTTAAGACGCTCGCCGCCCTATAAGTACCGATTGCCGAAGAGGACAGCACCTCTTGGACCATTTGATTTATTTAGAACTCGTATTTGGAGGCACCTCTGCCGCTGCGTATTAGCCTCAACCTCACCTCAATAAGTCTGAACATGACACCTTCTTGAGGGCAAGTGGACTCGCAAGAACGATCGAGGCATTGCGGACCGCAGCATGGCTCATCGCCACCCGCGATATCTGCTTATATATGTATGTATATAAATGGGGCTCGCTTCAGCTTGCTATCAAAATGCCGTTCTTCCTCGACATGACAGCCTGGGCAAGTTGCTTTCCTTCAGAAGGCGCAATGTTTTGGGATACCGATGCGGGAGGATTGGGGCAAAGTTGAGCTTTTTCGTATTCAGATCGGTACTTGGCAAGTAGCGTCGCTTTGCGACCTTTCGTCACCTGCTGTTTTGCCTCCGGCAACACCCTTTGTACTTGGCCTTTTCGAAAACGCGTACGAAAAAGCTCAATGAGCCTCGCCCGCCGCTGGTTCGCTACGCGCCGCTGGTTCGCCATGGGTTTGTTTCATTGTTGGTTAGCTATCGTTTGTCTTAACCCATGTATGAAAAAAGCCGGAGCATATGCCCCGGCTCTCTAGGTCTATATGGTGGAGGTTAGGGGGATCGAACCCCTGACCTCAGGCTTGCAAAGCCCGCGCTCTCCCAGCTGAGCTAAACCCCCACGTAGTAATAAACACCCCAGCGGCGACTCGGCTCTCGCTGGGGTGTTTATTGCGAAAGAAGTGGTGGACCTGACAAGGTTCGAACTTGTGACCTCCCGGTTATCAGCCGGACGCTCTGACCAACTGAGCTACAGGTCCAACGCGTGGATTAATATAGACCACAGGGGGAAGCCTCGTCAACAACTTTTTTCAAATTACTTTTGAAAGATGAGACGATAGATGGCCGATCCCACACTCCAAGCAATGAACACGCAGGTAATAGCTGGTATGTAGCCGGATGCGTCGAGAAGCAAATCGAGCTTGTCGAAGTGTCTCGCGGGCACAAATAGCTTGTGGTACTGATCTGCAAAGGAAACGGGCGCGCAAGCCATCACGCCAAGAACGTACATGAGCCACGTCCGCCAGATGCGGATGTGTCCGCGTGGGCTACGACGATGGGCCCAGCCCGACATCCACGCCAGCACGTTGAGCGCAACAACGCCGCCCATCAACGCGAATTCCACCACGTGCGCCTGCTGTCGGACCGAGAGGCCGTGATTGGAGAACTTAACCGAGAGCAACAGGATGTGGGCGGTCGTCCACTTGATTGGATTCTCCTCAAAGGTGGGAAGCTGGCCAGATTGAACCAGATAGGCGCCGTATTCGGCAAACGAACCGGCCTCCGATGACAGCGCCAGGCTATCTGATGCCGATTGCTCCGTGAGATAGTAGATGGTCATCGCGCCAAAGACGAGAAGGCCCAGGCAAAGAAGGCGCGCAATCCAGCGGAGCGCGGATGCACCGCGACGAGGCTGCGCGGTCGCAGTCTGCTGAGATGCATCCCGTCGGGATGATTGACGAGCCTGGCGATCGGGTTTTGCCGGCGAGGGGTCGTAGGTATCGGGGTCGTACGGCGATACGGAAAACGTGTACGGCTGCTGCCCGCGCTGTGGATACGCCACAGACTCCGTGGGGGGATTCTGTTGCGGGGTGGCGGGGCGGCGCATCTGCACCGTTGGAGCATCCTGCACGATGCGATGCTGCGGAGCGGTGCTCCCCGGCGAAGTTGGCAGATAGTCATCAGCCGGCGCGTTTCCATAGTCAAACGTGTAATCGTCATTGGGCATGTTGACCCCCTTCCAATTGCCATCATTTTCCTACGGTTTTATGCCGAACGCGGAAACTGAACGGAATGGGCATGAAGGGGGTGTTTGCCCTTAGGCAACCTGTTGATACTCATAACTCCGTTCATACAAGGCCTCAGGCGCGATATCAACCTCGCCATCGCACCATGTAAGGATTCCGAACTCAACCTTAAAGTCCTGCACAACTGTCTCATCTTCCAACGGCTTAAACACAGGCATGTGGAGCAGACAGGTCACATCGAACAAGTGAACTTCCCCTGTGGAGAAAGTGACGAGGAGAATCGAGTTACCCACATAGCGAGCAGATGCCACCTCGATGCCCGCAACGGGCTCTCCCGCATATGCAATTCCATCCACAACGTACATGGACCCCCCTTATGCAAGCGGCGAAATCTTGTCGAATGGCATACAATCTTCTTTCCGTTAATCTCAGGATACCCAAAGATCGTGACGCCCATTGGACTGCATGTTGAGACAACAGGCTGCTCAACTGCAAAGAAAGCAGATACCCGCCGGTTCTTCCATTGCCGTCAAAGAAAGGGTGAATATAACCGAACAGGAAGTGACACAGTGCAGCAGCATACAGCTCGGAAAAGCCCTCACGTTGAAAAAGACCGAGCCACGCGCTCATCATCTCTTCGATTTTCTGGGGCGGGTAAACCCCTGGTAGCACGAAGCGCTTCTAAAAGAAAGAAAACGCCATTTTTTCTTTTAGAAACTTTTTATTGCCCTTAGATGAAAGAACCCTTCCTATCTTTCATGTCCATCTCGATCGCGCACCAGTGCGCAGCCGCGATCCGCACTGCCGAAGAAGACGATTGACACCTTTCCTACCAGCATGAGAGCAGTGTCGTCTCACAGGGCGACTGCGACGGCGATGTCTACGGCGCTGTAGACCAACAGGCCCGCGATCGCGATCACTCCCGGGACCGACGGAGAAAGCGGGCGCGAGCAACCATGCGCAACCCGCGGACACCGCGACGGCGATCGCGTTGAACGCCGCCATGCGCGCCAGGCCGCGCGGGCGCACGAAAGATGAGAGCACGTCGCGGTCGCGGGCGAGCTCGAGCGGATGCGGCTCGGGGAGGCCGTCAGGGTCGTAAGGGACGGATGCGGGGAGACCCTGACGTACACGGACTTCCCCCGCGAGCACTGGCGCCGCATCCACACCAACAACGTCATCGAGCGGATGAACTGCGAGATCCGAAGGCGGACCCGCGTGGTGGGCACCTTCCCGGACGGGAAGTCAGCGGTCATGCTCGTCACCGCGAGGCTCATGTACGTCGCGTAAAGCGAGCGGGAATCGAGGCGCTACCTGAACGTGACGTTGCTTGATGAGTAGTCGTACCGAATGGCGGGCCTATGGGACCGTCGGAAAGTGCGCAAGAATCCAGACGATACCACCTGGTCTAAAGCATATGGTTGGATACATTGAACCTTAAGCCGCTGATTCTGCTTTGCGCAAATGTTGCTCTTGGAGAGCTCTCGCAACTAGCAACCCTCGTGCTAGACACAAGACGAGCTCAATC
Organism: Collinsella intestinalis; assembly: GCF_902501455.1. NCBI lineage: Bacteria > Bacillati > Actinomycetota > Coriobacteriia > Coriobacteriales > Coriobacteriaceae > Collinsella > Collinsella intestinalis. The sequence continues at coordinate 3,642 of NZ_CABWIC010000011.1, forward strand.
AGATCCCTGATAAGCGCGAACATTAAAACTGACGCAAAGCCAGAAATACAGGCAATCAGGAGAGCGACTGCACCGAGAATCGAAATTACGATTGTTGAGTTTGTCAGCTTCTTGACATGTCCGATTGCGCCCAATATCGGCCAACCAAAATACATCGCATAGAACGATAAGGGTACAACTGGGGAAATGGCATGCAAAACTGTCCCAGCCCCGACATATTTATCGCCACCCAAAACAAGGACAATCAAATCCGAAAGACAATAAAAGGCAATTGATCCAAGCAAGATAAATGGAATAGATATTTTTGCCAAACGCATGGCGAACGCAAAATCTTTCTTGTTCACCATATGGGGATATAGGCTATTCACTATAGGTCCATACAATGACTGAACAGCACCAATCGCGCTCATGGCAAGCGACCAATATGCGATCTGCGTCGTATCGGTAATTGCCACACCTATCACAAGAGTCGTTACGCCGCTCAACGCAACAGAAGCCATATTGCTTGCGCAATAATAACCAGACCTGACAAGCTCACTAATCGCACGGGATGCAGATGTGAAGTGGATGCCGACGCCAAACCGTCGTTTGGCAGCAACAAACGACCACCCCAAAGCAATTAACCCAGCGACAACATCCAGGATAGGCACCCACAGCAAATCTGCAGAAGAGCGAACCAACAAAAATGTCAATAACACCGACACAGATTTTGATACGAGATATCGCGTTGTCAATGGACCCATCTGCTCCCTTCCTTGGAAGAGAAAGTCGGGGGCAAGAGAGCGGGTGCACACTGCAACATATGAAATAAGTGCATACATCGCGTTAGCGCGGACTATCGGCATAAAAAAGCCGATGGCGGCACAGGCAGCACCGGTAATCAAGCAAAGAAACAATCGCGCCTGACTGATGGCACCGACAACTTCTTCCTGTTCCCGTATCGTCCTGGCTGCAACAATTTGATTGGTTCCCGATAAATTGAAACCAAAATCTACAAAAGTTTGGGCAAATGTCATAAAAGATAAAATATATGCATAAACACCATAGCTATCGGGACCCAAGGCTCTGGTGAGATACGGCATCACAAGTAAAGGGAGTATGTATTTGACTATTTGTAAACCGTACTGCCATAAGGTGTTTAGGTAGAATGATTTGTGACTCATTGTTCTCAGTTCCAATAGAGTGCATATTGATTGATCCCAAACCAACCGGAATCAACAAAGAGAAATGCAATAAACAAAAGGACAAAGGCTGCATATGCAACGCCTTTTATCAGCTTCATCTTTCTTGATAAATCACCTTTGAAGATAGTCGAAAGCGTGATGCATTGAATTGGTATTAAGAAGTACATAAATCTATAGAAAAGATTTACCTCCATGGTCACAATTCCAACAAGCACGCCAAGGAAGCTCGAATAGACTCCGATATTTGCAAACATCACCTCCCTTGAACCGTCTTTTAGCTTAAGGTGATTAATGGCACACTGATATGCATACAGCATGTATCCGAAGAATGTGATTTGGATAATCGGCATCATGCGTCCAGATACGAGATACTCACCACCATATTTCACATAACCGTTATATTTTCCTATCACAGTGAAAAGAATCGGTGAAAGAGGGGCAACCAAGATAAGAACCGCTATCGCGACACCCATTGTTAGCCATATTTTTTTACTTGGATTAACTCGGGATACCAACAACAAGGGAACAAAGATCAAGGCGGTATAGTGAAATGTAATCGCAAGCCCCGTCCATAGCACAGCTCGCGTACCGTCATTCCTATCCAAGCACATGAACGCCATCATCACAAAAGAGACAGCGAGGGCCTGCCGCATGCCGGTCAGGCCGAAATAATACATTGTACCGAGAAAGTACAGAAAATAACTGGAGCCTGGGTTAGCGCTAGTTTTATATAGCACGTAGTACTGAACTCCAAAAATCAAAAGCGAGGAGATACAGATAAGAGCAAAGGCTGGGTCAGGAAAGAACGTGCACAATTTAAGCAAAAGTATAAAACCAGGTTCATAGTCACCGTACATGCCAAGAGACATGTACTCATCGTAACCAAGAGAATCCAATAATCCCACCGCAGTAATATATTGTTCTGTATCAGTACCTACTCCAACTCCACGGAATGCAGAAATGGCGACAGCGGGCAGCACGGACAGGAAAAATTGCACTTTACCAGACAGACGACTACCCGGTCGATTCGCTATAAAGTTGAGATAGCACATCCATGCGAATAGTAAATAATACAGCCACATCTCTCGGATCCACACCCTATTTCATAACGTTCGACCTCAGCCACTTGAGTAACGGCAGTGGAATTACGCCTTTCACGGCACGTTTAATCTTCTCAATTGGCCCATACCAAGTTCCATCAAAATGATGAATTGAAACAGTATGATCCGTAAGAGTCAATTCACCAGTTTCAAAATTAATTGGACATAGATAATCTGAGGGAAGGATCGTCATCCCCTCTAGCTCTTGCCTGGATCCATCTTGTTTCAAGCCAAGCTCAATCATCAGACGCGTATCAACCTCGGGGCACGGCGTGCGATCAAATGCCCCGTTTTCCAATACGAAAGCACGGTCAATATAACCATCGAGCAAAAAATTGATAACGGGATGTCCTTTTGTCGCGCCAAACCCAAGCCCAGTCGCCACAAGACGATCATCTTGAAAACCGGCGAATGCCTCCAAGCAACACAGTTCATCCAAATTTTTAATTAACTCCACGTCTGTATCGAGATAAATACCCCCGTAATCATGAATGATCTTCAACCTTGCCACATCGGACACAAAGGCCCACATATGCGATTCATAGGCCTCCTTGCAATATTTGCAAAAGCCAATATCGAAATTGTCTTCGTTCCATTCGACAATCTTATAATCAGGACATAGCCTGCTCCACGACTCGATGCATTTCTTTATACAATCTGGTTTATCAGCCCCACCAAACCAACAATAATTTATTACCTTTGGAATCAAATTCAGCCCCTGATTCGTACTCACATTGCTCTGCACATTTTCTATTTGTCTGGCGCTTTGCGCAGGTAATTTGTGTACAAATACGACCTAATCGAGTTCGGCATCAGACAAACAACCGCCTGGGGGGTAAAGGAGAGACAAAAATCCCTCAATGTGAACCACCCCCGCTCTAATTGAGCCTTTTTAAATCGATACGCGTGCGCCAGATACCGCATCCCGCCTCTTCGAGCATAGAAATCACCATTAACCCTCATATACACAAGCGGATCATGCAGATTTTTGGATTTACATCCAACCGCTAGCATCCGGTTAAAAAGGTCCCAATCTTCAAAATATAGAAAATCTGAGCTGTAGTTCCCAGCCGCCAGAACTGCAGCTCGTTTAAATGTGATAGGTGGATGTCGAAATGGGTTACGGCGCTTTGAATACTTTAGTATTTCTTCATGTTCCTCTGGAAGATCGGTGATGGTTAGACAGGTTCCCAATTCGCCATCAAACTCTATAACCTGCGATCCAACCATATCCAAATCGTATTCCCGCATTGCACGAAGTTGCATCTCCATGCGCTCTGGAACCGCAATATCATCGGTGTCCATACGGGCAATTATCGGGTTGCGGCACGCAAGCACTCCCTTATGAAGAGCGTATCCAAGGCCCCGGTTCTCCGAATATGCAACAAAGTTGAATAAACCCGGATACATTTCACTGTACTCGTCGAGCACTTCTTCGAGAGCACGAGATAAAGCCCCATCTTTGACGACAACCATTTCTGCAGGAGGCGTTGTCTGCACAAGCATGCTATCCATTGATTCGCGCAGCCATTCTGGATTCTCCTTGGCATACACGCTCATCAACACGCTATATGCATTCGTAATCACTGTCCCCTCCCCATGGCTCGAACGGTTTTCATTAGGATCTTTAAATCCAACGCGAAGCCAGCATGTCTAACGTAATAAAGCTCGAGCAACTGACGGGCGCCGTTCTCCCAAGTTGCGTTATTCCGCTCGGTCACTTGCCACCAGCCAGTGATACCAGGCTTGACCGAAAGAAATTCATCGCGCGCGTCCCCGAATTCATATGTCTCCTCGAACGTCACCGGTCGAGGTCCGACGACGGACAGCTCGCCAGTCAAAACGTTGATAAACTGCGGCAGCTCATCCAAACTCGTATTGCGTAAAAATCGACCAACACGTGTAATACGCGGATCATCATCAACCTTTTGCTCTCGTTCCCACTGCATCAGTTGCTTCGGCGTCATATAGCGTTCAGGATTATCATGGGCATCAGCCACCATAGTGCGGATTTTCCATATTCGAATCCTCTTGCCATCTAAGCCAATGCGCTCCTGGCAAAAGAACGGGATACCAGGTGAATCAAGCATGACAAGCAGGCATAAAACCGCAACAGGCAACGCCATCAACAAACACACAGAAAGGCTGAATGCAATATCAAACGTTCGTTTCACGCAACGATACCATAGACCGCCAGGCTTAGGGTTAAATGCCTTGTCATCTAGGGAAAGAGGGGGGGGGGATTGCAAGAGCGGAATCGGTAGGACGCGTGGCCTGCAGCCCGACCCCACGCGACATCTCGTTGGCAACGGGCTTCAGATCTCGCTCATTGACGAAGTCCGAATGATCCATGACAGTCACTCCCCCCTGCATCAACGGCAGGCAAGATGCTCTTCAAACAAATTCATATCTCTCAAAAATATATCACCAATTCAGAAACTTAACAGATACCCCTCTGCTATATCACATTTACATATGCGCGAATCATGTCGGGAGCATATATGCAGCCCAAAAGATAAATATCAATGCGAGTATAATTTTTCAATCATTTGATATTTGGAGGTATCATGCCCGTCGACAACAGTAGACCGCACGGTAATCATTTTTCCGCAGACACAAGGCAAGCGTGTGGGGCGGCCGGCGATCGCACCATCGATTCATCACGGCCCAATCCAGGTACAACCGATACATTTATGAAGGCAGCTCAGCCTCAACAAACAGCAAGGCAAGCACAACGGTCTTTCGCAAGCAACAGTTTTCACCCGGGCGATGTAAGGCCCGGCGGGACTTCGCGGGCGTGCGCATGCTCGAACAATCGCCACGGAACCTCAAGTTCCCTTTATACTAGCATGCACGACGATCTGATTAATGATCCATGCCATAGCGATTCAACCAAACCAAAAAAAAGCAAGGTTGTCTGCTTGGTTGTGGGCCTCGTCATCCTCGCCGTCGTTGCGTTTGGTGGCACCACGGGCTTTTTCCTGTACAAGGACGCGAAAAGTCTTCAGGCGCAGGCGGGCACGCTCATGTCTGAGGTCTCGTTCATGAAGGACCACCTCAAGAACGGCGAGGGCGAGCAGCTCAATGCCACCGCCGGCACCGTTGCCGAGCAGATCGCCTCCATGCGCGACACGGTAGACGGCCCCGCATGGACCATTGCGAGCTTTATCCCCGTATACGGCGACGACATCAAACTCGTGCGCGGGATGATGGAGCAGGCAGATATCCTGGCGCAAGACGCCATGTTGCCGGCGTGCGCTCAGCTCGAGGACTTCAAGCTTGGCAACCTTCTCACCGATGGCGCCGTGAACATCGAGATGCTCAAGGGGCTCATTACCACCATCCAAGACATGGAACCCGTGGTGATCTCCAGCATCGATGCCATCGATGCCCTCCCCGAGCCGCATATCGGTAAGATCAAGGCACTGATGGACAAGGTCGCCGGTCCCATGAACACTGCCAAGGGTGCCCTCAAGCAGGTCAACGGCGTCCTGCCGCTGCTACCCCAGATGCTCGGCGCCGATGGCCCACGCAATTACCTCATCACCGCGGAGAACAACTCCGAGATCCGCGCGTGCGGCGGCTTCGTCGGTTCGCTCGGCGTTATGAACGTGGATAATGGCGAGATCTCCCTCCAGGATTTTGAGGGGACACTGCACTCCAGCAACGGCCCTAAGCCGCAGATCCCCATCACCGATGAGGAGATGACACTCTTCCAGCCCTACGAGCCCACCATGAACTTCACCTCGGGCGATGCGTATTTCACGCCGGACTTCCCCAAGGGCGCGAGCAACGTAAGTACCCTTTGGTCCCTCGAGCACGGCGGGCAGCACATCGACGGCGTTGTAGCGCTCGACCCCGTGCTCCTGCAGTACCTCCTGCAGCTCTGCGGCGGCGTTACCGCAGCCGACGGCACCGTGGTTGACGGCTCGAACGCCGCCAATGAGCTTCTCTCCGGCTCGTACTGGAAGTACCCCGACGGCGGCGACGCCCAGGACGCCGTGTTTGCGTCCGTTGCCTCCGGTGCCTTCAACCAGCTGCTCGGCGGCCTGGGTGAGGTTGGCTTTACCAACCTCTTCAAGGTTATCAAGCGCGGCGGCGACGAGGGTCGCCTTCTCATGTGGATGGCCAACGAAGCCGAGGAGAACGCCGTGGTCCAGATGGGATTTGGCGGGACTCTCAACGCCGACCCCTCCAAGCCCCAGGCCGGCGTGTTCGTGAACAACTACAGCTACTCCAAGCTCGATTGGTACCTCAACCTCGACGCTGTGAAGGGCGAGGGCGTGAAGAACGCCGACGGCACGGTGTCCTACCCCATGACCGTCACCCTGACCAACGAGATGAGCGCCGCCGACGCCGCCGCGCTGCCGGCCTACATCGCCGCGCACAACGGCACAGCCGACGCCCCCACTCAGGAGATGCTCCGCACGCTGCTGTACGCCCCGGCCGGTGGCACCATCACCGACGTTGTTACGAGCTCGGGCAGCATGAAGGAAGCGACGCACAACGGCCTGCAGGTGTTCTACCAGGATGTTCGCCTCATGCCCGGCGAGAGCTTCCAGGTCACCTACACCGTCACCGTCTCTGCCGAGGCGGGCGAGGAGCTCGACGTCCGCGTGACCCCCACGGCGCAGCACGCGCGCAAGGGCGAGGTTGGCGACGTCCTGGCCGACGCGGAGTAGCACCGTGATTCGCGTTGACATTGAAAGCATTGTGATGGCCGCCGGTCCCGTGCCCTCCGTTGTTGTGCTGCGCGAGCGCAAGGGCGGAGCCGGGTCGGGCGCGCCGCTGCGCGCACTGTCCATCCAGACGGGAGCGTACGAGGCAGCCGCCATTGGCGGCGGCATGGACTCCGACAAAGCCGCGCCGAGGCCCATCGCGCACGACGTGATGTTGCGCACGGTGCAGGAGCTGGGCGCCAAGATCGAGCGCGTTGAGATCAACCGCTGGGAGGCGCCTGTGTTCTACGCCGATGTGGTGTTGGACCGCGGGAGCGACGGGGGTTGCCGCGGCGAGGGCCGCGATGTCGATGGCGATACGGCTGAGACCCGCAGCCGCGAGATCAAGATCGACGCGCGCCCGAGCGATGCGCTCGCCCTGGCGGCGCGCTCCAACGCCCCCATCTACGTTGAGGACGAGGTCATGAACCGCGCGGGGAGCATCTCGCTCCAATCCGACACTGACCCGGACTCCGCAAAAGAGGAGCTCGAGCGTTTCGACGAGTTCGTGCAAGGCTTATCCCCCGATGACTTCTAAGTCTCACTTGGGGACAGGTACAAATTGAGCCGTTTTGCCGGGGCTGGGTTGCCAGCCCCGGTTTTTCTTTGGCGCAAGAGCGGCGGGCAAGGCTACTTGCGAAAGAGATTTCTCACTGCGTAGATAAATCCCGTCAGATAATGGCCGTTCAGCATCGAGACAAAACCCTTCACCGACTCCAAAGGGATGCCGCTCGTGCTGAGAGACCGCAGCGGCATGTCGGCGGCCATCTCCCGCATCATCGCCTTTTGATCGCGGTTCATCTTGCTTGCCGGCTCGGCCATGACCCAATCGATGATGCGGTACAGGCGGCGTCCCAGCCAGCAGGCGCCCATGTCACTCACGGTCGAATCGATGGTGAACGGTGTGACGGGTGGACGCTCGGGGAGCGGACGAGCATACAATTCCTCGAACGCCCGAGCGGACTCCGGCTGTACGAAGCAGCCGGGGGTCGGATGACGATATATCTCGGGAACCTGCGGGCTCGGCATAGGAGCCTGATCAGACATGAGCAGTTCCTCGGCGATGCTGCGGCGATGTCGCGCTTGCTCCGGATTAAATGCCCATCGCCCGTCGCCGACGGCAATGGACGCCGTTAGGCGAACATCGCGACTCGATGATGCCACGCGAATCTCGTACCCACCCGGATACACACGCCAACGATGAAGGCTCGCGTCCCATTTCCGGAAGGCGGTCTCATCCAGGTGCAACACCACCTGGCGCTCCCCTCCGGGCTCCAACTCAATCTTGGCGAACCCGGCGAGCCATTGCACTGGGCACGGCGGTGGGACAACCTCCGATGTGGGCGCGATGTACACCTGGGCAACTTCGGCGCCGATGCGGGGACCGATGTTCCGCAACGTGAACGAGACATCGAATTCGAGAGGGCCCTCGGTCGACGCACCCTCGTGCGCTTTCACCTCGAGCCCTTCATACGCGAACTCGGTATACGACTCGCCATGACCGAACGGGAACGCCGGCTCAACGTCCACCGCATCGTAATAGCGATATCCCACGAACGGGCCCTCGCGATAGAAGACCTCGTTGTCCATATCGGGATACGTCGTGCCGAGCGCGGTCTGAGCCGGATCGACGGGCCAGGTCTCCGCAAGCTTGCCACTGGGGTTCACGTCGCCCACCAGCACGTCGACGGCAGCGCCGCCTCCCTGGCATCCGGATAGGTACATGAGCAGAATCGCGGCGGGGCTATCACGCCACGGCATTTCCATGGGCGCGCCGCCCTGCAGGACCACCACCGTGCGCGGGTTTGCAGCGCATATGCGGTCGATGAGCTCACGCATGCCGCGCGGCATGACCATGAGCTTGCGGTCGAACCCCTCGGATTCGTATCGCGCGGGAAGCCCGGCAACCACCACTGCCACATCCGAACGAGCGGCAAGCGTCTCCGCCTCGAGCAGCTGTCTTTCATCCGCATCACCCGTCGTGGGATCGCAGCCGTCGGCATACTCGGCAGCCACGCCGCGCTGCTCGAGGCGATACCAGATGTTGTCGATGATCTTTGGGTTGATGCGCGACGAACCCGAACCCTGATATCGCGGCATGCGGGCGAACGCGCCAATCACCGCGACCTTTGCATCCGGGTTCAGCGGCAGCACGCCATCGTTCTTGAGGAGGACAGCGCTTTGGGCAGCCGCCTCGCGAGCCAAATCCGCGTGCGCACGGTAGAATTCCTCGTCCGTGAGAGAGAGGGCGGGGGCGCCGCCGATTGAGCCCTCGGCCTGGCAGGCCTTCACCCTGCGGGCGAGCCGCTCGATATGCGACGCGGCCTCGTTTACGCAGTCCTCCTCCAGCTCCCCTGAGCGAACAGCTTCAACAAGGGCGCGAGCATGATCGCGCCGCGGGCCGGGCATGCACAAATCGAGTCCAGCGCGAACCGACGCCACGCTCGAACTCATGGCGCCCCAGTCGCTGACAACCGCGGCGTCAAAACCCCACTCGCCACGCAGAACCTCGCGCAGCAGCCATTCGTGCTCGGAGCAGTAGACGCCGTTCAACTTGTTGTACGCCGTCATCACACTCCACGGGCGGGCGTGGCGCACCACATGCTCGAACGGCGCGAGATACAGCTCGCGCAGCGTCCGCTCATCGACTACGGAGTCGGACACCATACGTGCATGCTCCTGGCTGTTGGCGGCAAAGTGCTTGAGGCACGCGCCAACCCCGCGGCTCTGGATGCCTCGCACCATCGCCGCGCCGAGCTCACCCGAAACAACCGGGTCCTCGCTGAAATACTCGAAGTTGCGACCGCACAGTGGATGGCGTTTGATATTTACCCCTGGGCCGAGCACCACGTCAACGCCCTGCCGACGCGCCTCCTCGCCAATCGCGGCGCCAACACGCTCGACCAACTCCGGATCGAACGAGCAGGCAAGCGCAGAAGCCGTGGGAAAACACGTCGCCGGGCGACTTTCCGCAATGCCCATGCAGTCCTGGGCACCCTCTTGCTTGCGCAGGCCGTGGGGACCGTCGGAGAGAAACAGGCTCGGGATGCCGGCGCTCGGAGCGGCGTACGTTTTCCAGTGCGACTCGCCGGCAAGCAGCTGAGCCCGCTCCTCAAGCGAAAGGCCGCTCACGCGCAAGGAGCCCGCGGGCTGCTGATCAGCCAAGTTATCCCGTTGCTCGCCCTGCGTCATCGCGCCATCTCCCAAAACTGCTGGCCGCGATATGCAGCCTGGTCCCAGCCTTATACCCGCATGAGGGCCGGAAGGCCCACAGCGCCACGCCGAAGGCAAAAGGCGGCCCCGACCATTTGGTCGAAGCCGCCTTGTCAACGAATATGCTCCCGCGAAAAACCCTACTCCTCGAGCAGGTCCTCCAGAGCCCCGTCAGCGGAATCGATATCCGCGTGGTCCTCATCACCAGGGACCTGCGAGGCAACGCCATCCGGCAGGTCAGTCGGCTCCCCGCCCTCGGCCTCAACGGACTCCTCGTCCTCGGCAGAATCCTCGGCCTTCTTCTTGGCCGCGGTCATACGAGCCACGGCGGTGACACGGTCGCCCTCATCCACGCTCATCATCTTCACGCCTTGGGTGGCGCGGCCGGTCTGGGAGATCTCGGCGGTCTTCACGCGGAGGACGGTTGCGCCCTCGGTGATGATGAGCAGCTCGTGCTGAGGGCCCACAACCTTCATGGCGGCCAGCGCGCCCTTGCGATCGGTCATCTGGATCGTGTACACGCCCTGACCGCCGCGGTTCTGCTCGGGGTAGTCGGCAACCGGGGTGCGCTTGCCGTAACCGCGCTCGGTGATCACAAAGAGCTCGCCGCTACCGTTGGTGATCTCCATACCCAGGACCTCGGCGTCGGCCTTCATACCAATACCGCGGACGCCGCTCGTATCGCGACCGGTGGCGCGCACCTGGTCCTCACTAAACATGATGGCCTTACCGGCGGTAGTGGCCATGATGATCTTGTCACCCGGCTTCACGCGGCGCACGCCGAGCAGGCGGTCGCCGTCCTTGATGTTGATGGCGATGATGCCATCGCGGCGGGAGCGGTCGTAGGCGGCCATGGCCGTCTTCTTCACCATGCCGTGCGCGGTGGCGAACATAAGGTACTCGTCCTCGGGGAACTCGCGGCAGGAAATCACGGACGCGATCTTCTCGCCGTCCTCGAACGGCAGCAGGTTCACGATCGCGGTACCGCGTGCCTGGCGCGTGCCCTCGGGCAGCTCATGCACCTTGAGGCGGTACACCTTGCCTTTGGTGGAGAAGAACAGCACGTACTCATGGGTGCTGGCGATGAACATCTCGTCGATGACGTCGTCTTCCTTGAGGTTGACGCCGGAGACGCCCTTGCCTCCGCGCTTCTGGGCGCGATACGACTCGACCGGGATGCGCTTGACGTAGCCGGTGTGGGTGATGGTGACGACCATGTCCTCGTCGGCGATGAGGTCCTCGACGTTGAGGTCCTTCTCGGCGCCGGTGATCTGGGTGCGACGCTTGTCGCCGAACTTGCGGGCGATCTCGCGCATTTCCTCCTTGATCACGCCGAGGATCTTCTCCTCGTGCGCAAGCAGGTCCTCGTAGTACGCGATCGCGCGGCGCAGGCCCTCGAGCTCCTCCTCGATCTTGTCGCGCTCCAGGCCGGTGAGGCGGCGGAGCTTCATCTCGAGGATGGCCGTGGTCTGCTCGGGACTGAACCCAAAGCGCTCGATGAGGCGGCTGCTGGCCTCGGCGTCCGTCTGCGAGGAGCGGATGATGGAGATGACCTCGTCGATATGGTCGAGGGCCTTGAGATAGCCCTCAAGGATGTGCGCACGAGTCTGGGCCTTCTTGAGGTCGAAGCGGGTGCGGCGGGTCACTACGTCGACCTGGTGGTCGATGTAGTGCTGCAGCATCTCGCGCAGCGACAGGCGCTTGGGAATGCCGTTGACCAGCGCGAGGTTGTTCGCGCCGAAGGTGGTCTGCAGCGAGGTGTACTTATACAGGTTGTTGAGCACGACCTGCGGGATGACGCCCTTCTTGAGCTCGATCACGAGGCGCAGGCCCTTTTGGGTGGACTCGTCGCGCATGTCGGAGATGCCCTCGATGCGCTTCTCGTTCACGAGGCTCGCGATCTTCTCCTGCAGGGTGCCCTTATTCACCATGTACGGGATCTCGGTGAACACCAGGCGGTTGCGGCCCGTCTTGGTGGACTCGACATGCGCCTTGGCGCGCACGGTGATGGAGCCGCGGCCGGTCTCGTAGGACTGGCGGATGCCGTCGGTGCCCATGATGAGGGCGCCCGTGGGGAAGTCGGGGCCGGGCATGATCTGCATGAGCTCGTCGACCGTCGCGTCGGGGTGGTCGATGAGGTAGCAGGTTGCCTCGACGGCCTCGCCCATGTTGTGCGGGGCGATGTTGGTGGCCATGCCGACCGCGATGCCCTGGGAGCCGTTCACCAGCAGGTTGGGGAAGCGTGCGGGCAGTGCAGTGGGCTCGGCGAGGGACTCGTCGTAGTTGGGCTGCCAGTCGACGGTGTCCTTTTGCAGGTCGCGCAAGAGCTCCATGGCGGGCTTGGCCAGGCGGGACTCGGTGTAGCGCATGGCGGCGGCGCCGTCGCCGTCGATGTTGCCAAAGTTGCCGTGGCCATCGATGAGCGGGGTGCGCATGGAGAACCACTGGGCGAGGCGGACCATGGTGTCATAGACCGCGGAGTCGCCGTGCGGATGGTACTTACCGATGACTTCGCCGACCGTCCAGGCGGACTTCTTGTGCGGGCGGTTGGGGAAGATGCCGCTCTCGTTCATTGCGTACAGGATGCGGCGGTGAACCGGCTTGAGGCCGTCGCGCACATCCGGCAGGGCGCGGGCGGTGATGACCGACATCGAGTACTCGATGAAGGACTGCTTCATCTCACGGCCGAACTCGCTGATCTGCAGCGAGCCGCCGTTCACATCCGTGCCGGCGTCCTCGCCGCGGTCGTTGGCGCCAAAGCTCTCCTCGAGCTCCTCGTCGTCATCCTCGTCCTCGTCTGACTCGGCGTCCGGGTCGTACGCGGAGGCGTCATCCTCGTTGGCGCGAGCGAGCAAGCGCTTGAGGTCCTCGGGCATGCCCTCGGACGCGGCCCCCTGCTCGAGCTCGTCGTTGTTCATATCGTCAGCCACGGATTCTCCTTATCGGTCGTGGTCACAGATGTGTAATTGGGGACGGCTAGGCGTCCAGGAAGCGGGCGTCGTGCGCGTGCTTCTCGATGTACTCGCGGCGGTACCCCACCTCAGAACCCATGAGCTCGCGGACAGCTCGATCGGCCACGATGGCGTCCTCGATGGTCACGCGCTGCAGGATGCGGGTCTTGGGGTCCATAGTGGTGCTGGCCAGCTGCTTGGGGTCCATCTCGCCCAGACCCTTGTAGCGCTGGACGGTGTAGCCCTTACGCTTCTTGGTGACCTTGCCGTTGGACTGCTCGTCCTCAGACTCGTCGGGGTTGAGGCCAAGCGCGGCGATGGAGTCGCGCAGGATCTCGTCCTCGGCCTGACGGCCGTTGGGATAGACGTAGTGGATCTTGTTGCGGACCTTGATGCCAAAGATCGGCGGGCAGGCCACGTACACGTAGCCGGCGTCGATGAGCGGGCGCATGTACTTGTAGAAGAAGGTCAGCAGCAGGATACGGATGTGGGCGCCATCGACGTCGGCGTCCGTCATGATGATGATCTTGTGGTAACGGGCCTTGGTGATGTCGAAATCGCCACCGTCGCCGTTGCCGGTCGTCACGCCGCAGCCGATGGCGGTGATAAGCGACTGAATGGTCTCGGAGGAGAAGGCGCGGTGATCGCCCACGCGCTCGACGTTCAGGATCTTGCCGCGCAGGGGCAGGATCGCTTGGATGTCTCGGCGACGGCCGTCCTTAGCCGAACCGCCTGCCGAATCGCCCTCTACGATGAAGAGCTCGGTCAATTCGGCATTGCGCTCCGAACAGTCCGCGAGCTTGCCGGGCAGGCTCGCGGTCTCCAGCAGCGACTTGCGGCGGGTCGCCTCACGCGCCTTGCGGGCAGCGTTGCGGGCCTTGCTCGCCTGCTGCGCCTTCTTGATGATCTCGCGCGCCTGCTTGGGATGCTCCTCGAGATAGTCGGCCAGGCCCTCGGAGACGATCTTGCGGGTGAGTGTGCGCATGAAGGAGCTGCCGAGCTTGGCCTTGGTCTGACCCTCGAACTGCGGGTCGGCGAGCTTGACGGAGACGACGGCGGTGAGGCCCTCGCGGATATCGTCACCCGTGAGGTTGCCCTCTTTCTCCTTGATGATGCCGTTCTTGCGGGCGTACTCGTTGATCACGCTGGTGAGGGCGCCGCGGAAGCCCTCCATGTGCATGCCGCCCTCGATGGTGCGGATGTCGTTGGCAAAGGAGACCACGCTCTCGGAGTAGGAGGTGTTCCACTGGATGGCCACCTCGACCTCGCCGGTCTTCTCTATTGGGGCGCCCTCCTCGGACGCGCCGGCCAGGTAGATGGGATCCTTGAGGTCATCGGGCACAGTCTTGCCCTCGTTCAGGAACTTGACGAAGTCGATGATGCCGCCGGCGTAGCAGAACTCCTCGACCTGGGGCTCCACCGAGCGCTCGTCACGCAAGACGATCTTGAGGTTCTTGTTGAGGAACGCCGTCTGCTGCAGGCGGTCGTGCAGGATGTCGAAGTCGTAGACGGTGGTCTCGAAGATCTCATCATCCGGCCAGAAGGTGACGGTGGTGCCGGTCGTACTGGAGGTGCCGATCTCGCGCATCTTCTGAGTGGTCTTGCCGCGGGAGAACTCCATCTCGTAGACCTTGCCGTCGCGGCGAACCTGGACGTTCATCTTCTTGGAGAGCGCGTTGACGACGGAGACGCCCACGCCGTGCAGACCGCCGGAGACCTTGTAGGCCGAGTTATCGAACTTGCCGCCGGCGTGGAGGATCGTCATGACGACCTCGAGCGTGGGGATCTTCTTGACCGGGTGCATATCGACCGGGATGCCGCGGCCGTTGTCCACGACGGTAATCGAGTTGTCGGGATGGACCGTGACCTCGATGCTGGAGCAGAAGCCGGCCATGGCCTCGTCGACGGAGTTGTCGACGATCTCCCACACAAGGTGGTGCAAGCCGGTCGAGCTCGTGGAACCGATATACATACCAGGGCGGACGCGAACGGCCTCAAGGCCCTCGAGGACCTTGATCTCGCTTCCGCCGTATTCGTTCTCATTCGCCACGTGGTTCTCCCTTTTTAGCGTGAAGTATGGCTAACCTTTACAGTTTATCGCATGGAACGAAGGTAAAACGCGCGATGGTCGAGGTCCCGAATACCTCTACAAGCCCCTGAGAGGCCGTTTGCGGGGACTTTGGCTCGGATGTGTAATCGGGGACGGTCCCGCTACTCCCGAGGACCCTTGGCGAAGCCGGGGCGGGTGGTCTTGACCACGATGTTGCCCACGGCGCCGCCACACGCATCCATGCGGGCGCGGATAATCTCGCGCATCATGGTGAGCTCCTGGGTCCAGGAGGCGCCATCCGTGTAAACGATGAGCTCATCGCGTTCGGCGACGTAGTGCAGGCCCGTGACGTGCTTGCCCTCGCGCGTGCCGGCGCACACCTTGTTCCACGCTTGGAAGATGACATGACGGCGCTCGGCACGGCGGAACTGCGCCTGTCGCTCGGGGGTGGCGCCGTCAAACAGGCGCATTTTCTCGGAGTTGATGAATTCGCCCAGGCCGGCCGTGGCCTTGAGGCGACCCTTCTTGGTCACTTTGCCCATGTCATTTCCCCTTCTCCTCCACGTGCGAATGTGCAATTTGCACCCGTCCCCAATTACACATCGCCGATGCGGATCACGCGGGCGCGGGCGAGCATGTCGTCGGCGAAATAGCCGAGGTTCGTGGTGGTGATCACCGTCTGGATCTCATCGGCAATGAAGCCCACGATGGCGTCGCGGCGGGCGGCGTCGAGCTCGCTCATCACGTCGTCGAGCAACAGGAGCGGATACCGCCCCAGGATATCGCGCGTCACCTGGACTTCGGCGATCTTCCACGCGAGCACGATCGAGCGCTGCTGTCCCTGACTCCCAAAGTCACGGGCTGAGCGGCCGTCGATGGTGAACAGCACTTCGTCGCGATGCGGTCCCACGAGCGTGCAGCCGCGGCGGAGCTCGTCCTCACGGCGCTGAGCGAGCACGTCCAAGAACTGAGCTGCGATCGCCTCGCGGCCGCCGGCCAGCTCCCCAAAGCTCGGCACATAGCGGACGTCGGGCTCCTCGTGCGGAGCAATGGCGCGGTAGACCTCGATGAAATGCTCGCGGATGCGCTCGAGTAGGGCCGTGCGATGCAGCAGCAGCTGGGCGCCGGTTGTGGCGAGCGACTCGTCCCACACCTCGAGCAAACCGGGAGCGTAGCCGTCGCGAAGCAGGTTGTTGCGTTGCTCGACCGTGCGCTCGTACGCGGCCAGCAGCTTGGCGTAGTTCTCGTTCAGCTGTACGCCAAAGGAGTCGAGCGCCTCGCGGCGGCGTGATGCGGACCGCTTGACCATGTCGAGGTGATCGGGGCAGAACAGCACGCTCGGCAGCACGCCGCGGATACCCGCGGCACGGGTCTTCTTCCCGTTGCGCGTAAACGAGCGTTTGCCCTCGGAAAAGTCGAGCCCCATCTCGATGAGGCGCCCCTCCCCCTCGAGCATCAGGCGGATACGGCCCGAGCCCTCGCCATCGCGCAGCAGCTCGGAGGCCGTGGGCTTCCTGAACGAGGCTCCCGCCGTGAGCAACTGCAGCGCCTCGACGAGGTTGGTCTTCCCCACGGCGTTGCGGCCCACGAGCACCGTGATGCCTGGGTCCAGCTCGATTTTGCGGTCATCGAAGCTGCGGTAATGGAGAACGGAAAGCTCCGTCGCGGCGATGGGCATGGGCGGTGGGGACTAGATGCGGACCGGCATGACCAGGTAGAGGTAGTTGATCTTGTCATAGGACTTGAACACGCCCGCCTGGTTGTAGCTCTGCAGCTCGAGCGTGATCTCCTTCTCGCGGGAGAGCACGTTCAGGCAACCGAAGATGTAGTGATAGTTGAACGCGATAACGCCGCTGGCGCCCTCGGCCTCGACCTCGACCGTGGCCGTTGCTGCATCCTGGTCGTTGGAGATGGCGGAGAGCATCATCTGACCGGTCTCGACGGAGATGTCGAACTTAACGGCAGAGTTGGCCTGAGCGACCGTGGAGACGCGCTTGAGCGCGGAGGTCAGGGCGGCCACGTCGATCTTGACCGTGGTGGCACAGGACGCGGGCAGGAGCGCCTTGTAGTTGGGGTACATGCCCTCGATGCGGCGGGCGACGTAGGTGGTGTTGCCGGCCACGAACACGACCTGCGTATCCGTGGAGCCAATCAAGATGGAGCCCTGGCCACCGGTGATGGCGAGCGCGTCGTTGAAGGCGTCGGCGGGCACGTTCAGCTCAAAGCTGCCTTCCAGCGAGGAGGTCTCGACCTGAGTGTCGCACACGGCCAGACGGTAGGAGTCTGTGGCAACGAGGCGGATCGTGTTGTTCTCGACGGTCATGTACACGCCGTTGAGGACCGGGCGGTTCTTGTCCGTCGAGGTAACGCGCCAAACACGGCCGACCATCTCGGTCAGGATGTTCGCGGGCAGCTCGACGGAGCGCTCGAGGGCGAACGTGGGGAACTCGGGGAAGTCGCCGGCGTCCAGCGTGTTCAGGCGGAAGGTGGAGCGCTCGCAGGTGATGGTCACCTGGCGCTCGGCCAGTTCAAAGGACACCGGCGCATCCGGCAGGGTCTTGACGATGTTGGAGAGCATCTTGCAGGGAATGACAACCTGCCCCTCCTCGTCCACGCGGGCCGCGATGCGATGGCGGATCGAGATGGTGTAGTTGGACGTCTGGAACTCAAGGACCCCGTCGGCGGCGCGCACGAGCACGCCGGAGAGGATGGGGAGCGTAGATGAGGGAGCGATGCCCTTCATCACGACGGCGATGGCATCGGAAAGGGCCGACTGGCTGACCGTGAACTTCATCTCTTTATTATTCCTCTCTTAAATATATATAGGTAATAACAGTAATAACGCAGTGGATGGTGTGGACTACTCTCGTTTGCCCAGGTGTTGGGCCGTTTTTCTTTCAACAATCCATTGTAGACAACGCGCTTGTTTTCCCCCGTGAGATATCCACCTATTTTCCCTCCACCGGTTTACGAGTTTTCCACCCAGGTTTTCCACAGGCTTCACCCATGTTTTCACGACGTGTTCTCACGACTTCAAAAGGATGGTGTTCTTGAGGTTCTGGATGTCCTCTACGATGCGGCGGTCCTCGCGCATCTTGTTCTCAACCACCTTGAGGGAGTTGAGGACCGTGGAGTGGTCTCGCCCACCGAATTCGGCGCCGATGGCCGGGGTGGTCATCTCGCAGAGGTTGTTGGCGAGGTAGACCGCCACGTGTCGCGCAAAGGCGATGTTTGCCGTGCGCCGCTTGCCCACGAGCTCCTCATGGCTCACATGGTAGAACTCCTCCACCACGCGCTGAACCGTGTCGACGTGGATGATCTTGTGCGCGGTGTTGAAGTAGATCTTGGCCACGCGGTCGATGTCCTCGGCGGTGAGCTCGGCACCTGCGGCCTCGCGCTCCGAGGAGAGGTTGGCGCAGCGCTCGCAGAAGCTCTCCAGCGAGCGGATGTTGTTGCCCGAGATCTCGGCCATGTGGCGCAGGTGCTCGTCGGTGAGCTTGCCCTCGGAGGAGGGCAGAGCCTGGAGCAGCGATGTGTCCACGTTCATGGAGGTGAGGTCCTCGTCCTGCTGGATGATGCTTTCGTAGTAGCGCTTGAGGATGACGTATTTCATCTCAAAGCCCGGCTCGGACACCAGGCAGAGCATGCCGCTGCTGAAGCGGCTGGTGAGGCGCTCGTCCATGGCAAGGTCCTTGGGCGCGCGGTCGGATGCCAGGGCGATTTTCTTGCCTTCGCGGATGAAGCTGTCCACGAGCTGGAAGAAGAACTCGACGGATGCCTGCTTGCCCACGATGTTTTGGACGTCGTCGATGATGAGGATGTCGGCATCGCGGTATTCGCGCATGATGAGGTTGCCGGGGCCACGCTGGGCGCCGAGCTCGTTCATGTAATCGTCGAGGTAGGCCTGAGAATTCGCGTATTTCACGCGGATGTAGGGCTTTTCTTTGGCCAGGTAGTTTCGGATGGCGAAGAGCAGGTGCGTCTTGCCCAGGCCCGAGTTGCCGTAGATGAATAGGCTCGGGCACTGCTGCGGCTCCTCGGCGTAGGCGGCGAAACGCATGGCGCTGTTGAAGGCGTGGCGGTTTTCGTCGCCCGCGACAAAGCTCGCGAACGTGTACTTGGCGTTGATATCCAAGGCAGCGGCGTCGGGTTCTGGGGTTGCGGCGGGCGCTGCCGCCACGGGGGCATGGGTCGCAGCAGGCTGTTGCGGCGCGGTGACGTTTTGGCGCTTGCCGGTGGGGTCCTGGCTGCGCATCTCGTCCATCATCTTGCGGAACGCTTCGGGCGAGACGGTGTTGCGCACCGTGACGCCGGACTTGGAGATGGGCTCGGACTTGGCGGGGGCGGCGACCGTGGGCTCGCTGGTTGCGACGGGTTCCGCCGGCGCAAACGGGCTTGCGGGAGCTTCGGTAAAGCTCGTCGGCACCTCGGCGGCTCTCTGCGGCAGGCCATCGCCTGCCGGCGCCAGAGACGCGGCCGCCGCCGTCACCGGCACCGTCGGTGTGGCCGCCGCCGTGGGCGTCTGCGTCTCACTCGGCGCTCCGCCCTCGGCTACCACCACGTTGAGGACCATGGGCATGAACGAGATCTCCTCGAGATAGCGCTCGATGAGCTCGCGCTGTTTGACGAGGTAGTTATAGGCAAATCGGCTGGGGACCTGGATGGTCAGGGATTCGTCGTCAAATCCCGTTGCCCCGCACTGCTCGAGCATGTTGATAAGGCGCGTCTCGCGGCCATCGCGGCGGCAAAACGCTATGACGTCGTCCAGGAGGATGCGCGCTTCGTTATCCATGTCTCACGATTCCTTCTCGTGTCGCGGTTGCTCGCGGTTGAATCCTGCGGTGTGCGTTGGGCGCTACTGCGCCCCCGTGCTCTGCTCGACCCAGGCCTTACCCATGTCGGTGAGCACATACTTCTGACGGGGCTTATGCACGAGGCCCGTGCTCGCCAACGCATCGAGCTCGCGTGACCACGTGGCGTCCGAGCGCCCGAGCGCGCGCGTGAGGTCGGTTGGTCCGCCCTTGCCGTTCTGGTAGATGAACAGCAGTGCCGCCGCGCCGCGCTCGCTTACGTATGGACCCTGCTGCGCGGGTGCGGCTGCAATCTGCGTGTATCCCTGGCCTGCCGCGCCTGCCTGCGGGAACCCGGGCTGGGGGTAACCCTGGTGTTGTTGAAAACCTTGCATGGGATATCCCTGTTGGTATCCGGGGTAGTAGGCGGGTTGCTGCGGGAATGCGCCTGGCACCCCGGGCATCTGGCCGTAGCCTGGCATAGCCCCGGGATAACCAGGTGCTGCCTGGGTTTGTGGGGGATACGGGGCCTGGGTCTCGACGGGCTGGTTCTCGGATGCGGAGGGCTGCGGATTTTGCATCATCGCGCCCGGGAATTGCGCACCGGGCACCACTCCTGCCGGAACCTGAGTTCCGGGAAAACCGCCGGGTTGGGCCTGGCTTGCGCCCTGCATCTGGCCGGCCATCATGCCGTAAGGCATCTGCCCTGGGTACGCTCCGGCTCCGTAGGGTTGTTGCGGATATCCGGTTTGAGCCGGGTAGGTTCCAGCCTGATACGCCCCCGCGCCCCAGGGATCCGTTGGGCTTTGCATGGGTTCCGCCTCGTGCGCGCAGCCGCTGCGTACGGCCGCTCCACGTGAAACAGCGTGCTCGAGTTCGGCTGCGCGTTTGGGGTCGACGCTTACGGTCACGACTGTCCCGGCGCCCAGGTTGTCCTCCACGGCTATCGCGCCGCCGGCGTTTTCAACATACTGCTGGACCATGGGCAGGCCCGCGCCCGTGCCTCGGATATAGCGCTTCTTCTCTCGGTCGGCGCTTGTGACGCCGAACTCGAATGCGCGCTCTTTATCTCCGATGCCCGGTCCCTGATCGGCAAAGCGGATGGTGTTGCCGTTATCCAGGATGGAGATGACGGGTTCTGAGAACTGTGCGTGGATGAAGTTCTCCACGAGCTCTCGAATAATCATGAGTGAAAGTTTTCCACCCTGCTCTTTCATGGTGCGGTAAACCGTGTTGGTAACGTCTTCGAGGTAGGTTCTCACGTCGCTTTGCTCGACCACGATTACGCGCGGGGTGGACAACATGTCGTCGTACACGGATATGCGGATGGTGTAAGAGACCTGGTTGGGCGCGTTTTCCACCGCATCGGCCGCAGTCGCGGCCGCGGATCCCCCAACGAGGTGCGTGTTGTCGGGGGCGGGGTCCCCGGAATCCACAAAGGGATAGAAATCTTCTGACATGCTGCATTCTTTCCACGATTGTCGTGAGCCTAGGATACCAGCTCACGGCCCGCGTATTCAAAACTTTCAACAAGTTTTCCTTCTGTGTTGAAAAGTGTTGGAAATCTCGGAAAAGTTATCAACAGACCTAGAACAACCTGTGGAAAAGTCGATGAAAAAGTCTGAAAGAATGGGCGAATGGTGAGAGGTGCTGTGAAAAGCACGCCAGGCTCCTCAGTAAACTATGCGCATTTCATGGTTCTGAGATTGACATTCGCGCACCGTATTCCCTACAATCTCCTAGCTCACGCGTATTTTTTCGAGTAGTCGAGTAGTCAAAACGCACCAGGAGGATGTTTACCATGAAGCGTACCTACCAGCCGAACAAGCGCAAGCGCGCCAAGACCCACGGTTTCCGCGCCCGTATGGCCACCAAGGCCGGCCGCGCTGTGCTCGCACGTCGTCGTGCCAAGGGCCGCAAGCGTCTCACGGTGAGCGACAACTAAGCTCTCATGCAGACCATCAAGTCCCATCAGGACTTCGAGCGGGTGTTCACTCAGGGGAAGCGCTTAAATCATCCTCTGATTCGCATGGTTATATGTGATTGTGTCAGCGAAGGCGATCCGGCTAGGGTCGCCTTCGCTGCTGCCAAACGGCTGGGAAATGCCGTTGTGCGCAATCGGAGCAAGCGCGTGCTGCGTGAGGCGGCGCGCGCCTGCTGCTTACCGGTCGAGGGTCGCGAGATCATCTTGTTCGCTACCCCGCGTACGCGCACGGCGTCTCCCGAGGATATGCAAGCTGCATTGCAGTCGCTGCTCCGCCGCGCGCACGCGAGCACGTCCGGGCTTAAGGATGGTTGTGAAGGGCGTGTTTAAGCGCGCCGTCATCGCTGCCATCCACTGGTACCAGCGGTGCGTTTCGCCCCTTTTGCCCGATGCGTGTATATACATACCCACCTGTTCACAGTATGCTGTTGAGGCAATACAGGCATATGGCGTGGTCAAAGGCTGCTGGCTCGGGCTGCGGCGCATTTTGCGCTGCGTTCCCACTCATGCTGGCGGCTATGATCCCGTGCCATAACTATCAAATTCTTAAGGTAAGGATTATTCGTATGTGGGACTGGATTGTTCAGATTCTCTTCCAGGCGCTCGAGCTCATTCAGCGCTTCGCAGGCGACTGGGGCCTGTCGATCATCATCCTGGTGGTGATCATTCGCCTGCTGCTGACCCCGATGATGCTCAAGTCCATCAAGTCGACCGCCCGCATGCAGGTCCTACAGCCCAAGCTTCTCGAGATTCAGGAGCGTTACGCTGCCGATCCGCAGCGTCAGGCCGAGGAGTTGCAGAAGTTCTACTCTGAGAACAAGTTCAACCCCTTTGGCGGCTGCCTGCCCCTGTTGATCCAGATGCCCATCCTGGTCGCGCTGTTCAACCTTTTGCGCGACCTTGGTCACTATTTCCCGGATGCGGCTGAGAAGGGCTTCTCCTTCTTCAACATCCTGCCGAACCTCGTCACTTCGCCTGCCCAGGCCCTTGCCGACGGTTTCGGTGCAGCGCTGCCGTACCTCATCGCGCTGATTCTGTTTGGCGTCCTGACCTTCATTCCCCAGATGTACATGACCCGCAACCAGACGGGCGCTCAGGTGCAGAGCACCAAGATGATGATGGTTGTCATGACTGTCATGATGCTCGTCATGGGTTGGGGTATGCCCGCCGGCGTTCTGCTGTACTACGACGTTTCTTCCGCCTGGCAGGTCGTTCAGCAGATCTTTGTGACCCAGAAGGTCATCGACAAGGCCAAGGCCGAGGAAGAGGCCCGCATGGTCAACGCCCCGATCGAGGTTGACGTTGTCCGTCACGAGCACAAGAAGCGCCCGCACAAGAAGCGCTAGTCACACACCTGGTATATATACCAATTAGGTACCTAACGATGGAGTTGGACATGTCTGAAGAGCTTATTGAAGAGATTCCGGCTGAGGAGTCCGTAGAGGAGATCGCCGGGGAGTATCCCGAGATCGCTCGTCGCTATAAGGCAGGCGAGGAGCTGACTGACGAGGAGCTCGACACTATTGCCGACGTGGCCATCTCCATTGTGCGCGACCTGCTTGGATTCTTCGATGCCGCCAACTCTCCCATCGATGAGTACGAGGGCGACGAGGGCGAGCTGATTCTGGACATCACCGCTCCCGACTTGGCTGTTCTTATTGGTCGCCATGGCCGCACGCTCGAGTCCCTTCAGACGATCGTCTCCCTCCTGGTGAGTCGTAAGCTTGGTTTCCGTTATCCGGTTTCCATTGATGTCGAGGGTTACAAGAGCCGCCGTCATGACAAGGTTGTTGGCATGGCACACTCTGCAGCTTCCCGCGCCGTTGCGCAGGGCCGCACCGTGAACCTCCCGCCTATGTCTGCATACGAGCGTCGTCTGGTTCACATCGCTCTGCGTGACGATGATCGCATTGACACGCACTCTGAGGGCACTGACCCTGAGCGTCGTGTTGTGATTACCGTTCGCTAAGGTGCTCATATACACCTGACAGCAAGGGGCGCTTATGCGCCCCTTTTTTGACTCAACTTCACGTTCCGTGGTTTTCAGTCATTGATTGGATTGATACATATGGTTAATGAAACGTCCCGAACCATTACGCTGCGCCCGTTTGACGAGTCTGTCGATGAGATCGCCGCTCTTGTCACTGAGGTTATCGGCTTTGCCTCTGAGCTCGACATCGAACTTGATGCTAAGACTGCCGAGCGTTGTGTGAAGCACCTTCTATATGTGAACCAGGTCAACCAGGTCATGAACCTTACTCGCATCAAGGATATTCATGACGCCCTGGTTCTGCATATTGTCGATTCTCTTGCACTGTATCGTGACCTTCCTGTTGAACCTGAGCATTTCCTTGATATGGGCACTGGCGCCGGATTCCCCGGCATCCCCTTCGCTCTTTATACTGGATGTTCTGGTGTGCTGCTTGATTCTGTTGGCAAGAAGATTGATGCAGTGAATGCCTTTATTGACGCTTTGGGTATAGATGATATTGAAGGCGTTCACGATCGCTGTGAATCGTATGCGATGAAGATGCGCGGTCGGTTCGACACTGTGTTTGCCCGCGCTGTTGGCCAGATGTCAATGATCATTGAGTATGGCACGCCGTTCCTCGAGGATGATGGTTATCTGGTCGTTGCAAAGGCAAATCCTGATGCCTCTGAGTTGAACCATGCTGAGAAGACTGCTGCCATTTGCGGTTTGGAGCTTATTGGCTGTGATGAATTCGACTTGCCTCGCGGACTTGGCCATCGCTCCGTTTTCCTCTATCAGAAGGTTTCTGAGCCTCAGATAAAGTTGCCTCGTGCAGTTGGTCTCGCTAAGAAGCAGCCCTTGGCCTCCTAGAGCGCTATTAATTCTGTTGACGTTGTTCCACGACCGGGTGTTTCACGTGAAACACCCGGTCGTTTTTTTGTGCTGGCGGTGCAATTTCAAACAATCCACCAGTTATTGAATTGCAAGCTGATAGACAGGCACTGCATGCACTTGTAATTGGATTCTTGTTTTGACTTATGGTGTGTGGTCGTATGCAAGAGCGGCTGTGCTCCATACAATGAGTAACTCTATATGATGATTAAACGCCTGTTGTTCTGAAGGGTAACACACGTTTAGTTTTCAATTGAGCAGTTCACTTATCATCATGATATGGGATGCTTGGTATCATTCTGTTCTCTAGAGCATCTATGCATATTAGTGTTAAGAATCAGTTGATCATTCTCGCTGCTTAGCGAAAGCTCGTATTTGAGATGAGTAGGACGAATTGATCCTATGTCCGGTTCGGCCTCAGGCATACGACGTGTCAGTGTGTTAAGGATACCGGTCATAATGTGTGGTCCGCACGCAATGTTAGATTGACGATCTCAGTAAAGTTACGTTGGGTTAAGCGAGATTTGTTCTCATGGTACAAAGTAGAGCTTGAATACTGGTTTCACGTGAAACATAATGGAATACAACCTTAGGTTTCACGTGAAACTTCACCTACAAGAGACCTGAAATGCAGAACAAATAGAAGATAACAGGAGGTAATGTGGGATTTCGCGACGTAAAGCGCTCGAAAAGCGCGAAACCTCTTCATACCATTGCAATCATCAACCAGAAGGGCGGCGTGGGTAAGTCGACCACGACTGTGAATCTGGCGGCTGCACTTGGTAAGCAAGGCCGTAAGGTTCTTATTGTTGACTTTGACCCGCAGGGAAACAGTACGAGCGGTATCGGTGTTGATAAAGAGGGATTGTCTCAGTGCATATATGATGCATTGCTTCATGATGTTCCTGCTGAGAACTTGATTCACGATACTGTGAGTGAGCGTGTCTTTATTATTCCCGCCACCATCCAGCTTGCAGGTGCTGAAATTGAGCTTGTTTCTGCAATGGCGCGCGAGACGCGATTGAAAGATCTCCTCGAACCGGTCAAAGACGAGTTTGATTTCATCTTTATTGACTGTCCGCCGTCACTTGGCCTTCTTACCATCAATGCACTTGCTGCAGCAGATAGCGTTTTGATCCCTATTCAATGCGAGTACTATGCGCTTGAAGGTGTTACCAAGTTGCTTGAGTCCATGCGCATGGTTAAGGGTCGCATTAATAAGGATCTGGATACGTATGGCGTCTTGATGACCATGTATGATTCGCGCACGTCGCTCTCAAACCAGGTTGTTGAGGAAGTTCAGAACTACTTTGGTGACATAGCGTTTAAGACCTGTATCCCTCGCTCCGTGAAGGTCTCTGAAGCTCCTTCGTACGGAATGCCCGTGATTGAGTATGCGCCTTCAAACAAGGGGGCTCGTGCATATATGGATCTGGCAAAGGAAGTGATTCGTCGTGCCTAGCCCCAAGAAGAAGCCGGCTCTTGGCCGTGGTCTTGGTTCCTTGATGGGTGAAGCTCAGTCTGAGACTGGTTATACAGCCACTGAGACCCAAATGTCGATTGAGGAGATTTTTCCGAACCCTAATCAGCCACGTACACACTTCAATGAGTCGGAGTTGGAAGAGCTGAGCGAGTCCATTCGTGAAAACGGTGTTCTCCAACCCCTGCTTGTTCGTAAAAATGGAAGTAAGTACGAGATTATCGCCGGTGAGCGACGGTATCAGGCGTCCAAGATCGCTGGACTTGATAAAGTCCCGGTTATTGTTAAGGACGTCGATGATCAGAAGATGCTCGAGATTGCTCTCATTGAAAATCTTCAGCGTTCCGATCTGAATCCAATTGAAGAGGCCAAGGGCTATCGTCAGCTTATCAAAGCCAGTGGGATGACGCAGGAGGCTTTGTCGAAGGCGGTGTCCAAGTCACGATCTGCCATCACGAACTCTCTGAGGCTTCTCGATCTGCCAGAGGCTGTTCAGCAGATGATGTATGAGGGAAAGTTGACCGCTGGGCATGCTCGCGCGATTCTTGCCGTTCCATTTGAAGAGGCTCGCATCAAGTTGGCTGAGAAGGTCATAGCGGAGGGTTTGTCGGTTCGAGCGACTGAGAATCTTGCTCCACTGTTTTCTGTCGGAGATGCGCCTCGGGCACCTCGTCCGGTTACTCCGCAATCGTACAAGAAGGCTGCACGTGTATTGCGTCAGGTATTTAACACGAACGTGAAGGTTCGTTCGACTCGCGGCAAGAACAAGATTGAAATCGAGTTTAAGGACGAGGACGATCTGCAGCGTATTCTCGCCTCTATGGTTGAATCTGAGTAAGGCTAGGCGGTTGTTGTGAAACGCTCTCACCAGGCACTGATCTTTGCGACCTCAATAGTTGCCGGTTTGGGGATCGGGTTGTATCTCGTGAATAAAACTGAGTTGGGTTCAGTTATTATGGGGAAACTTGAGCAGCTCAATCCGATTTCTCATGATGCGATGCAGACGATGAGTGAAGAGGTTGCAATGAGAACAGCTCAAGCAACTCATAATCCGAAGATCAATCAGGCTTGGGTCGAACGACAGTGGGAGGAGCTAGGATACTAAGGTACCTAAATAATATTCCATGCCATTGTCTGAGCCTAGGGAAATGACCAGACTTCACATGCGGTTATCGTCATGAAAAAAGACCACCCAAAACATGGGTGGTCTTTTTCGTATCTGAATGACCAGAGAGAGTGGAAGGCGAGTCACACGGTTTCACATGAAACGGTCTGATTGATGTTGCTCTTCCCTATCGAGCGCGGAAGCGGCGCTGCTTGAGCTGGCCGCATGCCGCATCGATGTCGCCGCCACGGGAGTTGCGGATGGTGGTCTCGACGCCGTGCATGGTCAGACGACGCTGCAGCGCCTCGACCTTCTCGATTGGCGACGGGCGGAACGGGCTGTCGGGAATGTCGTTCAGCTGGATGAGATTCACATGGCAAAGCGTGCCGGCACAGAAGTCGACAAGGGCCTGCATCTCAGGGTTGGTGTCGTTGATGCCGTCGATCATGGCGAATTCGTATGTCGGGCGGCGTCCGGTCTTCTCGACGTACTCCTGGATGGCCTCATGCAGCCGCAGAAGGGTGAACTTTTTAACGCCGGGCATAAGTTGATTGCGCGTGGTCTGAATCGCAGAGTGAAGCGAAATGGCAAGCGTGAACTGCTCCGGCAGCTCGGCAAAACGGCGGATGCCAGGGATGACGCCGCAGGTAGAGACCGTGAGGTGACGTGCGCCGATCGCGAGTCCCTCGGGGTCGTTCAGCATGCGAAGTGCCTCAACGGTGTTGTCGAAATTTGCAAAGGGCTCACCCTGGCCCATGAAGACGACGCTTGTAACACGCTCGCCGAAGTCACGAGAAACGTGGAAGACCTGGTCGACCATCTCTTGCGCGGTGAGCGAGCGGGAAAGACCCGCAAGACCCGTGGCGCAGAAGGCACAGCCCATGGCGCATCCGGCCTGCGAGGAAATGCAGACGGCCAGCTTGTTGCGATTGGGCATGCCGACCGTCTCAACAGAGACGCCGTCGGAGAATTCAAGCAGGTACTTGCGGGAACCGTCCTTGGAGACCTGCTTCACAAGCTCGGTGGGGACTTTGAAAGCAAAGGTTTCGGTGAGAGACTGGCGCAGGCCGGCAGGCAGGTTGGTCATCTCGTCAAACGAACAGACGTTCTTCTCGTGAACCCACTCGTAAAGCTGCTTGGCGCGAAACGCGGGCTGCCCGAGCTCTTTCATGAGCTCCTTGAGGTCATCGAGGTCGAATTGACGAATATCGCGAGAACGATTGGTGCGTTCCATTTGTCGCCTTTCGGGTGATGGGGTGATTGGCCCCCAGGTGCATAGTTACCCTATACAATAGGGTATTGTTGTGCGCTTCATGGCGAAGCGCACGGTTATTGCGTGAAATAGACACCTCGCGTTGCAGGTCGCGTGGGGAAAATGGTGAAAGGCGGCGACATGGCTGGCAAAGAGCGTCATGAGATGAAGGTGGCGGTTCTGGCAGGCGGCATCTCGGATGAGCGGGAGATCTCGCTTGCGTCGGGCAAGAACGCCGCTGCTGCCCTCACCGAGGCTGGCTACGGCACGGTTGAAATAGTCGATCCCGGCGAGCGGGGCTTCCTCTCTCGTTTGGAAAACGGCAATTACGACGTTGCTTTTATCGCCCTGCACGGCTTTGGCGGCGAGGACGGCATGACCCAGCACATCCTGGAGTTCCTCGGCATCCCCTACACCGGGTCAAACTCCCTGGCGAGCGGTATCGCAATGGACAAAGACCTTTCCAAGCTGCTGTATCGTCGCGCAGGTCTGCCCGTTGCACCGAGTGTCACCTTCACTCGCGCCGATATGCCGTCGATTGACGAGATCGTCGGGATCGTGGGCCCCCAGAGCTTCGTCAAGCCGGTTGTAAACGGCTCGAGCTATGGCATCTCTCTGGTGAAGGATCCCTCGGAACTCACGGCCGCCATTGAGCTTGCTTTTGAGCATGGTGATAAGGTCATGGTTGAGCATCGTGTCTTTGGTGTTGAGTGCTCCGTTGCCGCTTTGGGCGATGGTAAGACCCTGCGCGCGCTTCCCGTGGTGGAAATCATGATGCCGCAGCAGTCGGAGTTTTACGACCTCGAGGTTAAGTACGCCGACCCCAACGACATCCATCGTATTCCGGCTCAGTTGCCCGAAGATGTGTACGCCCAGGTCCAGGACATTGCCTGCCGTGCACACGAGGCGCTCGGCCTGTTCGGCATCTCTCGCACCGACGTCATCGTGACAGAGGATGGCCCGATCATTCTCGAGACGAACAACATCCCCGGTATGACATCCGAGTCCCTCGTTCCCGACGAGGCTCGTCACGCCGGCATCGCCTTCAGCGACCTGTGCGCCGAGCTGGTCGAGCTGGCCCTCGAGCGAGCCGCTCGATGAGCGTCGCCGCGGCGGCTACGCCGCTCGAGATGGCTGCCGCAGTATTGCCCGGCACGCCGGCGGCGATTGTGGAGCGTTATGCGACACTCGCCCAGCGCGCTGAAACTCGTTCGTTTGGCCTGATAGAGGACGACGTCATCGTGCTCGATACGGAGACCACGGGATTGTCGCACCGCGATAGCGAGTTGATTGAAATCGCGGCCGCCCGCTTGCGCGGCCGCGAGATTGTGGATCGCTTCGACACCTTTGTGAAACCGAGCGGGCTGATACCCGAGGAAATCACCAAGCTGACGAGCATCACGAATGCCGATGTAGCGCATGCGCCCTCGGCAGTTGACGCTGTGGCGTCCCTGGCGGAGTTCGTTGGCGGGTGTCCCGTGGTTGCGCACAACGCGGCATTCGACCGCGGGTTCATCGAGCAGGTTCCAGGTGGAGCCGATGTTTCCGATATCTGGATAGACTCGCTCGCGCTCTCCCGCATCGCGCTGCCGCGCCTGGCGTCGCATAAGCTCGCCGTCATGGCCGAGCTCTTTGGCTGCGAGAGCGTGTCGCATCGCGCAAATGCCGATGTTGAGGCGCTGTGCGGCGTGTGGCGCATTCTTCTGTGCGGCCTAGCCGACCTTCCCGCCGGCCTCATGCGCCGCTTGGCGGATATGCATCCGGACGTTCCGTGGTCGTACCGTCCGATTTTCAGCTTCTTGGCCGCTGAGGAACCCGATGCGGTGTTCTCTCTTGTCGATTCTCGATACGAGCTTCTCAAGGGTTACGAGGAGGCGGAGATCGGCTCCGCGGCCCGTGTGGATGCGGACGAGCTCGTTGGAGTTTCGGTTCCCTCGCGCGAGGAGATTGAGGAGTGCTTTGCGCCTGGCGGCCTGGTCAACAGGATGTATCCCGGATACGAGCCGCGCTCGGAGCAGGTGCAGATGGCCGTCGAAGTACGCGACGCGCTCGCCACCTCCACGCACCGCGTGATCGAGGCCGGTACCGGCGTTGGCAAGTCGATCGCCTACCTCGTTCCCATGGCGGAGCTAGCCCGAAGAAATAAGGTGACCATCGGTATTGCGACGAAGTCGAACAACCTTGCCGACCAGCTGATCTACCACGAGCTCCCACGTTTGGCTCGTGAGATGGACGGTGGTCTCACCTATTGCGCCCTCAAGGGCTACGACCACTATCCCTGCCTGCGCAAGCTCGACCGCCTTGCCCGCGCCCAGGAAATCAAGACCAACCGCGACCCGGCGGACACCCTGACTGCCATCGCCGTTCTATATGCGTTTGCCTGCCAGTCTCCCACGGGGGACCTTGATGGGCTGGGTATTCGCTGGCGCAGCGTGAACAAGGCCGACCTCACCACGTCTTCCCGTGAGTGCGCGCGCCGCCTGTGCCCGTTCTACCCCGATAAATGCATGGTTCACGGCTCGCGCCGTCGTGCGGCCCGCGTCGATGTGGTTGTGACGAATCACTCCCTGCTCTTCCGCAACGTTGCCGCTGAGGGCAAGATCTTGCCTCCCATTCGTCACTGGGTGGTTGATGAGGCGCATTCCATCGAGTCGGAAGCGCGTCGTCAATGGGCCATCAAAGTGTCTGCCGACGAGAGCCGTGCGGTGTTTGAGCGCCTGGGAGGCGATCGCGCCGGGGCACTTGGCAAGATCGCCCGCGACCTGGCGCTGAGCGTCGCGGCAACACTGTTCATGGGCCTCACTGTGAAGGCGTCCTCTAGTACGCAGCGCGCCTCTCTTGCCATGGCCGAGCTGTTCGACGCGGTGCGCGAACTCGCCCGCGCCGCTCGGTCCGAGGGCGGCTACGACAACGCGAACATGTGGATTGGCAATGACTTGCGCGATTCCATGGCGTGGGCTGGGTTTGAGGAGGTGGGTCGCACCGCGCTCGACGCTCTGGACGAGGCGACCAAGAACCTGGCATCACTCGTGGAGACCGTGGCCGAGGAGAAGCCCGACCTAGTGACCGATGTCGCGGACGGGCAGCGTCGCATGCGCGAGCTTCGCGATGGCCTTAGGCTCATCCTCGATGGGGCGGACGACCGCTACGTATATTCTTGCCAGGTCAATCGTCGCCTCAAAGCGGGCGGTGAATGTCTGACCGCCGAGCGACTTGATGTGGGCGAGGCTCTTGCGGAGGAATGGTTGCCGGAGGTTCACACCGCGATTTTCGCCTCCGCGACCATGACGGTTTCGGACAGCTTCGATCATTTCCAGCACGCCGTGGGTCTGGACCGTATTTCGTCGTCGAGCTCTCGTTCCGTCCATCTCGATTCGAGTTATGACTTCGAGCGCAACATGGCGGTTGTGGTGGCATCGGATATGCCCGATCCGCGCAGCCGCGATGCGTACCTCTCGGCGCTCGAAACCTTGCTCGTCGATGTTCATATCGCCATGGGCGGTAGCACGCTCACGCTGTTCACCAACCGACGCGACATGGAGGAACTGTACGACCGCGTAGAGCCCCGGCTCGCGCAGCGTGGTCTCGCGCTCGACTGCCAGCGCCGCACGACCTCCGCAAAGATCCTGCGCGACCGCTTCCTCTCGAATGAGAAGAGCTCGCTGTTTGCGTTGAAGGCGTTTTGGGAGGGGTTTGATGCGGCTGGCGACACGTTGCGCTGCGTTGTTATCCCCAAGCTTCCGTTCGCCAGCCCGAGCGACCCGCTCTCATGCGAGCGCGGTGCCCGCGAGGATCGCGCCTGGGCGCGTTACTCATTACCGGAGGCGGTGCTCGAGGTGAAGCAGGCTGCCGGCCGTCTTATTCGCACGTCGACAGACGCCGGCGTGCTGGTGCTGGCCGATTCACGTCTGGTGAGCAAGGGGTACGGAAAGAAGTTCCTGAATTCCCTTCCCGCCCCGCATCAGCGGATCGAGGTTCGTCAAGTCGGCAGGTACCTGGAGATGTGGCGCGAGAGCCATGAGCGTCGCTAAAGAGCGCGGCGTATTGGGGCTTGCGTAATAAATGGGGCGCCCATGAGCGCCCCATTTGCTTATAGCAGCGATTTCGCCCACGTTCTGAAGTCGTTTTTCAGGCTCTCGGGCTCTTCGATGACGATGGCTCCGGCTGCGGCCGCGATTTGTGAGAAAAGCCAGGGCGCGGACGTGTAGCTGATGTGGACCAGTGCGCTGCCATCCTCTTGCTCGTCCGCGGTGTCTCGGTGGATGCCCTCCCAATCACGAGATGCGAGCTCGCCGCTGTTCACGAAGCGTAGGGTCGCGTCTGCACCATGGGCGCGCAGGCTTTCGGCGGCAGAATACGGGGAGAAATCGTGGCGCTCAACGGAATCGTCGGTGATCTCGGCATTCGCGATGCGATCGAGGCGGTAGCTGCGTTGGGCGTCCTTCTCAACGTTCCAGGCCACGAGATACGCGGCGTCACCGGAAACCTCGATGAACTTGGGGTCGACCAGGCGCGCGCTCGGGCTGCACTCGTCGCCGGCGCGGTAGGAGATGGCGAGACGCGCTCCGATGGCGATGGCCTCGGATATTACAGGGTAGAAACCGCCGAGCAGCCGATCGCCACCCATGGTTTTATCGACCGTGGTCTCGTTGTCCGCTTCGGGGCCGGCGCACAATGCCGCCTCGACGCGCCCGCGCACGTCGTCACCGATGTTGCAGGTCGTGAGCACGCGGCGCAGGGCCAGCGACTCTGCCGGCGTGAGCCGCACGGGGTCCAGGCGGCCTGCGTCGCCCGAGAGGGTTATCGCTCCATCTTGGTAGTCGAGGGCTATGTGCGATCCGCTGCGTTCATCGGCAACTCCTTGCAGCAGTTCGACAACCTCATTTGTCTGCTCGAGGGAAATGGATGCGTCGCGCGCGAATGACGCCGCGTCGACGCTGGCGCTTGAGGCGGTCGTCAGGCGCTCCATGAGGTTGAGCGCGGTCTGCAGCAGGTCTTCGGATGAGAGGGCGCGCTTGTTGACGCTACTCATGTGCGCTCACCGCCTTTTCGATGTGGTCGCGAACCAGCCCGGCGAGCTCGCTGGGGGCCTGCGCCCGCATGCCCAGGTTGGCGTGCTCGAGGGTGAAGGATGCCGCGGCGTCGAGGTCTCGCACCGCGATATCCCAGGTCCATGCGTCGTCGCTTTGTGCCAGTTCGCCCCTACCCTGGGTGATGAGCGCGAGTTCCTCAGCCGCGATTCCCGCGGGAAACGTGAAGGTGCACGGCCTCGCGGCCGTCCGGGAGAAGTCGAACGGCAGGAATTGGTGACCTGTGACATCGAATTCGGCGGGGATTACATAGGAAGGGCGCGTGTCGGGGGCGTGCTTCGCGGAGAGGATGCGGTCGGTGCGGAAGGTGCGCAGGTCTTCGGCATCGTGGTCGAATCCGACAAGGTAGGAATGCGTTCCATGCGTGAACATGCCGTAGGTATCCACCATGCGTTTCTTCTCGATGCCGCGAGCGTCGCGATAGATGAACTCGACGGGCTTGAGCCGGTCGAACGCGTTCCAGATGGATTTCAAGTCAGCCCTGCCTTCATTTGCCCGCTCGGGTGACGACGGGTCTCTGCCGGCGAGTTCGCACAGCTTGGTGCGCGCCGTCTGCAGCGGCCATAGGGTCGGGTCGTCCGCATGGAGCTCGAAGACCTGGTCGATGGCGCAGACGATCTCCTCGGCGTCATAAGGCGAGAGAACTCCTTGGGCGGCATGTGTTCGCTCGCGATCGATCGCCCAAGCGCTTTCCTCGTTTACCGCGATGCCGCCCGCAGATTGCGGCAGGACCTCGCGGACGTGAACCCCGTGCTCGGCGAGGGTCTCTCGGTCGCGTCTAAACGCCTTGCAGCGGCTGTCTCGTGTCGCCGATTTTTTGCCAAGGTATCCGATTTCGGGGTCATCGACGATCTCGCTCGTCGTGAGTGGGCGTGGGGAGACGTGCAGGGAGAATAGGAGGTTGAGCATCCTGCGTGCGCCCTCGACCCGCCTGGACGGCTTCGGCATGTCAGGATGTGTTTCGCTTGTGTGCGCGGTTGTGCTGTGCACGGCGGTACTTCCCTTTCAGCTTGATACTGCTTTGGGCACAATTATGTATCCACCCACCCATTTTAGTGCAAGACAAATGGCGGGCAGCTGGTGTGGAGGGT
This sequence comes from Collinsella intestinalis, assembly GCF_902501455.1. NCBI lineage: Bacteria > Bacillati > Actinomycetota > Coriobacteriia > Coriobacteriales > Coriobacteriaceae > Collinsella > Collinsella intestinalis. The sequence goes on from NZ_CABWIC010000011.1 coordinate 38,513, forward strand.
CCGCGACGCACCTGTTCGAGAGGCCTTGCCAAGTCAAAATTCGGCAGGTAGGGCGCAAGTAAGGGTATACTGGCGACTATACATGCGCGTTGTCCTTACAGCGCGTTTGCACGCATACGAGTTCGATGTGGAGTCCACATGGCGAATACGAAGAAATACCTGAGCCATCTGCTTCAGAACACCGGTATCACCCCTGCTTGCAGCGAGGAAGAGCGCGCCGCCGCGGATGTGATCGCGAAGATCTTTTCCGACCATGGCTTCGCGCCCGAGGTGCAGGAGTTCAGCGCGAGCGGTTCGGCGAAGGTCGTCCAGGCCGGCCTCGGCATCGCGGTGTTCGTCGGCGCCGTGCTCGCCGGCATCGGCGGGCCTGCCGGCATTGTGGGCCTGCTGCTCGCTGTCGCCGCTGCGGTTCTCTTCGTCCTCGAGCGCTCCGGTCGCCCCGTTCTTTCCAATCTCGGTTCCGGCGGTCTGAGCCAGAACGTCATCGCCTACCACAAGGCCACGGGTCCGCTCGCATCTCCCCGCAACCGTCCGGTGGTCGTTGTGGCGCACTACGACTCTCCGCGTGCCGATCTGCTGAGCTCCGAGCCCCTCGCCGCGTACCGTCCGCTCATCGTGAAGCTCCTTCCCGCTTGCATGGTCGCCCCCGCTATCTTTGCCATCGTGCGCGTGCTTCCGCTGCCCGATCCGGCAAAGGTCGTCCTGTGGGTGCTCGCCATCGTGGCTGCCCTGATTCCGCTTGCGAACGGCATCGCCATCATCGCCAATCGCTTCTTCCTGCCCTACACCACGGGCGCCGTGTGCAACAAGTCCTCCGTCGCGGCCATGCTCGGCGTCATGGACGCCGTTGCCCCGTACGAGATGGGCGAGGAGTTCCCTTCCGATCAGCCGGCCGACGAGTACTTTGCCGAGCAGCAGCGCATCCTCGAGGAGGCCATCGCCGCTGCAGAGGCCGCTGCCGCTGCCCAGGCCTCCTATCCGCATGAGATGGAGGAGGGCGCAGAGGATGAGCTGACCGTCGAGGGCGCGGAGAGCGAGCAGCCCGAAGATGAGGACGCCGTCGAGGCGGTCGATTTCGGCTCTACGTCCACAATGAACGCCGCCGAGCTCGAGGCCGGGATGACGGCTGTCAACCTGACCGAGGCCGATCCCGCCGACGAAGATGCGGATGTCGAGGGGGTTGTCGTCGAGGAGGAACCCGTCGAGCAGGGGACGGCGGTCTTCGAGATCGTCGAATCCGATCACACCGCCGTTGTGAATGCCGAAAGCGCCGAGGAGGCTCCTGTCGACGAGCACGCCGCCGAGCAGGTCGTGGCAAATGAGCTTCCCGAAGATGAGATGGGCCAGGTCGAGCTCGACCTGGACGTCGCTGCTGAGGATGAGCCGCCGTTCCGCGTGAACTCCGAGGGCAACATCCGTTTCGGTGCCGATGTCATTCGCGCCCTGGGAATGATGCCCGAGTCCTGCTCCTTCGTGTATGAGAGCGACGCCCCGGCTGCCTCCGTCGTGGTCCCGGCTCCTGAATTCGCTGAGCATGAGCCCATCGAGGCTGAAGAATCCGCGCCCGTTGCAATCGAGGAAGTCGCGGAAGAGCGCATCGATGACGCCGAGGAGGCGTTTGTCGAGGAAGACGTTCTCGAGTCCGCCGATGAGGTTGAGGACGATGCCGCTTTCGTCGAGGCGTTCGCGCCCGTCGAGGAGGATGACTATATCCTCGAGGCCGAGTATGAGGTTATCGAGGAGGAGCCCCTCGCGGAGAATGCGGCGGCTGAGTCCGAACCTGAGGCTGAGGTTGACCAGTCCGAGGTCGAGCAGCCTGAGACTGGGGACGATGGCTCCCAGAATGACTCCTTCGACTCCGGTGCCGACATGGAGGATGTTACTAATCCCGATGTCGCTTCCGCTTCCGATGACGACGTTCCTGCAATCGAAGACACCTTTGTCGCCCCCTCCCCGAACGGATCGGTCGAGGAGGCTTCCGCCGACGGTGCGACGCAGATGTTCACCATGCCCGCGGAGGAGAGCTCGGTCGATCTTTCCGGTACCGTGGCCATGCCCGTGCAGCCGGTCGAAACGGTCGACTCGCTTATGGCCGAGGTCAACCGTGCCGTCCCCGCCCGTCCCCAGCGTGTGATCAACGTCCCCAGCACCGCATCGGCGCCCAAGCCCCGCACACCCGAGACCGCCAATCGCGCATCCCTGTTCGATCTTCCCGATCCGTCGGCGACCCCGGTGGATCCTTTCGCCGCTCCCATGGCCGCGCCCGCTCCCGCCGCTCCTTCTGTGACGGCCCCCGTTCTCGACGAGCAGGCCGCTGAGGCCCGCAGCGCTTTCACGGTCATCAGCTCCCCCGCTCCGTTTGAGCAAGGCTACGCTCCCGAGGGTGCATTCGAGACCATCAGCGCTCCGGCACCCGAGCCTGAGAAGCCGCGTCGAGGTCTGTCCCGTCTTTTCGGTCGCAAAAAGAAGGACGAGGACAGCATGAGTGACTGGCTCGGCGTTGACGATTCCTTCGACGCCAAGCGTAGCGGTCACGATATCGGCTCTTGGGACAACTTTGACGACGATGACTGGAAGGGCGGTGCCGCCCCGTTCGGCGATGCGTCTGAGGAGGAGCTGCGCGAGGCCATTGCGGACATGGGCGACGACGAGCTGCTCGGTCACGACATCTGGTTCGTCGCGACCGGCGCTTCCGAAAACGGGAACGCTGGTATGCAGGCCTTCCTTGATGCCCATCGCGATAAGCTTCGCGGCGTGTTCCTCATCAACCTCGAGAGCGTCGGTGCCGGTCAGGTCGCGATGCTCTCCACCGAGGGCGAGGAGCGAGTTCTCAAGGGAGATAAGCGCATCACTAAGCTCGTCCAGCGTGTGAGCTCCGATTTCCATCACGAGTACCCCACGGTTGATATGCCGTATGTCACCACCGATGCTCAGGTTGCAATGAACATGAGTCTCCGCTCGCTGACCATCGGCGGTGTGGAGGGTACCGGCTTCGCCCTTGCTCGCACCGAGGAGGATCAGCCCTATAACGTCGACCTTGAGAACGTCGCCGTCGTGTCTGACGTGGTGACCGAAGTCATCCGTCGTTCGTAACGGTTTATGCCTGAGGGGGACGTGTGATTCAGTTCATCAAGGAACATTGGGTCCAATATCTCATAGGGGCCACCGTTGCCGTTCTGCTCGGTCTGGGCCTCTCGTTCTTCTTGGGCGGCATGTGGTCGACGCCCGAGAGCATCCGTGCCGAACGTGTCGAAGCTGAACAGCAGAAGGGCGAAGAGCTGGACGAAATCGATTTCGAGACGCGAGCCGCGTCGAGGGACTGATATCGAATCATCGAAGGGCGAACCCCGGGGAAAACCCCGGGGTTCGTTGCATCGGCAGCCGTTCGCAATTCCTTATCGAGTGGCAAACACAATAAGGGTCCGCCGCCGCCCGCCGCGCCGTGCCTCCGCACATGTCACAAGGGTGAGAGCCCGACGAGCTTCCAGAGCGATGTCGGACGCGTTTCCTGTATGCGCGGCGGAGCGGGCCAGCAAATCGGTCAACCAGTCTCGCAGCTCCGAAGGCGAATCGAATTCGAACCGTTGTATGAGGGCGTCGTCTTTGTCGACAACAAGTGAGAGAACCGGTTCGAATACCTCGCTTTCCGCTCGGCTATTCCAGGTTGCGTTTCCGATTGCATCGAAGGTGGATTGCTCATGAGTTCCTGCGAGCTCGGTGAACATGTGGTGCGATCGGCCAAGTCTGTGTCCGAACACGAGCAGGTGCGCCCCTCGTTCCTCGCATCTCACGTCAAGGTAGGGGCAGCCGAGTTCGCTGCGCTTCCCCCATGCGTCGTGATCGAGGTACCAATCGCGCGCCTTGTTCTTTGACGGCAGGGCAACGGGCAAGTCGATGCTTGTGCCCGAAACCGTGATCCAACCCACGATTTCGGAGTTGATTTGAGCAAGGGACCTCCAATCCAGATCGGCGCATCCTCTCTCCTTAGACTTTGGCTGAAATCGAATTCTTTCACGCAGGTCTCTCGTCTTCCGTTCAGCGGATGTGAGTGATTCGGCTGCAGAGAGTCCCGCGCCCGCAATCGCGCTTAGGACGCAAGTCAGCAGAACTCGCCGTTCGACCGCTTCGCCAGCGCTTTCGTTGCCATGCGTATCCTGCGGCGACGATGCTTGCGATGGAGAGGCCAACTGCAGTTCTGAGCAAAGGGGCGGCTCCTGTCTGATCGAGGCTGATGATTGGATGTGCCTGCACCTTTGCCGCCTCTTGATGGACGGCGTCGCTGTCATGCGCTTCAAGGCCTTCACCACCTCCATTGCGGTAGAGCGAAACATGAGCGCGGTTGTCTATCGAACTGCCGCCGGTGTACGCGGGCAGCGCGCACATATGGATCAGCGTTGGCGCATATGCGTCCGTCGACTCCCCGTCTGCATCCTGCTTTTTTCCATGTGTTGGGGGAACAGGGTTCCAATCGTCATGCGGATGTTTGATATCCGCGCCATCCCATTGGCTCGGTCTCGACGTAAAGCCCTTGTTCACGCACCCGTACTCGAGACGGATGTCGGTGATGACCTCGCCCGATTCAAGGGGCAGATCGGAGACGGACAAGAAGGTGCTCTCAGTGGCCGAGACCCCCTCCTTCCACAGTCTCCAGCCCCCATAGTCCTTCACTCGACCATCTGCGCCGACGATGTTCGCAACTGCCGCATCGCCAAGCCAAGGGTTCGCGTGCCCATCTGCAAGCGTTGCATTGGCGTTCTCTTCCTCCGCGTCGTCTTCTCGGTCGAGGTTCGTGCGATACCAAACGTTCAACTCCCCGTCGTAATCGCCGTGCGCCCGCCCGGTCGTGATGCCCGTCAGCTCAGCCATGCCGTTTTCGGCCGCATCGAGATTGTCTTCAACGGTGAACTCATCCACCCAGCTTGAGCTGTCATTTCGATAGTCGAGAGCGTACGAGAACGAGCTGTCTTCGCTTTTCCGCGCCTTCGCGCGATTGAGGCCATCTCCATTCGCTTCTGCGTCCGTGGCAACGGGTTTCGCAATCTCCTGACGTTTATCGATTTTGCCCGACACGCTAATCGGACTGTCGTGGAGTGAGACCATCTGGACGTCCGTCGTTGGTTTCACGTTGAACGTGAGCGCTGCGGCCGGCTCGTGTGTGTGGGGAGATCTGAGTTCTGTCAGCGTGTAGGATCCCGGTTCGAGCCGTTCGATGCGATGGGCCTCCGTTGTGCTCGTCCAACTTTCGATAACGTTGCCCTCTCCGTCCGTGAGTTCGAGCAGCGCGCCCGCAAGCGGCTCCTCGGTTTCAGATGCCCGCTTCGTGATTTCGACTTTGGTGTAGTCGTTGGCCATGTCGATGCGCTGGGATGCGGCCCCCTCTTCGTTCGGCATGACTTGGGTTGCGTATGTGTGAACCTCTCTGTTGACAACGTATCCGGCGGGTGCATGCATTTCCTGAACGCACCAGGTCAACGCCTCCTCTTCGGCCTCACGGATGATCGGTCCAACCATATGCCGGGGTTGATCTTGCTGCTCTTCGAGCGCAATCAGGTTGAAGAGCGCGTCGAGTTCATGCGGCAGCATCGGAAGGTGCGTTAGGACTATGTCTCCATGTTCGTCCGTCATCGTTGATATGCCTGCACGGGAAAACGCCGCATCCAGATATTTCTTGGCATATGGTACGAGTGTGTGATCCGTGCGATAGAGCTGGGACTCACGCCATTGCACATGAGCCGGTTCGCCAAAAGCAATCTCCACATCCGTTTTTGCGCTCAACTTCTCATCACTGGTCGATGTTGTGCTTAACCGATACGACCCCGGTTTAACGTCTCTGATGATGGCCAGATCGCCATTCAAGTCAAAGTTGTCGGTCTCATATGATTCGAGTTCGATATCTCTCGTTTCGACGGAAACCTGTCCCTTCATGCCGAATATGCCCGGAGTGTAGGCGATGAGGTGTGACGTGCCCGCTTCGATGCGGAGTTCCTTTTCGTAGTCGGCGTGTACGGCCGTCCCGTCTGCATCAAGCAGATCGATCCGATACGTGCCGGGCTCCAGCATGTCGTCCGTATTGCCGAGCGTTACGCGCTCGGCGCCACGCGTCACATCGGGCTCAAAGGTTCCAACCTCCTTTTCTCCGCTGTCAGAAATTCGGGTGAGATGCAAGGAGTAGCCGACGGGGACCGACGCCCTGGCAAGTGCGTAGTCGACCTTTTGGTCAAGTCGGATCTCGACGTTCTCCCAGTCGCGAGCGCCGATGCAGTTCGTGATCAGCAGCGACCCCAGATTCCCGTCGCTGGCCATCCGCTCGGGCTCAACCTGCTGTTTGAATTCGAGTTGTCGAGGCCAGACATCGAACGATGCTCCGGCCAGGGGCGCTCCCGTCGACGCATCGGTCTTATGTATGACGGTTTCGGTGGGGGCGTTCTGATGCGTCACCTCGATGTCGACCACGGGTGTTTCCGCGTTGACCCAGCTCAGGGTGAAGGGTATGGGGGTGGGGTCGAGAATGTGTCCCGGTGCCGCTTCGGCCTCGACGAACGCATATCGAGCGGTTCCGCTGCCGAGCGGCAGCCCATCGATACGGGCCACGCCGCTCTCGTCGGTGGGGTCGAGCTCGACCGTCGTACCCTTGGGCATATCGACGGAGCCACTCGGGTTCAGGATGTCTTCCATGGCTACCACGATAAAGCGCGCGCCTTCGATTGCGTTTCCCTCCTCGCACCATGGGCAGGAGTCATCGGCGCAGCGTTTAACGATCGACGCCGATCCCGTCGCTCGTTCGTCTGAGATGCGCACGACGGTCAGCGGTTGCGTTTCGGCGTCGTCGGCAATGTCGAATTCGATTTCGTCCCCGTTGATCAGATAGGGTTTCACGGCTTTCATTTCCCGGATGTAATAGGTTCCCGGTTCGAGCGGCTCGGGCAACGTAACGCATCCCGTGGCGTCGGTGGTGAAAGTGTCCATCACCGCATGATTGGGATGCCAAACCTCCTGGGATATCGGTTTCTTGTGCTTGTCGAGCACCTGAAACGCGAACCCTTCGAGTGGGATGGGCTGACCGCTGGTGGCGTCGCATTTCACAATTTGCACCCGCGATCCGACAAAGTCATTGTCGACGATGTAGTGCAACGTGCTTCCGTCTACCATCTGGTCGGTCCCAATGACCCAATCGGGGCATGGTTGATAGCCCGCGGGCGTGCTGTCGGGGTCCTCGTGGACGGTATATCCTTTTCGGTCGTAGGGGATGGCGCCCTTGATGCCGTCGATGCGCGATCCCTCACCGAACCACCTGCCCGCGCTCGACGCTCTTCCGCGGTCGTCGGTCGTGATGGAGCCGACGGTTTTGCCGGTCGAGTTTGAGATGATGTCAAAGCGTACTTTGGCACCCGGCTTTTGCAATCCGGAGCCCTCGTCGCCATTTTCGAGGTATTTCACCACCTCGATATCGAATGCCCAGGGCACTTCGCCGTAACCTTCTTTGGGTGAGAGTTCGAACACGCCCGATGTCCCAAGCTGGCCGCCGTTCACCTCGTAGGTATGCACGGTCGGATCGAGCTGATAGCCTTCGGGTGCTTTTGTCTCGACCACGGAGATACGGCCTAGAGGGATGTTCGTCGCCGTGGCGACGCCGCGTTCATCCGTTGTCATATGCGTTTTCCATCCCTGGGTCGACAAGGAGGTCACTTCGTATTGGGCGCCCTTTAGGGAGAGGCCCCTCTGTGCTCCGCCACCGGTGGCGGCATCTTGTTTGCGAACGGTGAGGGAGACGGTCCCCGGCGCGTCCTCGAATACAATCGCGGTGCCCTTGGGGTCCACATGGAACGGGATGCGGCCCTGATGCAGCTTGTAGCCCTGGGGCGCCTTGGTTTCCACGGCGTAATAGTTCTTGTTGGGGGCGAGCTTGCAGCGGGCTTTGCCGCTGGCATCCATGGTGATGGAGGTAACTTTGCGCTCATCCGCGGCGTCGTATATGTCGAAGGAGGCCTCGCTCAGTGTGTATGCCGAGTTGCCGTCAGTCAGGTTCGGCGCCTTGGAGCGCTTGGCGAACTCGACGTCCATATCGAGCACGAGCTTCCATTCTCTGGTGCAGCAGCGTTGGTAAGGATAGGTGCTTGGCACGGTGCCCGGTGCACCGGCCGCTGCGTTTTGGCTTTTGATCAATACGAAGTACGTGCCGTTTGGGTTTCGCTTTGCCTCAAAAGGATATGAGCCGTCGCAGGGACCCGGGTACAGGCTGTGATTCGGCACCCCGATGACCACTTCGTAACAGAGTGCGGGGTACGTCGCGCCGTCCGGCATGGTGACCTTTCCGCTGAATTTGCCCCCCACAACGGCGTTACCCGACATCACGCAGGTGCCCGTGATCGTCCCGTCGGGATGCACCTCAACCGTATTGCCGTTAGGGAATGTATGCGTGTATCCATCTGCGGCGAACGCGTTGCGCGACCAGGGTCCCACGAGACCTGAGAGCGCGCAAAATGCTGCAGATATGAGGATGAATATGAGAATGGTACGAGCTCTAGCGTTGAGTGTCGCGCCCGGCAGGGGATAAGTCCGTCGTCGCCCGCGCGCCCGCCGCGCCGCGGCTCCTTCGGTTGCCGTACGTCCCTTTTTGGCGTTTCCACCTCCGATCAGCCCGCGTGTCGGTTTCTTCCTCTTGTCGATCATCGTGCCCTCCCGTGGTCTCGTGGTTGAACGCGGGCGGCTGTGTTTGTGGTGCATTGCCCGTGGGGCGATGCTACGATGCGAAATCCCGAGAGCATCTCGATTCGTCTGTCGTTGCTTTGGTAAGAAGCTGAGAAAAGCTGACCGTTCGTGCTGTCTCCCAGTTCAAGACGACGCCATGCGGCGAGCAGTTCACAAGGCCTTCGTTTTTTGCCTGTTTTCTTTCAAAGAAAGAGCGCAAAGACGTCGGTTGCCTGTGCGGGAGTGCGCGTGGTAGGATTAACCACACGCGGGTATCGCCAAGTGGTAAGGCATCAGCTTCCCAAGCTGACATTCGCGGGTTCGAGTCCCGTTACCCGCTCCATCGAAGCCATAAGAGCCCGGTACCGTGGAGGTGTCGGGCTCTTTTCATGAAAGGAGCCCTCGTCATGATCGATCGCTACGCCCGTCCTGAGATGGCCCACATCTTCTCGCTCGAGAACAAGTACGCCGTTTGGCAGGAGATTGAGGTGCTCGCCTGTGAGGCCCAGGCCGAACTCGGCCAGTGCGGCATCACCAAAGAGGATGCTGCCTGGATTCGTGAGCACGCCGGGTTCGATAGGGCCGAGGTCGACGCTATCGAGGCGGTCACCCATCATGACGTCATCGCCTTCCTCACCAACATGGGCGAGCACATCGACGCCGAGGTCCCGCAGGGCGAGCCCAAGCCCAGCCGCTGGGTCCACTACGGCATGACCAGCTCCGACCTGGGTGACACCGCCCTGTGCTACCAGCTCGTCCAGGCGACCGACATCATCATCGAGGACGTGCGTAAGCTCGGAGAGATCTGCCGCCGCCGCGCGTTCGAGGAGCGCGACACCCTGTGCGTGGGCCGTACCCACGGCATCCACGCCGAGCCCATGACCTTCGGTATGAAGTTCGGCAGCTGGGCCTGGGAGCTCAAGCGTGATCTCGACCGCCTGGTGGACGCCCGCAAGAACGTCGCCTTTGGAGCCATCTCCGGAGCGGTTGGCACCTACAGCTCCATTGACCCGTTCGTCGAGGAGTATGTCTGCGAGCATCTCGGTCTGGCACACGACCCTCTGTCCACCCAGGTTATCTCTCGCGATCACCATGCGTACCTGGCCGGCGTGCTCGCCACTACCGCTGCGACTTGCGACCGTATCGCTACCGAGATCCGCAGCCTCCAGAAGACCGACACCCTCGAGGTGGAGGAGCCGTTCCGCAAGGGCCAGAAGGGCAGCTCGGCTATGCCGCACAAGCGCAATCCCATTACGCTTGAGAAGGTCTGTGGCCTCTCCCGCGTCGTGAAGGCCAACGCCCAGGTCGCGTTCGATAACGTCGCGCTGTGGCATGAGCGCGACATCTCGCACAGCTCCGCCGAGCGTGTTGCCCAGGCGGACAGCTTCATGGCGCTCGACCACATGCTTACCTGCCTCATCCGCATCGTGGACGGTCTCATCCTGTATCCCGCCCGCATGAAGGCCAATCTCGATCTCACGCGCGGCCTGATCTATTCCTCCAAGGTGCTGCTCGCCCTGGTCGATACGGGCATTTCGCGCGAGGATGCGTACAAGATCGTGCAGCGCAACTCTATGGCCGTGTGGGATGACGTTCACGCCGCCGTGGATGGCCTGGATCTGCGCGCTCGCCTGGAGGCCGATCCCGAGTGCACCGTGACGCCCGAGACGCTCGACGAGATCTTCGACCCGTGGGACTTCCTCACTCGCCGCGACGTCCTGTTCGATCGTCTTGAGCAGCTGAGCTTCTAAGAGATAGAAAAAGAAGGAGTCGAGCTTGAGGTTTTCGAGAATGACACGGGTGATAACGTTCGTGCTCCTCGCCGGTGCGCTGTGCGCTCCGTCTGTGCTCCCCTCGTCGGCTTATGCCGATGGCGGGCAGTCTGGGCCCGGTGCTGATCCCCAGGCACTCGAAGATACGCATTTCTTCCCCGATTTTGAACTCGGACCCATCATGGTTTCGGGCTGGAATTTCAAAACGCTGCAGGAGGCCGTCGACGCCATTGGCAGCGATTCTGAGGTTAAGGGCCGGACCGCGGTACTGATAGACAATGTCGAGGAGTCGATCACGGTTCCAGCGGGTAAGGAGCTGTCGATCGATTTGTATGCTCATAGGCTGAGCGGTACGGCGGGTAAGCCGGCGATTACCGTCAAGTCGGGCGCCAAGCTCACCATTGAGGGTTCGGTGGCCGATTCGGCCGTGCTTTTTGCCCCGACCCCCGGCACTCCTGCACTCGTGATCGAACCCGGAGCGTCTGTCGTGATGGAGAGTGGGTCGGTGAAAGGCGCGGAAGGCGTTACGACCCCCGTTGTCCAAAACAACGGCGGAACGTTCGTCGTGCTTGAGGGGGCCAAGGTCGAGGGAGAGGTCCTGGGCGGCATGGACGTGCACAAGCATGCGCTTTCCTTTGTGCCCGAGGTGCCGGCGACCTGCATGGTGGACGGGCGTCCTGAGTATTGGCATTGCGACGGCTGCGGGCTGTCGTTCTCCGATCCCGAGGGCCGCAACACGATCAGGTTGGATGAGCAGGTGATTCCGCATCTTGGGCACCTGATCGGACATGTGCCCGCCGTGGAGCCGACGGCCCAGGCGGAGGGAAATACCGAGTACTGGGAGTGCGATCGCTGCGGCCTCGTGTTTGCCGATGCCGGCCTCGCGCAGGTGATTGAGAAAGTCGATACGGTGCTGCCGAAGCTTGAGGCGCCTGCGCCGGCCGTCCCGATGCAGCCGACGTTTCCCACTGCCCAGCAGGTTGTCCTTGCGCCGTTGAACCTTCTGCCGAAGACGGGTGATGACTCCGCTATTCCGGTCGTGATCATGGGCGTGATCGGAGGTATCGCCGTCGTCGCCGGCATCGTGGTCAAGATGCGGGGAAAGTCGAAATAAAACTTCAAGAGGCCATGCTCTTCGTTAATCGGATATGGGTCCAGGCGTGATGCCGAGGGTGGTTGTACCGCTCTCGGCATCATCTATATCAAGCAGTTAAAGGCCTGGTGGCACACCGTTCAGGTGACAAAACACGACGATTGGCGATAGGTCATTCAGGGGTTGGATTTCCTTTGTTTGCAACGGGGTATTTTGTTGCTGAGCGGCCAGAAGGCCGAGTAAGCGAATGGAAGGACCGAACGATGAGAAAATGGAGTAAGGCCCCGCGCATCCTATCGCTTCTCGCGGTGATGATCGCCGCAGCCGTAGGATTTGCGCCTGCCGCGCATGCGGCTGAGGGCGACGTCATGATTGGCGACAGCGCGTACGCCTCGGTGCCCGAAGCGGTGAAGGCGATCGTCGACAAGAAGGAGCCGCAGGGCAGTACTATCAAGCTGACGAAGAATCTGACCGGACCGGGCGTTCAAGTTGCCGGGGGTCAGGAGTTCACCTTCGACCTTGGCGGGCACACGTACACGGTGACCGATCACACGGTCGGTTCGACGGGTACCGAGACCAACGCATTCCAACTGATGATGGGTAGCAACTTGACGTTCCGGCACGGTGTCATCACCACCGAAAGCGCGAGCGGAAAGATTCTTATTCAGAACTACAGCAATCTCAAGCTGGAAGGCGTCACGCTCAAGGGCGGTCCGCACACCGCGTACACGCTGTCCAATAACAATGGCAACGTGACTATCGGCGCCGGTACCAACATTTACGCCGGCGGGGCCAGCCCTAAGGCGGCATTCGATGTTTGTCGCTTCGCAGATTACGAGTCTGTTGTCGTGACGGTCGAGAAAGGCGCTGGTGAGATCGTCGGCGTTATCGAGACGAGCGTCTCCGGTGGCGCGACTGGCAAGGGCCCGATCGGTCTGAATATCAATGGCGGCAACCTTTCCAAAGCCACGCTTGTTTGTGACGGCGAATCCGCAGGGACCATCAAGGTCGTTAAGGACCCGTCCGTCGCGTTGGCTGCGCCCGATGGCCATGAGTGGGTGGGCGGCACGCTTGTCAAGCCGAGTGAGAAGGCCGTTGCCGCCGTGGTTAAGCCCAGTGGTGACGTTGTGACCTTTGCGAAGCTCGCAGACGCCCTGGCCGCCGATGATGCGACCGTTCAGCTTCTGACCGATGTGACCGAATCTGTTGTCATTCCCGCGGACAAGACCATCACCCTTGACCTCGCCGGCCATACGCTGTCCGGGGGAACCGCGAAGGGCAAGGCTGCCATTACTAATAATGGGGCCCTTACGATTAAGGACAGCTCCGAGGATGGGTCCGGCCGAATCATTCGTGAAGATAACGGTCAGCCTAGCTACTATGTCATCGACAATCAGGGGACGATGACGGTCGAGTCGGGAACCGTGTACAACAATTCTGGCGATTATAAATCAGGCTCCTCGCTTGTCAGGAACGGTGGCGTCAAGAACGAGGCGGTTCTCAACATCAAGGGCGGCACGTTCGAGCAGGAAAAGTTCATTGTCATCAAGAATGACGACTACGGCATTCTGAATATGACGGGCGGTGTCATCAAGACGGGCGCCTCCAAGCAAATCGATGGCAAGGAGTACACCTCCTCTGGTGTTCAGAACTGGGGTCAGGCTGTCCTGTCCGGCGGTCGCATCGATGGTGCGATTTGGACGAGCGCTTGGAGCAATGATCTAGATGCGCCCAAAACCGTAATCACCGGCGATGTTTCCGTAAAGGGAGATGTCATTCTCGAACGCCATGACAAAGGTGTTAGTAAGATTCCCGAGATGTCAATCAAGGGCGGGCAATTCGAGGTTCGCGAGTGGAAAGTTGACAACAGCGGTGTGCTCCTCAAAATCTCCGGTGGTACGTACAAAGGTTCCATTCCCAACGAGGATTACATCGTTCCTGGCTTCGGCCTGAACAAGAACCCCGACGGCAGCTTCGGTGTGCACAAGCACGTGCTCGTCGAGGTTGCTGAAGTTCCCGCTACCTGCGACAAGGACGGTGCGAAAGCGCACTGGAAGTGCAAGGACTGCGGTGATCTGTACCTGGATGAGGGTATGAAGACTCCGGTCACCGACCCCAACACGCTTGTCATTGCCAAACTCGGCCACAAGGCAACCCATGTTCCGGCAAAGCCTGCGACCGTTGAGGCCGAGGGCGTCGTCGAGCACTGGTACTGTGCGGTGTGCAACACCTATTTCGCTGATGCCAAGCTCACTAAAACGATGACCAAGGCGGAGACTATTCTGGCTAAGCTCCCCAAGGAGTTTACGGTGACCTTTGAATCCGGCGCCGGCAAGCCTGTTGCCGTTGTCGTCAAGGACGGGGCTCTGCTTGAGGAGCCTGCCGCCCCCACCCTCAAGGGTTGGAAGTTCCTGGGTTGGTTCAAGGTGAAGAACGCTGACGGTACTGTTGCCGAGAAGTGGGACTTCGCGAAGGATGCCGTCACGGCCGATACCATGCTGTATGGCGGTTGGGTGAAGGACGAGCCTGCCAAGCCGGCCGCCAGGCCCACGAACAAGCTCCCCAAGACCGGCGATGCGTCCATGCTGCCGATGATGGCCGTCGGCATCTCCGGCGTCGCTGCCCTGGCCGCTGCGTCCAAGCGTCGCAAGCACTAGTATTCGGCGCGCATAGCTGAACGGCTGAGGGTCGTCGTCTTCGGACGGCGACCCGTTTTCTTTGCCGGCTAGCGTCGATGGCGGCGGGTCTCCCGCTGGCGATCGCGCTTGTGCTGACGCTCGATTTTGCGCAGGCGGGCCTGCTCAGCAGCCTGGCTTGTCTTGGTACTCACATGTTGAGCCGCCTTGCGCACGGGGCGAACCACCGGGCGGGCGACCTTTTTGACCGGTTCGGGCAGCTTGTGCAGATCGACCTCGGTGGGGCTCATGATGTTGTAGCGGATGGACCACCAACGGACGGCCATGGTGACGGCGACGCCTATCACGGCCGCGGCGATGTTCCAAATATCGAGGCATTGCACGAGAACGATGTAGGTGAGTGCGCCTGCGATCGCCGCAATCGCGTACAGGTTACTGCGTTGGAAGATATAGGGCACGCGGGCGAGGCAGACGTCGCGCAGCAGACCGCCGCCGACGGCGGTGAAAAAGCCCATCATGACGCAGGTGATGGCGGGATAGCCGTAGAGCATCGTCTTATCTGCGCCCATGACGGCGAACAGACCGACGGAGAAGATGTCGAGTATCGCCACGAGGCGGTCGGGTTTTTCGACCATAACGGGAAATGTGAACACCGCCGCGGCCGTTGCGACGGCGACGGGCAGGGCAAGCGGCTGTCGGAGGATGTAGACATTGCCCTCCTGCAAGATCACGTCACGGATGAGACCGCCGCCGAGCGAGACGAGCACCGCCAGGCCGATGGCGCCGACGAGGTCGAGCTTGTTTTCGCGAGCCGTGAGCGCGCCCGTCGCCGCTGCAACGACGACAGCGAGCAGCTCGAACGCGAGTGGAATCGCGACGCTTTCGGATGCAATGACGGAAGCCGAGACGGCGCTTTGCGTGACTGCGAGTACGGCCGGAAACACGGTGCCTCCCTGGGAAAATGAACTGGCTCAACCATCTTAGCGGAGGCAGTTGTGGAGGGAGCGGAGCAATTTTGCCCCCTTTTCCAAGAATTACTGTTGCATCCCACCTAACTTACGGTACAATAGCCCCTGCATTCACGGAGAGTTGTCCGAGTGGCCGAAGGAGCACGATTGGAAATCGTGTAGGCGCCAAAAGCGTCTCCAGGGTTCAAATCCCTGACTCTCCGCCAGAACTTTCAGCGGCACGCATCCAATTGGATCGCGTGCCGTTTTCACATCCTACGGAGGAGTGGCAGAGTGGTTGAATGCGGCGGTCTCGAAAACCGTTTACGGGTACTCCCCGTACGAGGGTTCGAATCCCTCCTCCTCCGCCATCATGCATCGCGTTAACGAGCCCGAGTGGCTCGTTTTTTGTATGTCGACCATGGGTCACGCCCAACGGGAGTTGTGGCGCTGGCGGGTGTTTTATCAGGGTGCGCATTTCGCCCTGTGATCCAGGCCCTGTCTGCGCGGGGAACATTACTCTTAGGGGGTTCTTGCGGGCGGCTTAAGCTGTGCTTAATGATGGGTGTTGCAAGTGAAACTACCGCGTTCATCGGGATACACTTCAGTCATGCAAATGGCGAAGACTGAGGAATTGAGGCACGCATGCAAACTGGTGAAGTTGGTTTCATGTCGTCGTGGCGGATGCTCACGCGCGACAAGGGATGGGTTAAGCCGCTGCTCGTCCTGACATTGGTCAGCTGGATTCCGATATTGGGTCAGATCGCCGTGCTCGGTTATGGCCTCGAGTGGGCGCGGCTCACTGCCTGGGGCGTGGAATCTGCCCCCAAGCAGCGTGGCGTTGACTACGGCAAGGTTATCTCCACGGGTGCCCGCGCCTTCCTCATCACGATTTCCCAGGCCTTTGTCTGCGGCCTGGTCCTGCAGATTCTGTTTCCCGGTTCGCTCGCCGCATTGATGGCGATGACCACGGGCGGCAGCGGTTTTGCGAACTCGGTCATCCTGGCTTCCGGGGCGACGTTCTTCCTGCTCGACCTCGTTATCATGGTGTTCGCCGGTACGTTTTTGCAGGCGGCGGCGCTGCGCGGAACGCTGTACGACAGCTTTTCCGCCGGATGGCGTCTCGACCGACTGTTCCAGATGGTCGTCCGCGACTTCGGCGGCTTTTGCAAGGTCCTGCTGGTGACCCTCATCGGGGCCGTGGCGTCTTCGGTCTACGCGTTCGTTGTGGCGATGGTGGCCATGCTCGTGCTGATGGGCGGCTTGCTGAGCGCCACCGCCGTGATTGGGCTTTCGGATGGCTATATGACCGGCTGGCACTTCCTGGCCGACCAACTTCTGCGCATGGGCGCCGGCCCGGTTTTGCTCTTCGTGCTGCTTTTGATGGCCCTGCTGTTCGTGGGCAATGTGATCTCGACGGCGATGAACCTGGTGAGCGTGAATGCGATGGGGCAGTGGTTCGCACGTTTTGACGTGAACCGCTGGGGTGTCTCGTCTGCCCCCCTGCCCGACGATGTTCCCCACCACGGCGCCCGCGCGGCTTACGCCTCCGCACCGGTGGATCCTATGGCCTCGTCGGTTGGAGAGCCCGATTCTGTAGCCTCTGCCCCTGCCGATGTCGCCCAGTCCGTTGAGCCCGTCGACTCCGCCCAGCCCCTTGAGCCCGTCGACTCGGCCACTTCTTCCGACCCCGTCGAGCCGATCGAGCCCACCGATTCCGTCGAGGCCGAGGCGAAGACTTTCGCGACGGCTCAAGTTGAGACTGTTGAGGAGACCCAGGTCGACGCCACTCCGGATGTTGAGAAGAAGCCCATTCCGCTCGGACCGATTAGCACCGATGATGCTCCCGGCGATGAGAACGGCGGTCCCATCGCGGAATAGGATCGGGATAGCTTTCGTTTGCCATAGTGCCCCAGCTGCGTTTCTTGTTTGTGGGAAACGCAGCTGGGGCACATTTTGATTTTCGGCCGCGTTGTGCGCATACTGCGTCTTTCAGATGGGGGAGGACGAAGGCCAGATATCGGAGAAGACGCGGTGCGATGGAGGGCGGATTTGTGTCTGGGCGGCGTGGCATGCTTATCACGTGGCGGATCGCATGCTTGGGTATCTGGCAGAAGTGCTCGAAAATGTGGAGGTCATGGGGTGCGGCAGCGGACACCTTGCAAGATGTGCGGACTCGGCTATAGTTAGCACGTCTTTTCCTGCTTCGGGCGCACCTTCACGACCCGAAGCCGTTTGTCCAGAGGAGGTGACCACATGAAGGCTTATGAACTGCTGTTCTTCGTTGACCCCAACCTCGATCCCGAGACTCGTCTCGCCGTGATGAAGCGCATCGACAACACGATCGCCGAGGGCAATGGTAAGGTCGACAACGTCGACGAGTGGGGCAAGCGCAAGCTCGCTTACGAGATCGACAAGCTCACCGAAGGTGACTACACCCTCATCAACTTCCATGCAGACCCGGCTTCCATCGCGGAGCTTGATCGCGTGCTTCGTATTACCGACGCCGTGATCCGCCACATGATCGTCCGTCGCGACGACCAGGAGTAGGTCATTTGTATGGATGCGGCCCATTAACGCCGCGTGAGAGGTAGTGAACACGTATGAGCATCAATCGAGTCAACATTTCCGGTAATCTCACCCGCGATCCCGAGCTGCGCGCCACTGCGAGCGGCACCCAGGTCCTGAGCTTCGGCGTGGCGGTCAACGACCGTCGTCGCAATCCTCAGACGGGCGAGTGGGAGGACTACCCGAACTTCGTGGACTGCACGATGTTCGGCACCCGTGCGGAGGCCGTGAGCCGCTATCTCTCGAAGGGGTCGAAGGTCGCTATCGAGGGCAAGCTCCGTTACAGCTCCTGGGAGCGTGACGGCCAGCGCCGCAGTAAGCTCGAGGTCATCGTCGATGAGATCGAGTTCATGTCCCGCGGCCAGCAGGGTGAGGCAGGCGGCTACGCCCCCGCCCCGTCCTACGGCCAGCAGGGCGGCTACGCCCCCGCGCCCGCTCCGCAGCAGGCTCCGGCGCCCATGGCGGCTCCGGTTCCCCCTGCGGTCGACGTCTACGATGAGGACATCCCGTTCTAAGGGATGTGTAATTGACGGTGAGAGTTTGCTCGAACCGTCGTCACGAAAGGTATTGAGACATGGCTAATGATTATTCTGCCCGTCAGCCGCGTCGCAAGTACTGCCAGTTCTGCAAGGAGAACACTGAGTTCATCGACTACAAGGATACTCAGCTCCTTCGCAAGTACATGACCGATCGCGGTAAGATCAAGCCGCGCCGCGTCACTGGCGCCTGCACGCAGCATCAGCACGACATCGCGAACGCTATCAAGCGTGCCCGCGAGATGGCTCTTCTGCCGTACGCCGTGCCCGTGGTGTCCACCCGCGGTCCTCGCGAGAAGAAGTAGGGAGGGTACCCATGAAAGTTGTTCTGCTTGGTGAGATCAAGGGCAAGGGCGGCGAGGGTGACGTCATCGACGTCGCTCAGGGTTACGCCGAGAACTACCTGATTCCGCAGAAGCTCGCCGTTGCTGCTACCAAGGGTAACCTGAAGCAGCTCGAGGAGCGTCGCAACAACATCGAGAAGCGTGAGGCTGTCCGCCTGGCCGACGCCAACGCTCTCAAGGCTAAGCTCGACGGCCAGAAGGTCGCCGTCGACGCCAAGGTCGGCGAGGAGGGCGTCCTCTTCGGCTCCGTCACCGCTGCCATGATCGTTGACGCGATCAAGGCCGAGCTCGACGTTGAGATCGACCGCAAGCGCGTTGAGCTTGGCAAGCCGATCAAGGTCGCCGGTTCCCACGAGGTGGAGATTTCCATCTACCGTGAGATCAAGGCTTCCATCGTCGTCCTGGTGGGCGTCGAGGAGCAGGCCGAGGAGACCGTCGAGGCTGAGGAGGTCGCCGCTGAGGAGACCGCCGAGGTCGAGACCGAGGCTGCTGCCGAGTAGCTTACTCGCTTCGAGTTACGCGACTCATGAGCCCCGTGCCATTAGGCGCGGGGCTTTTTTGTGGGAAAGTTCGGCGATGGTGCTGGGTGCATGTTGGTAAATTCCGAGAAATCCACAGGTTGCGGCCGTGGTGGTGACTGAAGTGCCAGGTAAACGGGCTTTCCCAGACTGAGAAACGGGTTCCTTTTGCCCTGGGGCATGTTCACCAAAGGCATGACATTCGATCTATATATAGGCATCTACCTGCGAAAATGCTAAACATGCAGGTAAACACTGTATTAAGGGAAAGTAAGCGCTGGACGTTCACTGCAAACCCGCAGGTCATGCCCATTTCTGTGGATAACTTCGGCCTCACGAGTCATCCACATTGTTGAAAACGTTGATAACCGTATTGTCCCCAGCTCAAGACGGTGAGTTATCAACAGCTGGAACGGGTTGGGCCTCTCGTCGATAAAACGGTCTACCTGGGGTCGTGACGCTGGGAACTCGGTCTCAGATGCCCTACCATTGTGTGTCCCAGGACCCGGTGAACGCGCCATGCAGCGCGCGTGTGCCATGAGGCTAGGAAAGGAGTGCGATGAGCGGAGCTGACGATTTTGGGTGGGAGCCCTCTGCCTCGATTGACCGCGGTGCCCTGAAGGGGCTGCCCAACAACATCGATGCCGAGGCAAAGGTTCTGTCTGCCATGCTGCTCTCGGGCGAGGTTGTCGAGGAGGCCCTCGTCGAGCTCATGCCCGATGACTTCTATCGCCCGTCACACAAGACGATTTTCGTCGCCATGAGCGCGATGTACGAAAGCTCGATTCCGATCGACTCCATCTCCCTCATCGACTATCTGAACTCCATCGACAAGCTCGAGGCCGTGGGCGGGGAGGCGTATGTCCTCGAGCTCATGGGGAATACGCTCGCGCTCGCCAACTGGCAGCATCATGCCGGCATCGTCCGTCGTGACGCCATGCTGCGTGAGATCATCGGGGCGACCAATCAGATCAGCGCTTTGGCCTACGACGCCCCGATCGACACGAAAGAGGTCATTGAGCGCGCCGAGTCCATGTTGCTTTCCGTCACGGCGCGAGAGGTGAAGAGCTCGTATCGCGAGCTCGGTGACTTTATGGCCGAGGCGTATCAGGAGGCTGAGGAGGTTGCGCGGGCTGGCGGCGACGTCCATGGTGCGCCCACGGGCTATCCGACGCTCGACCGCATGCTCATGGGTCTGCGCGAGGGCCAGCTTGTCGTTATTGGCGCTCGTCCTGCCGTCGGTAAGACCTCGTTCGCTTTGAACCTGGCCCTCAACGCCGCCGCGGACGGGTACACGGTGGGCTTCTTCTCCCTGGAGATGTCCGGCAAGGAAATCGCGCAGCGCTTCATCTGCGCCCAGGCCATGGTGAACATGTCCAACTTCCGCACGGGCCGCATCTCGCCCGAGGAGTGGGCCAACATCAACGAGGCCATCAACGAGCTGGGGCGTCTGGATATCTTGATCGACGACACCCCGGGCACGACGGTCACCGAGATCCGCGCCAAGGCGCGCCGCATGCTCCACAACAAGGAGAAGGCCGTCATCATTCTCGACTACCTGCAGCTCGTGAACCCGCCTGCGGGCAAGAACTACAACGGCAACCGCGCCGTCGAGGTTTCTGAGATGAGCCGTGGCCTCAAGATCATGGCCAAGGAGCTCGGCGTGCCGGTCATCATGCTCTCCCAGTTGAACCGTTCGCTCGAGGGCCGTACCGGCAAGCGCCCGCAGATGAGCGACCTGCGTGAATCGGGCTCCATCGAGCAGGACGCCGACATCATCATGCTGCTCGACCGTTCGAGCACCGAGTCGGAGGCCGAGCGCGATGACCGACCGGACTTTGGCATCACGCGCGTGATCCTCGCCAAGAACCGTTCGGGCCCGGTTGGTGACGTGGACCTGATGTTCCTGCCCGCCTCGACCAAGTTCTATGAGATTGACGAACACGCGGTTGAGTAATGCGAGGTAGGCGCTTCGCGCCTATAATGTGAGGGCTGGGCCGTTTGACCCCGCGGTCGGACGCTCGTCCGATATGTTCGAAGACCTGTCCGGGTCGATGTACCCGGGCGATTGAATTGAGGAGTGGCCATGCCGTCAACAGTGTTGGTGGGTACCCAGTGGGGCGACGAGGGCAAGGGCAAGATCTGCGACCTGATCGCACCCGAGTTTGACTGCGTCGTCCGCTACCAGGGCGGTAACAACGCCGGGCATACCATCGTGGTGGGCGATAAGAAGTACGGCCTGCACCAGGTTCCCTCGGGCATCATGTACCCCGACTGCGTGTCGGTGATCGGCAACGGCTGCGTGGTCAATCCCGCCGTCCTGCTTGAGGAGATCGACATGTTCGAGGGCGACGGCATCTCCACCGCCAACCTCAAGGTCTCCGGCAACGCTCATGTGATCATGCCCTACCACGTCGATCTCGACGGCGCGTACGAGGAGCTGCTCGGCAAGAACAACATCGGCACCACTAAGCGCGGCATCGGCCCTTGCTACCAGGACAAGATGGCCCGTATCGGCATCCGCATGCAGGACCTCATGGATGAGGCGACCTTCCGCGAGAAGCTCGAGATCGCCCTCGCCCGTGTGAACCCGCAGCTCGAGCGCATCTTCGATATGCCCGCTTACACCGTGGACCAGATCTGCGAGACCTATCTGCCCATGGCCGAGCGTCTGCGCCCCTATATCTGCGAGACGGGCCTTTTGCTCAACAACCTTGTGGAGGAGGGCAAGGAGATCCTGTTCGAGGGCGCCCAGGCGACGCTGCTCGACATCGACCATGGCACCTATCCGTTCGTGACCTCTTCCAACTGCACCGCCGGCGGCGCCGTGACCGGTTCTGGTGTGGGCATGAAGAACATCGACCGCGTTCTGGGCATCATGAAGGCCTACATCACGCGCGTGGGCTCCGGCCCTATGCCGACCGAGCTCGACTATGAGACGAGCGATGAGGGCCGCACCCTCACCGAGGCCGGCCACGAGTACGGCGTGACCACCGGTCGCCGTCGCCGTTGCGGTTGGTTCGACGGCGTGATCGCCCGCTACGCCACCCGCGTGAACGGCCTGACCGACATCGCGCTCACCAAGCTCGACGTGCTTTCCGAGTTCGACACCATCAAGGTGTGCGTTGCCTACGACTGCGACGGCGTGCGCTATACCAGCGTGCCCGAGCACACCGCGGCGTTCGCCCGTGCGGTTCCCGTGTACGAGGAGCTGCCCGGCTGGAAGTGCGACATCACTGGGTGCCGCACGTTCGAGGAGCTGCCCCAGGCCGCCCAGGACTACGTGACCTACGTGGAAAACCTGGCGGGCTGCAAGGTGAGCTTCGTGGCCGTGGGCCCCGACCGCGAGCAGACGATCGTTCGCGACTGGAATAAGTAATTCAGCC
Source organism: Collinsella intestinalis (assembly GCF_902501455.1). Classification (NCBI taxonomy): domain Bacteria; kingdom Bacillati; phylum Actinomycetota; class Coriobacteriia; order Coriobacteriales; family Coriobacteriaceae; genus Collinsella; species Collinsella intestinalis. The sequence goes on from NZ_CABWIC010000011.1 coordinate 61,001, forward strand.
AAGTCAGCGCGCCGTCCGGTTGGGCGGCGCCTTGCTCTAGAGGAGGACGCATGAGCGCACCCGAGAACACCATCGACATCCTGCTGCTGGGCAGCGGCGGTCGCGAGCACGCCCTGGCTGCCAAGCTCGCCGAGTCCCCGCGCTGCGGCACGCTCTACATCGCCCCGGGCAACGGCGGCACGCTTGGGTTGGGCGAGAACGTCGCCCTCGACGCCGAGGATCCGTCTGCGGTTGCGGATTTCGCCCGTGAGACCGGCTGCGGCCTGGTTGTAATCGGCCCCGAGGCCCCGCTCGTGAAGGGCGTGGCCGACGCCGTGCGCGAGGCCGGTATCCCGTGCTTTGGCCCGGGTGCCGCGGGTGCGCAGCTCGAGGGTTCCAAGCGTTTCTCCAAGGAGCTCATGGCTCGTGCCGGTATTCCCACCGCAGCCTACGGTTCCTTCACCGACGAGGAGTCCGCCCTCGCTTACGTTCGCGAGCAGGGCGCCCCCGTGGTTGTGAAGGCCGATGGCCTGGCCGCCGGCAAGGGCGTTGTGGTGGCCCTTACTCTCGACGAGGCCCTGCAGGCCGTGCACGAGTGCTTTGACGGTGCGTTTGGCGCTGCGGGCAGCACCGTGGTGATCGAGGAGATGCTGACCGGTCCTGAGTGCACGCTGCTCGCCTTCACGGACGGCAAGACCGTCCGCCCCATGGCGACCTCACAGGACCACAAGCGCGCCCTTGAGGGCGACCTCGGTCCCAACACGGGTGGCATGGGCGTGTACAGCCCCGTGCCGATCGTCACGGACGAGGAGCACGCAGAGATGTGCCGCATCCTGGACGAGACCATCGCCGCCGCCAATCGCGAGGGCATCGATTTCCGCGGCTGCCTGTATGGCGGCTTCATGCTCACGCCTGAGGGTCCCAAAGTCATCGAGTACAACGCCCGCTTTGGCGACCCCGAGACCGAGGTGCTGATGCCTCGCCTGAAGAGCGACCTGGTCGAGGTTATGCTCGCCTGCGCCGAGCAACGCCTGGACGAGGTCGAGCTCGAGTGGTGCGACGAGTGGGCCGTGTCCGTGGTCCTCACGAGCGCCGGCTACCCGGGTTCGTATGAGAAGGGCAAAGTCATCACCGGTATCGAGGATGCTGAGGCCATGGAGAACGTGACCGTGTACCACGCCGGCACCGCCGTGAACGAGGAGGGCGAGCTCGTCACCTCCGGCGGCCGCGTGCTCGACGTGACCGCGCTCGGCGAGACCTTCGAGGCCGCCCGCGACCTGGCATACGCCGCGTGCGAGAAGATCGCCTTTGAGGGCAAGACCCTTCGCCGCGATATCGGCCTGCGCGCCCTTCGCGGCCGCGACGCTTGGGACGCGTAAAACGCGGTTGCTCCGCGCCCGCGCAAAGGTTTCATGCGCCGACGCCGGGGACTGTGCGAATGCTGGTTTAGAGGGTAGGAATGTCGAAAAACGCTTGGATTTTCCGGCGGGTTTTGACATTCCTACCCCATATTTCAACGCGCATGTATGCGCGGGCAGGGAGAGAGCCATGGATAACGAGGAATTCGAGGCCGAGGTCATCGAGAACGAGCGACCCGCAGGGGAGGCCAAGGTCATTGAGGGGGAGCAGCCGGTCGAGGAGGCCGAGCAGGCGCTCGTTTTAGGTGACGACGATCCGCGCGACGCCGGGCTTCACGAGCGCATCATCTCTGAAGAGCAGGCATGGCACGGCAAGTTCCTCGACGTGCGCAGTGCGCAGGTCGAGCTGCCGAATGGCCGCGTGACCAGCCGCGACCTGGTGCGCCACCCCGGCGCAGCCGCCGTGGTCGCACTGACGGAGACGGGCAAGATCGTCCTCGTGCGTCAGTACCGCACCGCGATCGACCGCGTGACCGTGGAGATTCCCGCGGGCAAGCTCGATCCGGGCGAGGATCCGCTCGATTGCGCCAAGCGTGAACTGCTCGAAGAGACCGGGTTCTCCGCCGGCCGCATCCAGTACCTCACCACCATCGCCACGACTCCCGGTTTTTGCGACGAGGTCATCCATATCTACATGGCGACGGGTCTCACCTTCAGCGGCGCGAATCCCGACGACGATGAGTTCGTGAATGTTGATCTGGTGCCGCTGGCCGAGCTGATCGACGCGGTACTCGACGGCAAGATCGAGGACGCCAAGACCGTTGTGGGCGCGCTTGCCTGCGATGCGATCTCGCATAGGCTCTAATTCGTCCCGCCGGCCCCGAGAGGGGTCAAGGGTTTGGGCTGGTCCTCGTTCCTGCGGAATCGCCCGAACCCTTGACCCCTCTCGGGGCCTACCTCACATGAGCCGATATGCTCGCAAATGAATTCTGTTGCAGGAAAGATGCCTATGTTTAAACGCTTCATTTCGTATTACGGGCCCGAGAAGGGGCTGTTTATCGCCGACACGGTCTGCGCATTGACGTATGCGGGGATCGACCTGGCGTTTCCGATTATCCTGCGCGCGCTGACGGGTGGGTTGTTCACCGAGGGCGCGGCGGCCATCATGGACGGGCTTCTGTTCCTGGGGCTCGGGCTCGTGGGGCTTTATATCGTTCGTACGGCATGCATTTATTTCGTCTCCGCACAGGGGCACATCATGGGTGCTCGCATGGAGTCGCGCATGCGCGAGGACCTGTTCGACCAGTACGAGCGTTTCAGTTTCGCCTACTTCGACGCCCATAACTCGGGCGACATGATGAGCCGCGTGGTTAACGACCTCTTCGACATCTGTGAGGGCGCGCATCACCTGCCCGAATGGATCATCATCTGCGGTATCAAGATCATCGGCGCCCTGGCCATCCTCTTCACCATCTCGCCTGAGCTCGCTGGTGCTCTCACGCTGGTCACGGTTGTGTTCGTGGCGCTTATGGTTCGCCAGAACCTGCACATGCGCAGCGTGTTTGCCGATAACCGCACCAAGATCTCCGAGGTGAATTCGCAACTTCAGGACTCCCTGGCGGGTATGCGCGTGGTGAAGTCCTTTGCGAACGAGGAGACCGAGCGTGCGAAGTTCCGCGTGGCGAACGGTCGATATCTCGATTCGAAGGTCGCGCAGTACAAGGTGATGGGCAGTTATCAGGCGACCAGCGCCGTCATGACGGCGATGCACTACATCACTATCGTGCTCTTCGGCGGTTACCTGGTGGCGCAAGGTCAGATGACGGCCGTCGATATGGCCACGTTCGCCCTGTACATCAGCCTGTTCACCGGACCCATCGAGACGCTCGTGAACTCAACGGAGATGTTCCAAAAGGCCATTGCGGGATTCCGCCGCATGGACGAGGTGCTTGCCACCGCGCCCGACATTCAAGACAAGCCCGGCGCACGCGCGCTCGAGGTGACGGAGGGCGCGATCGAGTACCGCGACGTGTGCTTCTCCTACGAGCAGGGCGAGGCAGCCGAGGCGGGTGCCGAGGTGCATCCGGTGATCGACCACATGAACCTCTCCATCAAACCCGGCGAGACGATCGCGCTGGTGGGTCCCTCCGGTGGCGGCAAGTCGACGACCTGCGCGCTGCTCCCGCGCTTCTACGATGTCGCGAGCGGTTCGATTACCATCGACGGCCAGGATGTGCGCGATGTCACGCAGCACAGCCTGCGCAGCGCGATCGGTCTGGTGCAGCAGGATGTTTACCTGTTCGACGGCACCCTGCGCGACAACATCGCCTACGGCCGTCCAGGGGCCACGAACGCCGAGATCGAAGACGCCGCCCGCAAGGCGAACATCCACGACTTCATTGCGAGCTTGCCCGAAGGCTACGACACCGTGGTGGGCGAGCGCGGCAGCCGCCTGTCCGGTGGACAGAAGCAGCGCGTGGCGATCGCCCGCGTCTTCCTCAAGGATCCGGCGATCTTGATCCTGGATGAGGCCACCTCGGCGCTGGACAACGAGAGCGAGGAGGCGGTGCAGGAATCGCTCGAACGCCTCGCCGCCGACCGCACCACGATTATCATCGCCCACAGGCTCTCGACCATCAAAAACGCCGATGAGATCGCGACGGTGGAGCGTGGTCGCGTTGTGGAGCGCGGCACCCATGAGGAGCTTCTCGCTCGTGGCGGCACGTATGCTCGGTACTATCGAATGCAGTTCGAGGGCGCACGAGCGCGTGACGTGAGGTAGGCGATGGGCAAAAAGCACAAAATGACACCGGAAGAGGCGCGCGACCTGTTCGCCGAGCTCGACGCATCGGGCGTGCTCGACCCCGACGATGCCCCCGGGTGCGAACAGTTCTCTCGCGGCATCTTTGGCAGCCGAAGGGCGAAGAAGAGGGCGGCGAAGAAAGAGGCACAGCGCGCCGCGATCGACCCGCTTTCCGATGATGACCCCTCGGGCTCGCAGGTGAGCAAGACCATCTCTCGCACGGCCGTGCTGGTGATCATGGGCGTGTTCGTGTTCGTTCTCGGCATGCAGATCGTCTACGGTGTGAGTCGCCGCCTCAACACCGCCAACCTGTCCGACCGCGCGAACGCCGAGACGGTGTCGCACGCGATGGACTCCGGTGTGGAGTGGGGCAACGGTTTCACGCAGTTCCCGCGTGAGTTCACGGTGAACGAGGCGAGCGAGAAGACGGGGACGATCGAGGTTTCCGTGGTCGACAGCGATTCGCGCAACGAGCTCGAGCTTCTGTCCAACTCGCAGATCCAGGCCTCGGCTTTGGCGACGAACGCCCTGCTCAACGAGAAGATCAATCGAGTGGTCTACAACGTGTACGCCCTTGTGGACGATAGCGGCACGTTCCAGCATGACAGCCTGTTCGGCTTCTTGCCGGCGCGCGGCGCCCGTCGAGCGATGCTCACCTTCGTATGGACCAAGACGCAGTCCGCCACGCCGTCCAACATCGATTGGGAGCTCAAGATCATCGGCATGGATGACGATCTTGCCGAGGCGATTCAAAAGCAGGTGAACTCGGTGAGCTCGCTGGCCGAGGACCCGGGCGCCACACAGGCCGAGATCGACGAGGATCTGCGCATGCGTGAAGAGGAGGCCGCGCTGTTCTCTGAATAGCCGGGCTGCCGCACAGAATATGAGAAAGGGCATCGACTCGAGGTCGATGCCCTTTTTGCGTTCGGGGAAATGGGAAGGCCGCGCACCCCGCGTGGCTTAAGCCAGCAGTGCGGCAACCTTGCCGAGCGTGGGCTCGAAGGATACGCCGCGCATCTCGAAATCAGGCTGCTCGCGGGTGATGCGCATGGCATCGCGCACGAGCTCGCCGGCAAAATCAACCGCTTCGCGCGCGGTGCGGCCGGTGTAGATCGCGGCGGTGAGGGCGCTGGCGAACAGGTCGCCCGTGCCGTGCAGCATGTAGGGGAGCAGCTCGCTGGAGACCTCCTCGACCTGGCCACCTTCGGTGGCGCCGGCGAGGTAGTTGCGGATGATGGGCTCATCGCCGTGGACGATGCCCTTGATGACGACCGTCTTTGCGCCCATGTCGAGGAGGGCGCTGGCATTCTTCTGGACGAATTCGACGGAGACGTCCTGGCCCTCGTAGGGGATGCCGGTGAGGATGGAGGCCTCGGTGAGGTTGGGGGTGAGCACGTCGGCGCCGTCGACGAGGGCCGCCATGGCCTCGCACAGCTCGTCGGTGTAGGTAGGATACTTCACGCCGCCGTCGCCCATGACGGGGTCGACGATGCGAAGGGCGTTGGGGTATTCGCGATAGAGGCGCTGGATGACGGCGACCTGTTCGGCCGAACCGAGGAAGCCGGAATATACGCCGTCGAGATCGACGTTCTCCTCACGCCAAGCGTCGAGGTAAGCCTCGAGCATGCAAGTGGTGTCGTGCATGTGGAAGACGGGGAATTTGGTGTGGGCGCTGAAGAGGGCCGTGGGAACGGGGCAGACATCCACGCCGGCGGCGCTGAGGACGGGTATCGCCACGCCGAGGGAGCATTTGCCGTAGCCGCACATGTCGTGGACGGCCGCGACGCGCGGGATGTACGCGCCTTCGCGCTGATAAAGCTTGGTCATGATTCGGTTTCCTTTCCGCGGACTTATGGACCAGCGTACGGGTACAGGGTAGCACCGGTTGCGGCGGGTGCGATTGCGCAATTGGGACAGGCACAAATTGCGCCCATGTGTGGGCGTGGGGCCGCTGGCGGTGCTTGGCGCTGGCGAATCGGTAGGCAAAATGTTGCAATTGGCACCTGTCCCCAATTGAGACTTTCTAATCCCTCGCCGAATAATCCTGAGATGAGACGGGAATTTGTTCGCGAAGGCCGTTCGAGGGCGTATTATGCAGGTGCGGCGCGCTCGTACGCTGACGGCGCTCCCGCACCGTAACCAACATCGGGAAGGGTTTCACCATGGCAGATGTGCACGAGCTTCTCTCCGTTTGGATCGAGAATGTGAAAGATGAGGAGCTCCTTGCGGAGCTCAAGGCCATGAAGGAGGCGGGCGACGAGGAGGCGATCACCGACGCGTTCTTCCAGGAGCTCGCGTTCGGCACCGCTGGCCTGCGCGGCACGCTCGGCGCCGGCACCAACCGCATGAACATTTACACCGTCGGTCGCGCTACGCAGGGCTTCGCCGATTACCTGGTAAAGCACTTCGAGAAGCCCACCGTGGCCATCGCACGCGACAGTCGCAACAACGGCGAGCTGTTCGTCAAGACCACTGCGGCGATCCTGGCTGCCAACGGCGTGACCTCGTACGTGTATCCCAAGATCTCCCCCGTGCCTACGCTCTCGTGGGCCACGCGCTACCTCGAGTGCTCCGGCGGTATCTGCATGACCGCGAGCCACAATCCGGCCGCCTATAACGGCTACAAGGCATACGGCCCGGATGGCTGCCAGATCACGAGAGAGGCGGCCGACGCCATTTCCGCGGCCATGAACGCCTGCGACCCGTTCCGCGACGTCAAGACCATGGATTTCGATGAAGCTGTGGAGCAGGGCCTGGTCAAGTGGATCGGTGACGAGGTCCTCGACGCCTATTACGACGCCGTGGCCGATAAGTCGGTGAACAACCTCACCGACGAGCAGATCGCCAACGCTCCGCTCAAGCTCGTCTACACGCCGCTCAACGGTACCGGTCTGATCCCGGTCACTACCGTCCTCAACAAGGTGGGCGTGACCGACATCACCGTGGTTCCCGAGCAGCGCGACCCGGACGGCGACTTCCCGACCTGCCCGTATCCCAACCCCGAGATCCGCGAGGCCATGCAGAAGGGCATCGACCTGTGCCAGGAGGTCAAGCCCGACCTGCTGCTCGCGACCGACCCGGATGCCGACCGCGTGGGCGTTGCCTGCGCCGACGGCGACGATTACACGCTGCTGACCGGTAACGAGATGGGCGTTTTGCTGCTCGACTACATCTGCAAGATGCGCGCCGAGCGCGGGGAGGACCTGTCTAACAAGGTTGCCGTCACCACCATCGTGTCCTCCGCCATGGTGGATGCCCTGGCCGAGGAATACGGCTTCGAACTGCGTCGCTGCCTCACGGGCTTCAAGTACATCGGCGATATCATCACCGGTCTGTCCGACGCCGGCGAGGTCGACCGTTTCATCTTTGGCTTTGAGGAGAGCTACGGCTATCTCTCCGGCGATCACGTGCGCGACAAGGACGCCGTCAACGCCTCCATGCTCATCTGCCAGATGGCTCAGTACTACAAGCTGCAGGGCAAGAACCTGGTCCAGGCCATGCGCGCCCTGTACGAGAAGCACGGCTTCTATCACAACAAGACCGTCTCGCTGAGCTACCCCGGCGCCGATGGTGCCGCCAAGATGGCCGGCATCATGGCCGGTCTGCGCGCCGAGGCCCCTGCCGAGATCGCCGGCGCCAAGGTCGAGGCCGTGGTGGATTACGCCACGTGCGTGAACGGTCTGCCCAAGGCCGACGTCATCGAGTTCGATCTTGAGGGCGGGAACAAGGCCATCGTGCGTCCTTCCGGTACCGAGCCCAAGATCAAGCTTTACATCTTTGCCAAGGGCGATGACGCGGCTGCCGCTGATGCGCTCATCGGCGCCATCGAGGAGGATGGCCGCAAACTGCTGTCCTAGCGTTCCAGCCTCAATCTAGGGACAGTCCCTGAATTGAGGTCCACGGAGCAAGGCAGCCGTGTGTAATTAGGGGCGGGTGCGTTTTGCATGTCCCCCGAGGCCGAAGGCGGGCCGCTCGCAGATGCGGGCGGCCCGTTTTTTGAAGCTCTGTCGCGATCGAGGGCAAGATGAGGGCTCGAGGTGCGTGGGGCGTGAGCTCGATGAGGTTTTTCGTATTGATTTTGCGATTCGGTGAGTAGCCGGGGCGAATTGCAATAAAAAGCGCAAGTCGAGTTTGGTCGAAATGCCCCCGTACTCATGAAAACTCAAAATGGATACGAAAAACCTCATCGAGCTTGTCTTGCGACGCGGTCATTCGCCTTGCGACGCGGTTGGGTCGGCTGGGAGGAGCTTTGGCGCCTGATGATATGAGTGGGTCGACGGGTGGAGGACCGTTATTCAGGGACGGTCCGTTACCGCGTGGAGCTGATGAGGCGCGCCTTGCGGATGCAAGTGTGAATGCGTTCGCTGAGCAGGGCGATGTCTTCGGCGGTGACGTTGCTTGCAAGGGAAAGGCGCAAGGCACCGTGTGCCGTTGTGGCATCGATGCCCATTGCGGTGAGGACGTGCGACGGTTCGGTGGAGCCGGTTGAGCAGGCCGAGCCCGTGGCGGCCGCAACGCCTGCTCGGTCAAGCAAGACCACGAGCAGTTCACCGTCGACGTCGTTGCATGTGAAAGATGCAATTGAAGGAAGGCGGCCGTCGAGACCTGCGGCGATGGGCGCGCCGGTGAGGCGGATGCCGTCGACGTGCTCCAAGAGATGGTCGATGAGCGCGTCGCGCAAGGTGGAAATGCGTGTCATGTCGGCCGCGAGGTGCTCGCACGCCTCCTCAAGCGCCGTTGCCATGCCGACGATGCCGGCGAGGTTCTCGGTGCCCGCCCGCTCGCCGCGCTCCTGGGCGCCGCCGGCGATGAGCGGCGGGATGGAAAAGCCCTCGCGCAGGTACAGGGTGCCAATGCCGCGCGGCCCATGAAACTTGTGGCCGGAGAGCGAGAGCGCGTCGACGTCGAGGTCCTGCACGTCGACGGGGATGTGGCCCACGGCCTGCACCGCGTCGGTGTGGAAGGGCGCACCGTGCGCGTGGGCGATGGCGGCGAGTTCGCGAACGGGCTCGATGGTGCCGACCTCGTTGTTGGCGAGCATAATCGAAACGAGTGCCGCAGGGGCGTTCGTGCCGGCTGCTACTTCGCGCGCGTCATGTTCTTCAAGTGCGCGTCCAAGCTCGGAGGGGTGAACGCGGCCTTGCGCGTCGACCGGCAGATATGTGACGCGAACGCCTTCGGCCTCAAGGGCCTGACAACAGTGCAGGATGGCGTGGTGCTCGATTGCGCTGGTCACGATGTGGGGGACGGCACGTTCGCCATATGCGTCGCGGAAGCGGCGCACGGCTCCGCGCAGGATCCAGTTGTCGGATTCCGAGCCGCCACTGGTGAAGTAAATCTCGCCGGCATGCTCGGCGCCAAGTAGGCGGGCCATGGTGCCGCGTGCCTCTCCGAGCGCGACGGCGGCTTCGCGCGCCATGCGGTGGATTCCGCTCGGGTTGCCGAACGAGCGGGTGAGATGGGGCGTCATGGCTTCGAGCGCGCGAGGCGAGAGCGGCGTGGTGGCCGCGTTGTCGGCATAGATGTAGGGCATGATGTCGGTCATGGGCGATGGTCGAATCTCTTAGCGCAGAACGAAGAACCAGAACAGGGCGAGGGCGATCGCGGCGACGATCATGATCCCGAGGGCGATCTTGATTCGCCTGCGCTGACGGTCCTGGCGGGAGGTGAAGATAGCGCGTCCTTTTTTGGGCGTTGAGATGTAGTTGCGTCTCGGGGAGATATTGCCGCCGCCTTCGTGCGTGCGAACCTGCAGCGTTGGGCTGGCGACCGGGATGCGCGAGGGCGATTGGCCCGAGGGGATGCCGTTTTGGGCGGAGCCCCCGCTGCCGTACGAAACCTTGCGCACGGGGACGCGCGCTTTGCGGTCCGATGCGGGTGCGTTGGGGTTGTCCACGGGCGGCAGGTAGGTCGGGTCGCTCGTGGCGACCCCCATGTGCTTGCGCGTCCCTCCGATGACGGGGCGCGGCTGGGATGTCTGCTCGTCCATGAACACCTCGTTGAATAGCGGGTTCGATAACGCAATTGTATGGTCAACGTTTGCCTTGCGCGCATAGCTTTGGGCCGAAAGCGCGCTCTCTTCACCACTCCACCATGCGCAGCCAAGCCTCACTTTAGGGAGAGGCCTCATTTGAAGTCGCTCGCGGCGGCACGGTGCATCGGTGAACTCAATTTGGGGACTGTCCCTGAATTGAGTTCCCCGGGCTGAGACCGGGGTGCGTTTTTTGCAAAGCCGTGTCGATTCAGCGTGTACATTTGGTACGCACGATGCGCGCGTATAATTTCCAACGTATGGCCGTGTATGGCAACCAAGAGGGGAACTCGCATGTCTTTTGACGCCGATCTGTCCGAATTCACCGCGTTCGATTCCGACACCGACCATCCGCATGACGAGTGCGGCGTGTTCGGCGTTTGGGCGCCCGACCGCGACGTCGCTCGATTGACCTACTTCGGCCTGCGCGCGCTGCAGCACCGTGGCCAGGAGTCCGCCGGCATCGCCGTGGGCGACGGCGGCACCGTCATGGTCCGCAAGGACCTCGGCCTGGTGAGCCGTGTGTTCTCCAACGCCGATATCAACGCCCTCAAGGGCCAGCTGGCCATCGGCCACGTGCGTTACGGTACCGCCGGCGCCAAGAGCTGGGAGGAGTCCCAGCCCCACCTTTCCACCATCGGCGAGGTCATCGTGGCCCTCGCCCACAACGGCACCCTGGTGAACACCGATGAGCTGCGTCGCCAGCTGATCGAGCTCGGCGTACCCTTTAACTCGAGCTCCGATTCCGAGGTCGCCCTCAAGCTCATCAGCTACTTCACCCAGGAGACGCATCATCTGCGCGAGGGCATTCGCAAGACGATGGAGCTCATCCGCGGTGGTTACGCCATGGCGCTCATCAACGAGGAGGCGCTGTACGCCTTCCGCGATCCGCACGGCGTTCGTCCGCTCGTGCTCGGCCGCTTGACCAACGACGAGGGCGTGGCCGCCGCCGATGCCGCCGCGGCTGCCTCCGCCATGCCCAGCGATGCCGCCTCCGCCGAGGATCTCGTGGGCGACGCAGTCGTGGCCTCCACCGCCGGCTGGGTCGTTGCCTCCGAGACCTGCGCGCTCGATATTGTCGGCGCCGAGTATGTGCGCGATATCCGCCCCGGCGAGATCCTGCGCATCAGCGCCGAGGGCCTCGTGTCCGAGCAGGGCGTGCCCGCCGCTGAGAAGAGCGCGCACTGCATTTTCGAGCAGGTCTACTTTGCTCGCCCCGACTCCATCGTGGACGGCAAGTCCATCTACGCCTGCCGTTACGACATGGGCCGCAAGCTGGCGCTCGAGTGCCCGGTCGAGGCCGACATGGTCATCGGTACGCCCGACTCCGGCCTGCCTTCGGCCGAGGGCTACGCTTTTGAGAGCGGCATTCCCTACGGTACCGGCCTCATCAAGAACCGCTACGTGGCCCGTACCTTCATCGAGCCCACGCAGGAGCTGCGCGCCATGGGCGTGCGTCTCAAGCTCAACCCGCTCAAGGATGTGATCGAGGGCAAGCGCATCGTGGTCGTGGACGACTCCATCGTTCGCGGCACCACCATGGTCCAGCTCGTGCGCATGCTGCGTCAGGCCGGCGCCAAGGAGATCCACATCCGCATCAACTGCCCGGAGGATGTCTGGCCGTGCTTCTACGGCGTGGACACCGGCGAGCAGAGCCAGCTCATCTCCGCGACCAAATCCGTCGAGGAGGTTTGCGAGTTCATCGGCGCCGACACGCTCGCGTTCCTGTCCGTGGATGCGCTGCTCGAGTGCGTGCCTGAGGGCGGCTACTGCACCGCGTGCTTCACCGGCGAGTATCCGGTTGCGATTCCGGAGAGCTTCGGCCGTGACAAGTTCATCGAGGGCTATACCCCGCGCAACCTCAGCAAGCTCGAGCCCATCACCGGTCGCTGCGTTGTCGACAAGGCCGAGGACCGTAGCTGGGAAGAGGCTCACGGCGAGTAACCGCGTTCCAACGTGCGATTTATCCGCCCTCGGCGCTTCGGCGCCGGGGGCGTTTTTCGTGCCGGGGTGCCGGGGTGGCGCTGCATCGGCGTCTCAATTGGTACCTGTCCCCAAATGAGACGTTGGCCCTGCTATCATGCTGTACTAGGAATTCCCTGGGTCGAAAGGAACCTCACATGGCCGAGAGCAAGCACGTAACGTACGAGGACGCCGGCGTCGATACCGCCGAGGGCGGTCGCGCGGTCGACGCGATCAAGCAGATGGTCAGGGAGACCAACCGCCCCGAGGTCATCGGCGGCATCGGTGGCTTCGGTGGCCTGTTCTCCGCCGCCGCGCTCAAGGACATGGAGGACCCGATCCTCATCTCCGGAACTGACGGCGTGGGCACCAAGCTCGTGCTCGCCCAGATCCTCGACCGCCACGAGACGGTCGGCCAGGATCTCGTTGCCATGTGCGTGAACGACATCCTCGCCTCCGGCGCCGAGCCGCTGTTCTTCCTCGATTACGTTGCCATCGGCCATATCGAGGCCGAGCACATGGCCAAGATCGTCAAGGGCGTGGCCGACGGCTGCAAGCTCGCGGGCTGCGCACTCGTGGGCGGCGAGATGGCCGAGCATCCCGGCGTCATGCGTCCGGATGACTACGATCTGGCCGGCTTCACCGTGGGCGTTGTCGATCGCCCCAAGATGATCGACCCCGCCAACGTGCGTGAGGGCGACGTCATCATCGGCCTGCCCTCCACCGGCGTGCACTCCAACGGCTACTCGCTGGTCCGCAAGGTCATCGGTGTCGATGGCATCGTTCCCGGTACCCCCGAGGCCGAGGCTAAGAAGGCCGAGCTCGAGTCCATCGAGCTCGGCCCCGGTCTGTCCCTGGCCGACGGCCTGCTTGCCCCGACCCGCATCTATGTGAAGCCCATCCTCGAGCTGCTCCGCGGCGAGGCCGGCAAGCACGTTCACGCCATTGCCCACATCACCGGTGGCGGCATCACCGAGAACCTCAACCGCGCCCTGCCCGCCAACGTCGACGCGCTGGTGGAGCGCGACGGCTCCAAGATGGGTTGGGATATTCCCGCCGTCATTACCTATGTGTCCGAGAACGCCGAGCTCACGCCCAACGAGGCCTGCAAGACCTTCAACATGGGCGTCGGCCTGATGCTGATCGTTTCCGCCGAGGACGAGTCCGCCGTGACCGAGGCTCTTGTCGCCATGGGTGAGAGGCCGTTCCGCGTGGGTACCTGCATTGCGGGCTCCGGCGAGGTGAAGTACACCGATGAGCAGTAAGGACGAACAGTCCCTGGCCGCCGCCGTGGCAGAGGTCACGGCGGCTGCCCGCGTTTCCGGCATGCCCGATATCAACGAGCTGCAGGACGCCCGCGCAGCCCTTGCTCGCGAGGATCGCGCGCCGCTGCCCATCGGCGTGTTGCTTTCTGGTTCCGGCACCAATCTGCAGGCGCTCATCGACGCCATCGACGCCGGTGCGCTCAACGCCGATATCAAACTCGTTGTGGGCAGCCGCCCCTCTGCCTTTGGTCTTAAGCGCGCCGAGGCAGCGGGCATCCAGACGCTCACGCTGTCCAAGGAGATCTACGCCGATCCGATCCAGGCAGACGAGGTCATTGCCCATGAGCTGCTCGTGGCAGGCTGCGAGTACGTGGTTATGGCCGGTTACATGCGCATGGTTCACGCCCCACTGCTCGCCACGTTCCCCAACCGCGTGATCAACATCCACCCTGCGCTCCTGCCCAGTTTCCAGGGTGCGCACGGCATCCAGGATGCGTTCGACCGCGGCGTGAAGGTGACCGGCGTGACCGTGCACATCGCAAATGCCGTGTACGACATGGGTCCGATCATCGCCCAGCGCTCCCTCGTGGTTGAGGAGGATTGGGATGTGGACACGCTCGAGGAACACATCCACGCCATCGAGCACGTGCTGTATCCGGAGGTCGTGCAGATGCTGGCCGACGGGCGTGTGCACGTGAGGGAGAACCTCACGGTCGAGGTCCGGTCACTCGCGTAGCGGGCCGAGCGCGATGCGTTTCGCATTGCGCCTTGCAGCTCGTTTCGCTGCGCTTCATACATATCGCGCCATGGGGTGCGGCGGCTTTTGAGGCTCGCCGCACCCCTTTCCCCCATTCCGTTCGCCGACGAACCTGCGCCGTTCGGCGGGGAGTTAAGCCAAGGGAAAAGGTGGGAAAATGAAAAAATGCGAGCCTAACATACTGAAATAATAGGTATTAAATATAGAGCAATTGTCTTGTCTGATGCATAAACGTACAGGTGTACCACTTGTTAACAAAACTGGTCTTTTCGGTAAAATACCAGATATACATGCATAAAAATATTGAAATATAGAATATAGCTGCATGAAATGAGCTCAGCATCCCAACCAGCACACGTTTACAGTAGGCAAATCCATGCTCGGGGGCTCCAGCTTCCAAGGGGCCGAGCGGGGGTTTTGTCGAATGGAAGGGGATGTATATGAAGATGCAGCGCTGGAAGAGGGTGACCGCTCGGTGCCTATTGCTGCTGTGCGCCGCGGCGATCGCCCTGCCTGCTCAGGCAGCGCACGCCGATGAGGTCAATTTGGCCCTCAAGAAATCGGTTGAGGTGACAAGAGAGCACGAAGGGAGCGCTAAAAGGCTGGTCGATGGTGACAAGACGAAGGCCGGTCGTTGGATGACCGAGGCCCCCGCGACCGACGCCCATTCCGCAATCGTGGACCTACAGAAGGTCGAGAAGGTCAATTTTTTCGAGATCACTTGGGAAGATGAGACCAACTGCGGCGCCGATTTCAAGCTGTATGCGAGCAAGGACAAGAAGAGCTGGGGCGCACCGATCAAGGAGTGGAAGGGCAGCAAAGGGGCCGTCACTCGCCTCAAGCTCGATGCTCCCGTCGATGCCCAGTTCATCAAGCTCGAGATTACGCGTATGAACGGCGCGTATGGCGTGTCTGTGGCCGAGCTCGAGGTTTGGAATATCGCGGGAGAGGCTCCGAACCCTGCGCCTGAGCAGCAGACTCCCGAGACCAACATCGCGCGCAAGGCCAAAGTCGCCACTTCTAGCAACGAGGACGGAAACCTTACGGGCGAGAAGGCGATCGATGGGGATACTTCTGCCCGCGAATCTCGGTGGGCGACCAAGACTGGAGCCCGCCCGGCTTGGATCCAGCTCGATTTCGGTTCTACGCGTGATGTGAAGACCTTCCGTGTGTATTGGGAGACTCGCAAGCCCAAGAGCGTGAAGTTCCAATATGCGGACGGAGAATCCGCTCCAGCCAAGGACAGCGAGTGGACCACGGCCAAGGAGACGGGGCGCCCTTCGAAGAAGACGCAGACCGTTTCTCTGGAAAAGGCCGTGAAGGCACGTTATGTCCGCGTGCTCGTTGAGGATTGGGACGCGCTCGATCCGGACGGGGGAGTCGAGTGGGATAACATCTCGATGCACGAGCTCGAGGTGTATGGAGGCGACCTGGAGAAGACGCTTGATGACTGGCTTTCCGAGGTCACTGTCGATCCCGTGACGCCCGAGACCAAGATGCTCTCCTACGATCTGCCCGCGGTTCCCGAAGGCTATGAGATCAAGTACAACGGTACGGACTACGAGCAGGTCATCGATGTCGACGGCACGATTTACCGCCCGATCTGCGATGTCACGGTCAAGGCGTCCTTCAAGATTTCCAGCAAGACGGATCCTTCCGACTATGCTTTCAAGGAGTTTGACGTCAAGGTCCCGGGCAGCATGACGGCCGCCGGTGCCAACGCGGCCCCCGTTGTCCTACCCGGGCTCCGCGAGTGGGTCGGCGGCAGCGGCAGCTTTGCCGCCTCCGCGGCGATGCGTGTTGTGTACGGAGACGCCTCGCTCAAGGCCATGGCGGAGGACTTTGCCAACGACTACCAGGCCCTGACCGGCGTGAGGCTTCAGGTTGCCACGGGCACCTCTGCCCAGGAGGGCGACATCTTCTTCACCCTCGGCGCCGATAAGGCCAAGGGGCTCAAGGATGAGGGGTACCTGCTCGACGTAACCGCGGATCGGATGACCGTGACGGCCGAGGCAGTTGCCGGCGCCAACTGGGGCGGCAAGACGATCCTGCAGGGTATGAAGTCCGGTTCCGGCTCCTTCCCGCTCGGTACGGCCCGCGACTACCCGCTCTACAAGGTGCGCGGCATCATCCTGGACGTGGGACGCAAGACCTTCACCCTCGACTGGCTGAAGCAGATGACCAAGCAGATGTCGTTCTACAAGATGAACGACTTCCAGATTCACCTGAACGACAACCTCATTCCGCTTGAGCACTACAAGAACGAGGATGTTTTCCAGGCCTACTCGGCGTTCCGTCTCGAGTCCGACGTCAAGAAGGGTGGCAATAACGGCAAGAACCAGGCCGACCTGACCGCGAAGGACGTTTGGTACAGCAAGAAGGACTTCAAGGCCTATATCGAGGAGTCCAAGGTTCTCGGCGTGAACATCATCCCCGAGATCGATACTCCTGCCCACTCCCTGGCTCTCACCAAGGTCCGTCCGGACCTGCGCCATGGCACGAGCGGTCGTCAGAACGATCACCTGGATATCGCCAAGCAGTACGACGAGTGCTTCAAGTTCGTGCGCGGCATCTTTGATGAGTACGTCAAGGGCGGCGATGCGGCCGTGTTCGCGGGTGCGGACACGATTCACGTGGGCGCCGACGAGTACACCGCGGATGGAAACGCGTACCGTAAATTCGTGAACGACATGTTCAAGTACAGCGAGGACAACGGCAAGAAGGCCCGCGTGTGGGGTTCGTTGAGCACCATCAAGGGCGATGTCGAGGTCAAGGGCGTGTCCGAGGACGGCAAGCATCATCGCGAGATGAACCTGTGGAACCCCGGTTGGGCCGACCTCAAGAAGATGTACGAGCTCGGCTTCGACCTGATCGACTGCCAGGACGGCGTTTTCTACATCGTGCCGAACGCCGGCTACTACTACGACTACCTGGGCGATGCGGCCTATACCGATCAGCTGAACTCCATCAGCGGCGTGGCTATTCCGGCGGGCGACCCGCAGATGGTCGGCGGCGCCTATGCCGTGTGGAACGACATGTGCGACTATCTGGAGAACGGCGTTTCCGAGTACGACATCTACGACCGCATCGACCATTCGCTCGGCCTCTTTGCCGCCAACTCCTGGGGCAAGGGCAAGCTTGATACGGCTGGTGCCAAGGCTGTCGTCTCCAAGCTGGGCGACTCCCCGAATGTCGACTTTGGGTACGAGGTTTCCGCCGATAAGAACGGTGTTGTCGCCCATTGGGCGATGGACTCTCTGAAGGATGCCTCCGAGCTCGGCCGCGACCTCGTGGCGGGCAAGAACGCCGCTATCGAGGACGTCGATGGCAAAAAGGCCCTCAAGCTCAACGGCGGCGAGTCCTTCGCGTCTGTCAAGGACGACGCTCTCACGACCGTTGGCCTGGGCAACGATCTTCGCGTGAAGGTGAAGCGCACCAGTGCCTCCGTTGATCCGCAGGTCCTGTTCGAATCCGATTACGGTTCGATCATGGCCGTTCAGGAGGGCACCGGTAAGGTTGGCTTTACCCGCGAGAACCGCGCCTATTCCTTCAACTACACCCTGCCCGTGAACGAGTGGGTCGAGCTCGAGATCAAGAATAAGTTCGAGCAGGCTTCGCTGTACGTGAACGGCACGCTCGTCGACACGCTTGGCGATGACGAAACCGTCGAGGGCAAGCCGCTCAAGGCCACCCTCATGCTCCCCGTTCAGCGCATCGGATCGACCGCCCGCGCGTTCGAGGGCTACGTGGACGATGTCCGTCTGGGCGGCCAGCTGCCCGAGGGAACGGAATTCAGCAAGACTATGGATCTCGAGTACGCGATCCTCAACGCTGAGGCCATCCTCGCCGAGCAGGGAAATGGCACTCGCTCCATGGACGCAGCTAACCTGCGCGCGCTGATTTCCCAGGCCCGCGAGCTTCTTAAGCAGTACAACCCGGCGCAGGCCGAGGTCGATGCCCTGCTGGCCAAGATCAACGGGGAGATCGAGCAGGTCGATTATGCGAAGGCCGACTACTGCCGCATCGACGCATATGCGCAGCTTCTCGACTCCAAGGAGCTCGAGGACATGTTCACCGAGCAGTCCGTCGCTGAGCTGAAGGCCGCTTGGACGTGGGTCCGCCGCGACCTGCCGGCTTCGATGCAGGGGGTTGTCGATGGACACGAGCAGGCTATTGTAAACGCGCTGAACGGCCTTGAGCTCAAGGCCGCCGGCGACCTGAGCCTGATCGACCGCACGACCCTCAAGGCCGAGGCCAACAGCGAGCAGGGCGGCGAGGAGGCCGCGAAGGCCATCGACGGTGATGTGAACACGAAGTGGCATTCGAAGTGGGGCAACGAGAACGCCAAGCTCCCCTATACGTTTGATCTGAAGGCCAAGAACGGTGAGCCTATGGCCGTCAATGGCCTGGTGTACACGCCGCGTCCCGATGGCGGCAACGGCGTTGTGACCGGCTACAAGGTTGAGGTGTCTAAGGACGGCACGTCTTTCGAGAAGGTCGCCGAGGGCAAGCTCGCCGATAACGCCGAGGTGAAGACGATTTCCTTCGACCGTGTTGAGGCGAAGATCGTGCGCCTGGTGATCACCGCGGCCAAGGGCAACTTTGGCAGCGCTGCCGAGATCGGGCTTTCCGATGCGGACGCCAAGGGCGATTTCGAGGGTCTGCAGGCCATGGTCGCCTCTGCGAAGCAGATCAAGAAGGATGGCCCCTGCAAGCACGATACCTTCTCCGATTCAACGTGGAAGGACCTGACGAAGGCGATTGCAGCCGCCGAGGATGCCATCACCGCGGCAGACGGGGATGTGAACACCGTCCACGGCCTCAAGGCAGAGGTTGCTCGTAGCGTGGCCGCGCTTCGCCTTGACGAGGAGGCCGCTCCCAACCCGGGTCCCAATCCCGGCGAGGACAACAAGCCCGGGCAGCCCGAGCAGCCCGGGAACCCCGAGCAGCCCGGGAACCCCGAGCAGCCTGGAAAGCCCGGTGAGTCCGAGCGCCCCGGTGCGACGGTTAAGCCCAACGGCGGTCTGCCCCAGACGGGAGACAACACCATGGTGGCCGTCGTCGGCGTCGGCCTGGTTGCCGCAATCGCGGTTATCGCGGGCATCGTGCTGCGCCGCCGCTCCGGCAAGTAGCATCGTCTAGTGAGAGGTCGCCCGCGTGCCCTTGGGGTGCGCGGGCGCTTCTTGTCGAGGCAATCGATGACGGGCGCCGGGGCCATGGTTCGTTCGTGGCTCGGCGTCCTCGCGCGAAACATACGTGTGCGAACGGCACTCATATGCCAAAAACCGACTCGGCGAAGAGACGCCTGGCGATGCGGTGTGAGACAATACAACGATATGCGTGTACAAGAGCCGCACTGCGCGGCCCGTCACAAGTGAAGGAAGGCCCTCGTTATGGCAGTGAATAAGAAGAGCGCCAAGATCAAGCGCGCGCCCGAGCCCGAGGCGGCTCCCACAAAGCGCCAGGTGAAGGAGGCGCGCAAGGAGAAGCTCTCCAAAACCGCCAAGATCGTGCTCGTGGCCATCGGCATCCTCGCCATGCTCCTGTCTGTGACCGCCATGGCGTGCTCCGGCGTGCTCAACGAGGTCAACAAGGAAGAGCCCTACGAGCTCACCGGCGGTGTGGCCGCCACGGTGAACGGCGTCAACATCAAGGAGGACACTGTCACCAACCAGATCATGAGCCTGCGCACGGGTTCCTACGACAAGGATGCCGATTGGGCCGCCTATCTCGCGAGCCAGGGCCTTACGCCCGAGTCCTACCGCGAGAACGTCATCGACGGCATTGCCCGCCAGTACCTGCTGGTCGAGGCCGAGAAGGAGTACGGGATCACCGTCTCCCAGGAGGACCTCGACAAAGCCTGGAAGGACGCCGTGAAGAACTACGGTGGCGACGAGAAGGCATTCGTCGAGATGATCGAGCAGGTTGGTTTTACCAAGGATACGTACCTGGAGAACATCAAGAGCTCCTTGGCCCAGCAGAAGCTCAAGGACGAGGTCGCGCCCGCCGAGAAGCCCTCGGATGAGGAGATCATTACCTACCTCAACGAGAACCTTTCCACCTACAACGGCGCCCGCCGCTCCTCGCACATCCTGTTCAAGGTCGCCGAGGACGCCACCGATGAGCAGCGCGCAAAGGTCGAGGCTGAGGCCCAGAAGGTGCTCGACCAGATCAACGCGGGCGAGATCGAGTTCGCCAAGGCCGCAAAGAAGTACTCCGAGGATTCCTCCGCCGACAAGGGCGGCGATGTGGGCTGGGACAAGCTCACCACGTTTGTGCCCGAGTACCAGGACGCTCTTTCCAAGCTCGGCGTCGACCAGGTCAGCGGGCTGGTGAAGACCACCTACGGCTACCACATCATCAAGTGCACGGAGCTGTTCGAGGTTCAGGCCGTGACCTCTCTCGACGAGGTGCCTGAGGGCATTCGCACATATGTTTCCGATATGCTCGAGTCCCAGGCGGTGGCCACGACTTATGGCGAGTGGCTGACCGACTACACTGAGAAGGCCGAGATCAAGATCAATCCCATGCCCGAGAACGTGCCCTACAACGTGGACATGAAGAAGGCATCTGAGAAGAAGGACGACTCCGCCAAGTAGGCGGATGCGAGGAGGCATCCCATGACGTACGAAGAGCTGCATGCCGAGATGGTCGCCGCCATGAAGGCAAAGGACAAGGTCCGCCTGGGCGTTGCACGCCTGGTGCTGGGTGAGCTGAAGAACGCCGCCTCTCGCGGCGGCGCGCACGAGATCACCGAGGAAGAGGTGACCGCCCAGATCAAGCGCACACTCAAGCAGACCAACGAGACACTCGAGATGTCCGAGAAGGCCGGCAACAATGCCGAGCGCACCGAGAACCTGCGCGAGCAGGTGGCGGTGCTCGAGAGCCTGCTTCCGCAGCAGGTTTCCGGCGATGAGCTCGTGGCACTGGTCGAGAAGACGATCGCCGAGCTGGGCGCCACGTCCAAGAAGGACATGGGCCGCGTGATGGGCGCTCTCACTGCCGCGACGAACGGCAACTTCGACAAGCCCGCCGCCGCCAAGGAGGTTGGCTCGCGCCTGTCTTAACCCGATTGGACCCAATTGGGATGTGCAATTGGGGACGGGTGCAAATTACACATGGCAGTGCGGGTTGCGCACGGCGTTGTCCGGAGGGCGGCAAGACGAGTATCTTGCCGCCCTCTCTCATTGAGGCAAAATTATCTTGCACTGTGTATAAGTGTGTATATACTGTACTTATCAAGTATACACAGTATGCTCGGTCTGGTCGCACCATGACGTCTGGGGCGACCTTGGCGCCGCGGGGACGCCCAAGGCGCAGACGGGAAAGGGACAGTGATTCGTGGAAATCATTATTTCGAATTCGAGCAACCAGCCCATTTACGAGCAGATTGTCCGACAGGTCAAGGGTCAGATCATGGCTGGTGACCTGACGGCGGGTGAGCAGCTTCCCTCGATTCGCGCGCTTGCCAACAGCCTGCGTGTGAGCGCCATCACCACCAAGCGCGCCTACGCGGACTTGGAGGCGCAGGGCTTCATCGAGACGGTGCAGGGCAAGGGAAGTTTTGTCGCCGGCGGCAACGCCGAGATGCTACGCGAGGAACGCCTGCGCGAGATCGAGGAGCGCCTGCTCCAGGCCATCGAAGCTGGCAGGGCGCTCGATTTGGGCGATGAGGAGCTCATCGAGATGATGAGGACCCTTTTGGAGAGTGACGACTAGCTATGACTTCATCACGAGTGGGCGCGCCTCTTATCGAGGCTCGCAATATCACCAAGCATTACGACGGCTTCACACTACAGGGTGTATCCCTCACGGTGGAACCGGGGCAAATCGTGGGCTTTATCGGGCAGAACGGCGCGGGTAAATCAACGACCATCAAGGCCCTGCTTGGCATCATCGGTATCGATGCGGGCGATGCCCGAATCTTGGGTGTCGATGCGCGCGGGCTGTCCGGTGCCGACGCCGCGGTGAAGGAGCGCGTCGGCGTGGTGTTCGACACCGTTTCGATGCCGCCGCATATCAAGATCGCCGAGGTCGGCAAGCTTATGGACCGCGCGTATCAGACCTGGGACGCGCGCGTGTTCGAAGAGTATCTTCATCGGTTCAAGCTCGATTCGAAGAAGGCGATTAAAGAGCTTTCTCGCGGTATGGGCATGAAGTTGAGCCTGGCCTGCGCCCTGGCGCACAACCCGCAGGTGCTCATCTTGGACGAGGCGACCGCCGGGCTCGACCCCATGGCACGCGATGAGGTGCTCGACATGCTGCGCGAGTTTGTGGCGGTGGAGGATGCCGCGGGAAACCCGCAGCATGCGATTCTGATGAGCAGCCATATCACGAGCGACCTCGACAAGATAGCCGACACGGTGGTGTGTATCGATGACGGGCGCATCGTGTTTGCCTGCGACAAGGACGAAATCTGCAACCTCATGGGAGTGGCGCGGTGCCGTGCGGCGGAGGTCGAGCAGGTGCTGACGAGCGCGCAGGCACCTATGGAGGTGCGCGTTTTGCATCACGACTATGGCGTGGACCTGCTCGTTCCCGATCGTTTTGAGTTCATGCGCGCGTTCCCGCAGATCCCATGTGACCGCGTGTCGATTGACGACTACATGGCGCTCGTCCTCAAGGGCACGGTCCTGCATCCGCGTGACGGCGTCCAGAAAGGCGGTGATGCGCGATGATGCGCATGTTCAAGATGGAGCTCGCGGTGTTTGGGCAATACCTCAGGCAGCTGGCGTTCAGCATCCTGTTCATGGCGGTGTGTTTCACGGTGGGCATGGGCAGCACTTCCATGTTGCCGGGCACCATTTTCATGATGGGGATGTTCAGCCTGTCAAATAGCGCGAGTCATTACGACGAGCAAAACGATTGGGCTGCGTTTAGGTTGACCATGCCTGTGTCGCGCAGAGATGTGGTGTTGGGTCGCTATCTGTTCGTGCTGGCGGGCACGCTGATCGCGTCGCTGTTCGTTTCCGTAGCGGCGTGCCTGCTGTCCTGGATGGGCGGGGCTTCGCTGCTTCCCGAGGTGGTCGCCAGCGTGGTGCGCCTTGATGCGGATATGGTCCAGGCGGGGGTGTTCACCCTTGCGTTCTGCAGTGCCATGGGGTTTGTGATCGCATCGGTATCCATGCCGGTGTTCTTCAAATTCGGCCAGACCAAGGCGACGCAGTGGCTGCCCTTCATCATGATGTTCTTGGGAGTTGCGCCGTTCATGGTGGTCGGCTTTATGGGCGAGGAGGCCATTTTGGCCATGCAGAAGGCGCTTTCATTCGCGGAAACGCCTGAGGGCCTAACGTCGTTCGCCACGGGCGCTTTGATTTTTGGCGTGGCGTGCTATGTCGTGAGCGCGCTGGTCTCTTTGCGGGTGTACAAAGCGCGCGACCTGTAAGGGTGCGCAAATGCCAAACAGCCTCAACTCGGGGATTGTCCCCAACGCCAAACGGCTTCAATTTGGGGACCATCTTCATTCAGGGACCATATTCAACTTGAGAGAGCGGGGCGGGTGCAATGGTATCCGCCCCTTTGTTTTGGCGATTCGGGCATTTCGAGGCAGAGCGGGATGCCGTAAGCGTTGCGTAAGCAAGTGGCGAACACCGAGCGATACGATGTAGTGTACAAACCGCATGGAAAAATCCAGTGTATGAGAGCTTCGATTCGCAAGGTGGATTGGCGCATATGGTAATTGCAACTGAGCGGCGCGATGCCGCAGTTCATTCCGCCGGCCCCAAGCAGCTTCCGCTTGCCCGCGTGAGAAACGTGCGCGATTTGGGCGGGTATGCGTATAGGGCGGAGGACGGCTCGCAAGGGGAAACAGCATATGGCATCTTTCTTCGCGGTCCGTCTCTTCGCAAATTGACGCCTGGAGACTATGAATATCTGCAGGAGTACGGAGAGGGTCTGAAGTGCGTTGTCGATTTGCGCAGCGATTTTGAGGTTGGTCATTGGCCCGATCCTTATGCCTGCGGCCGAGACGGTGTGACGTACGTGCGTGTTCAGATGCTCGACCAGCTCAATTCGGGAAAGTTTCGTGACGCACTGCCGGATCGCATGTCGACGGTGTACAAGGGGCTGCTCGACAATCACGCTTCGAGCATCCGACGCGTGATGGAGTCGATTGACGCCTTTGGGCAGGATGGCTGCACGCTGTTTCATTGTCGGGCGGGCAAAGACCGGACGGGCGTTGTGGCGATGTTGCTGCTGGGGCTCGCTGGGGTTTCGGATGAGGACATCGTTGCGGACTATGCGGCTACGCAGCGGTATCTCGGACGGGGGCTGCGCGCTCAGCGCGTGGCTGTTTCTGCGCTTTTGTGTCGTCGCGCTCCTCGTTGCCTGTTCGAGGCGATTCCCGCCGAGATGGAATTGACGCTTGAGCATCTGCACGAGCGCTACGGAACGGTCCGGGAGTATCTGGAGGGTCACGCCGGGGTTCCCGTCGCCGTGCTCGACCGGATTGCGCATCGACTGAGGTTTGGGTGATCGCTTGGTGGGGGTGCGGCGTGTCGGATAGTTCATGAATGGGACTTTTGGTAATTAGAATTCGAAACCGTGAAGTAGCGGATGAGAAGTTGGGCGCCCGACCTGCGGGTTTATTTTGGCGTTGGGGTTGTCTACCGGGCAAGGTCGGAAAGTAATTACCAAAAGTCCCTCAAGTGAAAAACGGAGACGGCAATCATATGCAAAACCCCTGCATGTTTTGATCGCATGCAGGGGTTTTGACGTCATGATATGCAGAAGCGGGCCGAGCGCTTGCCTCTCGACCTTTCGCTCGGGTTACTTGATCTGCGTCGTACCGGGCGCGAGGTTCGGGTCGGTCTCGTTCGCGGCGCTCTGGCGAAGCTTGGTGTACACATCCTTGCCGTCGCCGAAGAGCTCGTAGTACTGAATCGTGGCGTACTCGGAGCGCGCCTGCAGTGCCTTTTGCAGCGAAGTCTGGGCATCTCCGCCGCTCTCATCCTCCTTGACGCTGGACAGGTAGATGGTGCCGGCGGCGTCAAGGTAACCGGTGGTGTTGATGGCGGGCAGCGCGCTGCGCAGGGTGAGCTGGGCCTTCTGGTAGTCGTTGAGCGGCGCGCCGATGATGCTCATCATCTCGGTGCCCAGGTAGTTGGTGGAGAGGTTGTCCACATGGCTGTCCTGGTCGTTGCCGGCGACATCGTAGTTCGCCCAGATGAGGTAGTCGGTGGTCCACAGGCGCATGTTGTGCTCGGCCTTATCCTCATTGGTGAACCAGCGGTTGTTGTACTTGTCGGGGAAGAACGGCTGGTGGTCGCCAAAGAACACGAGCACGACGGGGCGGTCGAGCTTGCGCAGCTTGCCAACGAAGTCCTTGAGCGCGCGGTCGGATTCCTCAATGAGGGACAGATACTCGTTGACCTCGTTGTTCACCGCGCCGTCGATCAGGTAGTTGTTCAGCTTGTCGGGCGGGAGCAGGCCGGTGTCATAGCCGGAGTGGTTCTGCATGGTCACGTCGAAGATGAACTGAGGCGCAGCGTCGGACTCGAGCATCTCGAGGATTTTGTCGTAGGTGGCGGCGTCGGACACCATGCCGCGGAGCTTCTCGGCATCCTGGAAGTCGTTGATCGTCATGAAGCGATCGAAGCCGAAGCCGGAGTAGACGTTCTCGCGGTTCCAGTTGGTGCCGTGGTTGGGGTGCATGGCCGTGGTGGTGTAGCCCAGATCCTTGAACTGCTCGGCGAGATTCTTGGTGTCGAGCAGGTCGTAGATCGTGTAGGGATACACGCCCGACCCCAGATAGGACATTGAGTTGCCAGTGAGGAACTCGAACTCGGTGTTGCAGGTGCCGCCGCCGTACGCGCTCACGTAGAGGGTGCCGCGTGAGAGGGCGTCGGGGAGGTTCTTGAAGAACTGCGGGCCGTTGTAGCCGGCGTGCATGTTCTGGTAGATGGAGAGGTCCGAGAACGTCTCGTTCATGATGGCGATAACCGTGGGCTTTTCCTCGGCGAATTGGGCCTCGGCATCGGTGCGCTGCTGGGTCTTGCCGGCGGTCTCGTCGTACTCGCCAGCGAGCTTCTTCTCGAGCTTTTCGGCCTTGGCCATGTCGTAGTCCTCGGGCACGGGCGGCTTGATGGTCTGCGCGGAGGAGATGAACGTGGGGATGAAACCCTGGCGGTAGTAGCTCTCGAGCGGGCGCCAGGTGTACACGGTGATGTTGAGGGTGTTGTAGTAGTCGATGAGCGTGACGTGGGCGCCAACGCCAACGAGGCACAGGGCGCCGATCAACAGGTTGGTGAGGAGGAGGCGGCGGTTGCGCTTGGCGGGCTCGGGGCGGAAGACGCCGGCGAGCGAACACAGCAGCATGGAGATAGCCAGGAGGGTCATGCCGTACAGGCCGAACGCGCTGAAGATGTAGGTGAAGCCGCCACTTACCGCAGCGGCAGTGCCCAGGGCGGAAAGGTCGGCGGGCTGGATGGGCATGGACTTGAACGTGATGACGAAGAACTGCGCCATGCCGATACCCCAGCACAGGAAGGCGATGAACGCTGGGGCGCCACCGCGACGCTGGAACAGGTAGAACAGGCCGACCATGACGGCGGTGATGAGTGCCCACTCAAGCAGGATGCACAGCGGGTAGCACCAGGTGAGGTCATGGTTGGAGGGGGTTTCGAGCCCGAGCATGGCGAACAGGCCGGCGAGCAAGAGCAGCATCACACAGACCGCGGTGGGGCGGTGCAGCGCAATGCGGAGCTCGTGGGCGCGGCCGCGCAGCTTGCGGCCCAGGCGACCGATGCGGGAGAGGTCCTCGTCGCGGGTGATGCGACGTGCGCACGCATCGTACTTGTCACATGCACCGCAGTCGGGTTGGAAGGTGCGGGCGGCAAGTTCGTCACCGAAGCGCATGTAGGATTCGATGCGCGCCCAGGTGATGTCACGCGCGAAAGAGGCCCAAGCGCAGGCGGTGAGCACGGCGTTCAGGATGATGGGGGAGAGGATGTCGTCGGGCGCCATGCCGAGAAAGCCCAGCGCGACGGCAATGGCCTGCATGATGCAGAACGTGATGCCCCAGCCCATGCCGGAGCGCTCACCCGATTCCTTGCGACGGGTGAGCTCCCGACGGCCTAAGTAGGCGGAGGCGATAAGCCCCGCGATGGATACGATGGCAGTGAACATACGACAACCTCTTCTTCGCTCAACGGATGTTGAAGCAGGCGGCGTGCCCAAATCCTGGACAGCGCTTACCCGGCCTTGATAAACATGTGCTACGCGCGGAAGGCGACAAGGGAACATACTACCCACGGATTGTCGAGATTTAGTCGATAAGCTGCAGGTATCCGTTGTTTCCATAGAATGGGCCAAGAAGCGTAACCGATGCTTAAGGACGGCTGTGTGCGTGACATCTGCATGCGCAAACAAAAAGGGCCCATCCGATTGGATGGGCCCTTTTGGCATTCAGCGAGATCGCGGAGGCGCTCGTTAGCAGCGCTCCTCCACGGCCACGCGCGCGATGCGGTCGACCGGTTTGAACTTGGTGAACAGCGGCACGTACTCGTAGAACACGCTGGAGTTCTCCAGGCCGAACCACTGCACCGGCGAACCGGCGAAGCGGCGGATCGCGTACTTCATCGCGATGGCGTGGCGCTCACGCTGCTCGACGTCGGACTCGGGCGCAAGCGTCTTTCGGATCAGGCAGAAGCGGAAGGAGCCGATCACGCCGGGCTTGTCGTACACGGAGTAATCGTGCACCTGCGGCGGCAGCTCACCGGACGCGGACAGGTCGGAAACGATCTGGCGCAGGTAGGCGTTCACGCGCTGGTTGACCTTGTAGCCCAGGTAGAGGTGCACGCGGTACACAAAGTCGGTGCCGTAGTTCTCGACGGAGTACTCGAAGGTGTGCGGCTCATCGGTGACCTCGACGTTCAGGAACCAGTAGGCGCGGGCGCGCTTGGGGTGCTTATCGAAGATCGAGTACAGGATGTCGCGGTCGAGCATATCGGTCGACTTGCTGTTGGTGAGGTAGACCAGGTTGTCGCAGAGCGTCTCGTAGTGCGAGTCGTTGCGCAGGCGGTCGAGCTGGTCGATGTACTTGCGCACGGGGAGCATCGTGTACTGGCGGCGCTCGACGCGGCTGCCGTTGTACCAGCTGACCATGACGCCCATGATGAGCGCGGCCATCAGGATGGTGAAGTAGCCGCCATGGAAGAACTTGGTGAGGGAGGACACGAAGAAGAAGCCCTCAAGCGCGACGAAGAAGATGACGAAGGCCCAGGGGAAGACCTTCATCTCGCGCACGCCGTGCAGGTAGAAGAAGAGCAGCACGGAGGTGCAGATCATCGTGATGGTGATGGCCAGGCCGTAGGCGGCCTCCATGTGAGCGGAGCTCTGGAACAGCAGCACGACGATAACGCAGCCGACCCACATGACGTTGTTGACCATGGGGATGTAGAGCTGGCCCTTGGTCTCGGCGGGGTAGAAGATCTGCATGTGGGGCATGAGGTCGAGGCGGCTGGCCTCGGACACGAGCGAGAACGCGCCGGTCACGAGTGCCTGGCTCGCGATGATCGCGGCGCAGGTGGAGAGGATGACGCCGAACGGACGGACCATTTCGGGCAGCATCTGGAAGAACGGGTTGAGGTCCTCGATGAGGGCGAGCTCGGGGTTGCCGGCGTTGGCGAGCAGCCAAGCGCCCTGGCCGAGGTAGGACAGGATGAGGCAGATCTTGACGAAGGGCCAAGTGGCGTAGATGTTGCCGCGGCCGACGTGGCCCATGTCGGAGTAGAGGGCCTCGGCACCGGTGGTGGCGAGGAAGCAGCTACCCAAGATCATGATGCCGGCATGGTTGTTGGGAGACAGCAGGAAGCTGATGCCGCGCAGCGGGTTGAACGCGAGTAGGACAACAGGGTTGCCGAGCACGTAGATGAGACCCGCGCCGCCGAGGAACAGGAACCAAAACGTCATGACCGGGCCGAAGGCATGGCCGATCTTGGAAGTGCCCACGCGCTGCACCGCGAACAGCAGGCACACGATGATGAGCGTGATGACCACGACGTTCATCTGGTTGTCGCCCATGATGTCGTGCACGGCGGGGATGGTGCGCAGGCCCTCGATGGCCGTGGTGATGGTCACCGCAGGGGTGAGGATGCCGTCGGCCAGAAGCGCAGCGCCGCCGAGCATGGCGGGCACGATCAGCCATTTGCCGTATTTGCGCACGATGCTGTAGAGCGCGAAGATGCCGCCCTCGCCGTGGTTGTCGGCCTTGAGGGAGACGAGCACGTACTTGACGGTGGTCAGCAGCGTGACCGTCCAGATGACGAGCGAGAGCGCGCCGAGGATGAACTCCTCGGTCACGGTCATGATGCCGCCCTGGCCCGCAAGCAGCGCCTTGGTGACGTACATGGGCGACGTGCCGATGTCGCCGTACACGACGCCCAGGGTGACGAGCATCGCGCCGATGCTTACCGGGATCGCGGCAGAACCGTGCCCGTGCTCGGATGATTCAGTTGAGTGTGCCATTGCGGTATTGCTCCTTGGCGAAGATGACCCGGCGCCGGCCTTCCCCCAGCGCGCCGAGAGGCATATGCATGCCATCTAACGTTCCAGCCATTATAGGCTGTACGCAGGGCGTATGCTATATGCCTCTACCTGCGAAAACGCTTTGTGTCGGCAGGTTTTCGCGCAGAAGCCTCGCGCAGCTCGCGCGTGCGCTCGCGAATCGCATCCTCGCTCATGCCGATTCGGCGCATGGCCTCCTCGGACGTGTAGCGCTTGACCAGGTAGCAATGGTGGATCTTCTTATTGCGGGCAAAGTCCTCGGGGATGGTCTCGTCCGTGATGTCGGTGAGGACCACGCCGGCGCGCGCCAGTTCCTCGATATCGGGGCGGAACGTGCGCAGGTTGCACGAGAAGATCACCTCGCCCTCACGGGAGAGCAGGCGCGACAAGCCGACGAGCAGCTCGACGTGGTCGCGCTGGACGTCCCAGGTGCGGCGGCCCATCTTGCTGGAGTTGGAGAAGGTGGGCGGGTCGCAGAAAATCAGGTCCCAGCGGTTGCGGGTCTGCCTCATATCGCGGATCCAGCTCATGACGTCGGCGCGCACGTAGTGATGGTCGGGGCCGACAAAGCCGTTTTGCTCCATGTTGCGCTCGGCCCAGTCCAGGTAGGTGTTGGAGAGGTCGACGGTGACGGTCTCCTCCACGCCGGCATCGGCGGCATAGCAGGTCGCGGTGCCGGTGTAGGCGAACAGGTTGAGGAAGAAGCGCTTGCCGCGGGCATGCTCGCGCACAAGACCGCGGGTGATGCGGTGGTCGAGGAAGATGCCGGTGTCCAGATAATCGTTGAAGTTGACGGCGAAGGTGAGGCCGCCCTCCTCGATGAGGGGGAGCCTGCGGGTGCGGATGTCGCTCGGGGTGCCCGAGCCCGCGCCCTGGCCGGGGCGGTTGGCGGGCGCCGAACCGCCGTGTCCGCCGCGGGGTTTGCTCCCCTTGCCGGGGTTGGAGCCGCCGGCCTGCTTGCCGTACTGAGAGCCGCCGCGCGAGCGGATGCGTGCCTTGGCAAAGACGTTGTCGGGGTCGACCTGCAGGATGCGCGGGGCGAGTGTGAGAATGTCGAGCAGGCGCGCTTCGGCCAGGGCGGGATCGACCTCGCGAGGTGCGGCGTATTCGGCGATGACGAGCCAGCGGCCCGGGGTGGTGGCGCTGCCCTCGTACAGGTCGATGGCCGCGGAGTAGTCGGGCAGGTCCGCGTCGTAGACGCGGTAGCAGGTCACGCCTTCGCGCTGCGCCCACTTGCGGCGCAGCTTGGCCACCTTGCGCAGGCGACGGGCAAACTGCTCGGACTCGGGGATGAGGACGGGGCAGGGCTTGCCGTCGCCCAGGTCGATGAGGGTGGTGGCGGGGGAGGGGGCGACGTCGGATTCGACGGCGTCTTCCGCGGGCATGGAGTCCTCGGCGGCCACGTTGCCCTCTCCGGCGCTGATTGCGCCGTTTGCCGCCGAAAAGACGGCGAGCTCGGCTTCTTCGTTGTTCGGCATGACGCGCAGGGAACGCGCGGGCTCGCCGAGGGTGCGGATGAGCAGGTCATCGCGGGTGAGGGCCACGGTGGGCATGGTGCTCAGCATGGCGCGGACGGGGTCGGCCCCGCATGCGCCAGCGTGCAGGCTCGTGGCGAGGTCGAGCACGCGGGACATTTTGGAGATCGCCGTTTCGGTGGTGTCGAGGAAGACGAACCCGCGCGGTTCTCCGCCGCAGCATGCGGGCATCATGAGTTTGCGCGAGATCTTATCGAGGTCGGGTTGGGCAAAGATCACGCGGTCGGCGAGGCCGGCGGCCTTGAGGACGCGGCGCGCGCAGGCGACGGCGTCTCCGGACGGGTCGGTGGCGACGATGCGGGCGACTCGTCCCTGGGCGAGCTCCGCGCGGCGATCGGCCTCGTCGAGCAGCTCGCGCCATGCGGCAGCGTCGTGCTCAGACCAGCTCTGGAAGCCCCAGTTCCGGCGCTCGAGACCGGGTGCGCGGTCGGCCAGGATCGAGGCGGCCTCGAGCACCACGCCGCCGCCCGCGCAACAGGCGTCGATCATGACGGGGAGCGTGGGGGTGGGGCGCTCGGCGGTGGAGCCGGCCAGAGCGCTGCCGTTGGCCGACGCGCTGCCGTCGGCCGGTGCGGCGGTATCCTCATCGCCCATCGCGTCTTTAGTATTAGTGAGTGCGGCCGAGCAGATCTCTTGCCAATTGCCCTGGGCGCAGGCGAGCGCTGCGTAGTCGGGGCGCAGGACGTGCGCGGCGTGCGTTCGCGTGGCCTCACGCGGAAGGCGCTTGAACAGCGGGTCGCCTGAGAGGTCGAACTGGATGCTCGCGCGGTTGCCACGCAGGGTGAGGGAGATGCGCGCGTCGGGGTCGTCCGTGTCGACGTTGGGGCGACGGCCCTCGACCTCGAGCATGCGGTCGCACAGCGCGTCCTTCACGCGGAGCGCGGCAAAGTGGGAATTGCGCAGCTCGTCATTGGTGCCGCGCGCGGTCACGGCGATGGTGGCGCCTGCGCGCAGGATGCGTTCCCAGGCAATGGAGCGAGTTGCTTCATACAGATCTTCGGCGTTGGCGCAGGCGAAGCGGCCGAGCACCACAAAGATGCGGCTGGCAAGGCGAGACCACAGGCATGCGCGCTCGGCGTCGGCGGGGGAGCCGGCAAACGCCACGCGGCCCTTGAGCGGGCGGACTTGGCGCAGCCCCATACCACGGAGCTCGTCGGCGAGTGCAGTTTCGAAGCCCTCGGGGCAGCTCGCGTAAAACTCGTGCAAGGGCGTGTCGTGCGTGGTGAGAGACGTATTCGCCATGGGTCTCCTAGCGTCGGCGCAATGTGAACGTATTGACCTTAGTATTATGGCAGCTTCGGGCGTGCCTGGTGGCTTTGGGTGAGCTGAACCTACGACCTCCAGGTTATGAGCCCGGCGATGCAGGCTGTGCGTCGAGTAGTTTGCGTGATGGAATTGTGGAGAGGTGCCGCCGGCCTTGCAGATGCATGGGCGCCTGCGTAATATAACTCCTTGCGCACACGGTGCGTCCAGACATTGCGGGGTGGAGCAGTCTGGTAGCTCGCCGGGCTCATAACCCGGAGGTCGTAGGTTCAAATCCTGCCCCCGCGACCAAGAACTTGCAGCTCGTCGGCTATGCCGGCGAGCTTTTTTGTTGCTTTCCGACTATGAGCCGACTATTTTCCGACTGCAAATTACGGGGACGCCATCAGGAAGGACGCTCACGGCATCCAGATTTGGGTGTGAAAGGGCCTCGGGCGCGGGTCGGAAAGTGTGTTATTACGGCGGTGCGCAAACACGCCCTTACGCTTTTACACAAGCACACCCTTACGCATTTGTGTAAAAGCGTAAGGGCGTGTTTGCGCATGGTTAAAAGGGGCTCACCCGACAGCAAGATCAATCATGTTGTTACAGGGCATGCCATCTTGCGGTCTTTCCCGTCCCGTCACTATCGATGGTCTTGTCCACCTTTTTCATCTTCGCTAGTAGGTTCGATACCCTCTTGGCCTTTTGAGCATCGGTAAGGCCCGAGGGGAGAAGGTCGCTGAGGAGAGCGGTGATTTTCGCGCGTGGCGCGGGTCCCGTTTCTGAGAGCATCTGAATGACAAGCGCCTTGCAGGCCTCTTCATTGAGACCTTTGCTGCGCGTGTATGATACCTCCTGCCCCGTCTTTGAAGCCAAGGTGTTCGTAATGGAGATGTGGGGGTACCTGCCCTCGATAAGCTTGAGCCGATGCAGCTCTGCTGCCTCTTCGTTCGTGATCTCTGCGCCTTTCTGAACCTTGTCCAAAAGGTAGACGATATCCATCGGGAGGTCCGGCTTGGCGTAGAGGAGCCTGCTGTAGCTCTCGTTGATGGTCTTGCCGTAGACGCTTACGCGCACACGGGTTGGATCCGAAAGGTCGTAGGTGGGTAGGGGGAAATACCGCTTCCGCTGCATCTGAAATACCTTGGGGATTCCCATGGCAATCGTGTCGATCATGTCCATCTGCACCATCGCCTCCGAAAGGAAGGGGTTGCGGTAGTAGCTTGGTTTAAAACCCGGTTGCATCGCGTTTTCGATTGTCCCCGGAATGAAGGACCCTTCGTTTAGGAACACGAGGTGGTCCTCGAATTCCTCGACGTTGATCCGCCCCTGCATGGAATAGTCCTGATGGGCGATGCAGTTGTTCAGGAGTTCCCTGATAATCTCGGGCTCGTATTGGTCCGCCTCAAAGGGAAACAGGCTTGCGCCATTTGCGTTGAACCGGTACTTCTCGTTACGGATTTTCCCGAGGACCTGGTCGATCGCGAGAAGGAAGGGCGGCTTGAAGTGCTCGTAAGAGGTCACCGATCCGTTTGAGGCGTAGAGCGTCCAGGTGATGCGCGGGCTCATCCCATTGAGCAGCTGGGTGGATTCCGGCTTACCGAGCAGGATGAGCGTCGTCGGGGTGATTTTGCCGTTTTTGGTCAGGTTTGCCATATCAAGGATCGTGCGGTCGTCCATGTCCGCGAACGCCCCGGAGTGGCGCCGGTGCTTGGAGAGGAAAAGCTCTATCGCCTTCTTCACGGCCGCGGGGTCGAGGTCCTCGAAGGTGGCATTTTCGATTTCCAGGGCGCTCCAGTCAGGCCTCTGCATTTGGCGTATCTGCTCGTACTTATCTATGGGCAGCGGCCCGAGCGATTCGCCCTCGCGCGCCCATGCCGCATTGTTGAACGCCGTCGGCATCCCTGGCGTCGCAGCGGGGATTTGAAATGCGAGGACGCGTTTGCCGTCAATCCTGAGCTCATGGATCTCTCTCAGGGTAAGGCGGTTGTTCGCGCGGTCCGCGATCTCCTTTTTAAGGGACCGAAGGTTGGCTGGATTTCCTTCTCGGTAGGAAGTTCCGCACGCGACCTTGTCGTCGTCCATTCCGAAGATAAGCCAGGCGTCTTGTTTCCCGCGCAGGATCGCCTCGTTGCTCAGCGCGGAGAAATACTTCCCGAGATCCTTGAAGCTGAAGTCGCTCTTCGCTTCCTTGAGCTCGATGACCTCGCTCTCGTAGGGCTTCTCGATACGGGCGATGAGTTCAAGGACATCGTGATCGCTGTAGTACAAGATCGCTCCTAACGGGCTTGCGGCTGATATTTAGTCGTAAGATACGACTAAATATCGAAAACAAGGTCATTTTAGTCCAATCTAACGACTAGAAATGGAGATATTGGACCGTTTATAGGACTAAACAATGTGATGGGCTCGGCCGTAGTCCAAGCTCTGTCTGAGGGCCTGATACCCTCACAAGTCGGAGGTCTTTAGTTCATACCCGCCTCCCCGCGACCAAAGCTACAGTGAGGGCGAGGGTTTTTATCCTCTTCCTCTTCTTGTTTTGTGGCGACGTAATCGAATGCGCTATCGGCGGGCGCTCAAAAGCGGCTGTTTCGACGCTTGAGCGTCGGGAAGGACAAAGTGGCCTTGTTGCGATATGGCCAAATGGGGCAGGCGCAAAAACTGAAAGCTGGGATAATCAAGTCCGTGCGAGTGTGACTGTGATGGTGATTGCGTCGCTTCGGCTGCGTTTACTTCGACTGCGTTCAGTGCGGTGATCGATTGCTCTATGGTTGCCGTGACTTGCGCTGCAGAGATGGGAGATGTCTGTACGGCGTTTAGGCTCTTTGCATTTTGCTGTACGCCGATCGACACGACGGACCGCAGAAGGATGCCTCCCCTCCCTTGTCGGGGGAGAAGAAAGAACGATTGCAAAATTTGCAAGTTGTAAGCGAGTGCATCGGATGATTCGACACGATTTGCCAGACTGCTTCGGGGAGAGACCCCGGATCGGACATTGATGAGATTTCGTCGCCGGATACGCCCGTGAATGACAGCTCGTGTTCGTTGAACAGGCGGTCAAGGCTTCGCAGCAACGCGTTTGCGGTTTCGATTTGAGACCCGCCTTCTTCCGATTCGAGCGCCAAGAAGATCCAGGTTGCCGGTTCGCCCTGAGTGTGTTTGGCTTTGAAGCGGAGTGATTTGGGTTCCTGGTCGGCTTCAACAGAAGTGAGGATTCTTACGCTGGGGGACCCGATGAGGCGCCTTGTTCCAATGAGGCCCAGGGCGCTGTCGAGGGTCGAGCGCTCCGAGTATCATGACGATTGAAAACAGATTGCGCATCAGAAGCCAATCGTGCAGGGGTTCGATTGATAGAACTGAGTTCAAGACCGTGCCAGAATACCCTGAGTTCGCTTGGTTTGAGGGGCTCGTCAACGCGGTGACCCATCGCGACTACTCTTTCCGGGGCGACTACATTCGGGTTTCGATGTTCGATGACCGCCTGGAGATCGTCAGCCCGGGGGCGCTCCCGAACATCGTGACGCTCGACAACATGAGGACCACCCGCTACTCGCGCAACCCGCGCATCGCGCGCACGTTGGTCGAATTCGGATGGGTTCGAGAGTTGAACGAGGGCGTCAAGCGCATCTATACCGAGATGCAGGACTCCCTGCTCAACGACCCGGTATACACGGAGCCCGGCGGGACGAGGGTTCAGCTGACGCTTGAGAACAACATCGTGGCGCGGACCGTCAGGAGAAGTGGGGCGCTCGAGGACAGGCTTTCAGCTGAGCGGCTGGCCTCCCTCGACGAATACGAGTTAGCCGCGGTTCGGCTTGCGTTCACGAACGGCAAAGTGACCGCCAGGGAGCTCGCCTACCACATCGGGCGCACTCGCCGCACGGCCGGGAACGTTCTCAAAGGAATTTCGGGTCCTTCCGGTCCGCTCGAGTGGCACGGCTCGGCTGTCAACGATCCGGGGCAGTACTATTCTATGCGATAGGCTTCGCACCTATTTCGCACCTATTTCGCACCTATTTCGCAGTAATGTCGCACCCTTGTCGCAGTAATGCCGCACTTCTTTAGTTGCGCCAGAACCGCAAATCAGGCCGCCTCGGCCGTGCAAGCCCACCCATCCAGGAGGGAGGACCGTCTACGTCCTCCCTCTTTTGCGCTACAGTAATTGCGGTAGTAAACGCACATTTGTTGTTTTCGCTTTGCGAAAGAGGGGGAGATTCATGGAATCCCAGGCTTACCCAATGCTGTTCAGCCCCATCAAGGTCGGCACGCAGGAGGTCAAGAACCGCGTGTTCATGCCGCCCGTGTCCACCAACCTGGCCGATCACGGCTATGTGACCGACGCGCTCGTCGACCATTACACCGCGCGTGCCAAGGGCGGCGTGGGCCTCATTATCACCGAGGTTGTGACCGTAGAGCCCACGTATACCTACCTGCCCGGCGACATGTGCTGCTACGACGACACCTTCATCCCGGGCTGGGAGAAGCTCGCCGCTGCCGTGCACCAGTACGGTGCCAAGATCATGCCGCAGCTGTTCCATCCCGCGTACATGGCGTTCAACGTGCCCGGCACGCCGCGCCTGATCGCCCCGTCCTTCGTGGGCCCGTCCTACGCCCGCGAGGCGCCGCGTCCCATCACCATCGACGAGATCCACGAACTCACCCGCCAGTTCGGCGATGCGGCCGTGCGCATGCAGAAGGCCGGTGTCGATGGCGTCGAGGTCCATGCGGCGCACGCCCATGGCATGCTCGGCGGCTTCCTCTCGCCTCAGTACAACAAGCGCACCGACGAGTACGGCGGCAGCCTGGACGCGCGCATGCGCTTCCTGCTTGAGGTCATCGCCGAGATCCGCGAGCGCTGCGGCAAGGACTTCATCATCGACGTGCGCATCTCCGGTGACGAGTACACCGATGGCGGTCTCACCCTCAACGACATGATCTACGTGTCCCGCCGCCTCGAGAAGGCCGGCGTCGACATGATCCACGTCTCCGGCGGCACCACCATCAAGCGCGGTTCGGCCATCCCCGCCGCGGGCACCAAGCAGGCCAGCCACGCCGCCCTCTCGCGCGAGATCAAGAAGCATGTGAAAATCCCCGTGGCCACCGTGGGCCGCATCAACGAGGCTTGGATCGCCGAGGAGCTCATCGAGGACGGCGCCGCCGACATCTGCATGATGGGCCGCGCCAATCTGTGCGACGCCGAGTTCTGCAACAAGGCCGCCGCGGGCCGCGCCGAGGAGGTCCGCCCCTGCATCGGCTGCCTGCGCTGCCTGAACGGCATCATGTTCGGCAAGCCCATTTCCTGCACGGTCAACCCGGATGTCGAGCACGACGAGGCGGGCTTTGAGCCGGCTGCCGAGAAGAAGAACGTGCTTGTTGTGGGTGCGGGCCCCGCAGGCATGGAGGCTGCGTACATCGCTGCGCGCCGCGGCCACAACGTGGTGCTCGTGGATAAGCAGGAGGAGCCCGGCGGCCAGCTGCGCATCGCGTCGGTCCCGCCGGCAAAGCAGGAGCTCACCCGCGTGATCAAGTACCAGTTCAGCCGTCTGGCCGAGGCCGGCGTGGACGTCCGCATGGGCGTCGAGCTTACCGCTGAGGACATCCAGCGCGACTTCGCGGGCTACGAGGTTGTCCTGGCCTATGGAGCCGAGCCCATCGTCCCCGGATTTATGACGGGCTTCAAGCAGGTCATGACCGCCGACGACCTGCTGGCAGGCCGCGCGTTCCCGGGCAAGAAGATCGTCATCGTGGGCGGCGGCTCCGTGGGCTGCGAGACGGCCGACTACCTGGCCCCGCTGGTCAACGACCTCGCGCCGTCCAACCGCGACGTCACGCTCATCGAGATGACCAAGACGCTCGCCGCCAACGAGGGCGGTGCCGGTCGCGCGGTGCTCGTGACCCGCATCCTGGACAAGGGCGTCCACGTGCTCACCGAGGCCAAGCTCACGGGCGTGACCGAGGACACCATCTCCTACGAGAAGGACGGCGAGGAGCACGTGATTGAGGGTGCCGACACTTTGGTGCTCGCGTTGGGCTACCGTCCCAACACTGCGCTCGCCGACGCACTGGCCGAGGCGGGCTTTGCCTGCCACGTGCTGGGTGATTCAAAGCAGTGCGGCAACCTACGCGACGCCATCGAGGCCGGTTACAAAGCGGCTTGCGAGCTGTAAGGGCGGCGACATATCTGCAACGTGACGGACCCGGGGGGCATTAAGCCTCCGGGTCTTTTCGGTGAGCGGTGTTATTACAGATCCCTTACATTGTGTCCGTATGTTTACAATCCCCTCGGATAAGCCAATGGGACTGAAATCTCCGCAGGTAGATCTGAATGCGATGCGATTAAATCGGTTTTTATTTTCACCCCATTGCGGTTGCCGGCGAAAGCGTTCGTCGATTTGGCGACCAAATTTGTGGCATAAAAATATATATAGAGTATTATCACATTTATAAGCCACCCTTCTGTCGGATGGCTATGCGAAGCGAATCAATTATCGGTTGCTGTTGATTTGGGGGATCGAATGTTGTGTGAGCGGAATCGCATGACGTTGGAGCGCTGCTCTCGTGTAACGGGGGGGGGGTACCATGCGTTCAGCGGTAAGGCGTCTGGCCAAGGTGCTGCCCTCGGTTGTGCTGGGCGCAGCGCTTGCACTGACAGCGGTGGTGCCAGCCGCGAAGGCAGCTCCGGCTGACGGGGCTCCGTCGTGGCCCGAGGGACAAAAGACCACGGTCGTGGATCCATCGACGATCACGACGTGGAAGGGCGTCGCCCATGAGGACACGGAGAACATCGGCCGCATCTGGACGGACAAGACCGTCTCTAATGATGATGTGCGGCTTCCCGGTGGCATCCAGCCCGTCATCGAGAAGGGACAATCCGACTTCCTGGTCGGCCTGTCTGCCCTCTCGTCGACTTCCAACACCACTACGACCTCGAGCCGCCCGCTCGACATCGTCCTCGTCCTCGACGTTTCGGGATCGATGGACGACGGGCTCGGTGGAGGCGTCGTCTACTCGCCGACATATGCCGTCAGCGAGAGCTTCCTCGCTCCGGCATACTATGCCAAGACCGAAGATGGGCAGTACCAAAAGATCGACCGGATCGGTGCGGGCATCGCGGGAATTAGTTTCGGGCATTGGGAGCTGAACGGCAAAGAGGTGTTCCCCAAGCGCTCGGAAGGGGATAGTGCGGACGGGCGGATCCAGTTCTATCAGCGCACCTATGAAACCATGAGCAAGATCGAAGGATTGAAGGGCGCTGCGAACCAATTCATCACCGCGACCGCAGAGAAGAATGGGGAAATCACCGACAAGGCTCGCCAGCACCGCATCTCGATCGTCAAGTTTGCCGGCGAGATGAGGAACACGATCGGCAACAACATCAGCAGGGGTAGAAACTACACGCAGGTCGTGTCCGACCTCAAGGCATATACGCCGAGTACGGTCTCGGAGGCGACGGACACCATCGATTCGCTGCGGACTGGAGGAGCGACGTCGGCAGACTACGGACTGCTGCAGGCGCAAGACGTTCTCAACGGGCGAAAGGCGGGAAATCGGGTCGACGAGCTCGTCGGCGCGCGCGAGGGGGCGCAGAAGGTCGTCATCTTCTTCACCGACGGCCAGCCGACGTATAATAACGGATTCCAGGATACAGTCGCCAACAATGCGATTAAGACCGCTCAGGCGATGAAGGCCGGCGGCGCCCGCGTCTACTCCGTCGGTGTCTTCGCCGACGCGAACCCCGGTGATACGAGGGGAACCTTCAACGCGTACATGCACGGCGTGTCGAGCAACTATCCAAATGCGGAGGCATATAGCGATCTCGGCAGTCGCGCGGAGAATTCCAACTACTATAAGGCCGCGACCGATGCGGACGAGCTGAACGGCATCTTCCAGGAGATCTCG
The DNA here is from genome assembly GCF_902501455.1 of Collinsella intestinalis. Lineage (NCBI taxonomy): Bacteria > Bacillati > Actinomycetota > Coriobacteriia > Coriobacteriales > Coriobacteriaceae > Collinsella > Collinsella intestinalis. The sequence goes on from NZ_CABWIC010000011.1 coordinate 101,339, forward strand.
GACGAGATCAACAAGGGAACGGGCCTTCCGACGCATACGACCGAGGGCATGGCCAACAAATCCGGCTACATCACCTTTACCGACGAGCTCGGTGCCTACATGCGGGTCGACGGATTCAGGTCACTCATCTTCGCGGACAAGGTGTTCGATCCGCAGTCGAAGACGAGCAACGGCCTCATCGACACCTATACCTATGAGGGTACGGGCGGCAATGCTCTCTATCCCAACGGCAACGTGAAGGATATCGTCGTTCAAGTCCAGCGCAGCGAAGAGCTCGCCAAGGGCGACATCGTGACGGTCAAGATCCCGGCCTCGCTCATCCCCCTGCGCAACTTCAAGGTCACGACAACCGAAGCGGGGTCGACCATGGAGATCGGCGAGGCCTACCCGCTACGAATCTTCTACGGCGTCAGCATCAAGCCCGAGGTGCATGCTGCCGTGATGAGCGGCGCGGCAGACCAGGCCCTGCGCGATTACATCGCTGGGAATACCGCAGATGGTAAGACCAATTTCTATTCCAACTTCTACGATGGCAGGGTGATCGTGGAGGATGGCAAGCGGCTGGGCAACACCACCGCTTCCTTTGAGCCTTCCGATGCCAACAGCTTCTACTATTTCACAGAGGATACGCCGCTCTACACCGATAGGGAGTGCAAGATCCCCCTTACCAAAGAGCCGACTGCCGGTGAAGAGTATTACTACAAGCGCTCCTACTACAAGAAGGGAAGCGCCGGCCAGGCCGAGAAGGCTGAGAGCATCATCAAATTTAGGGGAGTCAACTTCAACAGGCCGGAGCCCTATTGGAGCCAGGCGGCGGACGGTAGCTACTTCATCAAGAAGGGGGCTCCGCGCTTGACGCGTGTCGACTCCCTGACGCTTACCAAGGAGTCGAACGTCACGGGTACTGCGACCGAGGTTATCAACCCGCGCTGGGACAACGTCGATAATCCCCACATGGTGAACGTGAGCCTCGGCAACAACGGAAAACTTTCTGTCGATATGCCGGGCTCCTTGGCGATCAACAAAGATGCCCGTATCGCGCCGAACAAGAATATCGACCCCAAGGTATTGGATGGAAAGAGCTTCGAGTTCGAGATCACCATTCCATCTGCTGCCGATAAGACCCTGACGACCGAGGTGAGGAACGCCCAGAACGAGCGCGTCGGCGAGCCCTTCGACATGGAGTTTGACGCGTCCGGCAAGCGCCGCCAGAGTCTGAAGGACGAGGAGACCCTCTACATCCACGGTCTCGACGCGGGTGCTGATTACACCGTGACCGAGGTCAAGGATAAGATGCCCGCCGGTTTCAAGCAGACGAGCGCCGAGGGCGATACGGGCAAGATCGCCGCGGGCAAGATTCAGGCCGCGAAATTCGTCAACACCTACGACGTCGAGCCGGTTGCGATGGAGGGAAAGGACCTCGCCGGATACAAGAAGATCTTTGACCGCTGGGACCTCGCGGGCAGCTTCGATATCGAGCTGAGAGCCGTTCAGGCGGGCAATCCCATGCCCGAGGGTTCCACGCCCGGGACGGATGGGCGTGGCGGCAAGGTCGTACAGGCGACCGAGGCGAAGCCCGCGGGCGATTTCGGCTCCATCTCCTTCGATAAGCCCGGCGTCTTCGAGTACACCGTGAGGGAGGTCGCCCCGTCCGCCGAGGGTGTCATCCCCGGCATGACGTACAGCAACGCGTCGTACACGATCCGCGTCGATGTCGCCGACGACGGAAAGGGCGGCCTGACGGCAACCTCCTCCATGACGAGGACCAATAGCGATGCGGGCGTCGACGTGAGCGAGCCGGCCGAGGGTAAGAACGCCGTCTTCACGAACTCCTTCAACGCGCGGGAGACCTCTGCCGGTCCCGAGGCCGTGAAGGTCTACACCAATAATGGCGGTCCGGAAACCGCTATGAAGGACGGTAAATTCACGTTCAAGGTGAAGCCGCTGACCGATGGCGCTCCCATTCCCGACGGCGTCGAGTTCCAGCCCGACGGCTATATCCATGTCAAGAATAGCGGCTCGAGCGTCGTCTTCGGCCAGGCCGCGTACGGCGAGGACCATGTCGGCCATACCTACGAGTACGAGATCAGAGAGCTGATTCCTGCGGGGGCGGATGCCGATAACGGTTACACCTTGAACGGCATGACGTACGACCCGTCGGTCTACATAGCTGCGATCACCGTCTCCGTCGACGAGTCCGCGACGGTCAAGGTCTCCGTTTCTTACTACAAGATGGTCGATGGCGCGCGCGAGCAGCTGCCCGAGGGGCGGGTTCCCGAGTTCGCCAACGTCTACGATCCCAAGGACGTGACGCTTCCGGGCGACACCGCCTCCCCGCTCAAGGCGCGCAAGACCCTCAAGGGCCGTGACGCCGTGGATGGCGAGACCTTCGAGTTCACGCTGTCGGCTGCCAACAACGCGGCGGTCGCCGCGCTGGAGCACGATGAGATCGTCTTCGGCGGTGATAGCGCCGCTACCGAGCTCGAGGCATCCGTGGCGGGGCTGAAGAACGGCGTGCCTGCGGATGCGCCCTTCGGTCCTGTAACGTTCACCAAGCCCGGGACCTACGAATTCAATGTCACCGAGAACGCCCCGGAGGACGGCGCGGGCATGACGTATGACCGCGGCCACCAGAAGGTCACGGTCGTCGTGACCGATAAGAACGGCGTGCTCGAGGCGAAGGTGAGCTACACCGGCGCCGCGACCGACGCCGCCGCGTTCACCAACACCTATAGGTCGAGCCTCTCCTACGGCGACGCCTTCTCGCTCGACGTCACCAAGACCCTGACCGGCCGCGCCCAGAAGGCCGGCGAGTTCGGCTTCGCCATCGTCGGTGCCGACAAGGACGCCACCGACCGCTTGGCCGAGAGCGACAAGTCGTTCACGACGATCGCCCCCGCGAAGCAGGACGTCGCTACCAAGATGCCGGGCAAGCTCGCGGACCTTCGCTTCACGCAGGCCGATGCCGGCAAGACCTTCACCTACACGCTGAGCGAGGTCGTGCCCGACAAGAAGCTGGGCGGCGTGACCTATGACCAGACCACCTACAAGATCGCTATCCAGGTCGTCGACAACGCCGACGGCACCATGAAGACGATCACGACCGTGAGCAAGAATGGCGGCGACCCCGTCGGAACCTATGACAGCTCCGACGGCCGTGACGTCGTCACCCTCGGCTTCAAGAACGCGTACAAGGCCGCGCCTGTTGAGGTGAGTCCCGATACGGCCGACCTCGGTCTGTACAAGGTCCTCAAGGGACGCGATTGGCTCGACACCGACACCTTCCACTTCACCATGAAGAGCGCCGTCCCAGGCCAGCCCGAGTCGGCCGTCGCCGAGAAGGACGTTGCGGCCCCTGGCAAGAAGGATGGGGACAAGATCGCCTTCGACTTCGGTAGCTACACCTTCGATAAGGCGGGGACGTACCTCTACTCCGTCACCGAGACCCCCGGTAACATCGCCGGTATCACTTACAGCAAGAACGCTGCCGACATCGTGGTGAGCGTGTTCGACAACCTCAAGGGTCAGCTTGAGGCGAAGGTGGAGGTAAAAAACGGGACTTTTACCAATACGTATAAGGCCGAGCTCGACCACAATGCGGCCGGCGGTCTGATTATCGCCAAGACCACCAACGGTCACGACATGGCCCAGGGCCAGTTCAAGTTCCAGGTCGAAACACTGAACGGCACGGGCACGACCGCGGCTGAGACCGCGAAACGCCTCGGCATGGAGGACGGCAAGACGACCGGCGAGTTTGGTAACGTGGCTGGCAAGGACGGCGAGCGCGTTGCGATGACGTCCCAGACTCCGCTCAAGTTCACCCAGGCGGACGCTGGTAAGTCGTTCAGATTCACGGTCTCCGAGCTCGGTGCCAATGGCGATCCCGGCACCGGTGGGACCAAGGACGGCTATACCTATAGCAACGCCGTCTACACCATCAACCTCGCTGTTGCAGATGAATTCAACGGAACCCTGAAGCTCACTACCACGGTGACCGACAAGGGCGGTACGGAGACTGTTACCGAGAGTAGCGCTACGAACAAGGTTCCCACGACGATCGACTTCGTGAACAGCTATGCCGCCGCGACCACCGATGCGACCGACATCGACCTCGCGAACGCCGCAACCAAGACGCTCGACGGCCGAAACATGAAGGCCGACGAGTTCAAGTTCGAAATCGTAAGCAATCCGATTGCCGAGCAGGGTGCTGAGAAGGAGATCGCCACGGGCGAGAACGCCGCTGCCGACAGCGGCAAGCCTGCTGCCGTGACCTTCGACAAGGGCTCATTGAGCTACACGCTTGAGCAGCTCAAGAAACTCGCCGCCGATAAGACCGCCGACCGCTACGTCGAGGCTGGCACCACCAAGGACGGCAAGCCGCAGTACACGGTCCGCTACACCGCGCGCGAGCTGACGGACAAGCTCCCCACCGGAGTCACCGCGGTCAAGGCCAGCTTCGACTTCACTGTGACCGTCGTCGACAACGGTAACGGCACACTCGCCGCCACCGCCAACTACCCCAAGGGTGGCCTGGCGTTCACCAACACCTATAACTGGCAGCCCGTCGTCGTCGATCCCGACGCGATCAAGGACGCTGCCGTGACCAAGGTCCTCAAGGGCAACCGCGGCACCGGCCTTGGGGACGGCGAGTTTACCTTCCAGATGACTACCAAGGCGACCTCTGGCTCGCTCGACACCGTGAAGGATGCCGACGGCAAGGCATGGCCAGCAACCAAGACGGCTACCAACAAGGCCGATGGCTCCGTCGACTTCGGCGAGATGAGCTTCTCCGCCGCTGGCACCTATGAGGTGACCATCAAGGAGGTCAAGGGCGACGCTGCCCATATGACCTACGACGGCCATGAGTTCACCTACACCATCAAGGTGACGTACGATCCTTCGACTGGCAAGCTCTCTGCCGAGGTCGAGGGCCTCGACCCCGCGAAGGCGACCTTCACCAACGTCTACTTCAACGAGAGGGACGCCAAGGACGTTACCGTCAATGGCGTCGATAAGCCGCAGGCTTCCGTCGACGGAAAGCTCGTCGGCGTGGGCGACGAGCTCGTCTACACCATCGACTGGGTCAACAACGCCGTGGATAAGAGCGGCACTCCCGTCGCCGCGAACGTAACCGTTACGGATAAGATCCCGCACGGCACCGAGTTCGTCAGCGCCTCCGAGGGCGGTAAGCATGAGAACGGCGCCGTCACCTGGAAGCTCGACAATCAGCCCGCGGGTGCGTCCGGCATGGTGACCCTCACGGTGCGCGTGACCGATGACGCCGTGGTGACCGGTTCCGTCGAGAACCAGGCCTCCATCCAGATCGGCGACAACAAGGTGACCACCAACGCCACCGAGACGTTCGTTCCCGGCAAGTCCGAGACGACGCATCCCGACGAGGTCAAGCCCGGCGAGACGGTTCTGACCTATCAGATCAAGTTCCACAACACCGACGGCGCCAACGCGAAGGCGACGGTCGTCGACAAGCTCGGTAAGGGCCTGGAGTACCAGGTAGGAAGCGCCCTGGTGAACGGCAAACCCGCTGAACCTGCGGTTGAGGGCTCCTCGGCAGCCGGTACCACCCTCACCTGGAATCTGAGCGATCTCGCCGCCAGCCAGGACGTCGTCATCACCTTCGATGTCAAGGTCGCCGCGCAGGGTCCGACTACTGTCGAGAATCAGGCGACGGTGAACGGTCATGTGTCCAACGTCGAGACCACGCCGTTCCCCACTAAGGACGCCAAGCACGTCTACAAGGGCGACGTCCTCGTCGACGGCAAGCTCGTCGGCGTCGGCGAGGTCCTGACGTTCGAGATTCAGTGGTCGCATGACAAGACGCTCGATGGTGAAAACCAGAAGGTGACCGTCGTCGACCAGCTGCCCACGGGCATGGAGCCCATCGATGGCACCATCAAGCCCAGCGGCACGTATGACCCCAAGGCGGGAACCATCACCTGGACCTTCGATAACGCAAGGGGCCAGCAGGGCATCGTCGAGTTCCAGGCCAAGGTGACGGACGAGGTCATCGAGGCTGCCAAGCGCGGCGAGGTCACCAACATCGCCAAGGTGAACAACCACGCCAGCCAGAGCGTCTCCGTCAACGTCCCGACCAAGACCGTCGCCAAGCCCGAGGGCCAGAGCGGCTCCATCAAGGTCGGCGACGAGGTCGTCTACACCATCAACTACAAGAACACCGAGGCTGCGGCCGCCGTGGTGACCATCACCGACAAGCTGCCCTCCGGCATCACCTACAAGGCTGACTCCGCCGCGCCCGCCGCAAGCTATGACGAGGCGAATCGCACGCTTACCTGGACGCTTGCCGACGTCGCGCCCGGCGAGTCCGGCTCCGTCTCCTTCACCGGCGTGGTCAACGAGTCCGCCATCGAGGGCGGCGTCGATAACAAGGCCGGCATCCAGCTGGGCGAGAACGGCCCCGTAATTAGCACCAATACCGAGTCCACCAAGATGGGCACAGGCGACCTGACCATTTCTAAGAAGGTCAAGTCCGCCATCGCCGGCGTGACCGCACCGGACGCCGAGTTCACTTTCGACGTCACCCTGACGGATGCCGCGGGGAACCAACTTGCGGGCACCTACAGTTATGAAGGCGCCAAGCAGGGAGCTATCGCGAACGGCAATGGCAAGATCACGCTGAAGCACGGACAGTCAGTCACCATCAAGGGCCTGCCCGAGGGTGCTAAGTACAAGGTCGTGGAGCGGAAGCTCAAGGGCTTCACCGCCATCGCCGACACCGTGAACGGTGCCATCCACAAGGGCCAGGCCGAGAAGGTGGAGTTCATCAACACCTATACCCCGGCTGCTGTCGTAATCCCGGGCGGTGACAAGGGTGCACTGCAGGTCAAGAAGGTCCTCAAGGGACGCGATTGGCTCCCGAACGAGTCCTACTCCTTCGAGCTCCAGGCTATGACCGAGGGCGCACCCATGCCCGAGGGCGCGGGCAACATCGCCACGGCGATCGCCAAGAAACAGGTCGTGAGCTTCGGCGGCATCAGCTTCGCCAAACCCGGCGCGTACGAGTATCGAATCGTCGAGACCGGTGTCTCCGCCGATACCAACCTGACCTTCTCCCAGGCCGAGTACAAGCTTGTCGTCACCGTCAAGCCGAACGGCGCTGCGCTCACGGCGGCCTCCGTCCTGACCCAGGTCAAGGACGACGCCGGCGAGCCTGCGAACAAGGTTCTGAAGGTCCCGGGCGAGGTCATGACCTTCACCAACACGTATAAGAAGCCCGCACAGGGCAAGGACGTCGCCGCTGAGGGCAAGCCCGGCACATCGATCGACGGCCAGCTCGTCCAGGTCGGTAGCAGGCTCGTCTACACCATCGACTGGGTGAACGACGCCGTCGACGAGACCGGTAAGGCTGTCGCCGCCAACGTGACCATCACCGATAAGATTCCTACCGGCACTGCCTACGATGAGGGTTCCGCGACTAACGGCGGCGTCTACAACGCCGACACCAACACCCTGACCTGGAGTCTCGGCAAGCAGGAGGCCAATGCCTCCGGCACCGTGATCTTCACGGTCGAGGTGACCGAGGCCGCCCTCAACAACAAGGTTGAGAACCAGGCCAACATTCAGATCGGCGAGAACAAGACCGAGATGACTTCCAAGCCCGAGGTCTTCGTTCCCGGGAAGAAAGTCGAGGATGCCAACAAGGGCGATATCCAGGTCGGTGACGTCCTCACTTACACCGTGAGCTATGCGAACCCGGGCAAGGATTTCGCTACGGTGACCATCACTGACAAGCTGCCCAAGGGCCTCACCTACGTCGACGGCTCCGCGAGCGGTGGCGGCTCCTTCGACAAGGCCGAGAACAAGCTGACGTGGAAGATCAACGACGTTAAGGCCGGCGCCACCGGTACCGTGACCTTTGAGGCAAGGGTGAACGAGTCCGCGCTCACCAACGGCATCGCGAACACCGCCAACGTCCAGCTTGGCGACCATACTCCCGTGGTCGATACCAACACGACCCCGGAGAACCTTCCCAAGACCAGCACCCTGAAGATCGGGAAGACCATCAAGCTCGCCGAGAACCAGGGCACTGAGATCGACGAGAAAAAGGAGTTCTCGTTCAAGATCACCCTGACGGACGCAGCGGGCAACCCGCTGAACGAGGACTATCGCTATAGCGGTGAGGGCCTCGACGGTGGCGTCATCGCCGCCGGCAAGGACGGCGACATGTTCAAGCTGAAACACGGCCAGGCCATTACCATCCAGGGCCTGCCCGTGGGCGCGAAGTACACCATCACCGAGGATGACGCTGCCGGCTACACGCCTGATAAGAAGACGATCGAGGGCGTCGTCTCCGTCGACGGCACGAGCCAGGCCGCATTCGTAAACACCTACAGCATTGGCGATGGCGTTACGCTCGCCGCCAAGGACGGTTTCAAGGCTTCGAAGGAGCTGGTTGGCCGCGACTGGAACGGCACCGACAAATTCAGCGCCAAGCTCATGTCCGTCAATGGTGCACCCATGCCTGACGGCGCCAAGGACGGCGTGCTCGTCAAGCAGATGACGAAGGATTCCAAAGAGGTCTCGTTCGGCGATATCAAGTACACCGCCGCCGGCGAATACTCCTACACGATCAGCGAAGAAGTCGGATCGATCGGTGGCATCAAGTACTCCGACACGATTTATAACGTGAAGGTCAAGGTCACCGATAAGGGCGACGGCACGCTCGCTGCCTCCTTTGATGGCAAGTACGTTGCGAACGGTGCCGTCGAGGATGCGAAGCCCGTCGATATCGCAAAGTTCGTCAACGTGTACTCCGCGGCTGTTCCACAGGGTTCCCCGGTGACGACCGCCAACCTGTTCAGCAAGGTGCTGACGGGTCGCGATTGGAAGAAGGAGGATTTCTTCAGTTTCACCATTACACCGCTGAACGGCGCCCCTGCACCGGAGTGCCCGGAGGCAACGCTGTCCGGTCTCACGACAGCGGCTGGCACGCCGGTTGAGTTCGACTTTGGCGCGATTAACTTCACCTTCGACCACATCAAGGACGCACCGGTTGTGAACGGTGAGCGTACCAAGATCTTTGTGTACGAGGTGCGCGAGATTCAGGGTGACATCGCCGGTGTGGAATATGACGACAACGTGGCGACGTTGACCATCAGGCTGACCGACGCCGGCGACGGCAACCTCACCGCGACGTACGACGTCACGGGCAAGAGTCAGTTCACCAACGAGTACTCGACCGAGCCGGTTAACCCCGACGGCGACGGCGCCACGAGCAAGGCTGGCATCCAGATCGTCAAGACCCTAACCGGTCGTCCAATCGCCGCCAGTGACTTCAAGTTCACCATGGCCCCGGCCGACGACGCCACCAAGGCGAAGTTCGGCGATGCCAAGGTCATTGCGACCAACGCCGCGGAGCTCGGTACGGATAAGGCGACCAGCAACACTGCCATTGCCATCACGCCGGTCAAGACCGGCCTCGAGTTCACCCTCGCGGATGTTGGCAAGACCTATACCTTCGATCTGACTGAGACTAAGGGCGGCGGCGCCGGCTATGTGAACGACGAGACGAAGCACACCCTCACGTTCACGACTGCCGATAACGACAACGGAACGCTTTCCGTTACGGCGACCCTCGACCGCAAGGAAGCCGCCGTGTGGACGAGCGGCGCCGAGCTCACCCCGGTGAGCGTTGGGTTTGCCAACAGCTATAGCGCCGGCTCCATCACGGTCGGCGGCCAGGGCGGGGTGGCGCTCGCGGGCACCAAGCAGCTCACGGGCCGTCCGATGGTCGCGGGCGAGTTCCACTTCAACGTGACCAACGCGAAGAACGCCGGCAGGGTCGTTGCCACTGGCACCAACGCCGCGGACGGCACGATCACCTTCACTGGTATCAAGTACACCACCGAGAAGCTCAACAACGATGTGGCCGCAGGCCTCGCCACGGTCGATCGCGCGGGCAAAGACGGCGACGTGTACACCTACACCTACAAGGTGAGCGAGGACGCGGGTCGGAAGGACAAGGGCGTCAGCATCGTCCAGGGCGAGCAGACTATCACTGTCAAGGTGACCGACAACCGCGCGGGCAAGCTCTCCGCCAAGGTCGTCTACCCCGAGGGTGGCATGGTCTTCAAGAACGCCTATGGCACCGGCGAGGGCGGCTCTAAGCAGATCGCCCTCAACGGCACCAAGGTCCTGGACGTCAAGTCTGGCAACAAGGTGCCCGATATCGCGGGTAAGTACACCTTTACGCTGGCCGGCTCTGAGGGCGCCCCGATGCCCGCAAAGACCACGGCGACCAACGACGCCTCCGGCAACATCTCCTTCGGCGAGATCATCTACACCATGGAGAACGTCTTTGGCGCACCTGCGGCACAGCCAGAGCAGCTCGTGATTGCCGAGGATGGGGCGGATACCGCCGACGCCAAGACTGCTGGCGCGACCGACGCCCAGGCCGCTGAGGCCGATGCCAAGGCGGACGACGCCGTGGCGGCTGAGGCTGAGGCCAAGCCTGCCGAGGGCGAGAGCGCCGTGAAGGCTGCTTTTGAGGACGAGCCCATGGTGGCTTCCGCTCCTCGCAGCAAGACCTTCACCTACACGGTGACCGAGTCCGGCAGCGTTGCCGGCGTGAGCAACGACCCTGTTGCGACCAAGACCATCAAGGTCAAGGTGACTGACAACGGCGACGGCACGCTTACCGTCGACAAGCAGGCGGAGTCCAACAAGACCGACTTCACCTTCACCAACACCTACAGCGTGAAGCCTTTCGACAGCACGCCGACAGGCAAGGGCGGTTTCGCCATCACCAAGACACTCGACGGCCGTGACCTGCGTGAGGGCGAGTTCGAGTTCGCGCTCGTCTCGCAGGGCGAGGGCGAGCCCACGGTTGTCACCGCCAAGAACGACGCCAGCGGCAAGGTTGCCTTCCCGGCAATCAGCTTTAACGCGCCCGGCGAGTATAACTACCGCCTGGCCGAGGTCGATGGCGGCCTAAGCGGCGTGACGTACGACACCACGGTGTACGACGTGACCGCCAAGGTCGTGGACAACGGTGACGGCACCTTGGGTGTCACGTGGTCTGTGAGCAAGGACGGCAAGGCGCTGGAGGGCAAGGAAATCGTCTTTGCCAACAGCTACAAGGCCGCCGGTACGAGTATCACGTTCAACGCCGCTAAGGTCCTGACCGGTCGCGAGCTTAAGAAGGGTGAGTTCACATTCGAGCTGCGCGACGCTAACGGCAAGGTCCTTCAGACGGTTAAGAACGGTGCCCTGACCGAGGGCGGGTACGCTCCCATCGCGTTCGACCCGATCACCTATGACGAGCCCGGCACGTATGATTACCGCATCGTCGAGGTCAAGGGCGACGCCGAGGGCATCACCTACGACGAAACGGTGTTCACCTACCACGTGGTGGTGACCGACGACGGCAACGGCCAGCTCCAGGTCGAATGGACCGTGGGCGAGAACGGGGCACCGGTCTTCCAGAACGGCTTCGTCAAGCCGGAGGATCCCAAGCCCGCCGACCCGGCCAAGCCGGCCGATCCCGGCAACGGCGGCTCCGGCGACAAGCTGATCAAGACCGGTGACAACGCGCTCGTGGGCATGTTCACGGCTGCGTTTGCGGGCATAGCCGCAATCGGCGCGGGCTTTACCGCGCGCCGCAAGAAGAAGTAGCGGCGGTGGGCCGGCACGGTGACGGGGGTGGCCCGGAGCCGTGACGGCCCCAAGCCGAGGCTGCGACGGCTTTATGCCAGAGCGGTGGTGGCTCCTAGCCAAAAGACACGCTGGCACCCCATCTCAAGCGAGGTGGGGTGCTTTTTTGGCGTTGGGGTTGTGTTGATTGCCCGGGGATCGACGTTGCTCCTGTGCCTTACGCGGCCCCGTTGCCCTCGCCGTGGCGATAGGGGTGCACCACGGGGTCCACGGCTGAGCAGCCGCGCGCTTGGAGCCCCCGTATGACCGTGGGGGCGAGGCGGCCGGGTTTGCTGTCCGCATGGGGATGTGCGTCCGCGCGACCGTCCGCTTCGACGATGGCGTCCGCATTCTCGCCCGCTCCCACGCTCACGCGCGCCATGCCGCCATCAATGCGGACGCGAACTTGGCGCAGGCCGAGGCCGTGCAGGTAGTCCTCGCACATACGGACCGTGTGCAGCTTCTCGGCGGTGAGCGCCTCGCCGCAGGGGATGCGCGTTGCCAGGCAGGCGCCGGCAGGGAGGTCCCACACGTCGAATCCCCAGGCGTGCAGGACTTCGCGCTCCTCGTCTTTGCACCAGCCGGTTTCCATAAGGGGCGACCTCACGTCGAGCTCGCGCACGGCACGGGTGCCGGGGCGATAGTCTCCGGCGTCATCGGCGTTGCTTCCCTCGAGCACGACGCGCACCCCGAGCTCGCACGCGGCGTCCACGATGCACCGGAATCCGAGGCGCTTGCAGTGGTAGCAACGGTCTGCCGGGTTGGCGGCAACATCAGGGTCCGCAAGCGGGTCTGTCTCGATGGCGACCACATGAGCCCCCGCGCGCTCGAACCTCCCCCGTTCGCGTTCGAAAGACTCGCGCTCCGGAGTGCCTACGAAGGGCGTGTCCAGGTGAATAAGGTGTACATCGGCCGGCGGCAACGCGCGGATGCTGACTGCCGCGAGGAAGGTGCTGTCCACACCGCCCGAGAACCCTATGGCGACACTTCCGAATGACCGGAGCAGCTCGATGAGCCCTTGCATTTTCGCGTTATTGGAAATTGGTATCGTCATGTCAAACCTTGTGTTCATAGGAGTGGCCGCACCCATCGACCCAGTACAATAATTTCAAAGGGTTGCGTTGGCGTTCCGGCAGCTCGATGAGCACAGCATCGACACGTTTGCGGTGTCCTCGGTGAATGAATCAAGGAGAGAAGGATGAAAACCATTCAGGCGATACTTTTCGATATGGACGGCACACTTGTCGATTCCGAGCGCGTGGGCCAGAAGGCGTGGGCCGCGACGGCGGATGAGATGGGCATCGAGATCCCGGACGACCTGGTGCGGGCGTTCATCGGCCGCCCGTCCCAGTCATGCCGCGCGATGTTGGCCGAGTATCTGGGTGGCGACGCCGATTTGGCGAATCGCGTGTTCGATTTGCACATTGAGCTGTTCCTGAAGTTTGTTGAGACCGATCTCGAGCTCAAGCCGGGTGCCATCGAGGTTCTCGAGGCCCTTAAGGCCGCAGGGTTCCCGCTCGCCATTGCCACCTCTACCGCCCGCGTGCGCGCGTTGCCGCGCCTGGAGCGCTTTGACATGTTGAAGTACTTCGATTCCATAACGTGCGGCGACGAAATCGAGAACGGAAAGCCGGCTCCGGACATCTTCGTCGAGTCTGCCAGGCGTCTCGGTTGCGATCCCGCGCTTTGCGCCGTTATCGAGGATTCGCACAACGGAGTGCGTTCGGGTCACGCCTCGGGCGCCCGCGTGTTCATGATTCCCGATATCGTGGCGCCCACGCCCGAAATCGAGGAGATGTGCACTGCGGTCCTGCCGACCCTGCACGAATTGCCCGCCGCGATCGCCGCTGTGAACGATTCACCGGCGCCTCGCCGCGCATAGCCCCCGTTTGGAGTCTGGTTTTAAGTTCTGCCGCAGTTTTGGGTGCCTTGGGGAGCAGGGTGCTTCCGATCGCCGGAAAACCCGCGGGTAATGAGGTTGGCGATTTCTCGCCTACTTCGGGATCGCGCAAAAACTGCGGCAGAACTTGATTGCGGCGCCAGCAGAACTGCATCACGCGATGGCGATCGGGATGTTCATCCCCTCGGTACGCCCCGGCGTTTCAAGGCCGAGCGGTGACCGACATCCCTGGTAATTGACAAAAAGGAAAAAAAGGAAAAAATAGGAAAAAAAGGAAAGGAGAATTATGGGGCGTGAAATCTTTTCTCCGGCATTCGGCAACCGTCCGTCATATCTTGTTGGCCGTGATCAGCTTCTCGATAGGCTCCTTACGGGTTTGTCTTCGACTCCCGGATCGCGTGATCGTTCGGTTGTCATGTTGGGTCAACGTGGAAGCGGCAAAACTGTTTTACTGTGGGAATTGGCCGAGCTTGCGACGAAGCATGGTTATGTGGTCGCTGCCCCCACGGTGGCGTCTGAGGGTATGACCGAGCGCATCGTGGAGAAGGTGCAAGAGGCGGGCGAACGGCTGATCGCCCCCCGTCCGGGCGCCCGCGTGTCGAGCGGTAGCTTTGGAGCACTGGGATTCACTGTAGGGCTTGAATTCAGCCGTGAGGTGCAGGAAACCAAGAGCTTCCAGTTCAAACTCACGCAGCTTGTTCGGAGGCTCAACGCACATGGACATGGAATCCTCATTCTCATCGATGAGCTTCAGGCGAATTCACCGGAAGTTCGCCAGCTCGTTACGGTGTATCAGGAGATGATCGGCGAGGGTTTGGACGTGGCGCTCGTCCTCGCGGGGTTGCCTGGGGCGGTTTCGGCAACGTTGAACGATCGCGTGCTGACGTTTCTCAACCGTGCGAGCAAGGTCGAGCTCGGGCCTCTGGCAACCTCAGACGTACAGTCGTTTTATGAGCGGGCGTTTGCGGAGCTGGGTGTCAGAATCGGCGGCGATCGGGTAAGGGGGCTCGCCCGCGCCACCCAGGGCTCTCCGTATCTGCTGCAACTTTTGGGGTACAACATCTCGCTTCGCCTTCCTGATGGGGGCGATCTGACGGACGAGATCATGCGCAACGCGATTTGCGCGGCAGAGGATGACTTTGAGAACGACGTGTGCGGCACCACCCTTGCCGCACTTTCTGGGCAAGACATTGCGTTTTTGCAGGCAATGGCCCGCGACAACGGGTCCTCGCGCATGAGCGATATTGCGGGGCGTATGAAGCAGTCGCCGGACTATGCGCAAAAATATCGAAAGCGCTTGATCGATGCCGGCGTTATATCTGCTGCAGGGCATGGTTACGTCACGTTTGCCATCCCGTACATGCGCGAACACTTGCGAAAGATGGCATTTGATCTGTAGCCGTTGCGAGTTGATCGAAGAAGGGTGACCAGGGGTGCTCTGTGAAGTGGGGCCCGAGTGCGTGCGCGCTCGGGCCCCAGTGCTCTCCCAGCCTATGCGGGGCTGCACGTGCCCCCCGTTCCGTCCGCGGGATGTGCCCGCGTGACGCGTATCACCACAGCGATACGCCTTTTGAACGGCTCGAGGCAGCATTTATGATGGGTCAAACTGAGTGTGTTACAGGTACCCGCTGATGTCGATGTCGGGGTCGGCGAAGTCGTCAGAGCGGTTCATGCCGGTGCTCGCCCGCGCGAGGAGGAAGGGCCGCACGAGCTCCTGATGGTTCTCGGGCTCGTCCTCGGGTCCCTCCTCGATCTGAGCGATGAGCTGGCGCACGCCGCGGCGACCGAGCTCATAGCCGATGGGGGCGATTGTGGTGAGCGGCACGGGGCCTGTCCACGCCAAGGGGTTGCCGTCGCACCCGGCGACGCGGATGTCGCCCGGGACGCGCAGGCCCGCCGCCCGGACGCCGGAGATGGCGCCCGTCGCAAGGGTGTCCGTGAGGGCGATGATGAAGTCCGGGCGGGTGTCCTCGGGACGCTCGGCCAGCTGTCGCCCGAGGTCGAGGCCGTCGTGGGCGGAGTTCCAGGCGCCCTCTTCCACCACCTCGAACGCGCAGTCGGACTCGGTCGTGAATGCGTGCTTCATGCCCTTGACGCGCAGGACGAGGCGGTTCAGCGAGGGTTTGCCGATGATTGCGACGCGTCGGGCGCCGCTCTTGAAGGCGTGGCGCGCGAGGAGTTCGCCGAGGGCGAAGTTATCCGCAGCGACGAAGTGACCTGGGACGTCACACTGGATATCGAGGAATGCGAGGGGGATGCGAGGCGGGTGCACGGGGGGCTGCCAGTCCGTGCTGGCGGGCGGCTGCATGAGGATGCCCGCCGTCTGCGTGCCAATAAAGTAGTCGCGGTAGCGATGCGCGACATCCTCGTCCGTCTGCGCGGTGGCGATGAGCAGGCCGTATCCGTGCTTGCGCGCCTCGGCGTTCACACCGTTGGCGATCTGCAGGGAGACGCCGTGATCGAGATTGGGAAGGATGAGCCCAAACAGACGGTTTCTGCCGCCAGCGAGCATGCGCGCGCTCTGGTTGGGTGCGTAGCCGAGCCGATCGGCCGCCTCGCGGATGCGTTTGAGCGTCTCGGGGCGCATCTTGTCGGGATGGTTGAACGCGTTGGAGACGCTGCCCAGCGCGACGCCCGCCTCACGGGCGACGTCGGTGATGGTGACGGTGGTTCGGCGAGACATGGCCTGCTCCTGAAAGACGTGCGGCATCACCCTAAATTGTATCGCTTCAATCCCGATATGTGTGGTTTCAAAAAATCAATACCACTGTCACGGAATCGCAACATCGCGGCTTTAAAATGTGGCGCCGTTGTTCATCGACCGAAGGGATTCCTTATGTGCGGAATCGTTGGATACACCGGAGTCGACGCTGCGGCGGGGCTTCTCGTGGGAGAGCTCAAACGTCTCGAGTACCGCGGATATGATTCCGCGGGCCTTGCCCTCGTGAAAGCGCCGTGCGCCGTCGACGCCGCGGATACCGCACGCGCCGCCGACGCGCGGGACGGCCGTGCGACGCTCGACATCATCCGCTGCGCGGGCAAGGTCGCCGGTCTTGAGGACGAGCTCGCAACGCCGGGCCACGGTGCGGTCGCTCGACTCGCGACGTGCGGGATCGGCCATACGCGCTGGGCGACCCACGGGCGCCCCACGGTGGAGAACGCCCATCCCCACGTGAGCTGCGACGGGCGCATCGCGGTGGTCCACAACGGCATCATCGAGAATTTCGCCGAGCTCCGCGCATCGTTGGAGGAGCGCGGGCACGTGTTCAAGAGCGAGACGGATACCGAGGTGTTCGCGCATCTCATCGAGGAGGCCTATCAGGGGGCGCCGAATAGCGCCGGCGGCCCTGCGAAGACCGCGGGCGATCTCATGGCCGCAGTTCGCGAGGCCTGCACGCACGTGGTGGGCGCGTACGGGCTGGCGGCGGTGTGCGCCGATGAGCCGGGTGTGATCGCCGTCGCGCGCAAGGACAGCCCGATCGTCGTTGGCCGCGGGGAGCGGGGAAGCTACGTCGCATCGGATGTCATTGCGCTCATCGACGCCACGCGCGACGTTGTGGTGCTGGAGGACGGCCAGTTCGCCCGTCTTTCGCCGGAGGGCATCACCTACACCGATGCGCAAGGCCGCGCCATCGAGCCCGCGGTCACGCACGTCGATTGGGATGTCGATACGGCCGAGAAGGGCGGCTACCCGGATTTCATGATGAAGGAGATCTGCGAGCAGCCCCGCGTGGTCCGCGACACGCTGGTGGGGCGTCTGGCTTCCTCGGGCGAGCTCGACATCGATGAGCTCGGCCTCACGCCTGAGGAGCTCAGCCTGGTCGACCGCGTGTACGTGATCGCATGTGGAACGAGCTACCATGCCGGCCTCATCGCGAAGAACCTCATCGAGGGTTGGGCCCGCATCCCGTGCGCGGTCGAGGCGGCGAGCGAGTTCAGATATCGCAACCCCATCATCACGCCGAGCACGCTGGTGGTTGCCGTATCGCAGTCCGGGGAGACAGCGGACACCCTGGCGGCGATTCGCGACGCTCGCATCAAGGGAGCCAAGGTCTTCGGCATCACCAACGTGGTCGGTTCCCCCGTGGCGCGCGAGAGCGATGGCGTCATTTACACCAAGGCGAACAAAGAGATCGCGGTCGCCTCGACCAAGAGCTTCACGGGGCAGGTGGTGAGTTTGACGCTGCTCGCCCTGCTGCTTGCCCAGACGAAGGGAAAGCTCACAACGGGGCAGATCCGCATGCTCTTTCGCGAGCTCGGCGATACGGCCGAGCAGATCCAGCACATCCTGGATACGCAGCGGGCAGCGGTTCACGAGGCCGCCCTGGCGTGCAGAGAGGCGCGCTCGGCACTCTTCGTGGGACGCGGTATGGGTTCGGCCATTTCCTGCGAGGGGGCGCTCAAGCTCAAGGAGGTCAGCTACCTGCATGCGGAGGCGTATGCGGCGGGCGAGATGAAACACGGGCCGATCGCCCTCATCGAACGGGGCTTCCCGGTCATCGCCGTGGCGACCAAGAGCCCCACGTACGATAAGACCGTGAGCAATCTCAAGGAATGCGAGGCGCGCGGGGCTTGCATCATCGCGGTGGCGACAGAGGGAGACGAGGAGATCACGCGCGTGGCCGATCACGTCATATATGTGCCGCCGGTGCGCGACGCCCTGAGCCCCATCACCGCGACGGTGCCGTTGCAGTTGCTCGCGCGCGAGGTCGCCGTTCTGCGCGGTTGCGATGTCGATCAGCCGCGCAACCTCGCCAAGAGCGTGACCGTCGAGTAGCTGCGATTCGGCCTCAACCCGATGCGGGCATCAAGCCGATGCCCGCATCGGGCTGAGGCCGCCCACCTTCGAATCGAGGTACTACATCAGGGTCCGCCATGCGTCGCAGAGGGAGCGATAACGCGGCGCATACTGGCTTCCCCGTTGCCAGATGAGGCAGAAGTCATGCTCGATCGCAAAATCGTCGGGCGTGATGTCCGCGAGTTCCCCCCGAGCGAGCTCCTCCTCCACGGCGACTCGATATAGGAACGTGATGCCCGCATCGCCGCGCACGCACGCCTTGATGGCGGGGATGCTCTCAATCTCGACGATCCCCGCGAAGTCCGTGACGGCGAGGTCGCGCGCGGCCAGGTGCCTCTCGAGAATCTCGCGCGTGCCGGACCCCGCTTCGCGCAGGATGAGGCGCTCGCCGAGGAGGTCGCGCACGGACGCCGCCGTACGTCCGGCCTCGTCTGCCCGCGGCCGCCGGTCAAAGGCGCGCCGCTTCGCCTCCTTTGGCGATGCCACGGCGATATAGCGCTCGCGCGAAAGCGTCTCGAAGTCGAATCGCTGACGATCAAAAAACCCTTCTACCAGGGCGAAGTCAATCGTTCCCTCCTCGAGCGAGCGCACCAGTTCGCGCGTGTTGCCCGTCAGGAGCGCGACCTCCGCCTGCGGGTGCGTCGAGAGGTGCGCCGCCATGAGCCTGGGTGCGGTGTAGTCGGCGATGGTCCTGGTGCATCCGAGCCTGAGCGGTGCCTCGCGGGTGTCCGAGGGTTCGGTGGCGAGGGCGCCAGCCTCGAGGGCAAGCCGCGCCTCATCGTTTTCCATGGTGAGGAGTCGCTGGTAGAGCAGGTCCGCGGCGGCGGTCGGTTCGATGCCGCGACCCGTTTTGACGAACAACGTGCAACCGTAATGGGTTTCTATCTGGCGAATGTGCTGAGATGCGGCGGGTTGCGTGATGAGCAGGTTCTCCGCGGCGCGCGTGAAGCTGCGCTGGCGGTAGACCTCTAAAAAGGTGTGCGTGCGATAGTCGAGCATCCGTGGTCCCAACGCGCGATACGGCAGTGATAGGAGATGCAGCAGTAATAAGAAATACTGATGCAAGCATAAACAATACGATGGAAATCATTATAGACAAAGGTCGTACCATGATTTTGGCAATCATCGCACGCGGATCAGGGACGGAGCGCGCCCCGATCAGAACGGGATGGGCCGTGCCTTGGGCGAGCGCGGTCGCGCCCCGGAGTGGGCGCGGCCAAGGCCCCGTCGCGAGCGTAGATAAGAAGAAAGGTTGGATGCATGGAGCTCTTCAAGAATTTCAAGGACCTGTGGCGTGGCGTCGCGCTCGCATTGGTCATCTCGGTGCCGGCATGGCTGCTCGGTAAGCAGTTCGAGGTCATCGGCGGGCCGGTCTTCGCCATCCTCATCGGCATGGCGCTCGGCCTGGTGCTTCGCCGCCGCGCCGACGTGACCGAGGCCGCTGCAGCGGGTATCAAGTACACGTCGAAGAAGATCCTGCAGTACGCGGTGATCCTGCTGGGCTTCGGCCTCAACTTGGGCGAAATCGCCAAGGTGGGCGCTATCTCCCTGCCCATCATCATCTCGACCATCACCACGTCGCTGGTCATCTCGTTCGTGCTGTGCCGCGCGCTGCACATCCCCAAGAAGATCTCGACGCTCGTGGGTGTGGGCTCCTCGATCTGCGGCGGCTCCGCAATTGCCGCCACTGCGCCGGTCATCGATGCGGACGACGAGGAGATCGCCCAGGCCATCAGCGTCATCTTCCTCTTCAACATCATCGCTGCACTGATTTTCCCCTCGCTCGGCGCCATGCTCGGCATGAGCAACGAGGGCTTTGGCCTGTTCGCCGGCACGGCTGTGAACGACACGTCGTCCGTCACCGCCGCCGCAGCTGCCTGGGACGGCATGCACCCGGGCTCCAATGCGCTGGATCATGCCACCATCGTCAAGCTCACCCGCACGCTTGCGATCATCCCCATCACGCTGTTCCTCGCGTTTTGGCAGGTCCGTCAGGCCAAGCGCGCCGCCGAGGCGGGCGAGGGCGCCGGTGCTGCCGCAGGCACGTTTGACATCAAGAAGATCTTCCCGTTCTTCATCCTGTTCTTTGTATTGGCGAGCGTCATCACCACCGTGTTCGCGCTTCCCGTGGCGGTGACTGCGCCCATCAAGACGCTGTCGAAGTTCTTCATCGTGATGGCGATGGCCGCGATTGGCTTCAACACCGACATCGTGAAGCTGGTGAAGACGGGCGGCAAGCCGATCTTCATGGGCTTGTGCTGCTGGATCGGCATTGCCTGTGTGAGCCTCGGCATGCAAAGCGTTCTCGGGATTTGGTAACAAGGACGCCGCTGACGACCCAATTGGGGGCTCAAGTGGGGCCGGCGCCAATCGCGCAGAGCGCTCTCGGTTCAATTGGGGACAGGCACTGATTGAGACAATTTGCGCCGGTCCAGCTGCGGGGCAGTTGCGAGTTGAGGCGCTTGACGCCGAACGTGTCGTCCTGTTTGGTTGAGAAATGGTCGGGATTTGCCGCGCTGCTACAGCCTGGCATTTCCCGACCATTTTTTCATGTTAAACGGGCTAAAACGGTCGTGATTTGCCGGTCTGCGACAGGGTGGCAAATCACGACCATAAAGGGGATTATTCAGGAAAGGCGCGCCGTCATGCATGCCGCTGCTCGAACAAACTAACCGTCTACCAACTTCTGCTCGAAAAATAGGTATAAGGCGGGAAAGATGGAACTATCGGTTATGCATGCGCCCGGACAAAGGGCTCCGGGTGCCCGACAGATAGGAGCCAATCATGGGAATGAAGGCTGATCAGGAGATCTCCCTGGATTTCGAAGGGCTTTTGTCCTACCTCCGCTCAAAGACGCGCGTGTTCATGGACGTCGATGGGCATGAGTACTACGTTACCCACACGGACGGGTACTGGCGCGTGCAGGACTGCGAGCAGCTGAACGAAAAGGGTCGTTTCGTCGATTGCTCCGAGCTCGTCACCACCCTTCCCGAGTTGGTCGAGCTGCCCTGGCTCGATGGCAAGAGCGTGCACGACCTCACCGATGAGGCCACCTTCTTCGAGTCCATCCAGGAAGGCTGGGTGTATCCCGGAACCGAGCCCATTGAGGCCGAGGAGTCCGTTGAGGAGCTCGTCGAGGAGGAGCCTGCGGAGGAGTAGCCGCACGTCACGCGAATAATTCATCGCACCTGCAGGGGTCGCCGCCGGCGGCCCCTTTTTTCTGTTGGGTTTCCTTCCGTTGGACTTCCCTCTGGTGGTTTCCTTTCTGGTGGTTTCCTCCCGTTGGGCCTCCCAGGATGGTCGGGATTTGCTGCTCTGCTACAGCCTGGCGTTTCGCGACCGTTTTTCGGCTAAATACCGTTTGAAAGTGGTCGGGATTTGCCATCCTACGACAGCCAGGCAAATCCCGACCATTTCTCTCGCCCCCCATGCCCCCCGCCGCCAGACGCCCCGTCCCCGTCGGACCCTCCCGATCGGCAAGTCGGCGCAAATTGAGACGTTGGTCGCCACTCGGGACGCCCAGTTGTTCAGGTAGGATTGGTATTGACTTGAGGTGCATATGTCTGGCCGTGGGGGCGGCTGGGAGGGGAACGTGCGTATGAGACTGTTGTTGCGAACCATCAAACCGTATAAGGCCCTCGTTGCGGCGACGCTTGCGGCGTTGTTGCTGGACGTAGCGGGCACGCTGTATGTCCCCACCATGCTCGCCGGCATGATCAACCAGGGCGTGACCAGCGGGAACACAGATTTCATCATCGGTCAGGGTCTTAAGATGCTCGTTGCGTGCTGCTGCGCGAGCGGCGGTGCCCTGCTGGGCAATTACCTGTGCGCCCGCCTCGCCTCCTATGTGGGTCGCGATATCCGCAATGCCGTGTACGATGCCTCGCTCACCTACTCGGGCGGCGACTTTGAGGAGTTCGGCACCGGCTCCATGATCACCCGCACCTTAAACGATGTGAACGTCATCCAGCAGACGGTCATGCTCGCCACCCAGGCCATGCTGCCGGTTCCCATCATCTGCGTCATGGGCACGGTGCTGTCCTTCCGCGTCGACGCGCAGATGGGAGCCATGATGCTCGCGGTGGTCTCCGTGGTCATGGTGTTCGCCGTGATCGCGGTGCGCCGCGCGGCCCCAATCTTCGAGAAGATGCAGGGTTTCATCGACCGCATGAACGTGGTCCTGCGCGAGAACATCATCGGCGTCCGCGTGATTCGCGCCTTTGGCAAAGAGCGCCACGAGGAGGGCCGCATGGGTCGCGTGTTCACCGATTACGCCGATGCGGCGATCAAGGTGAACTGGATCTTCGCGGGCGTGGACTGCTTCAGCTTCTGCCTTATGAACATCGCCGAGGTGCTGCTCATGTGGCTCGGAGGCAACCGCGTGGGCGCACATGCCATGGAGATCGGCAACATCTCCGCGGTGGTCGAGTATGCCATGCTCATCATGTTCTACATCATGATGGCGCAGTTCGTCGCGCTGATGGTGCCGCGTGCCATCGTGTGCCTGCAACGCTGTGCCGAGGTGATCGAGAAGAAGCCGAGCATCGTCGACGGCACGGGCACCGCGCCTCTGGCGCCGGGGCCGAATGGTGAGGTCGCCGCGGCGGACGAGGGCGGAACCTTCAATGCTTCCCTGTCCGATACCGCCCCGGTTGCCACGTTTGACCATGTCTCCTTCCGCTTCCCCGATGCGGACGAGGACACCTTGCACGATATCGATTTTTCCTGCCATCGGGGCCAGACCACCGCGATCATCGGCTCCACCGGTTCGGGCAAATCCACCATCGCCAAGATGCTGCTGCGCTTGCACGACGTCACGGACGGCTCGGTGCGCTTTTCCGGCGCTGACGTGCGCTCCATGACCCAGCACGACCTGCGCGAGCGCATCGCCTATGTGCCGCAGAAGGCCTGGTTGTTCTCGGGCACCATCGCCAGCAACTTGCGCGATGGCCGTGCCGGCGCGACCGAGACCGAGATGCGCCACGCCCTCGACGTGGCCCAATCCGACTTTGTGTGGGGCCTGCCCGAGCGCCTGGACGCCCCGGTTGCCCAGGGCGGCACGAATTTCTCCGGCGGCCAGCGCCAGCGCCTGGCCATCGCCCGCGCCCTCATGAAGCACGCGGACCTCTATATCTTCGACGACAGTTTCTCCGCCCTCGACTTCAAGACCGATGCGGCTCTGCGTCGCGCCCTCAAGCCCGAGACGCGCAACGCCGCCGTGCTCATCATCGCCCAGCGCATCAACACCATCTTGCATGCCGATCAGATCGTCGTACTCAAGGATGGTCGCATTGTGGGCAAGGGCACGCACGAGGAGCTCATGGAGGACTGCGAGGTGTATCGCGAGATCGCGGAGAGTCAGATGAAGGGAGGCGAGTAGCATGGCGTGGGATAAGAAGAAGCGCGACGACGGTTCCGACGAGCTGTTCTCCGAGAACGCCCGCCTCGAGCGCGAGCGTAAGCAGGGCGCTATCGACGATGCGCAGGCCATGGCCGATGCCTCCGGCACCCCCGAGGAGGAGCTCGAGGTCCCCAAAGACACCTGGGGGACGGTGCGCCGTCTGTGGCATGCCGCGGCAGGCGAGCGCTGGCGTTTCGGCGTGGTGATTGCCGCCATCCTCGTGTACACGGGCTTCCATGTTGCCGCACCGGCGTACAGCGCGCGCGTGATCGACGTGCTATGGACCAATATCCAGGCCGCTTTTGCCGAGGGCCGCGCCTTCACGGTGGATTGGGAGACCGGTGGTCGCGAGCTCGCTACCTATTTCGGCATTTGGACGGGCGCCTGCGCGCTGTACTCCGTGCAGTGTTTCGTCATGGCGGGCTTTGCCGAGAAGCTCAACCTTTCGCTGCGCCGGAGCATCGCCGAGAAGCTCAGCCGCCTGCCGCTGAAGTTCTACGACGGCCACAAGCCCGGTGAGGTGGTGAGCCGTGCCACGAACGACCTGGACAAGATGTCCGAGGTGCTGCAGACCGGTCTGCTCAAGCTCATGAGCGCGGTGGGCACGATCATCGGCGCGCTCTACATGATGCTGCGCTACAGCGTGCTGCTCACGGCGATCTTCTTGGTGTTCGCCTTTGTGTCGACCCTCATCACCAAGGGCGTGTCCAAGTGGACGCTCAAGCTCGCCGCCGAGCGTCAGCGTTATGTGGGCGAGCTCACCGCGACAGTGGAGGAGGCCTACTCCGGGCGCCTCATCATCAAGAGCTTCAACCGCGAGGGGTCGAGCTCGCAGAGGGTGCACGAGCTGTCTGACAAGCTCGCTCGTGCCAGCCGTCGCGCGGACTTTGCCACCAATGCCATCAGCCCGCTGATCCGTTTCATCATCCGCCTGGCCCAGGTGCTGATTGCCGTAGTGGCGGGCGGCATGCTCGTGGGCGGCCAGATCACCATCGGCGTGTTCCAGGCGTTCTTCCAGTACATCCACCAGGCATCCGAGCCGCTCACGCAGCTGTCCTTCACCATCAACACGCTGCAGAACGCGCTCGCCAGCGTCGAGCGCGTGTTCGACATTCTCGACGAAGAGGAGGTCGAGCCCGACCCGCTGCCCGAGGTCGCCGCGAAGCTTCCCGCTGCCGTGGAAGGGCGCGTGGACTTTAGCCGTGTGCGCTTTGGATACAATCCGGAAAAGCCGCTTATGCGCGATGTGACGTTCCATGTGAAACCCGGGCAGAAGGTCGCCATCGTGGGTGCCACCGGCGCCGGCAAGACCACGCTCATCAATCTGCTTATGCGTTTTTACGAAATCGGCGGGGGCTCGATCGAGCTCGACGGTGTGGACACCCATGCGATGGCCCGCCCGGACCTGCGCGCGAACTTTGGCATGGTGCTGCAGGATGCATGGCTGTTCGACGGGACGATCGCCGAGAACATCGCCTATGGCCGTCCCGATGCCACTCGCGAGGAGATCGTGCGTGCGGCCGAGATGGCACATGTGGACCACTTCGTCCGCACGATGCCGCAGGGCTACGACACGCATATCGAAAACGATGCCGAGACCATCAGTCAGGGCCAGCGTCAGCTGCTCACCATCGCACGCGTGATTCTGTGTAACCCTGCGATCCTCATTTTGGATGAGGCGACGTCGAGCGTGGATACGCGCACGGAGCGCGATATCGTGCAAGCGATGGAGACGCTCATGCACGGGCGCACCAGCTTTGTGATCGCGCATCGCCTGAGCACCATCGTGGACGCCGATCTGATCTTGCACATGCGCGCCGGCACCATCATCGAGCAGGGCACCCATGAGGAGCTGCTCGCGGAGAACGGTCCCTACGCCGATCTCTACCGGAGCCAGTTCGCCTAGGCCGCCCTGCCCATGTCTCAATTGGGGACAGGAACAAATTGAGACATTCGGCGCGTCGCGGGTCGCGCGGACACGCTTATAGAGACGTCTCAATATGTGCCTGTCCCCAATTGAGACGCGGCCAAGTGACAGGTGTCGTTCAAGGCCCCCGGGATGCCGTTCGCCGAGTGGTATCCCGGGGGTCTTTGTATGCGTTGCGTAATGAGACGGTTTGCGAATATATGCATGAACATGGATATCTAGCTGCGGAAATAAGGATTCTGTTAACAACGAAAATAAATAAAGACCCATCTAGCTGCGAATATGTACTATTCCCGCAGTTCGATGAAGGGTTGTTTAACGCAGGCGAGCGGCATACCATTACTTATGTTGTGTTCAAAACGTGTAGCAACAAAGGAGGTTGTGTGATGGTAAGTATCGTTTTGGCAAGCCATGGTGACTTGGCAGAGGGTCTGAAGATGACCGGTTCGATGGTCTTCGGCGATCAGCCCAACGTCGCCACGGTTTCCCTTATGCCGAGCATGGGTCCGGACGACTTCCGCCAGAAGGTGGAAGAGGCGGTCGCTTCCTTCGACGATCCCGAGGACGTCTTGTTCCTCGTCGATCTGTGGGGCGGCACCCCCTTCAACCAGATCAGCGGTCTGTTCGACGCCCACCCCAGTTGGGCGATCCTGACTGGTGTGAACCTGCCGATGCTTGTCGAGGTGTACACCGCTCGCTTCGACGCATCCAAGACGGCCCACGATATCGCCAAGCACGTCATTTCCGAGGCCCGCGCCGGCGTTCGCGTCAAGCCCGAGTCTCTCGAGCCTGTGGAGGCCAAGCCCGCGGCAGCCGCGGCGCCGGCCGCCCATCAGGGCGCCATCCCCGAGGGCACGGTCCTCGGGGATGGCCACATCAAGTTCGTGCTCGCCCGTGTCGATACCCGTCTGCTCCACGGTCAGGTGGCAACCACGTGGACCAAGATGACCAGCCCCGATCGCATCATCGTCGTGTCCGACGCCGTCTCTCACGATGACCTGCGCAAGTCCATGATCATGGAGGCCGCGCCTCCCGGAGTTAAGGCCCATGTCGTCCCGGTCCAGAAGATGATCGAGGTCGCCAAGGACCCGCGTTTCGGCGCCACCAAGGCCATGCTCCTGTTCGAGACCCCGCAGGACCTGCTCCGCGCGGTCGAGGGCGGCGTGGACATCAAGGAGGTCAACCTCGGCTCGATGGCCCACTCCGTGGGCAAGGTCGTCGTGACCAACGCCATCGCCATGGATAACGACGATGTCGAGACGCTCGAGAAGCTCGCCGCCCGCGGCATCACCTTCGATATCCGCAAGGTCCCGGCCGATTCCGCCGAGTCCTTCGACGCGATGATCAAGAAGGCCAAGTCCGAGCTGGCCGCCCAGTAAAGGAGGGAATATGTCAGCACTTTCGATCGTTTTGATCGCCATCATCGCGCTGCTGGCCGGTATGGAGGGTATTCTGGACGAGTTCCAGTTCCACCAGCCGCTCGTGGCCTGCACGCTCATCGGTCTCGTGTCCGGCCACCTGCAGGAGGGCGTCATGCTCGGCGGCTCCCTGCAGATGATCGCCCTCGGTTGGGCGAACGTCGGCGCCGCCGTCGCGCCCGATGCGGCCCTGGCCTCCGTTGCGTCCGCCATCATCATGGTGCTCGCGCTCGACGGTGGTACGGCCGACTCCCAGACCGCCATCACCACCTCCATCGCTCTCGCCGTGCCGCTGTCCGTGGCTGGCCTGTTCCTGACGATGATTTGCCGCACGCTCGCCATCCCCATAGTTCACGCCATGGATGCCGCCGCCGAGAAGGGCGACTTCAAGGGCATTGAGATGTGGCAGATCCTGGCCATCCTCATGCAGGGTGCCCGCATCGCCATCCCGGCTGTGGCCCTGTGCTTCGTCTCGCCCGAGATTGTGACTAACGCGCTCAACATGATGCCCGCATGGCTGTCCGGCGGCATGGCCGTCGGCGGTGGCATGGTCGCTGCCGTCGGTTACGCCATGGTCATCAACATGATGGCGACCAAGGAGGTTTGGCCGTTCTTCGCGCTCGGCTTCGTCTTCGCCGCTATCAATCAGCTCACGCTCATCGCCCTCGGCGTCATCGGCGTGTCCCTCGCCCTGCTGTACCTCGGCCTCAAGGACCTGGCCAAGAACAGCGGCGGCTCTGCCGGTACCGGCGATCCGCTCGGCGACATCCTGAACGATTACGAGTAAGGAAGGGAGGACGTACATCATGGCAGAGAACAAGGTTCAGCTTTCCAAGTCCGACCGCATGTCGGTGTGCATGCGTCATCAGTTCCTGCAGGGCTCGTGGAACTACGAGCGCATGCAGAACGGCGGCTGGTGCTTCGCTATGATCCCCGCGATCAAGAAGCTCTACTCCAACAAGGAGGACCAGATTGCGGCGCTCAAGCGTCACATGGAGTTCTACAACACGCATCCGTACGTGTCCGCTCCCGTCATCGGCGTCACCCTCGCTCTTGAGGAGGACCGCGCCAACGGCGCTCAGGTCGAGGACGCTGCGATCCAGGGCGTGAAGGTCGGTATGATGGGCCCGCTGGCCGGTGTCGGCGACCCCGTCTTCTGGTTCACCCTTCGCCCGATCCTCGGCGCGCTCGGCGCTTCCCTGGCCCTCGGTGGCTCCATCATGGGTCCGCTGCTGTTCTTCTTCGCGTGGAACATCATCCGCATCGCGTTCCTTTGGTACACCCAGGAGTTCGGCTACAAGGTTGGCACCTCCATCACCAAGGACCTCTCTGGCGGTCTGATGGGCAAGATCACCGAGGGTGCCTCCATTCTGGGCATGTTCATCATCGGCGCGCTCGTGCAGCGCTGGGTGAGCATCTCCTTCACCCCGGTCGTCTCCACGGTTCAGCAGTCCCCCGGCGCCTACATCGATTGGGCGAGCCTACCCGCGGGTGCTGAGGGCATCCATCAGGCCCTGAGCCAGTACGCAGCGCTCGGTCCCACCGGCCTCGAGGTCGCCAAGGTGACCACGCTCCAGGCCAATCTCGACCAGCTGATCCCCGGCCTTGCCGCCGTGGGCCTCACGCTCCTGTGCTGCAAGCTGCTCAAGAAGAAGGTCTCCCCGATCGTCATCATCATCGCCCTGTTCGCCGTGGGTATCGTTGCCCGCCTGCTCGGCATCATGTAAGACGCTTCGGTATCAAGCGCACTCAGGCGCTTGAGCCTCGAGCCGCGCCGCTGCCATGGTTCGCCATTCGCAGCGGCGCGGCTTTTCCGTACTTGCGGGCGTTCCCGCCGCAGTCGTATATTTCTTCAAGACCGCCTGGCGGGATTTCGACACACGTGCGTTTCCGGCTGAACATGCAGGGAAACGCTTGAGGAGGATGCAGGGATGGCGCAATCGCAGAACAGCTCGGTCTACTACACGGAGAAGGCCACGTCGTTTCATGGGATGTCGACCTATGGTTCGGTGATGCTTGGCAACAACGCCTTCGAGTTCTATAACGAGAAAAACCCTGAGGACTTCATCCAGATCCCCTGGTCCGAGATCGATCACGTGGCGGCGTCGGTGCTGTTCGGCGGCAAAAAGATCTCGCGCTTCGCGATCTTCGTGAAGGGGAGCGAAAGCGGGTTCTCGTTCTCCACGAGGGACAATAAGGCCACGTTGCGCGCTATGCGCGAGCATGTGCCCGAAGACAAACTTTTGCGCTCTCTGAGCTTCTTTGACGTGATCAAACGCGGCGTGCTGTCACTGTTCCGCAAAAACCGCTAGAATATCCCATACGCGCTTTCGGATGCGTCGATGGGCTTTTTCGTCGAGTATGTTCCGGTCGCGCAACCATGGCAATGCCTCCGTAGCTCAGGGGATAGAGCACCGCTCTCCTAAAGCGGGTGTCGTACGTTCGAATCGTATCGGGGGCACCATTGCAACTAAAAAGGCCGCCACGCGCTCGTTCGCGTGGCGGCCTTTTCTCGTTATCCGCTAGTCCTCGGTGTTGGCGTCGGTTCGCGCCTGCGTGGTGAGGGTGATCGTGGTGCCCTTGTCCAGCGATCCGGAGGCAGACTGGCTCACGATGATGCCGTCAGCCGGGCCGTTCACCACGACCTTGAAGCCGAGCGACTCGAGCTGCGGCTTGGCGTGGGAGGCGGAGTCGTTCACAAAGTTAGGTGCGTTGACCTTGGCGACCGGCTCGGGACCCTGGGACAGTACGATCTTGATGGTGGTGCCGGGCTTGACGCTGCCACCGGGCTCGTAGCTGATCACAGAGCCGGCTGGAACGGTGGCGCTGTAGTCGGAGCTGAAGGTGTAGCTGAGCTTATCGCCGAGCGCCTCGATGGCCTGCTCCTTGGTCTTGCCGGTGAGGTTGGGCACGTCAATGGTGTCGGGGCCGGTGGACACCCAGTACTCGATGACGGTGCCCTCCTCAACAGCCTCGCCGGTGTTTTTGCCCTGCTTGAAGACGGTGCCGGCCTCGGCCTCGTTGGACTCCTCGTGCGCCTGGCCCTTGAGGTTGGCGGCGGTGAGCAGAGCCTCGGCCTCATCGGCGGTCTTGCCGGTGATGTTAGGGACCTCGGTCTCCTTGACGGGGACGGGGCCCTTGGAGAGCGTCAGCGTGACCGTGGAGCCCTCAGGCGCCTCCTTGTTGCCATCGGGCGTCTGGTCGACGACGCGGCCCTCTTCGACCTCATCGTCATTCACAGCCTTGCCGTACTCGACGTTGAAGCCGGCGTTCTTGAGCGCGTCCTCGGCCTCTTCCTGCGTGTAGTCGATGACGTTGGGAACGATGACCATCTCGCCGGAACCGCCGAACAGGTTGCTGGCAAAGAAGACAGCGGCGGCGATTACCACGATGGCGCCGATCACGATGGCGGCGATTTTGGCGCTGTTGCCCTTCTTGGGCTCCTCGTAGTCGTTCTGGCCGCGCGAGGATGCGGGCGCTGCGACGCGCGGACCGGCGGTGGTGGAGCCGGGGCCGGCAGCGCCTACGGGGCGCACCATGGCCTGGGTGGCGTCACTCATCACGCGGGTCTCGGCACCGCCGACGCCCATGGGCGCGGCAATCACGCGTGTGGGCTCCGCCACGTCGACCGCGCGACCGGTGGCATAGGCGTTGAGCACCTGGCGCAGCTCGTCGGCGGTCTGGAAGCGGTTGGCGGGGTCCTTCTCCATGCACTTGAGGATGATGCGCTCGAGTGCCGGGTCAACGCCGGGGTTCACCTGGCTCGGCGGGATGGGCAGTTCATTGACCTGCTTGAGAGCCACGGAGATGGCATCGTCGCCATCGAAGGGCACGCGGCCGGTGGCGCACTCGTACATGACCACGCCGAGGGAGTAGATGTCGCTCGTGGCGCCCAGGTCCTGACCGCGGGTCTGCTCGGGGGAGACGTAGTGGGCGGTGCCCAGGACGTTGTTGTCCTGCGTGAGATGGCTGTTCTTGGCGCGCGCGATGCCGAAGTCCATCACCTTGATGTTACCGTCGGGCAGCACCATGATGTTTTGCGGCTTGATGTCGCGGTGGATGATCTCGTGCTTGTGTGCAACGGAGAGGGCGCCGCAGATCTGAGAGCCGATCTGGGCGACCTTCTTGGGATCGAGGGCGCCGTGGCTGCGCACGCCGCTCTTGAGGTCGGTGCCGCGCAGGTACTCCATGACGATATAGTACGTGTCGCCGTCCTTGCCCCAGTCGTACACGCCCACGATGTAGGGGCTCTGCAGACCGGCTGCGGCCTGCGCCTCCTGCTTGAAGCGAGCGGCGAAGGTGGCGTCCCCGGCGTACTGGGGCAGCATGATCTTCACGGCAACGGTGCGGTCGAGCACCTGGTCCTGCGCGCGATACACGCTGGCCATGCCGCCGTTTCCGACCTTATCCTTGAGCAGGTACCTTCCTCCAAGTACACGCTGTCCGTCTGGCATGTCTTTAACTCCTCATCAATCTATCCGCCGTAGGCGGAAGTGTTACCTCGTACCGGTGAATTGCTACAGCCCCTGTGTCGCGAGCGCCGCGCGCAGGACCTGTCCGCCTACGGCCGCCGCGCTTTCCTCGCCCTTCGCGTTCTGCTCGATGACGACGGCGATTGCCACGGTGGGGGTGTCGTAGGGGGCAAATCCAACGAACGTGGAGTTCGCGTTGGCGTTGTTGGTCTCGGCGGTGCCGGTCTTACCGGCCACCTTCACGCCCGCGATCGCCGCGGCCGAGCCGGTGCCGTTTTGGACGACGTCGAGCATGGCCTGCTTGACCTGCTCGGCGGTGCCGCTGCCCACGGCCTGGCCGAGGGAGTGGCCGCGCGTGGTCTTGAGGACCGTGCCGTCGGGGGCGAGGATCTGCGAGACCACGTAGGGGTTCATGGCGATGCCGTTGTTGGCGATCGTGGCGGCCATGAGCGCGTTTTGCATCACGGTGGCCTGCGGGCCGGGCGTGTGGCCCTGGCCGACGGGCTGGCCGGCGCCCGCCCAGGCGAGCTCCCACTCCGTCATCTCCTCAGGGTTGGGCATGACGGATGCGGCGGTGGTAAAGTCCAGGCCGAGCTGCTGTCCGTAGCCAAAGGCGCGCGCCGTGGCCACGAGCTTCTCGGCGCCCAGGCCGTCGGCCACCTGGCCAAAGACCGTGTTGGACGAGAGCGCGAAGGCCTTGGCGAGCGAAATCTTGCCGTGACCGCGCTCGCCGATGCTCACAACGTCCGCGCCGCCGATTTCCATGCGTCCCGGGCTGTCGTAGGTGGTGTCGAGCGTGGCCAGGCCATTCTCGAGCGCCGAGGCGAGCGTGAGCACCTTGAAGGTGGAGCCCGGCGTGTAGAGCGCGAGGGTTGCGCGGTCGTACATGGAGGTGTCCGTACCGCCGCTGGCGTTGGCGGCCTCGATCGCCGCTTGGATGTTCGTGTTGTCGAACGTGGGGGCGCTGGCCCAGGCGAGCACGGCGCCGCTGCGCGGGTCGAGGGCGACGATGGCGCCCACGCGGCCGGCGAGGGCCTGCTCGGCTGCACGCTGGATGCGCGAGTCGATGGTGAGCTGGACCGAGTTGCCCGGCTCGCTGATGCCGGCGAGCGAGTTGAGGGCGTTTTGCCAGCTCGAGTAATCCTTGGACCCCGTGAGCGTGTCGTTTTGCGTGTTCTCGATGCCCATGGTGCCGTATTGCTGGGAGTAGTAGCCCACCACGTGTGCGGCGAGGTTGCCGTTGGGGTAGGAGCGGGCGTACGTGCCGTCGGCCTGCTGGACGGACTCGGCGAGTGTCAGGCCATCTGCGGTGATGATCGAGCCGCGCTTGATGAAGCGCGCCTTGTTGATGGTGTGGTTGTTGCTCGGCATGTCCTGATACTCGGACGCCTTGATCACCTGGATATAGGTGATGTTGCCGATGAGCACGGCGAACAGCGCGGTGAACAGGAACACGGTGCGGGTCAGGCGGTTGGCGAGCGCCACGCGGCCGAGCAGGCCGCTCTCGGGCGTGTCGAGGGCGGGACGGCGCATGTGAGAGCCGCGCACGGTGGTGCGGTAGCCGGCGGTGGCCAAGTCGGTGCTCGTGTTGGCGATCTCGGTCGAGCGGCCGGTTGCCTCGTCGCCGGCGCGCAGCAGCAGGGCGACGATCACGAAGCTCGCGAGCAGGGAGGAGCCGCCCTGGCTCATGAAGGGCAGGGTCACGCCGGTGAGCGGGATGAGCTTGGTCACGCCGCCCACGATGGTGAAGGCCTGGAAGGAGATGGCCGCGGTGAGGCCGGCGGCGGAGAAGGCCGCCAGGTCGGACTTGGCACGCGCGGCGGTGGTGAGGCCGCGGACCGCGAACAGCATGAACAGCAGCAGCACGGCGGAGCCGCCGAGCAGGCCCATCTCCTCGCCGATCGCGGCGAAGATCATATCGGAGGCCACGACGGGGATGATGTCGGCCATGCCCTTGCCGATGCCGACGCCCGCGAGGCCGCCGTCTGCCAGGGAGAACAGCGACTGGACGATCTGGTAGCCGAGGTTCTGCGCGTCGGAGAACGGGTCGAGCCAGATGGCCACGCGGACCTGCACGTGGCTCATGATCTGGTACATGCCGAATGCGCCGACGGCGAGCAGCGCAAGGCCGATGATCACGTAGGACACGCGGCCCGTGGCCACGTAGAGCATGATCAAGAAGATGGTGTAGAACAAAAGCGCGCTGCCCAGGTCGCGTTCGAACGCGACGACGAGCAGGCAGACGCCCCACACGATGAACAGCGGGTAGAGCAGGCGCAGGCGTGGGAACTTGATGCCGAGCACGGTGCGGTTGGAGATGGACAGCAGCTCGCGGTTCTCGGCCAGGTAGCCGGCGAGGAACAAGACGATGAGGACCTTGGCGAACTCACCGGGTTGGAACTGGAAGCCGCCGATCTTGATCCACAGCTTGGAGCCATAGATCTCGGTGCCGATGAACATGGGCAGCACGAGCAAGATGATGCCGGCGATGCCCAGGACGTATTTGTAGCGTTTGATGACCTCGAGGTTCTTCACCACGGCGAGCGTTCCCACCATGAGGGCCACGCCCAGGAACAGGAAAATCACCTGGCCCAGCGAGGCGTCGGGCTGCAGACGCGTGACGAAGGTGATACCAATGCCCGAGAGCGTGAACACGACGGGCAGGATCGCCGGGTCGGCGCCGGGCGCGAAGATGCGCACGCCGATATGGGCCGCGGCGAATGCGGCGAACAGCCCCAGCGGGACGGCCAGCGTCTGGAAGGAGAGCGCGGCGCCCGTGGTGACCACGTACATGGCGTAGAGCAGC
The DNA here is from genome assembly GCF_902501455.1 of Collinsella intestinalis. Classification (NCBI taxonomy): domain Bacteria; kingdom Bacillati; phylum Actinomycetota; class Coriobacteriia; order Coriobacteriales; family Coriobacteriaceae; genus Collinsella; species Collinsella intestinalis. Next base: position 135,728 of record NZ_CABWIC010000011.1, read on the forward strand.
GTGACGGGGAACGCGGCGGCTATGAGCAGGAGCAGTTCGGTCGTGCGGCGACTCATTTACGCGGCACCTCCCTCGGTCGTGGTTGAAGGTGAAATGGCATCGGCGGGCGATTCGCTCGGGGACGTTCCGCCTGCCAGGGCGTCTGCGGGGCTTGTGCCCGGCGCCTCCGTGGACCCGGTGAGATCCTGTTGGATGGCGCGCGCGTCCTCGATGAGTTTGGTCTGCGTCTCGTCGATCTGCGCTCGGTAGTTCTCCACCGCGTCCTGCGCGTCCTTGAGGTTCTTCTGCGGGATGCCCTCGCGCAGGCGGTTTTGAGTGTCCTCGGGGAGGTACTTGAGCTGGATGGAGGTCTCATCCTCGAGCCAGTTGAGCTTGAGCCCGAGGAGCGAGTCGGGAATGCCGGTGTAGATGGCGACCGCATCGTCCTTCACGCCCAGGTAGACGGACTTGCGGATGGAGATGAACGAGGCCACGCCGGCCACGATGAGCGCGATGAGTAGGCCAACGATGGCGAAGAACAGCGTGCGCTTGTGCTTGCGGGCGACCTCCCGAACGCGGCCGTCGTCGGTGATGTCGACCACCACGACGGTGACGTTGTCTCCGCCGCCTGCGGCGAGCGCGGCGTCGACCAGGTTGTCCGTGCAGATCTGCGCGGTGGAGCTCTGCTGGGCGATGCGCTCGATCTCGCCGTCTGGGACCATGCCCGACATGCCATCGGAGCACAGAATGAGGCGATCGCCCTCCTCGACGTTCAAGGTGAAATGGTCGGCGTACATCGCCGGATCGGAGCCCAGGGCTCGCGTGATGACGGACCGGTTGGGATGCGTGCGCGCCTCGTCGGCGGTGATCTCGCCGGCATCGACGAGCTCCTCGACGTAGGAGTGATCGCGCGTGACACGGATGAGGGTGCCCTCGTGTAGCAGGTAGGCGCGCGAGTCGCCCACGTGCGCGATGGCGAGGGTGGTGCCCTCGATGTAGGCGGCGGTGGCGGTGCAGCCCATGCCGGGCCTGCCCACGCCGTTCACGGCCGCCTCGATGATGGCGGCGTTGGCCGCCTCGATGGAGGCGGCGAGCTGTGCGGCATCGGCCGACTTGGGGCCGGTCTTGGCGATGGTCTCGACGGCGATCGCGCTGGCAACCTCACCGGCGGCGTGGCCGCCCATGCCGTCGCACACGCAGAACAGCGGCGAGGCGGCGAGATAGGAGTCCTCGTTGTGGCTGCGCACACAGCCCACGTCGGAGCGGGCGCCCCACATGAGCATGGAGGACGTGCCGGCGTCGAAGGTGGCGTCGGTGTCGATCAGGTCGTCGGTGATGGGCTCGAAGTCCATGGTCGAGCCGGGATCGTTGAGCTTGGCCTCCACGGCCTGGAGGTCGATCTCGGCCGTGTCCTCAGGCGAGACGGGTGCGGTTGGATCGGGGATCGACTGGATGGGAATCTCGGGCTCGGGCTCGAAGGAGCCGGGGGCGGCATGCGCCGGAGCGGGCGCGGGCGCCGGGGTGGGCGCGGGCGCGGGCGTGGCTTCGACCGAGATGGGGGGCGCTGCATGCGCCGGGGCCGTATGGGCGGGCGGCATGGGGGCCGGCTTGTCGTAATCGGGCGCCCAGGGATCCGGGGCGCCCGATGCCGGAATAGCAGAGGCCGGGGCCACAGGGGCCGCCGGTCGAGCGTGCTGGGCTTGTGATTCGTACCCGGTGGTGCGCAGGTCGTCCTGCTCGGGTGTCATCGACGGTTCACCTTCATGACCACGTCGCCGATCTGGACCTCATCGCCTTCGCGAAGGGTCGCAGGCTCCTGCAGCGCGCGGCCGTTGACGAGGGTGCCGTTGAGCGAGTTGAGGTCCTCGATCACGAGCGCGGGGCCCTGGAGGGAGAAGCGCGCGTGGCTCGCGGAGACGAAGGGCTCGTTCACGCAGATATCGGAGGACGGGGAGCGGCCCACGATGACCGGCCCCAGGATGTCCATGTGGATGCCGCGAATGCCGCGCGGTCCCTTATCGACATCGATCGTCCAGATCGCGGAGTCGCGGCGCTGGCCGCGCACCAGCCCCACGCCCGTCTTCATGACGGCGAACAGGAAGATGTAGAGCAGTGCGACGAGGACGATGCGCCCGGCGAACAGGATGATGTCGATCACAGGCTAACCCCTAAACTCGAAGGTGCTCAGACCGAAGGTCAGCACGTCGCCGTTGCGCAGGGGGCAACGGGTGATGCGGCGGTTGTTGACCATGGTGCCATTGGTGGAATTGAGGTCCTCGATGGACCAGTCGCTGCCGGTGAAGGTCAGCTCGGCGTGGCGGCGGCTCACGTTGGGGTCGCGCAGGACGACGTCGGCCACGGAGCGCTCACGGCCAACGGTGGCGCGGGCGGAGGTGAGCTCATAGGTGTCGCCGGTCACGACGTCGACGAGTTGGGCGAGCGGACGGGCGGGGGCAGCGGGCTTTGCGGGCGCCATATGGGCCGCGCCCGCGGCGGCGATGCCCGCGCCGGTCGCGGCGGCGGCACCGCCCATGCCGGCGAGCTGCTCGCGCGTCATGGTCTGCGGGACGGGGATGGGCGTCGGCGCGGGCGCGAAGGGGTCGGCGACCTCGGCGGCGCCGGCGACCTGCGCGGATGCGGGGCTGAACGCGGCGTCGAGTGCGGGATTCGCCACCGGCACGGCGCCGGCGGCGGAAGAGGGCGCGGGGGCGGGGATAGGCGTCGGGGCGGGCGTGGCCTTGCCGGACGCGCCCTTGAGATAGGCGCGCTCCTCCTCGTATAGACGGGCGAGGGTGGGGGCGTCGACGTTCTCGGCGAACACGGAGAACTTGCCCGGCTTGAGCGACGGGTCGATCATGAAGCGGACGAGCGGGGTGCCCACGAAGCGGTAGCGCTTCTTCTCGGCCTGGGCGCGCACGAACTCGGTGACCTCGCTGGCGAGCTGGGAGTAATAGGGCGCCAGGAGCTGATCGTCATCGGCGGCGATGAGCACGGTGTAGAGGGCGGGGGCGGTGTTGACGCCGTTGATGACCAGGGTCTGGTCCTCCATCTCGCGGGCCGCCTGCTTGGCGAGCTTCTTGAAGGAGAAGGGCGCCTGCGCCGCGCCGAAGATCCCAGCGACGCGGTCTTCAAATATGTTCAGGAAGTTCACGAACGATCACCTTCCGAAAAATCTCGCTTATAACCGAGAGCAAATATGCATAGCCAAACAAGTATAGAGGATAGGCCGCCCAGGCCCAGGGCCACGGCCGCGTCGGCGGGGGGCACCGCGCTAATTTCCATAGGGTGCGCAAGATAGCGGCATGCGACCGCGCACAACGGGATGAGCAGGTAGAGGACGGTGAGCGGGTATGCGGAACGTCCCTCCTGGCGGTTTACCCATGTCCGCGTCAGCGCCCAGGAGGTCCCGGCGGCGATGAGGGCGGCGCCCGCTGCGGGGACGAGAAACGCCGGGGTTGCGAGCGCCATGAGGGCGTCGAGCGAACCCAGGGTCCCGGCCCGCAGGTGCGAGGCCACGAGGAGTTGCGCGAAGGCGGCGCCGGCGCCGGAGGCGGCGGCAGCCACGCTCGGGGTGAGGAAAAAGCCTCCGATCGCGGCGGATGCGGGTGCGAGGATCATGGCGTCACCGGCGGCCAGGCCGAGGGCGGCGCAGGTCACGAGGACGGTCGACGCGGCCGGATGCAGGCGGCCCCATACGAACCACCAGGCGGCCATGAGACAGAAGGCCAAAACGGCCAGCGGCAACACCTCGAACAGGGGCGTCGAGTTGACGATGAGCATGAGCCAACCGGCAAGGACGAGGGCGGACCCGATTTGCGGCGCGATGCCCGCTCCCACGCCGATGCCCGCCGCGGTGATGGCGCGGACCGCCGCTCCGCCTACCTGCAGGTCTCCCAAAAGCGCCCACGATACGGCTGCGACCGCGACGCTTGTGACGGCGCCGAGCGCATATTCGCGTGCACGGGGGAAGCGGCTGCCCAGATATCCCTCGTCTGGGTCGAGCTCCCATACGCGCTCGCCGCGGCCGTCGGCCGGGTCGAGCGCGTCTTCGGTATCGTCGGAGGTGAGGCGAGCGATGATCCGAGCGAGGCTCTTGCGGCCTTCGCGCGGATTTCCCAGGCGGGCCAGGAAGGCGTCTCCGAATTCCGCCACGCTCGGCATGCGGTCGTACGGGCTGGGGGAGAGCGCATCGAGCAGGGCCTGCTCGGCGGCATCCGGGATATCGGGCAGTAGGTCGCTTGGGTAGAGGACCCCGCGGATGATGCGGTCGAGGGAGTCGGCGGGGGTGCCGGCGCGGAAGGGCGCCGTGGCACAAAGGGACTCGTAGAGGACCGCGGCCAAGGCGAAGATGTCGCTGCGCTCGTCAACCTGCTCGCCGTTGAGCTGCTCGGGGGGCATATAGCCGATGGTGCCGCCTCGCGCACCGCCAAAGCCCGCGGCGCTGGCGAGCATGGCCATGCCGAAGTCGGCCAGCTTGACGTGGCCGTTGCGGTCGATCAGGACGTTGGCGGGCTTGATGTCAAGATGGAGCACGCCGTTCTCGTGTGCAAAGGACAGGGCCTGGACCAGGGCGTCGGCGATGCAGGCCGCCTCGTCGTAGGTGAGGGAGTGACCCTCGACCTGCTGGAGGAACTCCTCGAGCGTCATGCCGTCCACGTATTCCATGACCAGGTAGGCATGGGCGCTGTCGTAGGTGAAGTCGATGACCTGCACGATATTGGGGTGCTGCAGCATGCTGGCCGTGCGAGCCTCGGCGAGCGCGGCGGCGGTGGTTTCGAGCGGGGTTCGTGCATCGGGCGATGCGAGGGGCATACGCTTGATGGCCACGCGTCGCTGCAGGCGGGAGTCGAGGCAGATCTCGACGCTGCCAAAGCCGCCGGCGGCGCGCGTCTCGAGCGGCCGATAGCGCTTGAGCAGGGATGACGCTGCCGAGCCGGCGGCGGGCGGCGGGGCGATGGGGGATCGGCTCCCGTGCGGGGCCCGGGATGCAAACGGGGCGGCCCCGGCTGGGCGCGCGAGGTCGGGCGCGGCGGCGGGGTCGTTGGAGGATGCGGGCCGGCGCCACATGGAGCGCGATGCCAGGCGCGGGCCGCTCGCGCGATTGGATTGCGAGGGCATTTCCCGCTGTTGCGGGTCGGGTATGTTGAAGGGGAAGATCGGCATGGCCATCCTCGTGCGTTTAAAGTTCGTTTCCGGCCGAAGCCAAGTGCAGTTTGGGCCCATTTTACCACGGTGGCCGTGTGCGCCGTTTTCATCGACCGTCGTCGGTGCGCATCCGTGCGGGTTGGAGCCGCGGACGTGGGGCCGCGCGAGACGCTATGATGGTGGGCACGATTATTCACGCGCGCGATGAAGGGTGTGCGCGCGATAAGGGGTGTGCGACGAAGGCGGTGAAAGGGCATATGGACGATTCCGAGCGACTCGCGGCATACGATGCGTTCGCACGGGGTATTCGTGCGGAGCTCGCCGAGGTCGGCGCGCGCATGGACGTTCTGCGCACCGAGAACAAGGTCAAGACGGCGACGTATCGCCAGCTGTTCGCCGCGCGCATGAACCTGAAGGACATCGACCGCCGCCTGGTCGAGCGCGGATTGTAGGAGGAATTCCCCATGGAGTCGCTCTATAGGAAGTACCGCCCGCTCACGTTCGAGAGCGTCGTGGGCCAGCAGCATATCGTCTCAACGTTGGAGCACGCGGTGGCCGAGGGCCGCCTGAGCCATGCGTACCTGTTCTGCGGCCCGCGCGGTACGGGCAAGACCACTATGGCGCGCATCCTCGCCAAGGCGCTGCTGTGCGAGAAGGCCGAGGGCGCCCGCGCGACAGGCGCGACCGGCTGCAACCCCGACGGCACCTGCCCGGAGTGCACGGCTATCGCCGAGGGCACGCATCCGGACGTTTACGAGCTCGACGCCGCGTCGCGCACGGGCGTGGACAATGTGCGCGAGGAGATCATCAACTCGGTGAGCTTCGCCCCGGTGCGCGGCGCTTACAAGGTCTACATCATCGACGAGGTCCACATGCTCACGACGCAGGCGTTCAACGCGCTGCTCAAGACGCTCGAGGAGCCGCCGAGTCACGTCATCTTCGTCCTGTGCACCACCGATCCGCAAAAGATCCTGGAGACGATCCTGTCGCGCTGCCAGCGCTTCGACTTCCACCGCATTTCGAACGACGACATCATCGGTCGCCTGCGCTACATCTGCGAGCAGGAGGGTTTCGCCTTCGATGAGGAGGCGCTCGAGGTCGTGGCGCGCCACGCCCGCGGCGGCATGCGCGACGCCCTATCCACGTTGGAGCAGCTCTCGGTCTTCGGCGACGGTTCGGTGCGCATCGACGACGCGCGCGCCCTGCTGGGCGAGGTGGCATCCACGGTGCTGTCCGAGTTTGCCTGCAAGATGGCGGTGCGCGACACCGTGGGCCTGTTCGGCCTCATTCGGGCTCAGGTTGACGAGGGCAATGACCTACAGGAGCTCACGCGCGACCTGATCGCGCACATCCGCGACGTATACACGGCCGCGATCGCGGGCCCTTGCGCCGAGTTGTTCGATGGGACGCCCGAGGAGGTGGCCGCGCTCGTCGAGGAGGCTCGCCTGTTCGAGGGGGCCGACCGCCTTTCTCGCGCGCTGACTGTGCTGGATGACGCCGCGCTGGAGATGCGCAACGCAACCGATCCGCGCCTGGTGCTCGAGATTGCCTGCACGCGCCTGGCCCGCCCCGAATCCGACTTGACGCTCGAAGCGCTCGCCGAGCGTATCGCTCGCCTCGAGGCCCAGATCGCCTCTGGCGTGCCGAGTGCGCCGATGTCGGCCGAGCAACTCGCGTCGGCAACGCGGCCGAAGGCCGCGCCCGCGCTCCAGGAGGTTCGCAAGGCCGCACCCGCCCCGGCATCTGCACACGCGGCGGCCCCGACGAGCGCCCCTACTTCCGCATGCGCCTCGGCACCTGCACGCGTGGCGGCCCAGACAAGCGCCCCGGCCTCCGCGGGCGCTGCGATTCCGGCGCAGGTGCAGGAGCCGCCTGCGCATCCGGCTGCCTCTGCTGTCCCCGCGCAGACCCCGGAACCGGCTTCCACCCCCGTGCGCGCCTCGGCCCCCGCTCCGTCCGCGCGCGCCCCACAGCCCGCTGCCCCCGCAACGGTGCCGGCGAGTGCCACACCGGCGATGAGCTCGTGTGCGGTGACGCCCGCCTCCGCTGACGACGCCGAACTGCAGCGCCGTTGGGTCGAGACGGTGAAGAAAATCGCCGCGGTCCAGCCATCGCGCGGCGGCTTGCTGCAAAGCTCCCGCGCTGTGAGCGACGATGGCGAGACCCTCGTGGTCGCGTTCCCCAAGGGTTCCAACTTCGCTCTCAAGATGATTAGCCGCCCGGACAGCAACGCCCTGGTGATGCCCGTTATCTGCGAGGTCTTTGGCAAGCGCTCCGTTGAGTACGTGATGGACGGCGCTCCGGCCGGTGCCCCCGCCGCGCCGGCTCAGCCCGCCGCGACGGCTGCCCCCGCGCCCACGCGTCCCGCGACGCCGGCCCCCGCCGCCGCCCCCCAGGCCGCTCCAGTCTCGGCGGCCTCGGCTGTCCCGGCTGCCTCGATGGGCGCCGCGGCCCCCACGGCGTCCCGCGCTGCGACCTCTGCCCCCGCAGCTCCTTCCCCGGCGCCGGCGCAATCTCAGTCGGCCGTTTCCGCCCCCGCCCCCGCGACGCCCGCCACCGCGGCGCCCGTCGCCGATCACGCTAGCGGCCCCACGGTCCTCGCGGAGCGTGACATAGATGCCGATCGCAAGGCGTGGGAAGACGACATGCCGCCTTATGACGATGCGTTCATCGCTTCGTACGATGACGACGCCGAGGTTCCGCCGTTCGATGCCCCGGCGCCTGCGCCCGTAGCTGCCTCGGTGCCCGTTTCCGCGCCCACCGAGGCTTCCGGGGCATCGGCTCCCGCCACCGCCACCGCGTCGGCTCCGGCCCCTGCGCCCATCGAGGCCCCTGCCCCTGTTCCCGCTCCCGGTCTGGGCGAGGCTGCCGACGGCGATGCTCCGGTCGACCCCAAAGAGGTGCTTCAGAACATCTGGGGCAACGTGACCTTTAAATAGCATGGCGTCGGCATGGGACGACCCAACTGGCGCCCCCGCATCCGCCTCGCGCGGCACCAGCCGTTCGCGGGGCGGCGTGCTCATAAACCCTCTTCCGTACAGGGGAGATGTGCGCTTGTGTCCGCCCCACGTGGTACCATGCCCCTTGGAATGACCCGCCTGTTAAACCGCAGGCTTTACCAGTGAGGAGAACCCATGGCCGGAATCAACATGCAGCAGCTCATGAAGCAGGCCCAGCAGATGCAGAAGAAGCTCGCCGAGGCCCAGGAATCCATGAACGAGGTCACCGTCGACGCCAGCGCCGGCGGCGGCATGGTCAAGGTCACCGTGGATGGCAACATGCAGCTCCAGTCCGTGACCATCGACCCGGACGCGCTCGACCCCGAGGACGTCGATATGCTCCAGGACATGATCGTGGCCGCTGTGAACGAGGCCTACCGCGGTGTGGCAGAGATCGCCAACAAGCGCATGAGCGCCGCCACCGGTGGCATGGGCGCCGGCATGCCCGGTATGCCGTTCTAAATCCAAGAGATTCCACCTCGACCGCATCGTTTAGCCGGGCATGTGTAATTGGGGTACGTCCCCAATTACACATGCGTTGCCTGTCGCACCATTTTGGGAGGGCAAACGCGCATGAGCGCCGACCGCAGTCTACAAATCCTTCTCGACGAGCTGGGCCGCCTTCCGGGCATCGGTCCCAAGAGCGCCCAGCGCATCGCCTATCACCTTCTCGAGGCCGACGCCGAGGAGGCCCGCCGCTTGGCGGACGCCATCCTCATGGTGAAGAGCGAGGTCCATTTCTGCAGCCGCTGCTTCAACTACGCGACGGGCGATGAGTGCGCGATCTGCGAGGACTCTTCGCGCGACCGCGGTCGCATCTGCGTGGTGGGGGAGCCCCGCGATGTCTCGGCAATCGAGCGCACGGGCAGTTATCGCGGCCTGTATCACGTGCTCGGCGGCGTGATCAGCCCCATGGACAAGATCGGTCCCGAGCAGCTTCACGTGCGGGAGCTGCTCGCCCGTCTGGGCACGGAAGACATCGATGAGGTCATCATCGCCACGAATCCCAACATCGAGGGCGAGACCACCGCAAGCTATCTGGCGCGCACCATCAAGCCGCTCGGTATCACCGTCACGCGGCTGGCGAGCGGCCTGCCCGTGGGCGGCGACCTCGAATATGCAGACGAGCTGACCCTTGGGCGTGCCATCGAGGCGCGTCGCGCGCTCTAGCGCCCCGTCCGTCGCGAGAGGAGTTGCGATGCGCATCTTCGACACATCGCGCAGGCGCCTGCGTCGTACGGCGCTGCCCCCTCGCCTGGTGGGACTCGTCACCTTTTCATTCGCCCTGCTTGGCCTGGGCGTCGTCACCTATGCCGCCTCATTGCCGTCGCTGATCCAGGTCGCGCAGCGCACCGAGGAGCGCGGCTTTGCCGATGCGTTCGTCGAGGGGCTGTTCGGGTCCGGCGCTCTTGTCGGCGGCGCTTCGCAGGGTGCGGGTTCCGATGGCGGGGCGCAGGCCGGCGAGGCGGCCGCGGATGGTTCCACTTCGTCTGAGGATGGTCACGCCGGCGGTCTCACGCTGGGCGGCGTGGCCTTCGAGCAGGTTATCTCCGGCGTTGTGGGCGGCGGAGCTTCCGGTGCGTCCTCGGCGCCCAGCGCGTCGGGCTCGACCGGTGCGGGCGCTGGCCCCAATGCACCTGGCGGCTCGCACGGCAATGCGAGTGACACCACGGTGCCCGCGCCCGAGCCCGCCCCGCCGGTGGAGGTTCCCACGGAGCCCGCCGTTACGGAGGAGCAGGAGCGGCAGTTCTACAACGCCTTGAGCGCCTCGGCCGGCCGCATCAACGGATATGTTGGCGAGATCAATGGCATCACCGCCGCTTTCAACAACGATTGCATGGCGGACGCGAACACGCGCGGTGCCCGCGCGACACAGGCCGCAAGTTTGCGAGACCGCCTGGTCAACGAGTACATACATGTGCGCGACGAGATCCTGGTCGCAAACGATTCGCGGTACAAGGCGGCGCAGGGCGATCTCATCGGGATGTATCGCTTGCTGGCAACCTATGCCGGGGTCGTTCACAGTTCATGGCAATATGCGGGCAATCCCGATACCGTCAACACGGGCATCGATGCCATCCGTCGAGCCCAGGGCGCGGAGCTCGCCGAATTTCAGCAGGTGTACGGGAGGTTCAGCCTATGAGCGCATCCACCCAGGACATGACCCCGCGCACCACCGAGCCGCTTGGGCCCGCGGAGGTCGGCCCGTCCCATGAGGCGCCCGCTCGCTCGGGCACCGATCCGAACCGTTCCACACCGCCGTATCCCAGCGGTTATGTCCGCGGTGCGCGCATGGTGCGCCTCGAGGGCTTTGAGGAACCCTTCCGCATGGCGGAGCCCGAGCGCGAGACATATCACCGCCGTTTCGGCATTCTGTTCGTGGACGACTCCTCCGCCCGCCGCGGCGGATTGGGCACCGTCGTGCGCGCGACGAATGCCCTGGGCGAGACCTGCGCGCTCAAGACCCTGAATACGCCGGTTCGTGCCGAGCATGAGGACGATGTGTCCTTTGCGGCTCGCGTCGACCTTGCGCACACGGCGTTTCGCGCTGAATACGAAAGCCATCGATCGCTCTCCGGTTTCAAGGGCTTCCCGCGCCTGTTCGGTTTCGCGCACATCGGGGACACCCCCGCGATCGTCATGGAGTGGGTTGAGGGTGTGACGCTCAGCGTGGCGGCGCGCATGCTCTCGGTCGACGAGGCCGGTCGAGTCGCACCGCTCGTCGCCGCCCGTATCGGCCGCGACCTGGCCGACTTGCTCACGCGTCTCGACCTGGTGGGGGACGGTTTCGTCCACCGTGACATATCTCCGTCGAACATCCTTGTGCGAACGGCGCACCTGTCGGTCACCGAGCAGGCGGCCGACGGCGCCTTCGACCTCTGCCTGATCGACTTCGGCTCCTCTGTGCACCTCGATCCCATGGGGGCTCCGGGTTACACCATGCGCTATGCGACGCTGCGGCGCGCAACACCCGATTACGCCCCGCCCGAGATGCTCACGGGCGACCTGCCCAATCTTGTTGAGCTGCGCAAATCCGAGAAGATCGACGTCTACGCCGCAGCGAGCGTCATCTTCGAGCTGGCCTGCGGCTTGCCGCCCTTCGAGCTTGAGGGCCGAGCGGGCGAGTCGCTCTACCGCATCAAGATGGACGAGCCCCCGCGCCCGCTCGTGGCCGCGCATCACGCGGCGTTCCATTTGGGCGATGTGCTCATGTTCGAACCCGAGGTCGCAGCGGTTGCGACGGAGGCCTCGCTGGATGTGACCGATGCGCACGACGAGCTCGAGTTCAAACGCGCTCTCGATCGCGTTGATGGCCAGCTCGCTGAGGTGCTCACCCCCGCGTTCGCATCGGGTCAAGAGGCGCGCCCCTCGTCAGAGGCCCTGCGTGATGCTCTCTCGGCGTTTTGCGCGCGCTATGCCCAAAATGTTCGGCGCGCCCTGCGTGGCGAGCGCCTGATTCCGTGCCGGGGCGAGGTGCGTCGTCGCGATGGTCGGTCCCCGTACGCGGTGAACCGCCTGATTGGCGTGGTGGGCATGGCTTTGTCCGGCGCCGCACTCGTCACGGTGATCTGCGTGACCGCCTTGCTGCTTGACGGGGTCACGGTCTTGTTCCGCTTCGGATCCTTCGCGGCCCGCGGGGAGGTTCCCGCCGTGCTCGTGGGGCTCACGTTCGCCTTCCCGGCGGTCTGCGCCCTGGCGGGGCGCGCTCGGGCCGGCGGCACGCGCGCGGGCTTCGTGCGCGGGACGCTCGCTCTGGCGGCGGGCTCGGCACTCGTACTCGCGCTTGTCTCGCACGTCTCGTTCTTGGGCGTGATCGGAAGGTCCCCGCTGCTCGCCGCGCTGTTCCTGGCGGTTGCGGCGGCGTGGTGCCCGCTTGTGCTCGAGTACGCCATCACGGCTTTGCCACGGCCCTTCGGCGCACCCGTCGCCGGCTTGCCGCATATGGCGGCGCAACGTTCGATTATGGGGGAGGAGCCCGACGCCCACGCCTCCCTGCCCGAGGATACGGAGGTCCCAGATGCCGCTGAAGCGCGCGAATGAGCAGACGCCCTGCGGGGCCCTGTTCGACATACTCAAGCGATTTGGGGGGATCAGCCATAAGGAGCTGGCCTCGATGATCTTGTCCGAACGACCGCTTGCCGATGGGCGCAGCCCGCAGAGCCGTTCGTCCGATCGGAGCTGGGTGTCGCGCTTTGTGGTGCACGCCCCGGCCGATGCGTCTCAGGAGCGGCTGTTCCGCGATTACGGTGTTGCGGCGCAGCGCGTGATGAACCGCCTGCGCACCAGCCGTTCGGGCTCTCGCACCTGCGCGGAGATTCTCGACATGGTGTGCGGCGAGGCCGGCGAACCCATGGTGCGTGCGCTGGAGGCGAGCCATGATGACGTGCGCCTCTACCGCAACGCCCTGGCCCGCGTGCGCGATGGCGAGGGTTACACGGTGGGGGAGCGTGCCGAGGCGGCCTTGGTCCTGCTTGTGGCGGCGGGGTGCTCGGCCAACGTTGGCCGAGCGGTCGATTACACCACGGAGTACATCCGTTGCCTGATGGGCGGCAGGCTCGGCACGCCCACATCCTGCCCGGTCTCTCTCGACCCCAAGAAGACGCAGGTCGATCTTGTGCTACCGCGCGTGCTCGGGTTTGTGCGCATCGTGGATGGGGTCATCGCCAGCGAGCCGTATTGGGTCTCGTCCGGTTCGGCCGGGGCCGAGATCGGCGCATTGGCCACGGGTGCGGAGGATATCACCGATGTGGCCGGAGACGTTTCGGCCCATCATGCGCGCGTGTGGTACGAGGCCGCCGATGCCGGTGCGGGACGCTGGATGCTGAGTGATCTTGGCTCCAGTAACGGGACCGTGGTGGTTGACGGCGACGGCTCGGCCCCGTTGCGCATCGCAAAAAACGAGGCCGTGGAGATACATCCCGGCGATGAGGTCCGTTTGGGTTCGCGTACGACGTTCGTCCTGGTGGAGGGTGCGGCCGAGATGGCGCGCTAGCGGCGCGTCGCCGGCTGGCCCGCGAAGGGCCCCGACCCTACTCCTCCCTGCCGAGAAAGCGCTGCAGCTCCGCCTCGCATGCCTCCATGCGCTTGTCGAGCGCGCCGGCGGCGGAGGCGAGCTCATCGAGCTGCTCTTGGCATGCGGCGATGCGCGCTTTTTGCAGCACCGCTGCCTGGGCGATCTGCTCGAGCTCGTCTCCCTCGAAGAAATCGACGGTCGCGGCCTGCTGCTCGAGCACCTCGAGCTCGGTGCGATGGCGGGCCATCTCATGTTCGAGGTGGCCGGAATAGCCGAGCGCTCCCTGGGAGAGCTCGACGAGCCACCTACGGTAATTGAGCTGGTCGACTGGATCTGACTCGTCGGTGGAGCCCCCTTTGCGCATGTGGTTCTCGAAGGCGGCGATGCCCCAGGCGTTGGGCAGCTCGTCGAAATCTTCCTGCGTGGGCACCTGTTCGCCAATTTCTTGCACGATGCGTTCCGGCAGGTCCCTGAGCAGGCAGAACAGCTCTGCGCGGGCCTTGTCCATCTCGAGCTCCGCGGAGTACAGGTCGAAAAACGCCGCCTGCAGGTCCGTCTGGGTCACGGCGCTTTTGAGGTAGGCGATGCAGCGGCGCAGCTCGCGGCAGGTGGTGGACCTGGGGCAGCGGCATTGCTCGTCGTGGTGCTCGGTGCACGGGGGCTTGAGGGTGGTCTCCTCCTCGGCCATGCGATCGCATACGGCGCTGACCTCGCATCCGGGCTTGGCGCCCTCGGCGTCCAGCTGGAGGCTGGCGATTTGGCGCGCCCGGTCCTCCCGCTTGAGATCGCACAGGCGCTCGCGCAGGTTGGAGATGCGCTCCGTTTCATCCCAGCACTCCCGATGCCTGCGTTCGGCGCGGGCGAGAGCCTCCCTGCGGGCGCGCACCGCCGCGCGCGCTTCGGCGGTGGTCATGCCGGCCTGGGCCGCCGGCGTTTCATTCGAGTTTCCCACGGCTCCTCCTGTCCATAGAATCCGATGTCTCTACCGTATGCGCCCGTGCGGACAAAATGTTGAGCAACAATTTTGATAGGGGGTCCGGCTTGGGGAGGCCCCGTTCGCAAACGCCGTCGGGCGTTGCTCAAACTGCTCGATGACCTGCGAATTTAGCTGGGTAAAACGTTTGCCGATGAACCCCGATTGTCGGCATCCGCGTCGCCGAGCGGGGTACAATGGGGACGCGTGCGTAGTTTCGCGTCGATTCGTCATGTCGCGCGCACCACCTATGGGAAGGACCGTCTCCGGGCCGCGTTTGGCGCCCCGCGCGGGGCCGTTCTCATATATAACCCGGGGTCCGCCTGGCCCCGGCGCCTTATATACCTAGTTCGAGAGGAGAGGGGTATATGGCAGATCGCAAGTTCAAATCTATGGACGGCAACGAGGCCGCCGCGTACGTTTCGTACGCGTACACCGAGGTGGCGGGAATCTATCCCATCACGCCGTCCAGCCCCATGGCCGACCATGTCGACCAGTGGGCCGCTCAGGGCAAGAAGAACATCTTCGGCACGCCCGTGAACGTGGTCGAGATGGAGTCCGAGGCCGGCGCCGCCGGCGCCGTGCATGGCTCCCTGGGCGCTGGCGCCCTCACCACCACCTACACGGCATCGCAGGGTCTTCTGCTCATGATCCCGAACATGTACAAGATCGCGGGCGAGGGCCTGCCGAGCGTCTTCCACGTCTCGGCCCGCACCGTCGCCACCCACGCGCTCAACATCTTCGGCGATCACTCCGACGTCATGGCCTGCCGCCAGACCGGTTTTGCCATGCTCGCCGAGGGCAACGTCCAGGAGGTCATGGACCTCTCGCCCGTCGCCCACCTCGCCGCGCTCACCGGCAAGACGCCGTTCGTCAACTTCTTCGACGGCTTCCGCACCTCGCACGAGATCCAGAAGGTCGCCGTGTGGGATTACGAGGACCTCAAGGATATGTGCGACATGGACGCCGTCCAGGCGTTCCGCGACCACGCGCTCAACCCCGAGCATCCCGCGGCCCGCGGCAGCCATGAGAACGGCGACATCTTCTTCCAGCACCGCGAGGCCTGCAACGGCACGTACAACGCGCTGCCCGCCATCGTCCAGTCCTACATGGACAAGGTGAACGCCAAGCTCGGCACCAGCTATCATCTGTTCGACTACTACGGTGTCAGCGACGCCGACCGCGTGGTCGTGTGCATGGGCTCCTTCTGCGATACGCTCGAGGAGGTCATCGACTACCTGAACGCCCACGGTGAGAAGGTCGGCCTGGTCAAGGTCCGCCTGTACCGCCCATGGTCTGTCGAGGACTTTGTGGCCGCGCTGCCCGCGACCGTCAAGAAGGTCGCCGTGCTCGACCGCACCAAGGAGCCCGGCTCCATCGGCGAGCCGCTGTATCAGGATGTCGTCTCCGCCCTGTACGAGGCCGGCCGCTCCGACCTCGTGGTGACCGGTGGCCGTTACGGCCTCGGCTCCAAGGACGAGCCCCCGGCGGCTGCCTTCGCGGTCTTCGAGGAGCTCAAGAAGGACGCGCCCAAGCGCGAGTTCACCATCGGTATCGAGGACGACCTTACTGGCCTGTCCCTGCCCATGGATCCGGACGCCCCCAACACGGCGGCCGAGGGCACCATCGAGTGCAAGTTCTGGGGCCTCGGCGGCGACGGCACCGTTGGCGCCAACAAGAACTCGATCAAGATCATCGGCGACCACACGGACAAGTACGTTCAGGCCTACTTCCAGTACGACTCCAAGAAGACCGGCGGCGTGACCACCTCACACCTGCGCTTCGGTGACTCCCCGATCCGCTCGCCGTACTACGTGAACAAGGCCGACTTCGTGGCCTGTCACAACCCGAGCTACATCATCAAGGGCTTCAAGATGGTCCGCGACGTCAAGCCCGGCGGCACGTTCCTGGTCAACTGCCAGTGGACGCCCGAGGAGTTCGCCTCCCACATGCCGGCTAACGCCAAGCGCTACATCGCCCAGAACAACATCAACGTCTACCTGATCGACGCCATCGACCTGGCTGCCAAGGTGGGCATGGGTAAGCGCACCAACACGGTGCTGCAGTCCGCGTTCTTCGCCCTGGCTGGCGTGCTGCCGCAGGAGGACGCGATCCGCTACATGAAGGAAGCGGCCACCAAGTCCTATGCCAAGAAGGGCGAGGCCATCGTCGAGGCCAACCACAAGGCCATCGATGCCGGCGCCACTGCTTTTGTAAAGTTCGACGTCCCGGCCGACTGGGCCGACGCCACCGACGCCGCTCCCGCCTCCGTCCTCTCCGAGGACGAGAAGAGCGCCATCGCCAAGCAGGTCAAGGAGCTCATGGAGCCCATCGCCCGCATGGACGGCGACTCCCTGCCCGTCTCCGCGTTCAAGGATTACGCCGACGGCCAGTTCGAGCTGGGTGCCTCCCAGTTCGAGAAGCGCGGCGTGGCCGTCATGGTCCCGCACTGGGATGAGACCAAGTGCATCCAGTGCAACCAGTGCGCCTACGTCTGCCCGCATGCCACCATCCGTCCCTTCGCGCTCAACGAGGCCGAGGTCGCCGAGGCGCCCGAGACCATGCGCATGCTGGATGTGAAGATCCCCAAGGACACCGGCTACAAGTTCGCCATCGCCGTCAGCCCGCTCGACTGCATGGGCTGCACCAACTGCGCCAAGGTCTGCCCCAAGGATGCGCTCACCATGGTTCCCGCCGAGGGCGAGCTCGTGGAGCAGAAGACCTTCGATTACTGCGTGGCCAACGTCGCCGAGAAGCCCGAGCTCATCGGCAACAACGTCAAGTCCAGCCAGTTCAAGCAGCCCCTGCTTGAGTTCTCCGGCTCCTGCGCCGGCTGCGCCGAGACGGCCTACGCTCGCCTGGTGACCCAGGTTTGCGGCGACCGCATGTTCATCTCCAACGCCACCGGCTGCTCCTCCATTTGGGGCAACCCGGCCGCGACCTCCCCGTTCTGCACCGACAAGAACGGCCATGGCCCGGCATGGAACAACTCCCTGTTCGAGGACAACGCCGAGCACGGCCTCGGTCTCGAGCTCGGTTACAAGGCAGTCCAGGGCAAGCTCGTCGCCCAGAGCGAGGAGCTCATGGCTTCCGACTGCGCGACCGACGAGCTGAAGGCCGCCGCTCAGGCTTGGATCGACTCCCGCGACGATGTCGAGGCCTCCAAGACCGCGGCTGCCGCCTACATCGAGCAGCTCGAGGCCTGTGGTTGCGATAAGGCCAAGGCGATCCTGGCCGACAAGGCGTACCTCACCAAGAAGTCCTTCTGGATCTTCGGCGGCGACGGTTGGGCCTACGATATCGGCTTCGGCGGCCTTGACCACGTCCTGGCCTCTGGCAACAACGTCAACGTCTTCGTGTTCGACACCGAGGTGTACTCCAACACCGGCGGCCAGGCCTCCAAGGCCTCTAACCTGGGCCAGGTCGCTCAGTTCGCCGCCGCGGGCAAGAACATCAAGAAGAAGAGCCTCGCCGAGATCGCGATGAGCTACGGCTACGTGTACGTGGCGCAGGTCGCCATGGGCGCCAACCCAGCTCAGACCCTCAAGGCCATCCACGAGGCCGAGGCCTACGACGGCCCGTCCATCATCATCGGCTACAGCCCCTGCGAGATGCACTCCATCAAGAAGGGCGGCATGCAGAACTGCCAGGCCGAGATGAAGAAGGCCGTGGACTGCGGCTACTGGAACCTGTTCCGCTACAACCCGGCTGCCCCCGAGGGTAAGAAGTTCGCCCTCGACTCCAAGGAGCCGGCTGGCGGTTACCAGGAGTTCCTCATGAACGAGGCCCGCTACGCGAGCCTGACCGCCGCGTTCCCCGAGCGCGCCGAGGAGCTCTTCGCCGCCAACGAGGCTGCCGCCATGGATCGCTACAAGCACCTCGTCAAGCTCAAGACCCTCTATAACGAGGAGTAGTCTTCGGTAGCTGCGCTTTGTAGAACAGAGCGATTTGTGCGCCCCCGCCGAGATGTTCGGCGGGGGCGCTTTCGTTTTGAGCGGAGATGTGACCGTCGCCGCTGGATCGGACCCGAGATGCGACCGTCGCCGTTGCGCCTGGGCCCGAGATGCGGCCGCTGCCGTTGGGCTGGGGCCCGAGATATAACCGAAGTCACGTTTTTGATGCGCCAAACGTGACTTACGTTGCATCTCGAGAGGCCGAACGGCCTCGGCCCCGTGCTCGTCCCCGGCCCTGTGCCCGCCCACGGCCCCGCGACTGCTGCGGGGCCGGGCGGATCGGATGTCACTCCATTGCAGTAACAGGTACGCATATTCGCGCAGAATTTTGTATAGAGATGAATAGACAAGCCAAATTGGCAGGATAGGTATACAGATTTAAGGCGTGCAAAACCGTTTGAGCAATGTGGTCAGACTATGCCTATATCCTTGGGATATTACGTTTATCGCCAATTATCGTCCGTTCACCAAGACAGTCGAAATCACTGTTAATCGATTGTGCTTGGGAGGGTATATTGCATAAAGTACGTCAGCTGGTGAATATTTGTTACCAGCAAAACGAGAAGAAAAGAGGCAGTTATGTCCAAGCCCCTTGGCAAGCCCGATCGCATCGTCGTCGCCCTCGGCGGCAACGCCCTCGGCAACACCCCTGAAGAGCAGATCGAGAAGGTCGCCCACGCCGCCCACGCGCTGCTCGGCCTCATCGAGCAGGGCAACGAGATCATCATCACCCACGGCAACGGCCCGCAGGTCGGCATGATCCAGAACGCCTTCGCCGCTGCTCACGACGCCATCGGCACCCCCTCCATGGATCTGCCCGAGTGCGGCGCCATGTCCCAGGGCTACATCGGCTATCACCTGCAGCAGGGCATCGGTCGCGAGATGCACAAGCGCTATAAGCGTTGGCACGCCGCCTCCGTCGTCACCCAGATCGAGGTCGACCCGGACGATCCCGCCTTCGCCAACCCCACCAAGCCCATCGGCCCCTTCTACACCGAGGAGCAGGCCAAGGAGATCATGGCTGAGAACCCCGAGATGACTTTCGTCGAGGACTCCGGCCGTGGCTGGCGTCGCGTCGTGGCTTCCCCGGAGCCCAAGAAGATCGTCGAGGCCGACTCCATCCTCAACCTGCTCGACAACGAGTTTATCGTCATCGCCTGTGGTGGCGGCGGCATCCCCGTCGTCCGCGACTACGAGAACAAGGGCTGCTACAAGGGCGTCGCCGCCGTCATCGACAAGGACATGGGTGGCGAGCTCCTCGCTGAGGACTGCTCCGCCGACGTCCTGTTCCTCCTGACCGCCGTCGAGCACGTTGCCATCAACTTCGGCAAGCCCGATCAGCAGGAGCTCGAGGAGCTCACCGCCGACGAGGCCGAGAAGCTCGCTGACGAGGGCCAGTTCGGCAAGGGTTCCATGGAGCCCAAGGTCCGCGCCGCCATCAAGTTCGCTCGCTCCCGCAAGGGCCGCACCTGCATCATCGGCGCCCTGGACAAGGCCGCCGAGACCATGGCCGGCCTCTCCGGTACCCGCATCGTCGGTTAGTACCCCCTATGTCGTCAGGCGCCCGGCTGCCGCTTCGAGCTGGCCGGGCGTCCGATGATTTCCGTCGTCGCGTGTGGCTGCTGCATCGCGCGTGACGCTTACAGAGCCTCCCTCTCCCAGGCGCCCCGGCTTACTGCCCCGGGGCGTCTATTTGTATGGGGTTAGAGCGAGAGGGCCCAAAGCGCTTCGATTTGCGGGAGAATCTGGCTGATCGGCCAGCGTCTTGCGCTGTTGTAGGGGCTGTTGGGGTCATGGATTTCGACCATGCCGCGGCCATCCATGCCCTTGATGACAAGGAAATGCCCGACTGTGGTGAAGTCGCCGGGCGTGAGGCAGCAGATGATCGGCATGCCGGCATCCAGCGCGGATGCGATGCTCGCGCGCGAAGGGGCCACGGGGGTCGATCTCAATCCGATGGCGGCGGCGCCGTCGGTCATGAAGCGCCATTCGGTCGCACCGGTGGGGGCGAAGTTGTGCTCCTCGGCAAACGAGGCCATGGCGACCGGATCGAGATCGGTCTTACCCGTCAGGTATGTGTAGACCATGGAAAGGCTCGTGGGGCCGCAGCCGGCGATGCGGATGTTGCTTCCTGCGTAAGGCTTGTTTGCCCAGAGCGGGTCGGTTTGATAGAGATGCGGCATTGTGCCCGCCGTCCATTGCGAGCGCGGCGTGGAGACGGGGATGGCGGTGGGCCCGAGCTTGAACGGGTTGACCGTCTGCTTGGCGAGGCGCTCCTTTTCCTTCTTCGCCTCGATGCGCGCGGCATCCTCCGCTTTGTCTCGTTGGATTTTGGCGTTGATGCCAAGGCCTCCCGCACCAATCACCGCGATTACCAAGAGCACGGCGATCCCGCGCGGGCTGAACAGCACGGATCGCCAAGTGGGACGCGAGAAGATGCGACCGGTATTGCGGCCCCCACGCAAGGGCCCGCCTACGTATCCTGCACGCGAACCCCGGCCTTTGCTTGAGCGGTGACGTGAGGGCGTGTGGGCGTAGCTTCCGTTGAGGGTTCGGCGCTGACCGGCGCCGCGAGACGGTTGGTTTTGAGCGCGGCCTCTGGAAGAGGGCCTACCCGTTGGGCGCGTCTGTGGGTCGGGATATGCTCGTCCGACGCGGGAATCGCGTCCATAGGAGTCTCGGCGCATGGGGCGCGGGTCCCGAGCGCCTTGTGGCTGCGGGGCGTGGGCGCTCGGCGAGCGCGGCGTGCGGGGGCCGCGATACGCGGGGGCGTTGGCCGCTGCCCGCGCGGGAGGACGGAACTCGGGATGCGGGGCGACGCCGTTGCCCGGACGAACACCGTTGCCGTTCATCGGGTGCGATCCCACGCCGCGCGTCCGCTCGTTGACGCCGAGCGGCAGGGGAGCGCGGTCGCGCGTGGCCCCGTTGTTCGCGGAGGATGCAAGGCGCACGGAGCGACGGGGGTCGTCCCCGCGGTATCGGTCGTCCATCGGTGCCTCCCGGATCGAGACGGCTCAAACGCCATTGAAAACAAACGAAGTACATTCTACCAGCCAGAATATAAACAGCTGGGCGGCTGTCCGTCCGGGTGCGATCGGGTCGGGGCGCTGCGAAGGGCCGCTCGCCTTATAGCCTACTTTGGTGGCTGCGAGCCCCACTTCCGCGACTGGTCGATTTGGGCGGTGAACGGAAAAACGGGCGCGGCCGCGCGTTCGCGCAACGACCGTTAGTCGGAGAACGGCGCCCGCTCGTCTGCGATGACATTCCGAACGTCGACTGACCGCAAACCTTCACATCGGTTGGCAATATTCTTCAGGACATGGAAAAGGCGCCCGCCAAACCGGCGAGCGCGAGGGGGCGGGTCGACGAGTGGACACGTCGGCCCCAAACAAAAGAAAGGAGGCGTGCTATGGCGGAAACCAACGCTTCTGCTGCCGATCAGGGCGGCATGAAGAAGACGCTGTCGCTGTGGAACTTCTTTACCATCGGCTTCGGCGCCATCATCGGTACCGGTTGGGTCCTGCAGGTCGGCGACTGGATGGTCGTTGGCGGCGGTCCTGTCCCCGCTATGATCGCATTCCTCTTGGGCGCCATCGCCTTGGTGCCCATCGGAGCGGTGTTTGGCGAGCTTACGGCCGCCATCCCGGTTTCCGGCGGTATCGTGGAGTACGTCGACCGCACCTTCGGTCACACGGCGTCCTACATCACCGGCTGGTTCCTGGCTCTGGGCAACGGCATCCTGTGCCCGTGGGAGGCAATCGCCATCTCCACGCTGGTCTCGGACATGTTCGGCAGCCTGCCCGGTCTTGAGTGGCTCCGCGCCGTCAAGCTCTACACCATCCTCGGTGCAGACGTCTACCTGTTCCCGACGCTGATCGCGCTCGCCTTCGCCGGCTACGTGGTCTTCCTGAACTTCCGCGGCGCCAGCTCCGCTGCCAAGCTGCAGGCCTTCCTCACCAAGGCCCTGCTCTGCGGCATGCTGCTCGCCATGGGCGTCTCCATCGTGACCGGCTCCCCCGACAACGCCATGCCTGTGTTCTCCCAGGTCGCCGGCGCTGGCGGCGGTGTCGCCGAGACCGAGTCCACCAACCTGCTCGCAGGTATCGTCTCGGTCCTGGTGCTGACCCCGTTCTTCTACGCGGGCTTCGACACCATCCCGCAGCAGGCCGAGGAGGCCGCTGAGGGTCTGAACTGGAACAAGTTCGGCAAGATCATCACCTTGGCCCTCCTGGCCGCCGGTGGCTTCTACATGGTCTGCATCTACTCCTTCGGCACCATCCTCCCCTGGAACGAGTTCGTGGCTCAGCCCGTTCCCGCTCTGGCCTGCCTGAAGAACATCAACATGATCCTGTACGTGGCCATGCTCGTCATCGCCACCCTCGGGCCCATGGGTCCCATGAACTCCTTCTACGGCGCTACCTCCCGCATCATGCTCGCCATGGGCCGCAAGGGTCAGCTCCCCGAGAAGTTCGCCGAGGTCGATGAGAAGTCCGGCGCCCCCAAGCTCGCTTGCGTGGTCCTCGGTATCATCACCGTCATCGGTCCGTTCCTGGGCAAGAACATGCTCATCCCGCTGACCAACGTGTCCGCCCTGGCGTTCATCCTCTCCTGCACCATGGTCGCCCTTGCGTGCCTGAAGATGCGCTACACCGAGCCCGACCTGCCTCGTCCCTACAAGGTTCCTGGCGGCAAGTTCGGTATCCTCCTGGCCATCCTGGCCGGCGCCATCATCATCGGCCTGCTCGTCCTGCCCTTCAGCCCGGCCTCCCTCAACATGGTTGAGTGGTCCATCGTGCTCGGCTGGCTGGTCGTTGGCCTGATCCTCATGTTCGCCACCAAGGCTCGCGCCAAGAAGTAGCGAAACCCCTTCGTCGGCGGGCGCACGACACGACGCGCCCGCCGCACTCCGGGGGTCCACACCGACCCCCCAGGGGAGAGCGCCCCGGCGCCGACCCCACCATGGAACAAAGTGCACCGAGCTCCGCGTTCCATCGCGGCATATCCGCCGCGTCTCTCCTCTCTTGCGGCATACCCGGCCGTGCACGTACCCCGCGCGGTCGGGTGCCACTAGCCAATCCATCGTTCCAATAAGGAGGAACAACATGGGTAAGAAGTATGCAATCGTCGGCGGCAAGCTCATCGACGGCACCGGTGCCGATCCGGTTGAGAACTCCCTGGTTCTCGTCGACGAGAACGGCAAGATCGAGTACGCCGGCGCCCACCAGGACACCCCTGAGGGCTACGAGGTCATCGACGCTACCGGTAAGACCGTCATGCCCGGCCTCATCGACACCCACCTGCACTTCTCCGGCAACCTCACCGACGATGACACCGACTGGGTCATGCAGCCGCTCCTCGAGAAGCAGGCCGTCGCTGTCAAGCAGGCCTACGACTGCCTCACCCACGGTCTGACCACCGTGTGCGAGATCGGCCGCTTCGGCATTCAGATTCGCGACTGCATCGATAAGGGCGTCTTCAAGGGTCCTCGCGTCCTCGCCACCGGCCTCGGCTTCTGCCGCACCGCCGGCCACGGTGACTCCCACCACTGCAGCCAGCTCGAGAACAAAGAGTCCCATCCTTGGGGCGATCAGGTCGACGGTCCGTGGGATCTGCGCAAGGCCGTTCGTCGCCGCCTGCGTGAGAACCCCGATGCCATCAAGATCTGGGCTACCGGCGGTGGCATCTGGCGCTGGGACTCTGGTCGCGACCAGCACTACTGCTCCGAGGAGATCCAGGCCGTCATCGACGAGGCCAAGCTGGTCGGCATCCCGGTGTGGAGCCACTGCTACAACAACCACGCCGCTGCCTACGATTCCGTCCGCTTTGGCTGCGAGCAGCTGATCCACGGCTTCGACATCGACGAGCGCACCATGGACCTCATGGCCGAGCAGGGCACCTTCTTCACCCCGACGATCGCCTTCCTGCCCACCTGGTACTCCACCTATCCGCCGGTCTACGTGCCCGAGCTGCATGACAAGTACGAGGGCACCCTCGTCGAGAAGGAGCTTCAGCGCAACTACGACTGCCTGCGCGAGGCCAAGAAGCGCGGCGTCGTGATGACCATCGGTTCCGACTCCTTCTCCTTCGTCACTCCTTACGGCACTTGCTCCATCGAGGAGATGTACGAGTTCGTGGACAAGATCGGCTTCACCCCGGTCGAGACCATCACCTGCGCCACCTTGAACGGTGCCAAGATGTGCCACATCGAGGACGAGACCGGTTCCCTCGAGGTCGGTAAGTGCGCCGACCTGCTGGTCGTCAACGGCGATGTCGCCGCTGACATCCACACCCTCAACGTTGACAACATGGACGTCATCATGAAGGACGGCTGGATTGTCGACGCCGGTACCTTCGGTGAGGGCAACAAGTACTCCGAGTAACTGAGTTACTCCCATAGGGCTCCTCGGCTCTGCCTCCAGGCGTAGCGGCTTCGCAATAGATAGAGAAGCGGCGTCGTGGAGGGGCCGGGGAGTCCCCACGTTTACCCGGGGGCGGGGCAGGGCGCCGCTCCAGGGGGACGACACGAGCGCCCATCCCGCTATTCGGGGTGGGCGCTTTTTCGGCCGATTGGTATCATGGAGCACGTGTGATGAATGTCAAAAAGGTAGGTGTTTGCGTGCGGCGGCCGTTTGCCCGTTGGAATCAGACGAAATTCTTCCGCGTCGCCCAGAGTTGGGCGCTGCGCGGCCTCATCCTGTGCGTCCCGATGTTGCTCGGCCTGCTGGCCCTCGAATTCGTGACCAACCCCAACCCGGTCCCCGCGGTTATCACCATCGCCGGCCTCGTCTTGCTGTGTTTCTTCTTTGCATACGTGTTCGTCGCGCCCGATGATTTCTCGCTCTCCGCGACCGACCGAACACTCGGCATCGCGAGCAAGATTTTCGCTTACACCCGTCACGGTCTGGTGCCCGAGGCGACGTTGGGCGCGTGCAAACTGATCCTACCCGAGACCCTGGCCTCGGCGATCTGTATCACCGACGGCACGGCGGTCGTCGCGAGTTGGGGCGAGGATTCAGACCGCTGCCCCACGGGCACGCCGGTCGTTCTGGAGAGCACGCTGCGCGTCATCGAGAACGAGCGCATGGAGGTTTTCGCGCGCGAGACAACCGGTCCCGATGAGCCGTATTTCTTCCCGCGCCTGCAGGCTGGCATCACAGCCCCGCTCATCGTGCGCGACCGCTGCATGGGGACCTTCGAGCTGTACTATCCGCGCTACAGCGACATCGATGCGCGTCAAACCGCGCTCGCCACGGGCTTTGCCGAGCTGATCTCCACGCAGCTGGCGAGCTTCGAGCTCGAGCGTCAGGAGGATTTGAGCGCCCGCATGGAGCTGCGTGCGCTGCAGTCCCAGGTCGATCCGCACTTCCTGTTCAACACCATCGGAACCATCGTGTCGCTCGTGCGTACGGAGCCGGAGAAGGCGCGCTCGCTGCTCATCGACTTCTCGAACTACTATCGCCAGACGCTGTCGAACTCCGATGCGCTCACTTCACTCGAGAACGAGCTCGACCAGGGCATGCGCTACATCAACCTCATGCAGGCGCGTTACGGTGACGGCCGTCTCAAGCTCTCGGTCGACTTCGATCCGTTCACGCTCGATTGCCGCGTTCCGCCGTTCATCTTGCAGCCGCTGCTCGAGAACTGCATCAAGCATGCGATGCGTGAAGTCGAGCCGTTGTCCATCAAGCTTTCCTCCCTTGAGACGGATGACGGTATCCAGATTGTGGTCGAGGACGATGGCATCGGCATGAGCGAGGAGACGCTCGCCCACCTGCTCGACGTGAAGCGCGATGTGGACAATACATGCCCGTGCGGTTGCACCGAGGAGGATGGTGAGTGCGTCGAGGCCAAGCTCGAGTCCATGAGCAGGAGGAGCGCTCCCACTACGGCGGACGGCTCGCTCAGGCGCGGCGGCGGTTTGGCCCTCGTCAACGTGCTCATGCGCATACACTTCTTCTTCGGCGCGGAATCGGGCATCCATGTCGAATCGCAGGAGGGCGTGGGAACGCGCGTGACGGTCGACCTGATCGGCGAGCCTCACGAGCCGGAGGGGACGGCGCTTCCCTCTGCCAGGTGACGGCGATTCGGTCCGCGGCGCAGCGCGCCTTGCGGGTCGATGCGGGTGCGCCGTGCCCTGCGCCCGCGTTACACTAAGGCCCTGACTGTGCGTGACATGCGGTTGCGCGTCGCGGCCGATTTGATTGGATGGCGTGTTGGGCGCAGAGCCCATGGGACAAGGGAGATGGCATGGCCGACCAGGCATGGCGTGTTTTGATTGTCGATGACGAGCCGCCGATTCGCGCTGAGTTGAACTACCTGCTCAAGCAGGACGGCCGCGTCGGACGCATCGAGGAGGCCGGCGGGGCGACGGAGGCGGTCGAGAAGATTTTGGCCTTTGGCCCCGAGGTGTTGTTCCTCGACATTCAGATGCCCGGCACGAGCGGCGTTCAGCTCGCAGATACGCTGCAAAAGCTGAAGAAGCCCCCGGTGATCGTGTTTGTGACGGCGTTTTCCGAGTACGCGGCAGAGGCGTTCGAACTGGACGCGGCGGACTACGTGCTCAAGCCGGTTGAGCAGGACCGACTTGAGAAGGCACTCGACAAGGTCGAGAACGCCCTCAACGCCCGCCGGCCGGCGGTGGCTGAGCCCGTGCGCCGCATCCAGGGTGAGCGCAACGGCAAGCGCACCTACATCCCCGTGACCGACATCGCCTATATCGAGGCTCGTGCCGATTACGCCTCCGCTCATACGGAGACTGGCACCTACCTGGTCAATGATTCCATCTCGGTTTTGGAGCGCCGTCTGGCGAACGAGGGGTTCTTACGTGTGCATCGCAGCTTCCTGGTGAATATCGACGACGTCCGCGATGTCGAGGTACTCAAGCCGAGTGGTCTCATGCAGCTCAAGCTCGGCCGGACGGACGCGAGCATCCCGGTCAGCCGCAGGCGTGCGACCGGTGTTAAAAAGCAACTCGGCCTGGCGTGATGAGCCGCCGTCGCGCTCCTGCGCGCGGGTTGTGACGAGTCTTCATAGACATGGGTGACGTGGTGCGCTTCCTCGCGCGTACCACGTCATTTTGCTATAGTAACGAGCAATGTAGCTATTTTTGGAGGACGATCTGAGACCATGCCTGACGCGAGCGACAGTCCCTCGCCGCGACCCGATGTCGCGGCTGTCCCTGCTCCCATAGCGCGCGCTGACGCGACATCGCGGGCGCAGCGCTTGCTGCATGCCGCCGGTTCGACCGCAAAGGAGGCGGTCGCCACCGTCGGAGCGCCGGTCAAGGCAGCGGCTCGCACGGTCAAGCGTCACTTGGTGCCCCAGTATACGCTGGGCGAGGAGATCGCGAACTCCATCACGCACGGCATAGGCGCCGCCCTCGGAATCGCCGCGCTCGTCGTCATGGTCGTGAAGGCGGCCGTGGACGGGGCTCATCCGGCGTCGCTCGCCAGTGCGATCATCTTCGGCGTCGCGCTCATCCTCGAATATCTTGCATCGACGCTGTATCACGCCATTGCCGTCCCGGCTGCCAAGCGCGTCTTTCGCGTGATCGACCATAGCTGCATTTACCTGCTCATCGCGGGCACGTACACCCCGTTTTGCCTCATCACGCTGGCCGATGCCGGCGGTATCCCGCTGTGCATCGCCGTGTGGGCGATCGCAATCGCGGGCGTGCTGTTCGAGGCGTTCATGCGCGAGCGCCAGCCCCATTGGCTCACCGCCGCAATCTACGTTGCGATGGGTTGGCTCGTCGTCTTCCGCTTGCCGCAGCTCGTCGCCGCGCTGCATCCCACCGCGCTCGTGCTGCTTGCCGTGGGCGGCGTGTGCTACACCGTTGGAGCGGTGTTCTACGTTCTCAAGAAGATTCGCTATATGCACAGTATTTTCCACCTGTGGGTTCTTGCCGGCAGCGTGCTGCAATTCTTGGCGGTGGTCCTCTTCGTGATTTAGCTTCTGGTGCGTAAATCCTCGGATGTGTAATGAGGGACGGGTGCACATTACACATCGATTTGCGTGCATCGTGCGATGTGTAATTCGCACCCGTCCCCAATTACGCATTGCTCGCGCCATTCACTAACCCAGGAGGTTTGAACCCGTCCCCATGGACATCACCATCAGTATCATCACCACACTCGTCCTTACCGTCGTCAACGGCTACTTCTCCATGTCGGAGATGGCCCTCACCACGGCCAAGCGCGCCGTGCTCGACCACGAGGCGGAAGGAGGCGACCGTCGCGCCGCCCGCGCCGCCGAGCTCGCGGCCAATTCCGGCAGCTTCCTCGCCACCATCCAGGTCGCGATCACGCTCGTGGGCTTTGCGTCTTCTGCGGTCGCCTCGACGAGCCTGTCCGACCCGCTCGCGCAGTGGCTGTCGAGCTTCGGCATCGATGCGCTGACCATGGTCGCCCCCGGCCTCGCGCCCGTACTCATCACGCTCGCCGTGTCTTACCTCTCGATCGTCGTGGGCGAGCTTGTTCCCAAACGCATCGCCCTGGCCGATGCCGAGGGCATGGCCAAGCGCGTCGCCAAACCGCTCACGGTGTTCCAGAAGATCGCTCGTCCGCTCGTCTGGCTGACGCAGGTTTCCGCCGACGGTCTCGCTCGCATCTTGCGCATCAAGAACGCCGACGACCGTCAGAATGTCTCCGAGGAGGAGATCCGCTACATGATCAACGAGCAGGACACCCTGCTCGACGAGGAGAAGCGCATCATCCATGAGGTGTTCGACCTGGGTGACGCCTCCGCGCGCGAGGTCATGGTGCCGCGCGTGGACGTGACCATGGCCGAGGATGTCCAGACGGTTACCGAGGTCATGAACCTCATGCGCCAGACAGGCTTCTCCCGTATGCCGGTGTTTCACGAGGATCAGGACGGTGTGGTCGGCATCGCCCACATCAAGGACCTGATCGGCCCCGTCATGGGCGGCGAGGGCGATCGTCCCGTGTCCGAGTTCATGCGCGACGCCACCTTTATCCCCGACACCAAGGACATCCTGCCCCTGCTCTCCGAGATGCAGACGGCGCACGACCAGATCGTCGTGGTGGTCGATGAATACGGCGGCACTGCCGGAATCATCACCATCGAGGACATCGTCGAGGAGATCGTCGGCGAGATCGAGGACGAGTTCGACCCCGATAACAAGTACCTCACGCGTCTCTCCAAGCGCGAGTGGCTGGTCGATGGGCGTTTTCCGTGCGATGACGCGATCGAGCTCGGCTGGCCCATCGAGGAGAGTGACGAGTACGAGACCATTGCCGGCTGGATCCTCGATCTGTGCGACTCCCTGCCCGATATCGGCGAGGTTTTCGAGTCCGATGGGTACAAGTTCAAGGTGCAGTCCATGCGTGGGCAGCGCATCTCGCTCATCCGTGTGATCGCGCCTCTCGAGGAGCCCAAGCCCTCCGAGGAGGAGCGCGCCGCGGACGTTCGGTCCGGAGTCGAGCGCGCGATCCGCGAGCACGTGCAGGAGAACGCCACGCGTTCCCGTTCGGTGCGCGCGGGCGCGAACATCTCGCCGGATGATCTCACGCCCGATTACCAGCCCGAGCAGGGCGAGTAGGGGCGACGCGTCTCCGGCGGGGCGCGAGCCGCAAGGCGAGCGAGCCACGCTGGCGCCCGGATGCCGAGTGAGCGCGTCTGCGGGGTGCACATGTCGCCCCGTAGCGATGTAGTCGATCAGCGCCGTTCGGGCGCCGATGAGAAAGGTAAGGCCATGGCCGATTTGTTCAACATTCTCAAGGTCACGGTGGGACCCAAGAAGCTGACCGCCCGCGTGCTTGTGAACCCCGGCATGCCCCTCATGACGTCCGAGGACGTTGAGGCGACCGCCCGCGTGTATTATCTCGCCCCCGCCATCGCCGAGCACATGTGCCTGGGCGATGCGGGTTCCAAGTTCCAGGACTGCATGGGTCATACGGAGCTTGCCCACCTGCTCGAGCACCTGACTGTCGAGATCATGAACGAGACGGGGCTCGCCGGCGGTATTTCCAGTGGTCGCACGCGTGGTGTGATGGGCGACGATCGCCTGTTTGACGTTGAGATCTCCTGCCCCGACGACGCGCTCGCCGTTGGTGCGCTCTCCTCCGCTTCCTTCATGATGAATTGGGCGTATCTGCACGCCGATCAGACGCCGCCGGACTTCCCGGGTACGGTTGCCGCGCTCGCAAGCCTGGTTGGCAGCTTGCGCGGGGAGGCCGCTGCAGGCGATGAGGCCGGTGCTGGCGCGGGTGCCGCGGCGAACGGCGCCGAGTGCGGGGCCGAGGATTTCGGCCCGATCGATACCGAGGGCGCTTCCGTTGTCGCGCATGATGACGTCGAGGGCGCCGTCTTCGGTGGCGCTGCCGCCGAGTAGCAAGGCATCGCATCGCGTTTCCGCGCGGCATCGCCGTCGTGCTGCCATGTCCCTTGAGGATATGAACGATTCTGCCGGCAGAAATAGGAGCTTATGAACGATTCGTTCATAAGCTCCATTTTTGTACAGCTCTCTACCTGGGAAAACGTCATGGACTCATGAGTGCGATTTTTGCAATCGTTCATATCCTCCAATCGTTCATAAGCTCTCGTTTGCGCACGGGTTTCAACCGCACATGGTTCCTGATGGCTGCGCGTCGCGTCGCGCTGCTTCGTTGAGGGCTCGTCAGCCTGCGGTTCCCAAGGAGCCAAGAAGGGCCTCCGGTCCGATCTTTTGAATGCGGCTCTGCAAACGAATGACCGTTTACCATAAAATAGCTACCGTTCACGGTTGCACGAAGGCCCCATCTCGGTGCTGCGGCTTGACGCGGCTCACGGGGGATTCTTATACTCCAAACCGCAACAAGAAATGAGGAAGGTTACCTCGACGCGCTTCGTGGGCCTGACCAAACTCTTGCAGTGCCAAGCGCCGCCCAGTGGCGGTATTCTTGCGCAACCGCACAGTTTCGGTCCGGTCTTTTTTCATGCCGCGATGCGGCAACACGAGGAGTGATTACGAAATGGGTTTCCTTTCGAACTTGTTTGGCGGTAAGACATCTGAGGTCGAGCAGTCGGCGACTGAGGACGGTCGCACGGCCGAAGCCTCCCCTCAGGCCGCCCCCGTTGCGACGGTTCTCTGCCCAGTATCCGGCACCGTGATGGACATCTCTGAGGTGAACGATCCCGTCTTTGCGGGCAAGGCCATGGGCGACGGTATCGCCATTGTGCCGAGCGAGGGCGTCCTCGTCGCGCCTATTTCCGGAACGGTGGAGGCCTTGTTCCCGACGGGCCACGCGCTCGCTATCAAGGACGAAGCCGGCATGGGAGTCATGCTTCATATCGGCATCGATACGGTCGACATGAAGGGCGATGGCTTTATCGCTCGCATCGCTCAGGGCGATCGCGTCGAGGCGGGCCAGATTCTCGTTGAGTTTGATCGAGAGAAGATCGCGGCCGCCGGTTTTGAGGACACGACGATGATGGTCGTCACCGAGCTTGGTTCGGACCTCTCATTGGCCAAGTGCCCTGCTGGTGCCGTCTCGCGCGGCGACGTCGTCCTCTCCCTGGTTCGCTAGCCGGTTGCTCGAACCGAGGTCACAGCCGTGTATATCAAGCGTGTCTACAACAACAATGTCGTGATGGTCGACGATGCGGGAACCGAGCGCATCGCCGTGGGCAAAGGTATCGCCTTTGGTCGCAAGCGCGGAGATGTGCTTGATTCGGCGTCCTTCGAAAAGGTCTTCACCCTCGATGACCCCACGCAGCTTTCGCGCCTCGAGCGCCTCATCAAAGGCATTCCGAGCGAGTACCTGCTCATCGCCGAGGACATCGTTTCGATGCTTCGCCGCGAATCCGATTCCGTTATCGATGACAACGTTCTCATCGCTCTGACCGACCATATCTCCATGGCCCTTGAGCGCGAGCAGGCGGGCATCATATGCGACAACCCTCTTCTCTTCGAGATCAAGCGCTTCTATGGGCGCGAATTTGAGCTTGCTCTCAAAGCACGGGAGATCATTCGCGGTCATCTCGGCATCGAGATCTCCGAGGCGGAGGTGGGCTTCATCGCCTTGCACATAGTGAATGCGACGATGAAGCAACGTGCCGACCATTTGATGCTTTCAATCAAGATGATCAACGGCATCCTCAATACCGTGTCCGAAACTTTTGGGCTCACGTATGACGAGGGTAGCGTCCAATACGAGCGCTTTTTGCGCCACCTTCAGTTCTTCTCCCAGCGCGTGCTCGACAAGAGCATCGCGCAGTCCGAGGACACCTTCCTATTCCACTTGGGTAAAGACCAGTACCCTGATGCGCTTGAGTGCACCGAGCGCATCGGCGCGCATATCGAGCAGGAGTATGGCTGCGTTGTGAGCGATGCCGAGAAGGGATATCTGGTGTACCACATCGCGAATCTCGTACACGCCCCGCATGCGGACGCGTCGGGGGAGTCGTCTGTCGCGGCGGGCGACCAACAGAAAGGAGCGTAAGGCAATGGCAAATAAGCTGAAGAGTTCGCTGGAGGTGTTTTCCAAGTCAATCGTCCAGCCGCTGATGTACCTGTCCGTGGCGGGCACCGTGCTGATCTTGGGAATCCTCCTCACCAATCAGACCATCACCTCGGTGGTTCCCTTCCTGCAGCTGCCGTTCTTTGCCACCATGGGCAAGATCATCTACAACAGCTTGATGTTCATCGTGAACAACCTCGCGGTGATTTTCTGCGCTGGTATCGCCGGCGCGATGGCCAAGAAGGACAAGGGCCATGCGACGCTCATCGGTCTCATGTCCTTCTTCCTGTTCCTGAATGCCAACAACATCACCCTCGAGGCGCTCGGCATGCTCGCCGAGCCCACGCAGCTCGGGTTGGTCGGCACCGGTCAGAGCGAGGTCCTGGGCATCCAGGTGCTCGATATGGGCGTCTTCGGCGGCATCATTCTGGGCTGCATCGCCGGCTGGGTTTTCAACAAGTTCGGCAGTAAGCAGTTCCCGATCGCCCTTTCCATGTTCTCGGGCGTCCGCTTCCCGTTCCTGATCATGATCTGCATTTCCCTGCTTCTCGGTGTGGCCGCTTGCTATGCTTGGCCTCCCGTGCAGGGCGGTATCGCCTCGCTCGCCGGCATGATCCAGGAGAGTGGCAACATCGGCCTGTTCTTGTACGGCATGCTTAACAAGCTGCTCGTCCCGCTCGGCCTGCACCATCTCATTTACACGCCCTTCCAGTTCTCCGATGTGGGCGGCACGCTCGCCCTGGGCGATACGGTTATCGCCGGCGCCTATCCGATTCGCGTCGCCGAGATGGCCATGGTCGGTCAGCCGTTCTCCGCGAGCACCTACTTCAATAGCTACACCTTCAACAACCTGTGGCCCTATCTGGGTATCGGCACGGCGTTCATCGTGACCTCCTACAAGCGCAATCGCGACAAGACCCGCGCCATCATCCTCCCGCTCATCATCACCGCGATCCTCACCTGCATCACCGAGCCGATGGACTTCCTGTTCGTGTTCGCCGCTCCCGTGCTGTTCGTGGTCCACGCCGTGCTGTCCGGCATCAGCCTCGTCTTGCTCAAGGTTCTGAACATCCCTGCGGCGACCGCCGGCGGTATCATCAACATCGTCGTCTCCAATCTGGTGCTCGGCGTCGAGAAGACCAACTGGCCGCTCATGATCGTCCTCGGCGTCATCAACGCTGCCCTGTACTTCGTGGTCTTCACGCTGCTCATCAAGAAGCTGCACCTGCACACCCCTGGTCGCGAGGGCGAGGAGGACGACGTCGAGCCTTCCACTGTGACGGAGGCCGCCGCTCCCGCTGACGAGGCAGCTGCGTCCGCTGACAAGGTTGCCGCCGCTCCCGACGCCGGCGACCCTGTGCTCGATCTGATCGCAGGCCTGGGTGGCAAGGCGAACATCCAGTCCACCGAGAACTGCTTCACCCGCCTGCGCGTGAACGTCGCCGACGAGTCCCTCATCGATGAGGACCTCATCAATCACATGAAGAACAGCGGCATCGTTCGCAACGGCAACGACATCCAGATTATCTTCGGCATGGAGGTCGCAAAGGTCCGCGGCCAGGTCGAGGAGGCCCTCGAGAACATGTAGGCCCGCAAATGAGGGGCTCTTGGGATGGCGCGGCGAGCGCGATGCGTTCGACGGCGGTCCCGATCCCCTTCACGTCGGCCTCGTACCGGGGCCGGGCGCGCAAGCCCGTCCGGCCCCCCGTCAGCACGGTCCCACGCCGCGTATCGCGCGGCGATTCCGCGCCGTTTCAGACATGGGCAAGCGCATTTTTCGTTTCACGCATGAGAAAGGATGCACCATGATCATCACCCTCGCCGGCGGCGGCTCCACCTTCACTCCCGGTATCGTCAAGTCCATCGCACTGCGCAAAGAGGAGCTCGAGGTTGAGGAGATCCGCCTGTACGACATCAACGAGGAGCGCCAGCGCAAGGTTGGCGTGCTCGTCGACTGGATCTTGCACGAGGACCTCGGCCTGGACATCAAGTTGACGGTCACCACCGATAAGAAGACCGCCTTCTCCGACGCCGACTTCGTCTTCGCCCAGATGCGCGTGGGCGGTTACGCCATGCGCGAGCAGGACGAGAAGATCCCGCTGCGCCATGGCTGCGTCGGTCAGGAGACCTGCGGTTGCGGCGGTCTCGCTTACGGCATGCGCACCATCTTCCCCATGGTCGAGCTCATCGATGATGTGGAGAAGTACGCCAAGCCCACGTATTGGATCCTCAACTACTCCAACCCCGCTGCGATCGTGTCCGAGGCGTGCCGCGTGATGCGCCCGAACGCCCGAATCATCAACATCTGCGATATGCCCATCGCCATCATCGACCTCGTGTGCGCCGCGCTCGAGATCGACAAGAAGGACGTCGAGTACGATTACTTCGGCCTCAACCACTTCGGTTGGTTCACCAGCATCCGTCACAAGGGCGAGGAGGTGCTGCCGCAGCTGCGCGAGTACATCAAGGAGCATGAGATCCTGCTCCCCAGCAGCTATCTCAAGGGTATGAGCTCCCTCATGAAGTCCAACACCGACAACGAGGACGAGAGCAAGCAGAACCGCCACACGAAGGGCAGCTGGTATTACGTCTGGAAGGGCGTTTACGAGATCATGGAGCTCTTCCCGGAGTACCTGCCCAACACGTATCTCAATTACTACCTGCAGCAGAAGGAGTTCGTCGAGCATTCCAATCCCGAGCGCACACGCGCTAACGAGGTGGAGGAGACGCGCGAGCACAACCTGTTCGCCGGCATTGACCGCTATGAGGCCACGGGCGAGATCGACGAGAGCACGTTCTACGCCGGCAGCCACGGCGACTGGATCGCCGATCTGGCCGTCGCGCTCAAGAACGACACGAAGGCGCGCTTCCTGGTGATTTGCCAGAACCGCGGCGCGATCCCAAACATGCCTTACGACGCGATGGTCGAACTTCCCGCGTATATCGGCAAGAACGGCCCCGAGGTCATCTCCCGCGACAACATCCCGCTGTTCCAGCAGGGCCTTATGATGCAGCAGCTCAATTCCGAGAAGCTCGTGGTCCAGGCGTGCATCGAGGGGTCGTACGAGAAGGCGCTCCAGGCGTTCACGCTCAACAAGACGGTCCCGTCGATGACGGTCGCCAAGGAGGTCCTCGATGAGATGATCGAGGCCAACAAGGACTTTTGGCCGGAGCTGAAGTAGGGGAATTCCCGACGGCTTGCCTGAGGCGGCGCCAGTGTTTGATGGCGTTGCGGCCGCGGTGCCTGGCGAAGTGGCCGCGGTGCCTGGCGAAGTGGCGGGCTGCCCGCCGCGTTCTTTGAGGATGTGAACGATTTCGCCAGCAGAAAAAGGAGCTTATGAACGGTTCGTTCATAAGCTCCTTTTTTGTACAGCTCTCTACCTGGGAAAACGTTGCAAGTCCAATGAATGCAATCTTCGCAATCGTTCATAGCCTCCAATCGTTCATATCCTCCCAAGGGGAGGCATCCTATCTGTATCGACAAATCATAGACAGGTATGGTGGAAAATAGCGAAAGGGAAACGGCGGGATGATGCTTTGGGCTGACGAGACGATGCTTTGAGCTGAGATTTCGGCGAAGATGGGGGGCTGCACTATGCGCATGTTGGTTGTCGACGACGAGGTCGATATCGCGAATATGCTCGCGGAGTATTTCCGCATGGAGGGCTACGAGGTCGTGTGCGCGAATAGCGGGGCCGAGGCGCTCGCTGCCGCTTCGGCGGGCGTCGCCCCCGACATCATGCTGCTCGACGTGAACATGCCGGGCATGGACGGTTTCGAGGTGTGCCGCCGCGTGCGCGAGCACCTGAGCTGCCCGATCATCTTCCTCACCGCGCGCATCGAGGACGTCGACCAACTCGACGGCTTTGCCGCCGGCGCCGATGACTACGTGATGAAGCCGTTCTCGCTCGAAGTGCTCGGCCGGCGTGTTGCCGCGCATATGGCGCGCGAGGGTCGTGTGCGCGAGCGCGAGAACGCTGTCCGATTCTTCCAAGAACTCACCATCGATTACGGACGGCGCACGGTAGAGGTGCGACCCGGTGCCGGTGAGCCGGGGGGCGGGGCTGCGGAGCGCGCTGCCGGGCCGCTGGCAGCCGGGGACGACGCGCCCTCTCGCGTATACGTCGACCTCACCAAGCTCGAATTCGACATCGTCGCGTTACTCAGCAAGCGGCCGGACCAGGTGTTCGACCGCGATGCCATCTACGAGCGCGTGTGGGGTTGGGACGCCGCGGGCGATCCGTCGCAGGTGCGCGAGCATGTGCGCCGCATCCGAAACAAGCTCGCTGCCGCCGGTGTGGCCGAGGATCCCATCGAGACGGTGTGGGGCGTAGGCTACAAGTGGGTGGCCAAGTGAGGGGCGACGCGCAAAACGGCGCCACGCCCGACGCACAAAACGGAACCATGCCCGACGCGGAATACGACGCTCAGCCCGTTGCTGGCCCCGTTGTCGGCTGTGGCCCGCAATGCGACGCCGACAACACGAGCGGGCCCCGTTCTCGCGCGGCAGCTCGCCGGAAAAAACGCCGTGTTTGCCATGGCGTGCGTAAAGAGGGCCGTCGGTATCGTCGTTCCCTGCGTCGTGAGGCTCGCGCCCGCGAGCGCGAGGCCCTGAAACAGCTCCCCAAGCGCGAGCGCCTGCACGCGTGGTGGCGCACCCGACCACTCGGCGTGACGTTCACGGTGTATTTGGCCGTGTATCTTGCGGCTGCCACATTACTGGCGCTGGGCATGGTCGAGGTTCTCTCGACATGGAACAACGGGTACTACGAGCTCGAGGTGAGCCTCGAAAACGGCCTGACCCAGCGCGGAACAATCGATTCGGGCCCGTATGTCTACGACCCCAACGCGGGTGAGCTGCTCCCCGCCTCCGAGCTTGACTTGCCCGGTGACGGGCCGTATGCGGTTTTCATTGCGACCGGGGACTGGGGGACCGGAAGCGGGTATGTGCCGGACGGCGGTCGCACCATCGGCTCGCTGTACGCAACCGTCGATTTGGTTCGCAGCGGCCAGGTCCAGTTGTACGACTGGGGGCTCAACTACAACGAGGGGTACCCCCAAGAGGAAATCCTCGAGGCGAACAGCACGATCTCTGCAGACAATCTCGCTCGCTATGATGAGCTGAGCCGCAAGGGGCGTGCGCAGAGCGTCGAGCTGTTCGAGTCCATGACCGGCGCGGATCTGGAGGAGACGTTCGGCGAGGGGCTTGTCTCGAATACCGCATACTATGCCGCATCGCAGCCGCCTGCGAGCCTGGTGCCTTGGATCCTCACGCTCGCGACGGGGCTCGCGCCCGTCCTTGCCTATGGCGTTCTGGGCTGGCTGACGTTCCGCCATTTCTACCGCGTTCATATCGCCGGGCCGTTGGCCGAGCTCGCCGGTGCGGCCGACCGCATCGCCGAGCGGGACTTGGATTTTACCATCCGCGTCGTTCGCGGTCGCGAGCTGGGCCGCTTGTCGGAAACGCTCGAGCACATGCGCGCCTCGCTTCTCGAGGCCCAGCGCGAGCTATGGCGCACGGCCGAATCACGCCGTCGTCTGAACGCGGCGTTCGCGCACGACCTGCGCACGCCCATCACCGTGCTCAAGGGAACGGTCGAGATGGCCCAGATGCGGCTGCGCCGCGGCGACACGCTGGATGGGGATGCGCTCGACGCGCTTTC
The DNA here is from genome assembly GCF_902501455.1 of Collinsella intestinalis. NCBI lineage: Bacteria > Bacillati > Actinomycetota > Coriobacteriia > Coriobacteriales > Coriobacteriaceae > Collinsella > Collinsella intestinalis. Next base: position 173,913 of record NZ_CABWIC010000011.1, read on the forward strand.
CGCCCAGGTCGCACGTCTCGAGCGATATGCGACTTCGATGGGCGGTCTCAGCAAGTTGGAGGACCGTCCCGTCGAGCGCGAGACTTTTGCGCTCGACGACCTCCGTGAGGAGTTGGATCGACATGTGTCCGAGGTGATGGCCGCGCGCGGCGGCGGCTTGGAGCTGAAGTTGCCGACCGTGTCCGAGGCAGACAGGGCGCCCGTGCCCAAAACGTGCTGCGCGTCGGAATCCACCCTCAAAGCCGCGACAGACAGTCGTCCCGCCGCGCTTCTCGCCATCGATCTTCCCCTGGTGGAGGAGGTGCTCGACAACCTGCTGAGCAATGCTTGCGTGCACGCATCGTCGATCGTGACGTTCGACATGATGGTCGATGCGGGGGTGCTCACCCTGGTTGTAACCGACGATGGGCCGGGGTTCACCCCCGAGGCGCTTCACCGCGGTTGCGACCCGTTCTTCAGTGAGAACAAGTCCGCTGAGCACTTCGGATTGGGGCTCAATGTGTCGAGCGTCTTGTGCGGACTCCATGGGGGCAAGATCGCCCTGACGAACGCCGAGACGGGCGGCGCGCGGGTCATCGCGACGCTCGATGTCCGACCCGACCGGGAGAGCGTTTTCTAGAGAGGTGGGGCGGCCTCCGCATCAGGGGCCCCGCCAAGGCCGAGGATGGCCTCCGCATCAGGGGCCCCGCCAAGGCCGAGGATGGCCTCCGCATCAGGGGCCCCGCCAAGGCCGAGGATGGCCCCCGCGGCGAGGCCCTTCCATAGATGGGGACGTTCGCATGGCGGGGCGGCTCATGCCGTCTGTAAAGAATTACTTAGGAATGCCTAAGGCTTACGTAATTGTCATCGCTGGTCGACAAAACGTAGACACCCTCTTGCGACACTTAACTCGCACGGAACGTAGGAGGTGCCGCGATGATGAGAATGCAGACCGAGGGCGAGGCTCCCATGGAGATGAACGCCCTGCTTCCGCAGCAGCCTGTGGCATGTGGCGGTGCAGCGCGCAAGCTGGACGTCAAGAAGCTGACTGAGGTCTGGAAGCGCGATCGCACCGGGGCTGCGGCGGATTCTGCCGAGGTGGCGTGTTCCACCGCACCCGCCGAGGTTCGTGAGTCTATTGACGAGGACTCGGAAATCGACGTTCGCCGCAGGGTTTTGCGCCGTCGCGTGCTCATCGGCTTGGTCGCGGCTGCCTCTATCACTGCGCTTCTGTGCTGGGAGTACCTCCCCGGCCTGCTTGCATGGCTTGCCGACGCGCGCGCCGTTCGCGCGTTCGTGTCCGACCAGGCCTTTGTCAGCCGCCTTGCCATGCTCGGCATCAACATCGTGCAGGTGCTGCTGGCGTTTTTGCCCGGCGAGCCCGTGGAGCTCGCCAGCGGGTATGCGTTCGGCTTCTGGGAGGGCACGGCTTTGTGCCTGGTCGCCTCGGGTCTGGCGACGTCGATGATTTACTGGGCGACGCGCCGCTGGGGCTGGAAACTCGTCGGATTGTTTTTCGATCGATCGCTGTTCGACCGCTTCTCCTGGCTGAAGAGCGCCAAACGCCTCGAGCTCATCATGCTCATCGTGTTCCTGATTCCCGGCACGCCCAAGGATTTCCTGACGTATTTCGCCGGGTTGACGAACATGCGCTTTCTGCCGGTCGTCCTGATCGCCACGTTTGGGCGTATCCCCTCTATCGTGACCTCGACAATCGCGGCGTCGGCGGTCGGCTCCGGCAATTGGCCGCTGGTCGCATGCACGCTGGTGGCGTCGGCGTTTCTCTTGGCGGTGGGCGGCCTGATGTACCGGCGCCTGCGCAGCCGTACGCGGTGAGAGGCGCCAGGCTCGCATCCAAGCGCAAAACCTTCCCCAAAACGTACACTTATTTTTCGAAATCCTGGGCAAACGCTAAATAAGTGTACGTTTTGGGGAAGGTTTTGATGCTTTTGGCCGAGTGCGGCCCCTTACGCGCGGCGATTGATGAAGAAATCCGCCATGGAAACGAGCAGCTCGGCCGCCTCGGTGGTAATGACGCCGCGCTCGGCGAGCTCGCGGGCGCGCTTTTGGGCTTCAGCGGTCTTTTCGGCGGCGAGTTCGCGACACTTATCAATGCCGCCGCCCAGCTCGATGAGCTCGACGGCCCGCGCGAGCCGAGAGGTATCGGCCGTGCCGGATTCGAGCAGCTCGACAAGCTCCGAGCGCTCTGCGCCGCCAAGATGCTCGAGCGCCCACACTACTGCGAGGGTGCGCTTACCCTCCGTGATGTCGCTGCGGAAGTCCTTGCCCTGTGCGTCGGCATCGCCCACCAGGTTCAGCAGGTCGTCTTGCAGCTGGAAGGCGAGTCCCGCGGGCAGGCCGACCTCGATGAGGCCGCGCACCGCGTCGGGCTCGGCGCCGGCGGCGAGCGCTCCTGCGTACAGGGGGCTGGCCACGGTGTACCAGGCTGTTTTGCCGTCGATCATGTAGAGGTAATCATCGCTCGTGACGTCCCAGCGGCCGTCGCGCGCCCATCCGAGGTCGAGCGCTTGGCCCTCGAGCGTGTGACGTTCCATGCGCACAAGCTCCTCGAGAACGCGCAGCCGGCGCTCCGCGGGGAGCGACCCATCGGCGAGCACGATCTCGAACACGCGGGTGAGGGCGAGGTCGCCGGCATTGATGGCGAGACCGAGCCCCTCGGTGCGATACAGGCAGGGCTCGCCACGGCGCAGTTCGCTCGCATCGGCGATGTCGTCGTGAATGAGGGCGGCGCTTTGGAACAGCTCGATGGCGACGCCGCACGAGAGCGCTTGATCGGCGCGGCCACCTACGGCCTCGGCTCCGAGCAGTGCCAGCACGGGGCGTACGCGCTTTCCGCCGCCCGCGGTGAAGTGCGCAAGCGGGGCGTACAGGTAGCGGTCGAGGTCCTCCGTGGGCGCGCCCTCATGGCTCATCGCCACGGCGTCGGCCTCATGCAGGGCGCGCTCGATCAGCGGGAGCCTGTCTTTCAGATACGCGACGAAGCTCTCGCCCGCGTGTCCGGTCATATCGCTCATGTGCAGCCCTTTCCATGGGAGTTCTCTCTCGGACAATGCTAGCAAAACGGGGCGGTCGAGACCGCCCCGCACGGGATTCCTATGGTTGCGTGTGACGTCACATCCGCTCGATCGACGCCGAGGTGGGATGGGTCGTCGCGCCTTGAATGGCCGCTATCCCTCGTAGCCGTTGGGGTTGTGGGACTGCCAGTTCCAGGCATCGCGGCACATGTCGTCGATGCCGTACTGGGCCTCCCAACCCATGAGGTCGCGGGCCTTGGAGCAATCGGCGTAGTTCTCGGCCACGTCGCCGGGGCGGCGCGGGTCGATGACGTAGGGGACCTCGTGCCCGCAAGCCTCGCCAAAGGCGCGGATGATCTCGAGCACGGAGGTGCCGCGGCCGGTGCCCAGGTTGAACACCTCGGCGCCCTCGCGGCCGTTCATCCAGGCAAGTGCAGCGGCGTGACCGGAGGCCAGGTCGCAGACGTGGATGTAGTCGCGCACGCCGGTGCCGTCGGGGGTGGGGTAGTCGTCGCCAAAGACGTGGACGGCCTCGCGCTTGCCGATGGCGGTCTGCGCGACGTAGGGCAGCAGGTTGTTCGGGATGCCCTTGGGGTCCTCGCCCATAAGACCGCTGGCGTGGGCGCCGATGGGGTTGAAGTAGCGCAGCAGCACGACGTTCCACTCGGGGTCTGCGGTGTGGAGGTCGGTAAGCATCTGCTCGATCATCCACTTGGTCCAACCGTAGGGGTTGGTGGCCGGCTTCTTGGGGCTCCTCTCGGTCAGCGGCAGGCTGTCCGGGTCGCCGTAGACGGTGGCGGAGCTGGAGAAAATGATCGACTTGCAGCCGTGCTCTCGCATGACGTCGACGAGCGTGAGTGTGTTGCCGATGTTGTTGCTGTAGTACTCGATGGGCTTGGTCACGGACTCGCCCACGGCCTTGTAGCCGGCGAAGTGGATCACGCGGTCGATGCGGTGCACATCGAAGATGCGGGTGAGGGCCTCGCGGTCGTTGACGTCGGCGACATAGAGGGTGAGGTTCGCGGCCGCCTCGGGGCCGACGATGGTCTTGATGCGATCCTCCACCTTGGCGGAGGCGTTGGAGAGATCATCGACGATGACGACCTGGTACCCGCGTTCAAGCAGCTCGACGACGGTGTGAGAGCCGATGAAGCCGGCACCGCCGGTGACGAGGACGCAGGTGTCCTGCGCAGCGAGGATCTGAGTCATGCGATTGCTCCTTTCATGGGGATGTTCGAAAAGTATACCGCAGCGGTTTGAGGGGTGATTTAACCGAGGACCCAGCCGCCGATCCAGCCCCAGCGCGGGGTGACCGTGACGCCGTAGTAGGCGATCCATTCGTCCACGCCGATGGAGCGGATGAAGCCGACGTTGTCCATGACCGTGCCGTTGCCCACGTAGATTCCCACATGGCCGTAGATGCGGCCGGCGGAGGTGTGGGGATGTGTGGGCGAGGCGATGATCATGCCGGGCTTCAGGGCGCCGCGGTCGGAGCTCGTGCAGTAGCGGTTATACATGTCGTTCGCGTTGCCGCCCACATAGCCAAAGCCGGCGGAAGCGAAAACACGGGAGACCCACATGGCGCACAGGCCGTTGCCGGGGCTCGGGACGGCGCGGCATGCGGAGAGGACGCGTTCCAGGGACTTGACCGGTCCCGAGACGTGACCCGTGCTGGGAACGTAGGAGCCGCCGGCACCCTGCTGGAACTTGTCCTGCTCGGCCTTCTGGCGCTCCTCTTCCGCAACGGCGGCGAGGTATTCGGCATCGCGCTTGGCGATGAGGTCCCTCACGTCGGACGAGAGGCCGTCCACGAGCTGCTGGACCTCTGCCTGCTTGGCCTGCATCACGGAGAGCTGCTGGGCCTGTTGCTCCTTGAGCGCCTCGAGGTCGGCCTTTTGGGATTCGAGCGTCGACTTGTGCTGCTCGAGCTCGGCGCGGATCGTCTGGATCTCGCCGATGACCTGCTTGTCGGCGTCGTTGACCTTTTCGATGTAGTGGCTGTTGGAGAGGAGGTCGTCGAAGGAGTCGGCGGCCATGAGCAGCGTCAGCATGCTGGTGCCGCCGTCTTTGTAGCTGTTGGACACGCGGCGGGACAGGACGTCCTGCTTGCCCTCGAGCTCGGCTTGCTTTTCGTCGATCTGCGCCTGCGTCTCGTCGAGCTGGGCTTGGACCTCTTCGATTTGGGAGACGGTGCGGTCCTGCTCATGGCTGAGGGCCTCGAAGTCGGCGGCGAGCTTATCGAGCTCGGCCTCGACGGCGGCGAGTTTTTCCTCGGCGGTGGCGAGGGCGTCGATGGTTGCCTGCGTTGCGCGGGCGGCGTGTGCGCGGGCGGGAAGCCCGAAAAGTACAGCCGAGCTTGCGGCCGCGAGTGCAGATGCGACCAGTGCTCGGCGGGAAAGCGAAGGGGAGACGTGAGCCGTGGCACCATGGGTGCGCTGCGTGCTCTTGGCGGTGTGTGACATAGATAGCTCCATTTTGCGTGTGTTGTGGTGTCACATATGCGGATTAAGGATACCGCACAGGCGGCGTCTCAAGATGGACGTTGCGCGTCTATTTGATGAAGACCCGTTCGGGTGTTGCCCAGAGCGACCGTGCGACGGGGCTATGCGAGGCGCAGCGCCACGAGGGCGGCCAGATACAGGGCGAGTACAAGGCAGGCGGCGCCGTCGCGTCGCGGATCGAGCTTCATCACGTGGTAGTGCGTGCGGGCACCTCCGGTGTAGCAGCGGGCGTCCATCGCGCGGCCGAGGTTGTCGGCATGGCGCAGGGCGCTGGCGAACAGCGGGACGATGAGCGGTACGCAGGCGCGCGCGTAGGCCAGGGCGCCCTTGTTCTCAAGATCGGCCCCGCGAGCGGTCTGGGCGGCGACGATGTTCTCCGCCTCTTGGGAGAGCGTGGGCACGAAGCGCAGTGCGATGGAGAGCACGAGCGTGCCCTGGCGCACGGGGACGCCCACGCGCTCGAGCGGGGCGAGCAGCTTCTCGGCGGCGTCGGCGAGGGCGACTGGGGTGGTTGTGAGCGTGAGCAGCGATCCGCCCAAAAGCAGCAGGAAGAAGCGCACGGTGTAGAGAACCGCGGCCGACACGCCGTCCGCGTGGATGACGACGGGTCCCAGCTGGAGCGCGATGGGCCCAGTTTGTACCAGGAACAAGTTGATCACCGAGGTGATGACGAGGAACAGCGCGATGGGCCTGATTTGGGCGAGCAGACGGCGGAGGGGCACGCGTGCCAGTGCGATGGCGGTGAACACCGCGGCGCCCGCCAGGAGCAGCGTTTCCACGGAATCGACGAAGAAGCAGCTCACCATAAAGGCGAGGGTACCCATGAGCTTGACGCGCGGATCCAGGTGGTGAATGGGGGAATCGGCCGAGTAATACTGGCCGATGCTAGCGCGAATCGCCACGGGGGCTCACCTCCTCGGGCTCGAACAGGGTGGGGAGGACCTCCGCGGGAGAGCCCGACAGGAGGGCGCGTCCTCGTTCGAGGACAATCATGTGGTCGGCGAGCTCGGCGACGTCTTCCATGCTGTGGGTGACCATGATGAGCGTGCTCCCCGCGCGCTTGAGGGCGCGCAGCAGGTCCCGCACGTGCCGGCGTCCATCGGGGTCGAGGCCGGCCATGGGCTCGTCGAGCACGAGGACATCCTGGCGCATGGCCAGCACGCCTGCGAGTGCGACGCTGCGCTGCTGGCCGCCGGACAGCGAGAACGGCGAGCGCGCGAGCAGCTCGTCGGTCGGGGTGAGGTTGACCGAGGCGAGCGCCTCGCACACGCGCGAGCGCACCTCGTCTTCGGGCATGTGCATGTTGCGCGGGCCAAAGGCGACGTCGTCGAAGACGGTCTCGGCGAACAGCTGGCGCTCGGGCAGCTGGGAGACGTACCCGACATGCCGGCGGATGTCCGAGCGGTGGTTCAGGTCCGCGGTGTCCACACCGCAGATGCGGACGGTTCCGGCAAGCGGGAGCTTGAGCGCGCACGCGAGTTCGGCGGTGGTCGATTTGCCCGAACCCGTCTGGCCGACGAGTGCGGTGAGCGTTCCAGGGAATGCCTGGAAGGAGAGGTCTTCGAGGGCGAGTGGTGTAGCGACGCTTCCCTCAGCGCGATTGCGCCCACCGAAGAGCCCCCGGCGCCTGCGCGGGTTGCGCGCGGCAGCGTAGGAGAACGATACGCGGTTGAACGTGACACTGGGGTCCCCGGATGTCGGTGCGACCGCGCGACCGGCGGCGACTCTCAAGATCTCCGCGGGTTTGCGAGGTACTTCGAGGTGCAGGGCCTGCACGCGCTCATCGCGTGCGAACGCCTCCGCGGCGGTCCCGTCGAACGCGATGCGCCCCTGTTCGAGGACGAGCACGCGGTCGGCATCCAAGGCGTCGTCCATGAAGTGCGTCACATGCACGATGGTGATGCCGCGCTTGCGAAGGGCGTTCACGATGGCGCGGATGTTGGAGCGGCCCTGGGTGTCGAGCATGGCGCAAGGTTCGTCGAGCAGCAGGATCTTTGGCTCCATGGCGAGCGCGCCGGCGATGGCGACGCGCTGGGTCTGGCCGCCGGACAGGTCGGCGGGGTCGCTTAGGGAGTGTTCGGACATGCAGACGGCCTTGAGCGAGGCGTCGACCCGGCTCGCGATCTCGGGCTGGGGGACGCAGAGGTTCTCGGGGCCGAACGCGACGTCGTCGGCGACGATGCTCGTGACCATCTGGTCTTCGGGATGCTGGAACACGCTCGCACATCGGCTCCTGATTGCGAGCGCCGCGCCCTCCTCGGAGGTGTTCACGCCGAACACGCGGACCTCGCCCACGCTCGGAAGTGTCAGCGCGTTCATGAGCTGCAGCAAGGTCGATTTGCCCGAGCCGTTGCCGCCCAGAATGCACACGTATTGCCCTGTGGGGATTTGAAGGTCGATGCCGGCGAGCGCCTCATTGGGGGCGCCGGGGTACGAAACATGGACGCCGTGCAGCTCGATGTGCGGTTCCGCGGGCCGTGGGCGGCTTGTGGGGCGCACGGACGGGGTTGTGGAGTCCGCGGACGGGGGCGCCGGCTCGGCTGCTGCGGCTGCTTCGGTCACCTCGGTCATCGCTATGCGCCCTTGCGCGCCTTGAGGACGTTCATGCACGGGGCGAGGAGCACCTGGCCGGCCGTGACGTTGATGACCATCTTCAGCGTGTTGAAGGGGAGTAGCACGGGGACGATCATGGCGGCGACATCCTCGACGGCGATGGCGGTGTACAGCGGCGTCACCACGAGGTTCATGGCGCACGAGACGGCGATGGAGAGCGCTGCACCCACGACCATACCGGCGACGGACGCCTTGCGGGAGCGCTCGCCCTTGAGGTAAATGATGGCTGCGGGAATGATGAACGCGCAGGTGGAGAGCATGCCCATCGGAGCGCCGAACGGGTCGAGGAAGACGCGGGGCAGCCAGGAGATGATGGCGACGGCCGCACCGAGCTTGGGCCCGAAGGCGAGCGCGGCGATGAGGCAGACGATGCCCGACGGGTCGTACATGAGCCACGGGGCGATGGGGAAGATGGGGATCTGCACCAAGCTCAGGATGAGCGAGGCGGCGGTGAAGAGTGCGGCGAGCGCGATCTTGCGGGTATCGATAGCGTTGTTCATGGAAAGACCTTCCGTTTCTTCCATCCGGACTATACCGTCGGCCCCGGAATCGCACCGGGTCGGCCGCGCTTCGCGGCTCGCGGGCTCATGCGCCTGGCAAGGGGTCTTGCCGCGCATTTACCGCCGGTGGGGAATTGCACCCCGCCCTGAAACAAAACGACTATAACGCGCCTTTTTGCGTGGCGCAACGGCTGCTCGGGTATAGTGGGGCCAGACTTGTTTTCTACACGGGGGAGGTATCCCGATGCACGAGCATGAGTATGTGAGCGAAGAGATGTTGTGCGTCCTGGCACAGGTTGCGGGTGAGGACAACGTCCTTATGACCGAGCCCATGCGCGAACACACCACGTTCAAGATCGGCGGACCGGCCGACGTGTTGGTCGCGCCGCGCACGGCGGATGCCCTCGTGCGTGTGCTGGACACCTGCTACGCGGGCGGCGTGCCCGTGACGATCGTGGGCAACGGCTCCGATCTGCTGGTGGGCGACCGCGGCATCCGCGGCGTCGTCGTATTGCTGCGCGACAACTTTGCGGGCATCGAAGTGGATGCATCGCATTGGCGCGTGACGGCCGAGGCGGGAGCTTTGCTGCGCGACGTGGCGCTCGCCGCCGCTGACCAGGGCCTCTCCGGCATGGAGCCGCTGTGGGGCATCCCCGCCACCGTGGGCGGCGCCTGCTTCATGAACGCCGGCGCTTACGATGGCACGACGGGCGAGGTGCTCGAGTCCGTGCGCGTGTACGTGCCGAGCAAGCACGGCAACCGCGGATCCGTGGTCACGCTCGAGGCGCGCGACCTCAACCTCGGCTACCGCAAGAGCCGCGTGCACGACGACGGTCTCATCGTAATCTCCGCCACGTTCAAGCTCTCGCCCGCATCCGAGGGCATGATCCGCGCCGCCATGGACGACTACCGGCGCCGTCGCGAGGAAAAGCAGCCGCTCGAGATGGCGAGCGCGGGCTCTACGTTCAAACGCCCCGAGGGGTATTTCGCCGGCAAGCTCATCATGGACGCGGGCCTGCGCGGCGCGCGCGTGGGCGATGCGCAGGTGAGCGAGAAGCACTGCGGGTTTGTGGTCAACACGGGCCATGCGAGCGCGAAGGACGTGCTCGGCCTCATCGAGCACGTGCAAGCCGAGGTGAAGTCCCAGTTCGGCGTCGACCTCGAGCCCGAGGTCCGCATGATCGGCGAGTTCTAGCGTCCCATTTGAGACGAGAAGTTCGTGAGCTCTTGCCAGCGGGTGGACTCGACGGTCCGGCCGTCTTGCAGGATGAAGTACGCCGCCGTGTCCTCGAGCGCGTCGGCGATCTCGGCGCCGCGGCGGCTGCCGGCCACGAACAGCGTGGTCGAGAGCGCGTCGGCGGCGGTTGAGGACGGGCTGAGCACGGTGACGCTCGCCACGTCGGTCTGGACGGGCTCGCCGGTGCGCGGGTCGAGGATGTGCCAGTACGTGACGCCGTCTTGTTCGAACACGCGCTCGTACAGGCCGCTCGTCACCAGCGACCCTCCCTGGACGCGTGCGGTGCCCACCACGGTGTCGCCGCCCGGGTCGTTGGGATCGCGGACGCCGGTTTCCCAGGGTTCGCCGTTCGGCTTCTCCCCAAACAGCGCAATATTGCCGCCGAGCGAGAGCACGGCGCCGGTGGCGCTCGTCTCGTCGCGTAGCAGATCGCAGAGGCGGTCGGCCACATACCCCTTGGCGATGCCGCCCAAGTCGAGCTTGGCCTGCGGGTCGGCGAGGCGCACGGTGAGCGCCTCCTCGTCTATCTCGATGCAGCGCCAATCCACATGGGGCAGGGCGCCGGCGATCGCCTCAGGTGCCGGGCGCACGCCTTCAGTGAAATCCCAGAGCGTGGAAACTGCGCCGATCGTGACGTCGAACAGGCCGTCCGCCTGCTCGCAATACGTTTTGGCGGCGAGCAGGAGGTCGACGGTGTCGGCGTGCACGCGAACGGGCTCGCCTGCCGCCGTGTTGATGCGGGCGATATCGGACTTCTCGTCGTAGAGGTCGAACAGCGCATCGAAGTGGGCGCATGCGTCGGCCAGACGTGCCGGCGCGGTGTCGTCGCCGTAGACGCCGAACGTGCAGTAGGTGTCGAAGGCGAAGGTCGATCCGGTGACCGGCTTTGCAGCGGAGGCGTCGGTTCTGAGCTGTGTGCATCCGGAGAGCATCAGTGTGAGGACCGAGCAGGTGCCGCCGCACATGAGATCGCGCCGGGAGATCGGCGTGCCCTTTTCCCTATCCATGGAATGCCTCCTGGGACAGTGCGCGCAGGACGAGCCGGGCGGCAACGCCCACGGCGGCCCCGCACAGGACGCCGGACACGGCGAGCACGGGCATGTTCACGAGTGCGACGCGGCCGGAGAGCAGTGCGGCGACGGCGGCGAGCTGCCCCGCGTTATGGGCGAGTCCGCCGAGTACCGATGTGGCGACGGTGGAAAAGGCCCCGCTGCGCACGGCGAGTGCCATGACGGCCCACGACAGCAGCCCGCCCGCCAGGGAAAAGACGAGCATCTGCAGGTTGGCGAACAGCAGCGTCGAGGCGATGACCTTGATGAACATGAGGAAGAGGCCTGCCTTCGCGCCCAGGCGCTTGAGCGCCATGAGGATCACGATGTTGCCCAGGCCCAGCTTAACGCCGGGTACGGTGACGGGCAGGGGGATGAGCAGTTCGAGGTAGCCGCATACGAGCGCGGCGGCGGTGAGCACGCCGTAGAGCGCGGCGCGACGTCCGGGCGAGGCCGGTGCTGCGGGCGCCGTGCGTCGCCCGTTATCGGATGTGTCAGCTGAGTTTCTCATGCTTGTCATTATACGGGTTGGGTACGCTGTTAGGAGTTTGGCATCCAACACGAGAGGAGAGCCCTCATGGCCGTCCTGTTTATCGAATATCCAAAGTGCACTACCTGCAAAAAGGCCAAGAAATGGCTGGATGAGCATGGCGTCGAGTACGTCGACCGCCATATCGTCGAGGATAATCCCACGGCGGCGGAGCTGGCGGAGTGGCACGAGCGCTCCGGCCTGCCGCTGCGCCGCTTCTTCAACACGAGCGGTATGAAGTACCGCGAGCTCGGCATCAAGGCCAAGCTCGACGCCGGCATGACGGACGAGGAGGCCTATGAGCTGCTCGCCACCGACGGTATGCTGGTCAAGCGCCCCCTGATCGTTGCGGACAACGCTGTTTTGACGGGGTTCAAGGAGGACGCCTGGGCGGAGGCACTCCTGTAGCCGTACACCGCGCGAGCATGTCCCGGTGCGGCGCGCGTGTGGCTTCTGCGGCGGTTGACATATGTTTCACGTCGGGCATCTCGCCCGGATACCTTTGAGTCCGGCCGCGGCACCGCGCTGCGGCCGATCACGTGGATGGAAGTGCCATCCGGGGAATCGAAAGAGAGGCCGATGGAGGTTCATGAACTAGAAGCTCTCGCCCGCGACGTCGCGGGCGGACGTGTGGCTCCTGACGAATTGGTGAGGCGCGTCCAAGCCGGTGCGACGACCGATCTCGGCTACGCGTGCGTAGACATGCAGCGCGGCCTTCGCACGGGCGTGTCCGAGGTCATCTACGGTGCGGGTAAGACTGCCGGTCAAATCGCGGGTATCGTCGGTGCCATGCGCGAGGGCGGCCAGGAGCGCGTCCTCATCACGCGGCTCGACGAGGCGAAGGCTCGGGGCCTCGCCGACCTGGGTTGCCCGTTCGAGTATGTTGAGGCCGCCCGCTGTGGCGTGGTGGGCGGACTGCCCGAGCCGGATGGAAATGGCGAGGTCTTGGTGCTCACCGCCGGCACGAGCGACCTGCCCGTCGCCGAGGAGGCTGCGCTCACCGCGCGTTTCCTGGGCAATCGCGTGAATGCGGTTCACGATGTCGGCGTCGCGGGCATCCATCGGCTGTTGTCCCATGCCGAGGAGATCTCCCGCGCGCAGGTGATCATCGCTGTCGCTGGCATGGAGGGGGCGCTGCCGAGCGTGGTTGGCGGTCTGGCGCGGTGCCCGGTGATCGCGGTGCCCACGAGTGTGGGCTACGGTGCGAACTTCGAGGGTGTGACCGCGCTGCTCGCCATGTTGAACAGCTGCGCGAGCGGCGTATCCGTCGTGAACATCGACAACGGGTTTGGAGCTGGGTTCCAAGCTTCGCTCATCAATCATCTGCCTGGTAGGGAGGCATAAGCTACATGCTGAATGAGAAGGGGATGTCCTCATCGGCGGATGGCACCGCTGGCAACGACGCTGGCCGCGGCCGCACGTTGTGGCTCGACTGCCAGGCCGGTGTCGCGGGCGATATGCTCGTGGCCGCCTTGATCGATGCGGCCGAGGACTCGGAGGCGGCCGAGCGAGCCGTGCGCACCACGCTGGCGGCTCTGCCGGTCGAGGGATTCTCCCTCGAGGTGGGCCGCGTGTCCAAGGCGGGCATTTCGTGCCTGGACTTCAATGTGGTGCTGGACGAGGCGCATGAGAACCACGACCACGACATGGCGTACCTGCATGGGCACGAGCATGCGTGCGAGGGTGATCACGGTCACATCCACGGCCGGGAGAGCGGGTGCGGCCACGACCATTGCAACGGCCATCACCATGAGGGCCATCACCACCATGCCGGCCACACTCACGACCATGCCCACCATCATGATCATGCGGGAGGCGGCGCCCACGACCATGCCCATCGCAACCTCGCCGACATCCTCGCCATCATCGAGGCCGCTCCGCTCGCTCCTGGGGCCGCCGCATTCGCCCGCCGCGCTTTTGGCATCCTCGCCGAGGCTGAGGCCGAGGCCCACGGTCTGCCGGTCGAGCAGGTGCACTTCCACGAGGTGGGGGCGGTCGATTCGATCGCGGATATCGTGGCGGCGGCGGTTCTCGTCGATCTGATTGGCATCGAGCGCGCGATCGTGCCCGTGCTCGTCGAGGGGCGCGGAACCGTGCGCTGCCAGCACGGCGTCATGCCCGTGCCGGTTCCGGCAACGGTGGGCGTGTGCCGTGCGCACGGTCTGCCGCTGGCTCCTTGCGAGGTCGAGGGTGAGTTGGTGACGCCCACAGGCGCCGCCCTGGTGGCGGCGCTCAACCCCGAGTTCGTGCTTCCGGAGCGTTACGTCGTGGCGAGCGTGGGCCTCGGTGCCGGCAAGCGTGCCTACGAGCGGCCGTCCATCCTTCGGGCGATGCTGATCGAGCCGCTGAGTGGCCCGGCGCCCACTTTCCATCGCGGGCGCCGCGGTGCCGCGGGCGAAGATGCCCTTGCCGATCCCCTGCCCTCGTCTCGGCCCGCGCCCCTCTCGAGCGAGACGCAGCCTCCGACCACGGTATGCAAGCTCGAGTGCGACCTGGATGACATGACGCCTGAGCAGATGGCTTACGCCGCCGTGCGGCTGTCCGAGGCCGGTGCGCGCGAGGTCCATTGGGTGCCGATCGTTGCCAAGAAGGGCCGCCCCGCCTACGAGCTGCAAGTTCTGTGTGAGGCGCAGGAGGCTGCGGCCATCGAGGCCGTGGTGTTTCGCGAGACGAGCACGCTTGGCATCCGCCGTTGCATCATGGACCGCACGGTGCTGCCGCGTCGCCTCGAGGTGCGCGACACCGCGTTCGGCCCTATCTCCGTAAAGATCGCCGTGCTGCCCGATGGGACCGAGCGCGCGACTCCCGAGTACGAGGATTGTGCCGCGGCGGCTCGGGCGGCCGGCGTGCCTTTGACCGCCGTGATGGATGCGGTGCGCGCGTCCCTTTGACCTGACGGGGGATGCAGTGCGTGCGTCCCCTTGATCGGCCGGGTTCTCCCGACACACCTCGATGCAGCGCGGCGCACGTCGCGCGGGAAGGGTTCACCATGAAATTCGTCATCGCATCCGACATCCACGGGTCGGCATACTGGACCGAGCGCCTGATGGAGGTCATCGATCGCGAGCGGCCCGACCGCGTGCTGCTCTTGGGGGACCTGCTCTATCACGGCCCGCGTAACGACCTCCCGCGCGATTACGCTCCCAAGCGCGTGATCGAGCTACTGAACGGTCTGGCAGCGACTGGGCGCCTCATCGCCGTGCGCGGCAATTGCGAGGCCGAGGTCGATCAGATGGTGCTCGCCTTCCCTTGCATGTCCGACAGTGCCGTGGTTTTGGACGACGACGGCCGCGAGCTGTTCTGCACCCATGGGCATGTCTTTGGCGCGGGCAAACATAACAGCACGGACCGCGTGCCGCAGCTCCCGGAGGGTTCGGCGTTGCTGTTCGGTCACACGCATATCAAGGTGAACGAGGAGAGTGCGGACCATCCCGGTCTGTGGCTGTTCAACCCCGGCAGCGTGTCGATTCCCAAGGACGGGTCGAACAGTTGCGGCATCTACGAGAGCGGGCTGCCCCTCTGTGAGGCCTTCCGCCACATCACCCTGGACTAATCGCAATTGGGGACAGGTACAAATTGTGACTTTGCAAGAAGTCACAATTTGTACCTGTCCCCAATTGGGGCGTCAGAGCAAAAGGAGCACGAGACATGGGTTCATGGACCGAGACCGGGTCGTCGAGTCTGGCGAGCATCACACGCGACACCTCGACGCTTTCCGACGCGCGCGAGGAGATGCAATCCCTCGTTGAGACGATCTGGCGCCTGCGCCAGCCCGATGGTTGCCCTTGGGATCGCAAGCAGACCCACGAGAGTATCGGCAAGAACATGATCGAGGAGGCCTACGAGGCCCTGGACTGCATCGAAGCCGGCGATGAGGCGCACTTGCGCGAGGAGCTCGGAGATGTGCTCATGCAGGTGGTGTTGCATGCCCAGATCGCGGCGGACGCCGGTGCCTTCACAATGGCCGACGTCGCGCGCGACATCAACGACAAGCTCATCCGTCGCCACCCGCATGTGTTTGGAGGGCGCAGCGCCGATTCCGCCGACGAGGTGCTCGCCATTTGGGACAGCGTCAAGCTTGCCGAGAAGGGCGCCAAGGACGCCGATGCGGCGGAGGCCGGCGAGCGCCCAGAGGGCCTGCTCGAGGGCGTTCCGCGGTCGTTGCCGGCGCTCATGGAGGCTCAGAAGGTCTCGCGTAAGGCGGCTTCTGCGGGTTTTGAATGGGAGACCGTCGCAGACGTATGGGACAAGGTGGCCGAGGAGCGCGCGGAGTTTGAGGCGGAGGCGCCCGGCACCGCCGAGCGCGAGCTCGAGTTTGGCGACCTGCTCTTCGCACTGGTGAACGTGGCCCGCAAGGAGGGCATCGACGCCGAGAGCGCATTGCGCGCGAGCACGGCGAAGTTCCGCGAGCGTTGGGCCGCGATGGAAAACGCCGCCTATGAGGGTGGGGTTGCCCTGGAGTCTCTTACGACCGAGCGGCTCAATTCGCTGTGGGACAAGGTCAAGCGCGGGTAACGCGGGCCTCGCGTTGCCACATGCAGGCGAAGCGCAGGCCGGCGAGCGTCAGAGCGCACCCGAGGCCGGTGTAGAACACCGCGATGAACCCCTCGGGGGCGAGGCCGAACGCGCGGATCGAAATGCCGCCCGTCATCATGACCGCCATGATGACAAAGGCCGGTACATCGAAGAACTTGAGGAAGAAATGACGCTCCTCCTCATAGCCGGTGATGCGTGCGGTGTGCTTCACCACGAGCTTGCCGAAAATGAAGGTCCAGAACACGATGCCCACAACCGCGCTCAGCACGATGTTGAGCAAGGTGAGGTGCCCGGCAGCGTAGGCCTCCAGGCCGATGCGGGCGATGTTCACGCCGGCCGCGAGCCAGACGATGCTGGCGATGAGCAGCAGCGTGTTCTTGTGAACGCTCAGGATTTTCATGATGCGCCTCCTGACGAATGGATGGGACGGGGCGTCCGGAACGTGTGCGCCTTAGGAACGCTTGGCCGGACGGAATACGAGCACGGCGGCGATGGCCGCGACCACGAGGCTCGCGATCACGGCGGGGACCGTGCCGAGTTTGATCATGGGGATGCCGACGAGCATGCCAATGACATAGGGGACGAGCCAGGCGACCCACACGGCGGCGCTCAGGCGATGGAAGGTGCGCTCGCGTTTGAGGGCGGCTGCGCCACCGCGCTTACCCTGAAAGTAGACGAGCGTCGCCCAGCCGGCATGGAAGAGCATGAGCAGGATCGCGGCGAGCCCGGTGATGCCGTGGATCGCGGGGGCGGCTTCGGCGCTGGTGCGGGCCATGATGGACATCAGGGTGGTGCCGGTGGTGTCACAGGCAAGGCCGAGCCAGAACAAGACGACGTGGGGCCCGCGCAGGCTTCCGTCGGCCCGCTCTTTGAAGACGCCGATGGTGTAGAGGACGAGTGCGCCTGTGATGGCGAGGCTGGCGAACATGAGCATGGGGGACATACGTCTTTCCTTTCCACGTGTAAAACGTGCGTTGTTCGCATATAATATGAACAACGTTCATCTGAACAATGTTCATATTAGGGTTCGAGGAAGGACCGGGCAAGAAACAACGGCCGATTTCCGGATTCACCCTGAACGTTTCACGAGCTTGTTCAGCTGGCGGAATTGCCTGTCATAAGGGGTGCGGTCGGGCGATGCCTGGGAAACGTGAGGAAAGGAACCCGTCATGGGGAGTAGGAAAGCCATCACCAAAGAGCAGATCATCGACGTCGCGTACGAGAAAGCCCAACGGGAGGGCCTTTCCTCCTTGAGCGTCCGCGCGGTCGCCGAAGCGTGTGGTGTGGCAACCGGAACCATGTACAACCACATCCCCGACATCGCCGAATTGCGCACCGAGGTGCTGAGGCGTTTTTGGCGAGAGGCGCTGAGCGGAGCGGACCTGGACCAGTGCGCCCGCGAGGCGGGTTCGGCGCTGGATTATTGCCGCAAGCTCACGGAGACGCTCGCGGAATCACTGCGTGGTTTTCGAAGCACATGGCTGCGGGACGCGGGTGCGGCCGATGGTCGCACGCGTCAGCGCACCGCCGAGGCCGAGCGTGCCTGCCTGCAGGACATCCAACTCACCGTGCGCCATGCATTTGAGCGCGATACGGCGATCTCGGAGCGCGCCCGCGCCGAGCTCGACATGGGTAAGGTGGCCGAATTCGTGTGGACGGCGATGCTCATGGGCATCAAGCGCGACGACTCCTCGTGCGAAACGCTTTTTGCGCTGGTCGAGCTTGCCCTATATTAGGTTTTTGTTCTATTGGCCCGTCTCTTGTAGGGGGGGCCGCTTGATTCGGGCGGCGGGTGGACCCTGCGCGGTTGCACCCGCAGGCGCTCTCTCGCCGCCCCGCTGGAGCGGTGGCTTTGTCGGGACGCGCCCCCCCGTCGAGCTCGTCCCGTCGCAGCAACCACAAAGCCTGCATCCCTGCCAGGGCCCGCCGTGCGATAATGGACAGCGCATAAGCGCACATACACCTTCAATCACACAAGGCGCCCATGGCTATTTCTTCTTCGAACAAAACATTCTCCGCCCGCATGGGCGATCCCGATAAGACCGGGGATCTGTCCGCTGCTGCTGCGGCAGCGGCCCCGTCCAAACCGCACAAGCGTTCAGCCCGCGGTAGCGATGTGGTCAAGCGCGAGAAGCAGGAGCGCCGCGCCGCTCGCAAACAGGCCGTGTCCGCTTCGCACTCCACGCGTAAGTCGGTTGGCGGCGCTTCGGTTGCGAGCGGCTCCCCGCGCGCGAGGGGCGGCAAGGCACCGCGCCCGGCCCAACAAGATTTCATGCGCTACGCTTCGGACAACGCAGTGGTGCGGTGGATCTACGCCCTGACCACCGGCCCGCGCCGCTATCTCTTTTATGGCGCTGTGGTCGCGCTGGTGTTGGTGGGGATTTACGGCCCGGTGAAGGATTTCTACATCGCGCGCCGCACGGTGATGATCCTCGAGGAGCAAACCGCGATTCGCAAGGAGTACAACGAGACTCTCGGTGACGAGGTGGGCAGCCTCATGTCCCAGGAGGGTATCGAGGACACGGCGCGCAAAGACTTGGGCATGGTGATGCCCGGCGAGCAGACCATCACCGTCGAGGGCTTGGAC
This sequence comes from Collinsella intestinalis, assembly GCF_902501455.1. Taxonomy (NCBI): domain Bacteria; kingdom Bacillati; phylum Actinomycetota; class Coriobacteriia; order Coriobacteriales; family Coriobacteriaceae; genus Collinsella; species Collinsella intestinalis. Next base: position 192,479 of record NZ_CABWIC010000011.1, read on the forward strand.
AGCGAGGGCAATCCGGTTGTGGTCGATCCGAGCAAGCCCGCCGAGGAGGGCGAGGGCGCTTCGGGCGAGGCATCTGCCGAGGACTCCGCCAAAGCCGACTCCGATAAGGATTCCCAGCCGCTGAAGGGTGCCGACGCCGCGAACAAGGACAAGACCGGGTCGAACGCCGTCGCGACCGACCCTTCGAAAAAGCCGATGACCTCTGCGGAAGTCGAGGCCGCCGAGCGTGCCGTGTTGGAGAACTCCCCTTGGTACTGGAAGGTGCTTGACGTGCTTTTCGGGTTTGACGGCGCGAAGGGCATGGCCGTGGTCTCGACGGGGGAGAAGGAATGAGTACGGTGAAGATCGCCGCTATCGACTTGGGAACGGTGTCCTCTCGTTTGCTGTGCGCCGAGATGAGCAACGGTCAAATCACGGCATCGACCAAGCGCACCGTCATTACCGACCTGGGCGAGCGTGTGGACGCTACCGGCGTTTTTGCCCCCGCCGCGATCGACCGCGTTACGCAGGCCTGCGCCGAATTCGTCCGCGAGGCGCGAGAATTCGGTGCTCAACACGTGTGCTGCACGCTGACGAGTGCTGCCCGCGATGTGTCCAATGGCAATGATCTGCTGGATCGCTTGCGAGATCTCGGGCTTGTTCCGCAGGTCATTCCTGGCGAGGTTGAGGCTCGCTTGACGTTTTACGGCGTCGCGCACGACTTTGCAAACGAGCGCATTGCCGTAGCCGATTCCGGCGGCGGGTCGACGGAGCTGGTGGTTGGGCGCGCATCCGATGGGGGTTTGGAGCTCGATTGCGCCGAGTCGCTCAACATCGGATGCCGTCGTGTGACTGAGCGCTTCTTCTCAAGTGTTCCGCCGAGTGCCGACGAGCTGGACAAGGCCGCGGCATGGGCGCGTGCGCAGTTCGAGCCCTATTGGGCGGGGCTTGCCAACCGCCCGGAGCGGCTCGTTGCCGTGGGCGGCACCGTGACCACGCTTGTTGCGATGGTCCACGAGCTCGCGGTGTACGACTCGCATTTCGTGCATCTGCGAGATTTGACGATCGAGCAGGTCGAGGATGGTATCGACCGGATGAGAAGCCTCACCGTTGAGCAAATTGCGCAGCTTCCGGGCATCCAGGCCAAGCGCGCGCCGGTGATCTTGGCGGGTGCGATTGTAGTGCGCGAGCTCATGCGCGCCGGCGGGTACGGTTGCCTGACGGTGAGTGAGAACAGCCTGCTTGCAGGTGCAGCGGCAACGATTTACGAGGCGACCATGAGCGGTCGCACCGTCATCGGTTGGATCCCCGAGCTATCCAGTTGGTAACCGAGCTATCAAGTTGGTAAACAAGTAAGCCCTCCGTAGCCGGAGGGCTTTTTCATCCTGGTAGAGGCGGTGGGACTCGAACCCACAATCCCGAAGGCCGAAGATTTTAAGTCTCCTGCGTATGCCAATTCCGCCACGCCTCCATAGGGGAGAAGTGTACCATGCGCGGGTGCCGCCTGCTGCCCTGTTCGTACTCGCTCAGAATGTGGCCACGTTCGTGGAGGCATTCCTGGCAATCGATGCGCTCGCGTGGCCCGCCGGTGCGGTTGGGGTCGTATCGAAGCGCCTGGTGAGAAAAAATGAAAAAAGTCCTTGCCCGTCCCCGTGTCTTTTACTATTATTGGAAATCACGCGGGCGTGGCGGAATTGGCAGACGCGTATGGTTCAGGTCCATATGGGGGCAACCCCGTGAAGGTTCAAGTCCTTTCGCCCGCACCACTGATTGAGAGAGCCCCAGCAATGGGGCTTTTTTCATGCCCTGATTCGGTGCTCGATGCGCGCGGTGCTCGGTACGCACGCAGCGCTCGATGCGCACGCCCATTCAGCGATGCTAGCTGTTGGGGGGGCGCTGGAGGGCATTGCGTCCCACCCCGTGCGTGTCCGAGTGTGTGTCCGATTTGGGCGTCACTGTTGCCCTGCGGTCCTCGTTTTCCGCAAATGAATAAAAATCAAAGTTTCGCCGTGCGCAATGAATAGATTTTTGCGAATGACGGAAATCGCTTCATGCGTTTTCGGCGTTGTGGTCAAAATATCCTGATTGTGCGCTGAATTTCGCTTCCAGAGTTGGTCGGAAGCCGGAAAGGGAGGGCAATGGTCTGCCGAGGGGGCCATATTGCCGAACGCTTGCGTTGACAATTGGGCAAAATGCCAGGATTCGGACGAATCCATTTTTATGCACGGCTTCGATGCCCTTCTTTTCGGCGCACAATCAGGGTATTTTGACCACTTCCGGGAAAACGAATAAAAACAAACCCCCTATTGGACGGCATTTGCTGCTCGAGGGCCCGCGCACCTACCATGTACGCCTTGGTGTCTGCCATGTGCGCCCTTGCGTCTGCCGTGTATGCCTTGTTGGGTGCGACGTATTTTCACGGGCAATTAATCGGGAGCTGGTAATCGGCAGAGTAGAATACGGGACGTTGGCCCGTGTTGGCGTTTGGCCGGGCCTCCTTGGATGTAAGCACCTTCGATTTGGGAATGTCCTGCATGATCGAGCTTCTTAAGCGATTCTATAGGCCCTTTCGCCTCGAGTGCATCCTCGGGCCCCTCAGCAAACTGATCGAGGTCGTGTTCGACCTGACCACCCCTCTCGTGGTGATGCGGATGATCGACCGTGGGGTGGGCGGCCGCAGCGTGGAAACCGTGCTTGCATACGGTGGTTTGCTTGTGCTCATGGCGTGTGCGGGCTTTGTTTTTACGCTTGTCTGCCAAAAAATGGCGTCTCGTGCTTCGCAGGGCATGGGAACCGACATGCGAAACGCCTTGTTCGAGCGCGTTAATGCCCTGTCCTATGCCGAGATCGACCGTTTCGGTACGCCATCGCTCATCACCCGTATCACCAACGATGTCAATCAGGTTCAGCTTGCCATCGCTTTGGGCGTGCGTCAGCTCACGCGCTGGCCGCTGCTTTCGGTGGGCTCGATGATCGCCGCGATGGCCATCGATGCGAAGCTGAGCATCATCTTCTTTATCTCAATGCCACTCATCGGCGGTATTTTCTGGTTCGTGATGGCCCGCTGCGTCCCGTATTTCAAGCGCATGCAGCAAAAGCTCGATCGCATCGGCTTGCTTACGCGCGAGGGCTTGTCGGGCGCTCGCGTGGTGCGCGCATTTGTACGGGAGGACCACGAGCGTGAGCGCTTCCGTCATGCGGCGGATGAGCAGGTAGACATTGCCATCGCCGTTGGAAAGCTCTCCTGCGTGCTCAACCCCGCGACGTTTCTCGTGATGAATCTCGCCGTCTGCGCGATTCTGTGGGTGGGAGGTCTGCAGGTGAATGCCGGCGCTCTTACGCAGGGCGAGGTGATGGCATTCGTCAACTACATGACGCAGACTTTGCTGTCGATCGTCTATGTCGCCAACCTGGTAGTGGTATTCACCAAGGCGGGCGCGAGCGCCGGGCGCATCCTGGAGGTGCTCGATTGCGAGCCGGGAATTCGTTCGGGGGCCGATGCGGCGACCGAGCCGGATGAGCATGCGGAATTCGCCATCGCCTTGCGTGATGCCTGCTTTGCGTATCCCGGGAGCACGGTGAATGCCGTCGACCATGTGACGCTCGAATTGCCTCGGGGCGGGACGCTCGGGATCATTGGAGGCACCGGCTCGGGCAAATCAACACTCGTGAGTCTCGTTCCGCGTCTTCACGAAGTGACGGGCGGCTCTGTCGAGGTGCTCGGACGTGATGTACGGGCCTGGGACCTTGATGCGCTTCGTCGCCAGGTGGGTTTTGTGCCGCAGAAAGCCGAGTTGGTGAGCGGGACGATACGTTCGAACCTGACGTGGCGCGATCCTTCCGCCACGGATGCCGACCTGTGGTCCGCACTTGAGACGGCGCAGGCACGCGAGTTTGTGGCCGCGCTTCCCTTGGGGCTCGATGCGCCGGTTGAGGCGGGTGGCAAGAATTTCTCGGGCGGGCAGCGGCAACGCCTGACCATCGCTCGCGCGCTGGTGGGCAGCCCTCGGATCATCGTCATGGATGATTCGGCTTCGGCGCTCGACTTCAAGACCGACGCCTCCCTACGCACGGCGACTAGGGGGCTCACGTGCGCGAAGGGCGCGCAGGGTGGAGACCCGACCACGGTGATTGTGAGTCAGCGCGTGTCCTCGGTGCGTGACGCCGACCTCATCTGCGTGATGCGGCATGGCTCGGCCGTGGGCGTGGGTACGCATGAAGAGCTGCTGAGCAGCTGCGATATCTACCGCGAAATCTGCGCATCCCAACTTGGGGCAGGGGAGGGGGCGACGTCTCATGCCTAATCCGTACGCATCCACGGCCGGCGCGGCTACCATCACCGCCGCAGTTGCCGGCAACGAGAGCCTGAATGAGCTAAAGGGACCGTCCAGCTCCGATCGCGACCCGGTCTCGGGCACAAGGATGTCGGCGGCTCAGGTCACGCGCCGCTTGCTGACCTATGTTCGTCCGCATCGAATGACGCTGGTCGCCGCGTTTGCAAGCTCGGCGGCGAGCGTGGTGCTGCAGCTCTACACCCCGATTCTCATCGGCCGCGGCATCGACATGATTCTGGGTGCGGGCCGAGTTGATTTTGTCGCGCTAGCCCCGCTGTTGATCGAGCTCGCGACGGTGGTTGTTGCGGGCGCCTTGCTGCAGTGGTTGCAGGGCGTGTGCGTGAATCGCGTGTCTTATGTCACCGTGCGCGACCTGCGCGTCGAGGCCAACGACAAGCTCACGCGTGTTCCGTTATCGCTCGTGGATTCGCATGCCCATGGCGACCTCATTTCACGCGTGGTCAATGATGTCGACCAGGTGGGCGACGGTCTGCTCCAGGGATTGAATCAGCTCTTCAACGGCGTGGTGACCGTGCTTGCGACTCTTGTCTTCATGGTCGCGACTTCGCTGCCCATGGCGCTCGTGGTGGTGCTCGCAACTCCGTTTTCCATGCTCGCGGCCAGTGCCATGGCGCGCTTGTCGGGCAAGAGCTTCACTGCGCAGATGCGCATCCAGGGCGGGCTTTCGGCGTATATCGAGGAGTATGTCGGAGCGCAGCGGCTGGTGAGCGCGTTTGCGTATGGCGACCGGGCATGTGAGGGGTTCTCGGCAATCAATAGCGAGCTCTATGCGGCGGGCGAGCGCGCGCAGTTTTTAAGCTCGCTCTCCAATCCGGGAACCCGCTTTGTAAACAACATCATCTACGCCGCAGTGGCCGTGGCGGGATTCGTCGGCGTGATTACCGGGTTCCCCGCCCCGCTTACTGTGGGCGAGGTTCAGATCTTCCTGTCTTATGCGAACCAGTACACCAAGCCGTTCAACGAGATCTCGGCGGTGGTGACGCAGATTCAGGGCGCATATGCCTCGGCGCGCCGTGTTTTCACGCTGCTCGATGCCGTTGAGGACGTGCCGGATGCGGAAGATGCGGTCGAGTTGGACGTGCATGCGGCAGGCCCGGCTGTTGCGGCGGGCGATGTCGTGTTTGACCATGTTGATTTTTCTTACGTCAAAGAGCATCCCGTGCTGCGAGACATCTGCCTGCACGCGCGCCCTGGCATGCGTATGGCGCTTGTGGGCCCCACTGGGTGCGGCAAGACGACTCTCATCAATTTGCTCCTGCGCTTTTACGACGTGGGCGCGGGCGAGATTCGCATCGATGGGGTGCCCATCGAGTCGTGCGCCCGCGAGAGTCTGCGTCGGTCGTTCGGCATGGTGCTGCAGGACAGCTGGCTGTTCGAGGGCACCGTGCACGACAACATAGCCTACGGCCGTCCGAGCGCCACGCGCGAAGAAGTTGAGCGGGCCGCCCGTCGTGCTCATGCCGACGCGTTCGTGCGCGCTCTGCCCCATGGCTACGACACGGTGCTTCCCGAGGATGGCGGCTCTCTGTCGCAAGGTCAGCGACAGCTGCTGTGCATCGCTCGCGTCATGCTTGCCGATCCGGCGATTCTGCTGCTCGATGAGGCTACGAGCTCCATCGATACGCGCACCGAGCTCCAGGTCCAAGCCGCGTTCGATGAGCTCATGAAGGGCCGTACGAGCTTTGTGGTCGCGCATCGCCTGAGCACGATCCGAAACGCCGATTGCATCTTGGTCATGCGCGATGGTCGCATCGTCGAGAGCGGCACGCATGACGAGCTTCTCGCTGCGGGAGGGTTCTACGCCACGCTTTACAGCAGCCAATTCGCTCAGTAGTTGCAATCTGTGCCTGTCCCCAAGTGGGCCCCCAAGTGGGCCCCCACGTGAGGCCCGTTGCACTGCCTTGCGACCGTTTGGCCGAATACTTACCGAGCCTTAACGTGGCGTGCCGTATCATTACGATACTTGCTTAAAGCAGCGTTAGGAACCGACGGGAAGGGCCGCTGGCATGGCACTCAAATACACCAAGATGGAGCGCAACTGGGTCATGTACGACGTGGGCAATTCCGCCCTCGTCCTGCTGAACACCGCCGTCGTGCCCATCTACTTCAACGCCATCAACACCGGCGCGCACCCGGCGGAGCTGGTGACCGCCTGGGCCAATGCCCAGACGGTCGCCTCGCTTGTGGTGGCCCTGCTCATGCCCATCCTGGGTTCGCTGGCCGATTATGCGGGCAATAAGATCAAGTTCTTCACGGGCTTTTTCTTCACCGGTGTCATCTTGTGCATGGTCGAGGCAATCCCCATGGGGGCGCTGCCGTTCTTGGTGGTGTATGTGCTGTGCACCATCGGCCTCAACTCGTCGATGACGTTCTACGACGCCATGCTCACCGACGTCACCACCGATGAACGCATGGACGCGGTGTCGAGCTCCGGTTTTGCCTGGGGCTACGTTGGCTCTACCATTCCGTTCATGGCATGCATCGCCCTGATCTTCGCCGGCCCGGGCATGCTCGGCCTGGATACCCTAACCTGCACGCGCATCTGCTTCATCATCACCGCCTTGTGGTGGCTCGCCTTCACCGTTCCGCTGCTGCGCACGTATCAGCAGCGCTTTGGCAAGGAGCGCGACGAGAGCGTGAGCGGCGTGGTCCACAACATCAAGAACACGTTCAAGGGCCTGGCCGACACCATGCGCAGCATCATGCACGACCGCGTGTTGCTCGTCTTCATGGTCGCGTTCTTCTTCTACATCGACGGCGTACACACGGTCATCTCCATGGCTACCAGCTACGGAGCCGCCCTTGGCATCGACTCCACCCAGCTCGTACTGGCGCTTCTCGTCACGCAGTTCGTGGCCTTCCCCTCGGCGATCATCTACGGAAAGCTCGCCGGCCGCGTGGGCACCTTGCGCATGATCATCGTCGCGGTGGCGGCCTATGTGGGCATCGTGCTGTTTGCCGCCTTCTTCCTCAAGTCCGCTGCGGAGTTTTGGATCTTGGCCGTCCTGGTGGGCATGTTCCAGGGTGGCGTCCAGGCGCTTTCTCGCAGCTACTTCGGTCGTCTCATCCCCAAGGAGCGCTCCAACGAGTATTACGGCTTCTTTGATATTTTCGGACGTTACGCATCTGTCATGGGTACTCTGCTAGTATCTGTTGTGACCTTGCTCACGCACGATCCTTCTTTAGGAGTGCTTTCCATCGGGATTTTGCTGGTAGTGGGTTTGGTCATGCTAGTAAAGCTCTCCCGCATGCAGGAGGCGCGCGTCTAAGCGCCTGCCTGTGCCCCGCGCCGTCCGGTGCGGGGGATGACATCGGTCACCTTTGCGGAGGGCTTTGCGAGCAACAGCAAAGCCCTCCGATTCTTTGAAGGTGATGAAGAACATGGAACAGAACAGCAAGAACACCCCTTCCGCCATGACGGGTGAGGCTCCCGTGCGCTCGTGTGACACGCATTACATCGCGCGCGTGGGCATGATTGCGGCCGTGTACGCCGCCGCCACGCTTGTCACGGTGATGTTTTTGGGCAGTCTCGCCTGGGGCCCGATCCAGTTCCGCGTGAGCGAAGCCCTGTGCGTCTTGGCCCTGTTCACGCCTGCGGCCGTTCCGGGGCTTACCCTGGGCTGCGCCATCGCCAATATCGCCAACATCGCCTTGTCCGGTACGGGCATGCTCGGCATGCTCGACGTGGTGTTCGGCTCTCTCGCCACATTCGTTGGCGCGTCCATCACCTGGAAGCTGCGCCGTCGTCCGGCGATCGCGCTCATGGGCCCGGTGCTGGCCAACGCCCTCATCGTTCCGGCGTATCTTCCCCTGTTGCTGCAGGGGATCGGCTTTTACACCATTCCCTTCACGTCCATCTCGCTAGATGGTGCCTATCCGCTTATGTATCTCTTCGGGTTGGTGACCACGGGGCTGGGTGAAGCGGTTATCATGTATCTGTTGGGGTATCCGCTTGCCCGTTCGCTGGCAAAAACGCCGCTCATCAAGCGTGAACTCGCGCAAACGGGTACAAGCAGGTAATAGCTGCGGGAGTTCGCTCGCACCGCGCGCCGCGAATCGGCGCGCGATTACAGGCGCTTCCGCTCGAGTTGTTAGCCGAGGGGAGGGCGCATGAATTCAACCATCGTGATACCGAGCTATTGGGCGGGCGATTCCGCCGATCTCGAATCGCCGGGGGCGTATGATCACGCTTCCGAGGTGGGCTCCGCGCGCCCCGAGCTCGATCGCTGCCTGGCTTCCCTCGAGCAGGTCAGGAACATCGGCCGCATCATCGTGCTGCTCGTCTGCCCCCAGCAGCTCACGGAGCGCATCGCCGAGCGCGTCCATGGAATCATCGAGGACCATCCCTCGCTCGAGGTGACGCTCGTCACCAACCGCGAGGCCTCGGTCATCATGGACCGTGTCGCCGCGATCGCGCCCAAGGTGCGTGGCGAGGGCGTGTCCCTGCGCGGCTACGGCGCCATCCGCAACATGGGTTTGGTCTGCGCCGCTATTCTCGGCCATGACGCCGTGGTGTTCTTGGACGACGACGAAGTGGTGCTCGCCCCCGATTTCTTGGAGAAGGCCCTGTACGGCTTGGGGCATGAGACGCGCCAGCGCCTGCCCATCCTCGCCAAGAGCGGCTACTTTTACAACGAGGCTGGCTCGCCCCTGGCCGACACCACGAAGAAGAACGGTCTCACCAATCGCTGGTGGACCAAGCGCATCGAGTTCAACCGTTGGATGGAGCGTGCTCTTTCGGGCACGCGCATCTCGCGTTCGAATTACGTGTGCGGCGGTTGCTTTGCCGTGCACGCGCGGGCGTTTCGCCGCGTGTCCTTCGATCCGTTCATCACCCGCGGTGAGGACCTGGACTTCCTGTTCAACATGCGCCTCGCCGGTATGGACGTGTGGTTCGACAACGCCTGGGTGGTCAAGCATCTGCCGCCCCACCAGGCCGAGTACGCGCCGCGTTTCATGCAAAACGTGTACCGCTGGTACTACGAGCGCGCCAAGCTCGCCAGCGCCGCTCGCCGGCCCGACATCACATCGGTCACGGCCGCCTCGCTCATGCCTTATCCGGGCCCGTGGATCTCGGATGGGCTGGACGACCGCGTGCGCAAGACCGCGCTGGTCCGCGCCCTGTTCACCCGCGAGCATCGTGGATATTGGCGCGTCTATCGCCATGGGATAGACGAGGCGCGCGGGCATGCGCGCGAGCATCAAGATGATTATCTGCGCTTTGTGAGCTTCTGGCCGAGTATCGTGGCCGGTCTCGCGGGCGACGAGGGGCTGCGTGCCCTGTTGGAGCGTTAATGAACAAGCAAGATATGCGGGCGAGTGCCCGAATCGCCGCCGGTGCGCGCGGCCTGGCCCCTGTCGATGCGCTTCCCGCCATACGCCTGTTGAGCGCGATGGCGATTTTCGCGCTGGTCTGCCTGTTCGGCCACGCCATCCTCACGGGCGTCGAATCGATCACGACCCTCGCGGCGCTCACGCTGCTCGTGATCTTGGTCCTCGCGTTCATCTACGCGTTCCTCACGCCTGACACGTTGCGCTCCCAGTACACCGAGCAGACGCTCGCCGTCGCGTCCGAGATGCTCGAGGACATCACCTGCGGCCTCACGCCCGAGAGCGCCGAGCAGATCTGTCGCCGCCTGCTGCCGCATACCCGTGCGATGACCATCGCCGTCACCGACCGCGAGGTCGTCCTCGCTTGCGTGGGCGAGCTCTCTGAGGATTTTCCGGCGGGGTCGTCCATTCACACCCCCGCTACGCGCTATGTCATCGATCACGGCATCGCCCAGTCCTTCACCAACGTGATGGACGTGCGCGGCGAGCGGGGACGCCGCCGCCACATTCCGGCGGGCATCATCGCGCCGCTCATGGTGCGCGGGCAGGCGGTGGGAACGCTTAAGTTCTATTTCCGCTCCCCGCGCCATGTCAACCGCACCCAGTATGCATTGGCATCGGGTTTTGCCGAGCTGCTCTCCACCCAGCTCACGGTGCACGAGCTCGAGCGCCAGTCCGAGCTCACCGCCCGCGCCGAGATCCGCGCGCTGCAAGCCCAGATCAACCCGCATTTCCTGTTCAACACGCTGAACACCATCGCGGCGCTCACCCGTACCGAGCCCCTGCGGGCTCGCGAGCTCCTGCGCGAGTTCTCCCAGTTCTACCGCGCTACGCTCGAGAACTCCGGCCAGCTCATTCCCGTCAAGCGAGAGATCGCCCAGACGTTGCGCTATCTGAAGTTCGAGAAGGCTCGCTTTGGTGAGGACCGTATCGTCGTGACCACCAATGTGGACGAGAACGCGGAGGACATGCAGATTCCCGCGTTCGTCATCCAGCCGCTGGTGGAGAACGCCGTGCGCCATGCCATGCCCGACGAGGGGCCGCTTGGCATCTCCATCACCGTTGCCATGGCGGGGAATCGCGCAGTGTCCATCGAGGTCGCCGACGACGGCGTGGGCATGGACGAGCAGACCGCCATGCGCCTGTTCGACCAATCGGTGACACCTCCCGACCCTAATGCACCCCAGGGCGGTGGCGCGGGCGTTGCCATGCACAACATATCTGAGCGCATCAAGCGCTTCTACGGGCCCAAGTCGCGCACGAGCGTCGAGTCCGAGCCCGGACATGGAACCGCCGTTCGCCTGCATCTCGATCTTGAGGGTAGTATGTACGACGAGGGGTAGAATGGGTACGAGACCGTACGGACGGCGCCTGTGTCGGGTCCCATTTGTAGGAATGAAAGGTAATCGATTTATATGCTACGTGCGATGATCGTCGATGACGAGGCCCCTGCGCGCTCTGAGCTGCGTTTCCTCTTGGAGCAGACGGGCAAGATCGGCTCCATCACCGAGGCGTCGAGCGTCCGCTCCGCCATCGAGATGCTCATGGGGACGAGGGTCGACGTCGTGTTCCTGGATATCTCGATGCCCGGAGCGTCGGGTCTGCAGCTTGCCGAGGCCCTCTATAAGCTCAAGAATCCGCCTGCGATTGTATTCGTGACCGCCTACAGCGACCATGCAGTCGAGGCGTTCGACGTGGATGCGGTCGACTATCTCATGAAGCCGGTCGAGGAGGCCCGTTTGGACCGCGCGATCGAGAAGGTCATCGCTCGCGCCAAGCCGGTGCCGGTCGAGCCTGTGGCCAAGCCCACCAACATCGAGCGTATCCCGGTGGAAAAGGGCGGTCGCAAGGTTCTCATCCCGGTCGATCAGATCCGCTTCATCATGGCCAAGGACGATTACTCCTGCATCTTCACGGAGGACGATCGCTATCTGTCCACCACCTCGCTCGCGCAGTTCGAGTCCAAGCTGGGCGAGTTCGGCTTCTTCCGCGTGCATCGCCGCTATATCGTGAACCTCGTCAACGTCGAAGATGTCGAGACCGTGCCTTCCGGCGCCATCCAGCTCGGCGTGAGCGGCGTGGATGAGCGTATCCCCGTGAGCCGCCGCCGTGTGGTTCCGCTCAAGAAGGCGTTGAATCTGTAATGGCGCGCCGCATCGACATCGTCTCGGATACGCACGGCTATCTCGCACCGGAGCTCAAGCGTGAGATTGACGGGTGCGACCTGTTGATCCATGCGGGGGATATCACTTCGGAGTCCAATTGGGCCGAGCTTGAGGTGAGCGTGCCTGCCATTCGCGGCGTGCTCGGCAATAATGACGGCTTTTACGCGTACGGCCCCGAGGTCGTTCGTTTGAACGAGTTCACGTACGAGGGCCTGCGTTTCGCGGTGTCGCACTTCCGCGAGCGGCTGCCTTTGGGCGACGTCGACGTGGCCGTGTGCGGTCACACGCACCGCGCCATGATCGAGCGTCTTGATGGGTGCTTGGTGATCAATCCGGGATCGGCTTCATTGCCGCGCGGCATGCGCGGGCCCACCATCGCGCGTTTGATGGTGGAGGCGGGCCGAGTTCTCTCGGTCGAGATCATCGATTTATAGGGAGGGGCTGCGCATGTGCGCGGCCCTTTTTTCTTAGATGGGCGATGGGTTTAGAGAAAAAGTTTTATGCTCATCGGCGCGAAGAAGCCTGTTTAAGGCGAGTTTTATCGCATCTGACCTGCGGTTTTATATCCATTGGGCAACGGGGAGATTTTTTTGAAAAAAGTTCTTGCGTCCATCGTTGTTCTCTGTGTATACTAATCCCCGCAGCGAGGAGCACAAGCGAATTGCCTGCCTGGGGAGTTAGCTCAGTTTGGTTAGAGCGCCGGCCTGTCACGTCGGAGGTCGCGGGTTCGAGCCCCGTACTTCCCGCCATCGCAATTAAAGCCTCGTCTTCTGACGGGGCTTTTTGCGTTAGATTTAAGTCTTAAAGTACATGAGTTCCCAAAAGGACGTCTTTCGTCAAACGTTGTATAGTTGATGAAAAAAACTGATATAAATTGATAGGGGGTCTTCTCGGGGCGCCCGTGTTCATGCTGATTGTGTTTTAACCTGCGGTCGAGTGGCGTGAAGCCCAGCAAGGAGTTTATTGAGATGGATATCTCCCGCAAAACCGATTACGCCCTCCGAATGCTGGCGATGCTTGCCGAAGGTAACAAGAGCCTTCTGTCGGTCCGTACCGCCGCCGAGGCGGTGGATGTCCCGTATTCTTTCGCTCGCTCGATTCAGCACGGTCTGGTTCAGGCCGGCATCGTGGAGAGCTTGCGTGGCGTGCGCGGCGGTATGCGCTTGCGCCTCAAGCCGTCCGAGATCACCATTCGCCAGATCGTCGAGGCCGTGCAGGGCCCGCTCGTCATGAACGACTGCACCGCCGATGAGGGCATGTGCCCGCGTATGGAGTGCTGCTGCTATCACCCCATCTGGGCCGGTGCTCAGGAGCTGCTGCGCGACTACCTTGATTCCGTGACGCTTGACGATGTCGTCAATCACCGTCAATATCCCGCTGTTGACGTTAAATTCACCGACCGCGACCGCTTTGTCGAATACGCGTCGTGTGGGAAGGTGTGCGGCAAGTAAGCTGCTCGCCCTTAAGGAGCACGCATGGACATGAACCCCTTCCGTACGCTTGTGAGGACGGAAGGGGTTCGTCTGTATCGCGACCTTCCGTGGCGCCGCACGCGCGATCCGTATGAGATATGGCTGTCTGAGGTCATGTTGCAACAAACGCAGGTGGCGCGCGTGGAGACCCGTTGGGTCGAATGGCTGGATCGGTTCCCGAGCGTGTTCGCCCTCGCCGAAGCCGGCACAGCCGAGGTGTTGGCGGCGTGGCAGGGCATGGGTTACAACCGCCGTGCGTTGGCGCTCAAGGCGGCGGCCGAGCAAATCGCGTTCGATTACGACGGCGTTTTCCCCACTGAAGTGAAGGAGCTCGTCGCCCTGCCCGGTATCGGACCTGCGACGGCGCAGGGGATTCGGGCGTTCGCCTTCGATCTGCCCGGGGTGTACCTCGAGACGAACGTGAGGACCGTGGTGCTGCACCACCTCTTCCCAGACGTGCCGTCTGTGCCCGACAAGGAGCTTGTTCCCATCGTCGAGGCAACCTGCCCGGCGGGGCTGGATTCGGTCGAAACATCGATCGACGTCGATGGTGGGCCTATGGGCGCTTATGCCGTTCCTCAGGACGAAGACGATACGCCCCGGTCTTGGTATTACGCGATGCTCGATTACGGTGCGTACCTCAAAAAGACCGTTCCCAACCCCTCTCGACGCGCTAAGGCGTATACGCGCCAGTCGAAGTTCGAGGGGTCCCGTCGTCAGAAACGCGCTGAGATCGTGCGCATGCTTCTCGCGGCGGGCGAACTCGGGGAGGGGATGGATGCCCCGTCCGTGCACGCGGCGCTTTGCGCCTCCGAGCACGATGCAGGCCGAGCTCCGGTGGAGCGTGAGCTGGTCGAGTCCATTCTCTCGGATCTGGGACGCGAGGGGTTCTGCTGTGAAAACGAAGGGGTTTGGCGCATCGCCTGATTGAGGCATCGTGGAATTGGGGTACAACTATCTCATTGGGACGGTTTCTCGATAGGGGCCGGCCCATCATCGGGTCGCGGATGTGGTGCAGCCGCGGCGCCGTGCCTGTGTTGCACCACCGAGGGAGGAACTCATGGATTTCGAGCAGTCGCAGACCAAGAAGAACCTCGAGGCCGCATTCGCCGGCGAGTCTCAGGCGCATACCAAGTATCGTTACTACTCCTCCAAGGCTAAGAAGGAGGGTTTCGTTCAGATTTCCAACATCTTCATGGAGACGGCCCTGAACGAGGCCGAGCACGCCAAGCTGTGGTTCAAGGAGCTGCACGGCGGCGATATTCCGAGCACGCTGGAGAACCTGCGCGACGCGGCGGCGGGCGAGAACTACGAGTGGACCACCATGTACGATGAGTTCGCCAAGACCGCCGAGGAAGAGGGCTTTACGGCCATCGCCGCCAAGTTCCGCGGCGTCGGCGCCGTCGAGAAGGCCCATGAGGAGCGCTACAACAAGCTTGCCGAGCGCGTTGAGAAGGGCGAGGTCTTTGCTCGCGAGGGCGTGAAGGTCTGGAAGTGCCTGAACTGCGGCCATCTGCATGTTGGTCCCACTGCGCCGGAGCTGTGCCCCGTATGCGCCCATCCGCAGGCCTATTTTGAGGAGCAGGTCGTCAACTACTAGGATCGAAGCACCTCACGTATCGCAAGGAAAGCGAGCCCCCGTGATCGAGCGATCGCGGGGGCTTATTCGTGATAGGCGATTTCGCGGTGCGAAAAACATATTTCCCATCAAGGTACTAGGGTAAAATGAGCGGGTACTATACACGCAGCATAAAAGGAGTGCGCCATGGCCATGATCGACCAGCGCCCCCGCGAGACCCATCTCGCAACTACCCGTTATGTGAATAGCTCCCGCACTGCGACGAGTGCGATCAGGGCGGCCGCCGTAGCCGCTGGTATCGTCACGGCATCGGTGGCGGTTCCCATGGCGATACCGCCCATCGCTGCCCACGCGGCGCCGGCGAGCGCGGTTCAGTCGCTTGCGAGCCTGGATGGACAGATCCGCAAGCTCGGTAGTGCGCGCGATCTTGCGGCCCGTGCCGCCGAGGGCGCGCTGGATGAGGCCGCGGAGCGTCTACTTTTACAGCGGGAGCTCGTCAACCGCGCGGGCGAGCAGCAGCTCCGCGAGTTTTGCGAGAAGGATGCGGCCAATGCCGAGCTCGTCGACTGGCTGATGGGCGATCTTTCCGCGTTGCGTCATTACATCCTGGGCGGCAAGGTTCATACAAATAGTCAGAACGCCGCGGCGCTTCCGGCTGACTACATCCAGTCCCTCGGAATTTTGCGCGATTTGCGTAAGGCCTATGGTGGGGATCTGACTGGTGCCGACGCCGACGTCTTCCTGCGCATGATGATCGCCGCCTCGCTCGACGTTTCGGGTCGCGCGCGCCTGTGGACGGGCGACCCGGGTTTCGTATCTGATCCGCTCGTGCGCTACAACATGATCAAGGTCTTTCGCGCGGACGGCCGATATCGCTTCCAGAAGGAGCTCTTCGACGGACTGCCGGTCGAAACCATGCGCTATGTGTTCGAGAACCAGATCCCAGACGAGGAGCTCGCCTGGCTGGCCAACTACTCGCTGTATCGCTATCCCAACGCCGAGCATGAGGACAGTCGTCTGAATGCGTATTCATATGTGTGGTACAAGGGCGATTTCACCAACAATGGCGGGTATAGCTACGCTGATTTTTACGACGATGCGAAGTTCACCGGCCCTGTGACCGAGATCAAGTCCTCCACCGGAACGGATGGCGGCGCTCTTACGACGTGGCAAGGCGGTTGGCAGGAGAAGTATCGCCTCGCTTACGATGATCCGAACTTCCCCAATCAGAAGCCGACCGATCCCTATCACATCGGCTGTGGCGAAACTTCAAAGGTCCCCGGCGCCACGCAGGAAAAGACGAGGTACCACCGCCTGTGGATGGCGTTTGAGAAGGGCGGCGTGTGCGGTGCCCTTGCAAAGACGTTCGCCAATCTCAACGGCATGGTGGGTGTCCCCTCATTCGTGGTGGGACAGCCCGGCCATGCGGCGACGCTCACGTACGAGCTGCGTCGGGACGCGTCGGGCAAGATGGTGCCCACGTATCGCGTCCAAAATGACGTGTCGGGTTTTGGGCGGAGCCGGAACGCCGACGTCGCGCACTGGATGGGCGACTGGGGCCGTACCTCCACCTATGATTTCCGCGGCGGTTACGCCCTGTACGCCCAGGAGGCGCTGGCGGATGCGGAGGCGTATCGTCACAGCTACGAGGCGCGCCTGGTGGCTGCGAGCTTTGACGGCGACGCCGCCGCCCAGGAAGAGGCGATGAATGCGGCGCGGGCTGCGCAGGCCATCAACTACGATGCCATTTGCGGGCAGATCGACCTTATGGTGAAGCGCGGCGCTGCGGCCGAGGAATGGGCGGCATTCGCCTCCGGGCTCGCGGAGGACTTGAAGTTCCATCCGCTGCCGATGCACGACCTCATCAAGGAGATCAACCGTCGCACCGAAAACAAGTACCTGGTGGCACTGGACGCGATCCGCATGGATGCGCTGCAAGAAGCCACGCAGGTGACAAAGGATGAGACCGTCAACCGCGATGCATGCGTGAGCATCGCCCATGCTCTCATGGGTCGCTCCGATGGCGCGGTGGCGCTGTTCTCCTATGATGGCGAGCATGGCGGAAAGATCCGCCTGGGCGAGCACCTGCGCGGCGGCGGCGTTGCTTGGAAGTACAGCTTGGACGGAGGCTCCTCCTGGACGCAGCTGACTGCCGGCGAAACCGAGGTACAGCTCACGGGCGATCAGCTCGAGTCGATCACGGCCGAGAACGACATCAAGATCCAGCTCATCGGCGCGAATGTAGTCAACTCAATCGATATTTCCAGGCGCGAGCTCGGCCGCATCATGATCGAGGGCAACGATCGCGCCAACCGCATCTACTTCCAGGACGGCAAGGTCGTCGAGGGGCTGCAGATGCGTGTCGACGGTGGAACGTGGGAGCCTTTTGATATCGGGCGCACGTACAAGGGAAATCGCACGGTCGAGGTGCGCCGTCCCGCAACGGGAATGTCGGCAGCTTCCGAGGCTGTGACGTTCTCCTTCACCGCGGGCGAGCGCGATGCGAGTTTCGTGCCGTATGAGGAGATGGCCGTGAACTCGTATTCGTCTTCGCGTGACGGCACGGCGATGGCGAACCGCGTCATCGACGGATATTACGGCCCGGGCAACGAGTTTTGGATCACGAAGGCGGAGAGCGGTCCCGACGCATGGATCGTGATCGATTTGGGTCATGAGCGCGAGATCAGTTCGCTCACCTACTGGAGGCCGGGCAACGCGGGCACGAACGGCGTGCCGCGTTGGGACAGGATGACGGTGACGGTATCGGCAGCCCCCGATACTGGGTTGCCGGCGGGCACTCCGGTTGACGGTGACCAGTTCACGGTCGTCGAAAGCTACGGAAAGAACGGCACGAGTAGCGCGGCGATGCCGAACTGGAATAAGGGTCCTCGAAGCTGCGATTTTACGTTTGCAAGCGGTCCGGTGCGCGGTCGCTACTTCAAGATTCACCTGACGGACATCTACTTCAGCGCGACGCTCTTTGATTTTTACGAGGTCCATGAGCCGGGTCTGGAGGCCGAGCCGCTGCGCTTCAAGCCGATGGAAGTCGGTCAGCCTGTGGAGGCCCTGCCCATCGAGCTGGTCAACACGAGCAAGGCCGAGGTGACCATCGAGTCCGTCACCGTTGATTCCGATGCGTTTGTCGTGACAAAGGGGAATTCCGCGGTGGCTCCCGAGGGGACCGATTCGAGCTGGAAGATTTCTCCGGCTGCGGGCATCGCGGCCGGCACGCATGAGGCCGTGGCGACGGTGACGTACCGTGCGGCGGGTTCGAGCGCTGAGGCGCGCCAGCTCAACGTCCCGCTTGCGGTGACGGTCTCGCCGGCGAACGTGCAGGTGGCGATTTCGGTCGAGAAGATCGGCGGGGATTCGCTGCGCTTGAGCGCGACGGTTTCGGGCGTTGAGGGGCTGGAGCATCGGATTGAGTACGCGCTGTGCGATTCGCCCAATCCGCCCATGGAGGCTCCGGTGCTTCTGGGGGACGAGCCTTCGGTTCAGGGCAACCCGCTCAACACGTGGACAGCCGACCCGGTGTTCACGAGCCTGATGCCGGGCGAGAAATACTATGCCTTTGCGCGCGTGAAGGGTCTGCCCGGCCTCGACGCGGTGACATCGGATGAGGTCCAGGTCGATTTGGGCCCCGCCGAGCCTGGCCCCGAGCTTCCTGGTCCCGATGGCGGCGATGGCAATGATGGCAATCAGGGCGGCAATGGCAACGGTGGCGATAGCGGCAACGGTGGCGACAACGGCGGCGGTGGCCATGGCAATGGCAACGGCGGTGACAGCGGCGACGGCAACGGCAACAGCAACGGTGGCGATGGGTCCGACGGCAGCGGCAGTGCTCCCGACGGCTCCGAGAAGCCTCAGCGACCCGAAGGCGAGCAGTCTCAGCCGGATGCCGAGCTCGATACATCGGAGGAAACGCCCGGCGCGAGCGGTAAGCCTGCCAACGGTAAGCCCGCCAGCGGTTTGCCCTCGACGGGCGATGCTTCAATGCCGATGGCCCTGGGGGCTTTGGTGCTTGGTCTGAGCACGGCGTTTGCCGGCTTGATGCAAAGGCTTCGCCGGTCCTAGGTGATGATCGGGCTGTTGCGGTGACACCGCACGGGTGATAGGTGAGCGCGGTCGGCGAACGGGTCTTGACTCCGGACGCCGGCCGCGCAATGCTAAGAGTTCCGATCCATGTGCGTCCTTCCCAAGGAGGAGGGCTTTGCATGGACCTTTTTATTGAGCAGCGGAAATCTATTGGATCCCAAGCGGCTTGTACCGTTTTGGACGATTCGCCTCACTCTGTCGCTTATGAAGAGTATCAGGCTGAGCTGGCCTTCGATCGCAAGCGAGTTCGCAGGCGCCGGGTGTTGGCCGTGCTTCGGACCCTTGTACTCATCTTGGCCGTGCCCGTCCTTCTGGTGGCGGTGTTCATCGCCTCCTACGCGCTGACGTTCGTGTTGAGTGGGGCCAGCCCCGAGGAAGTCGTGGAAGCGCTCGCCGACTGCTTTAAGATGGTTTGGGAGAATGTCAGGTCGGTCGGCGCCTCGTGGGGCATTTGGCCGTTTGAGTGAGGGCAATGGCATGGGCATGGAACTGGTTGCGGCGTTGGCTTCCGTTGCGGCTGCGGTGTGCGCGGCCACGGCGATCGCGATGCAAGTGCGCGCACATCGTGAGCTCGAGCGCAGCCGTGCGCGCATGGATGAGGCGAGCGAGCAGATGGCGCGCGCAAATGAAGCGCTCGTCTCCGTCCAATCTGTGCTCTCCCAGGTGCTCACGACGACGCAGGCGACACTCAACCAGGCGGCCAGCACCTCGATCGTCGAGCAGCAACATTTCGACTCGCAGGTGCGTGCGATCGACCAGGTGAGTTCCAAGGCCGACGAGGCGCGTCGTGAAATCGCCCAGAATCTCGAGCAGAATCGCGGGGCGGTGGAGCAGCGCCTAGACAAGGTCCGCGAGACCGTCGACGTGCAGCTCAGCGCTATTCGTCGGGATAACGAGCTCAAGCTCGAGGCAATCAGGGCCACGGTGGATGAGAAGCTCGCCGCCACCCTCAACGACCGCCTCGGGGCTTCGTTCAAACAAGTGAGCAGCCAGCTCGAGGCGGTGTATCGCGGTCTTGGCGACATGCAGAACATCGCCTCGGGGGTGGGCGATCTCAAGCGCGTGCTCTCGAATGTGAAAACGCGCGGCATCTTGGGCGAAGTCCAGCTTGGTGCGATCTTGCGGGACATACTGACGGCGGACCAATACGCTGAGAACGTGGCCACGAAGCCAGGGAGCGCGGAGCGCGTGGAGTTTGCGGTCAAGCTGCCCGTCGAGGGCGGCGATCCCATTTGGCTGCCCATCGACTCCAAGTTCCCCGGGGACACCTACGGGCATTTGCGCGACGCCATCGAGGCGGGCGATGCGGAAGGGGTGGCGGCGGCGCGCCGAGCCCTCGAGCAGGTGATCAAAGCCGAGGCCAAAGATATCTCCTCCAAGTATCTGAGCGTTCCGGAGACCACGAACTTCGCAATCATGTTCTTGCCGTTCGAGGGGCTATATGCCGAGGTGGTGGACCGTCCCGGCCTTATCGAATGCCTGCAGCGCGACTATCAGGTGAACATCGCGGGCCCTTCGACCATGGCGGTCATCTTGAACAGTCTGCAGATGAGTTATCAGACCTTTGCCTTCCAGCGCAGAGCGGATGAGATTCAAAGGGTCTTGAGTGCCGTGAAAGCCGAGTTTCCCAAATACCAGGCGGAGTTGCGCCGCGCACTTCGGCAGATCGAAACGGCGGGCAAGACCGTCGACGGCATCATCAACACCCGCACGAATGTGATTGAGCGCAAGCTCAAGAGCGTCACCGCGATGGAGGATGGCGCCCTGGCGGCCGAGTTGCTCGAGATCTCGGATGTATCCAGCGATGTAGCGGACGACGAAGAGTAAGCAAGGAGCGTGCACGAACCATGCCACGTGAGACGAATGCGGCCAAGCGCGAGCGCGCGATCGAGACATGTCGTAGGCTCAACGAGCGCTATGGCCCGGTTGAGTGCTTCCTGGACCATGAAACGCCGTTCAGATTGGTCATCGCCGTCCTGCTCTCTGCGCAGACGACGGATGCCCAGGTCAATAAGGTGACGCCCGAGTTGTTTCGCCGTTGGCCCACGCCAGAGCAGATGGCCGGGGCGACATACGAGGAGCTTTCCGACGTCATCAAGTCGCTCGGCTTTTACAAGACCAAGGCCAAGCACTGCATCGCGTGCGCGCAGATGATCGTGGCCGATTACGGCGGTGTGGTTCCCAACGAGATGAAGGAGCTCGTCAAGCTTCCGGGTGTGGGGCGCAAGACGGCCAACATCGTTTTGAACGTCGGTTACGGAATCGTCGATGGCATTGCGGTGGATACCCATGTGAACCGCATCGCCCATCGTCTCAAGCTCTCGCCCAAGACCCATGAGAAGGAGCCGCTCAAAACCGAGCAGGACTTGCTCAAGATCTTGCCGCGTGAGTACTGGAATGACGTGAATCACCAGTGGATCATGCTGGGACGCGAGATCTGCGATGCCCGCAAGCCCCTGTGCGGCGAGTGCCCGCTGGCCGACATCTGCCCAAGCGCCAAACTGGGATAGCCCATTGAGATTTGTTGAGAGGCACCCTTCATGCTTATTCACCGCATAGCCGCGCAGCTCTACACCGCAGAAGCGCTTCAGGACATCGAGGCGGCCCTCGCCGCTGGTGAAGATGCCACGCTTGCGATTTCCCAATCCGGCCGCACCCTTGCGGTCGCGGCGCAGTTTGCCCGCGCCCCGCGTCCCACGGTGTATATCGTTTCGGGCGAGGAGGCGGCGGACCGGGCGGCCCGTTCGCTCGCGGCGTATGTGGGCGCGGAGCACGTGGCCCGTTTTCCCGAGCGCAAGGATTATCCCTGGAAAAGTAACGAGCCGGACGATGCGGTGGTCGCCGCTCGTTGTGCCGCCATGTCGCGTGTTGCCCAGGGCGAATCGTGCATCATGGTCGCCTCCGCGCGTTCGCTGCTGCGCTGCGTCCCGCCGCTCGAGAGCCGTTATTGGCAATCGACCGTCTTTTCGGTGGGGGAGGAGATTCCGTTCGAGCAGGTTCCTGCACGCCTGGTCGGTATGGGGTACACGCGCGCCGACGCAGCCGATGCTCCCGGCCTCTTCCGCGTGCAGGGCGATACCGTCGAAATCTGGGCCGCCCAATCCACGGCCCCGGTGCGTATCGAGTTCTTCGGCGATGAGATCGACCGCATCCGCCTCATGGTGGCGTCGACCGGCCAGACGATCGGCGATGAGGAGTCGGTCGAGATAAGTCCCGTTCGCGAGCTCGCCCTCACCGATGACGCGGTGAAACGCATCTCGGAGGCGCTTTATCTGCCCGCGCAGAATGACACGGAGCTTGCGGCGCTGCTCGAACTCGTGCAGGCGCGCGTGGTTACACCTGAACTCGAGCGGTTCTTGCCGCTGATGTACGGGGGCGCGGTGAGCCCGCTCGCGCACGTGCACCGCGATGCGCTCGTGATCCTTTCCGAGCCGCGGTCGTTGTTCGATGATTGCGCACGTGCGTACGAGGATCTTGAGCGTCGTGCCGCCGATGCGAAGGTCACGCGTTTGGACGGCCTCTACGTTCGTCCCCAGGAACTTGATTTCGGGCGGCAGCAGCGCCTGAATTACGTGAGCCTCATCCGCGTCGGCGGCCAGGTCACGGCCGAGCTCAAGATCGAGCAGCCGGCGTTGTCAGGCTCCGACAACCGATTCGTCAGTCGTATCCAGGAGGTGGTGAACAACCGCTATGCCTGCGTGTTCGCCATCCCCGATCGCGGGGCGCGCGAGTCGATGGAGCTCTCGTTCACCGATATCTCCGTCCCGTTCGAGGAGTCGCTGCAGGCAGCGCCGGAAAACGCGGGCCATGTGGGATCGGACGTGACCGTCTCCCTGCTCAAGCGAGATGTCGATGCGCTCAACGCACGCGGCCTCGAGGAGGGCTCCGTGGCCGTGCCCACCATCACGCGCGGTCGCGTGACTTTTGTCGACATCCCCATTCCGTCCGGCGTGGTGGTACCCTCGGCTCATTTGGCTGTGTTCAGTCTGGCCGACCTCAATTCGCGCATGGATGGCAAGCGCGGTCGCCCACGTCGCCGCGTGGACATCACCGAGGTGACGTTCCCGTTCAAGCCTGGCGACTACGTGGTTCACGCCACGCACGGTATCGCATTGTTCTCCGAGATCGTTCGCCAGGAGGTGGGCGGCAAGGAGCGCGATTATTTCATGCTGGAGTATGCGGGCGGCGACAAGCTGTACGTGCCGCTCGAGCAGGTCGACCGCATCACGCGCTACGTCGGTCCCGACGGCGACAACCCGCGTCTCACGCGTCTCAACACCGCCGACTGGAGCCGCGCCACTACCAAGGCCCGTAAAAGCGCTAAAAAACTCGCGTTCGACCTGGTCGATCTGTATACGCGCCGCAGCTCCATCACGGGCTTCGCCTTTGGGCCGGACAGCGCGAGCCAGATCGAGATGGAGGAGAGCTTTCCGTACGACGAGACGCGCGACCAGCTCGATGCCATTGCCGACATCAAGTCCGATATGGAGTCGACCAAGCCCATGGATCGCCTGCTTTGCGGCGACGTGGGTTTTGGAAAGACCGAAGTCGCCCTGCGTGCCGCGTTCAAGTGTGTCGACGGTGGGCGTCAGGTCATGGTCCTGTGCCCCACGACGATTCTCGCCCAGCAGCATTACGAGACGTTCTTCGAGCGCTTTGCGCCCTTTGGCGTGGAAGTCGAGGTGCTTTCTCGCTTCCGCACGCCCGCGCAGCAGCGCCGCGCGCTGGCCGCGTTTGCCGAGGGTAAAGTCGACGTGCTCATCGGCACGCATCGCCTGCTCTCGGCCGATGTGAACCCGCACGAGCTCGGCCTGGTCATCATCGACGAGGAACAGCGTTTCGGCGTCCAACACAAGGAGCAGCTCAAAAACATGCGCGAGCAGATCGACGTGCTCACGCTTTCTGCGACGCCCATCCCACGCACCATGCAGATGGCCATGAGCGGCGTGCGCGACATGAGCCTCATCACCACGCCGCCTACGGGGCGTCGCCCGGTCGCTGTGCATGTGGGTGAGTACGACCCGGATGTGGTGAGCGCGGCCATTCGTCTGGAGATTGGGCGTGGCGGCCAGGTCTACTACGTGTCCAACCGCGTGAAGACCATCGACGACGCCGTCGAGCGCGTGCTCGAGGCGGCGCCGGAGGCGCGTATCGGCGTGGCGCACGGTAAGATGAGCCCGCGCGAGGTCGAGGATGTGATGGTGCAGTTCGCCACCAAGAAGATCGATGTGCTCATCGCCACCACCATCGTGGAGAGCGGAATCGACAACTCGAGCGCGAACACCCTCATCATCGAGGACTCGCAGCGCTTGGGCTTGGCGCAGCTCTATCAGCTCAAGGGCCGTGTCGGTCGTTCGGCAACCCAGGCGTACGCGTACTTCATGTTCCCGGGCGAGCTTCCGCTCACCGAGGAGGCCACGGCACGTCTCACCGCTCTCTCCGAGTTCCAGGACCTGGGCAGCGGTATGCGCATCGCCATGCGAGACTTGGAGATTCGCGGTGCGGGTTCGCTCGTCGGCGCCGAGCAGCACGGCAATCTTTCGAGTGTGGGCTTCGACCTGTTCACGCAGATGCTTGGGGCTGCCGTGGCCGAGGCGCGCGGCGAGGGCGGTGCGGACGTGGAGCAGTCGGGCGTTGCCATCAACCTGCCAGCCGACTTTTTCCTGGCAGAGGAGTACGTTCCGGCGGTCGACCGCCGCGTGCTGGTGTATCGAAAGCTCGCTGCGGCCGATATGCTCGAGCAGGTGGACGCGCTGCAACTGGAGTGCGAGGAGACGTTCGGGGCGCTGCCCGAGGCCGCGCAGAACCTGCTCGACCGTACCCGCATCCGCATCCGCGCCGACAGGCTCGGGCTTGAGAGCGTCTCGCTCATCGCGGGCAAGCTCACGTACCAGGGTGTCGACGTTCCCAAGGACGTTGCATTCGAGCTGCGCACCAAGTTGGGGGCCATCGCATTTCCCAAGACGCGTAAGTTCACGGTCCCGTACAAGGTCGGGGCGGGCAATGGCAGCGGTATTGGTCGCGGCATCAACGCAGATGTCTCCAACGGCGGCATCGGGCCCGTTCAGGCGGCGCTGGATATCCTCATCCAGCTCGGCCCCTCGGGAGACGACGACTAGCGCCTCGTTCTGGGATGCGTCTCACTTGGGGACAGGCACCAATTGAGACGTGATCGAGGTGTGCGTGCAATGTCGAAAAATGCAGCGTTGAGGCGTGCCAATTTCGACATTGCACGCGTTTTGCCGGACGCTTCAATTGAGGCCGTCTCCAATTGGGGCGGAGATCTATCGGGGGATGCAACCGATTCGGAGCGATTTGACGTTGGGTTAGCGGCCGTCGTCCTGCTGCAGGCCGGACTGCTCCTGGCGGCGGGCCTGCTTGGACAGCAGACGGGCGGGCTTGTCCGGGTCGGGCACCGCGGTGGGCAGCGGCTCGTCCACATGGCCGCCCCACCAGCCGCCCACGAAGTCGAGCGTGTGAAACACATTGATCACGGCGCCGGGGTCGACGTCGCATACGAGCTTGATGATGTCCTGGCTCTCATAGGTCGATACGACGGTGTGAAGCAGGTACATCCTGTCGCGGCTGTATCCACCGACGACCTCGGCGCAGCTGATGCCGTGCTGGAAGTGGTTGACGTAGGCGGTCATGACCTCGTCCGCCAGGCGCGTCGTGATTTGCAGCGTCACGCGGTCGTAGCGATGGTAGAAGCTGTCGATCGTCTTGGTCGAGATGAACTGGAACACGATGGAGTACGCGGCGTTGTCCCAGCCGAATATCTGGCCGAAGATTACCAGGATGAGGCAATTGAAGGCGAAGATGGCTCCCCAGATGGTCTTGCCCGTGTGATTGGAGACCCACAGGGCGATAAAGTCGGTGCCGCCCGTTGAGGCGCCGGCCTTGAGGGCGATGGCGATGGACAGGCCCGAGACCACGCCGCCGAAGATGATGAGCATGATCTTGTCGCCCAAAAACGGGCCGAAGTTGAAGATGTTGAGGAACAGCGAGGACAGGGCGACTTGGGTCATCGAGAAGATGACGAAGCGCCTGCTGATGCCGCTCCAGCACATGGCGGCTACGGGGATGTTGAGCGCGAGCATGCCGAGCGAGGTGTCGATGTGCACGCCGCCGAGCGCGGTGATGCGGTCGACGAGGACGGCAACGCCGGTGAAGCCGCTCGGCAGCAGGTCGGCGGGCTGGACGAACGCCTGGATCAGGAATGTCTGGATGAGCGCCGAGACCGTGACGGCAACCGCGGTGATGATGCGGCGGACGATCGTGAGGCGCGCAAGCTCGAGCGCGCGATCGGTGAGTGCGTCGACGGCGTTTGCCACGGCAGCTCCTTCGAGGTGGGGATTGGATAAAAGTGTGGGCCGATTGTATCACGCTGCGAAGTCGCGGCGAGTGCGTCCGGGACTTCCATGAACGACATGCGAATGGACGGCGCGCTGCGGCCGGTTTGCGCTAATACAAATCAGTGATGGGGAAGACGAACGAGTCCGATATCTTCTCGTGCGACCGCTTCGCTGCCGAGCCGAGGATGATGGCGGAAAATGCGGGTGGGCGAATTCCGCTTCCCTCGTTGGAGGCGAGCTTGTTGTAGAGCCGTGCGATGCGCTTTGCCGACGAGGTAACTTGGTGTTCGCCGAGCTCCACGTTGATGGGAGCCCATGAGCCATCATCGAATAAGAGTATGAAGTCGATTTCGAGGCCGTCTGCGTCCGAGTAGTAGCAAACGCGACCGGGTGTTTTGGAGGCGGGGGAATCTACACGACACAGGAGTTCGTGCAAGACCATAGATTTGAGGCACGCTTGGAAAAGCGGCGCATTGCCTAGGAGGTCGTTTGCTGCGAGTTGTCGCATCGATGTGCTCACCGAGCAGTCGACGGGGAAATACCGAGGTTTGGTCCGAACGCGCGACTTTGAACGAATGGGGGCGTCCCAGCCTTGAACTCTCTCGATGAGGCAGAGCCGTTCGAGAATCCCGAGATAGGTAGATAGGGTGGTGCGTGATGGCGGCTTTACTCCCAGCTGCTCGATTCGCTTGGTGAGAGCCGGGTGGTTGGTATCTTCTCCTGCTCCATCCGCGATGGCCGTGAGGACGGCAGAGGCGGTCGGCACCTTTTTCTTGAAGACGGTGGAGACCTGTAGGATGGCTTCCTCGACACTGCACTCGGCGGTTTGACGAGCGATCTCATCCTCTTGGCCGATGCCGGCGGGCCATCCTCCGGAGCAGATCATGCGTGCGGTTCTTTCGAGTTCAAGCGTCGTCGATCCCGGCGAAAACCGCCCCGCGACGATGTCTTCCCAGGCAACATCGCGGCGTGAGAACCCGAGCTCGTCAATGGTGCAGGTCCTCATACGGACTTTGACGCCACGGGCGGCGTGGCGTCGTACATATATATCTTCGGTTTGTGGGATATGGGATGAGACCGATATATATGAGCCGGGGCGCCCACTCTCGCGATACATGAGCTCTTGGAGTTCCGGAAGGTTCGTCCAGTCGTCGATGAGGTGCGGGGCGACGCCGGTGAGCGCGATGTGCGGGTTTGCCTGGATGATGGGGAGGACCATTTTGGTATCTCCGAGGGTTGTGGCGCTTTGCGCATGGGCTAGGGCCGTCCATGTCTTGCCGCACCCCAGGACCCCCTCGATTTCAACAATTGTGAAGGATTTGAGGAGAACGTCTAAATCGTCATCGAATTTGCGATTGACATAGCCGGATTGTTTGAGAGGTTGGCTCACAGATGGCATACGACTCTCCAAAAATCATACTCGAAAATGATTAATAACATATTATTAATAAGAATCGAGGAAAATAATATCTATATTTCGAGTATAAAAAATAAACAGAAAAACGAATAATGAACAGACAACGAATCTGAAAAATTTAAATTATGTTCGCGTCATACTTACAAAGCAAGAATGTTTCTGACAAACGGCAGAAAATGACCGTTCAGATGCAGGCGTTGACACATTTGGGGGTCCTGAAGAGTATCGAAATCACCTTGCAGTGCACAGCGAGCCAACTAACCACCTTTGAACTACAACGTTTGAGACGGGAGGGGTCCCATGATCGGGATTGTCGTCATGACCCACGGCGCTTTGGCCGATGGAATCGTCAACGCATGTGAGCTCGTTACGGGTCCTGCCAAGCAGGTAGAGACGCTGTCTCTCAAGCGCGAGGACAACATCGATGATCTGAGCACTGCGTTCGAGGCGGCCGTTAAGAAGGTCGATACGGGTGACGGCGTGCTGGTCTTCACCGACTTGCTGGGCGGCAGCCCGTGCAACGTCGCGAGCATGCACCTGCGCACCAGCCATGGATTCCAGCTGCTGACTGGCGTGAATCTTCCCATGATTTTGGAGGCCCTGATCACCCGCGAACAGGGCATGCCGGTTGAGGAGCTTGCGCAGAATTGTCGCAACGCCGGTACCGACGGCGTGAAGCTCATCAACGAGCTGTTGGGCTAACAGCTCGTCCAGCCGCCCTGTCCACAGGCGGGCGGCACCTTGAAACACCGAAGGCACGTCTATCGAACAACAAGGAGGCACCACATGCCTAAGATTACGTTCGCTCGCGTTGACCACCGTCTCATTCACGGTCAGGTCATCACCAAGTGGTCCAAGATCGCAGCCGCCCAGAAGATCATTATCGTCGATGATGTCCTGGGTCAGGACAGCTTTATGGTCGACATCTACAAGATGGCCGCACCCAGCGGCATCGAGGTCGACATCATGAGCGCCGAAAAGGCCGGCCAGGCCTATACCGAGGACGCCATGGGCGGTATGAACATCTTCCTGCTCTTCAAGAGCATCCAGATGGCCCGCAAGGCGTTCGACGCGGGTCTCAAGCTCGAGACCCTGCAGCTCGGCGGCGTTCCGGCTGAGGCCGGTCGCAAGATCGTCTTCCAGGCGGTCGCGCTCAACGACCAGGACGTCGAGGACATCACGCACATGCACGATGCCGGCGTCGACATCACCCTTCAGGTCGTCCCTGAGGAAGCTGGCATGTCCTTTGAGGATGCCATCAAGAAGTACAACGCCTAACTGTTCATTCCTACTTTGTACACCGCATAAAGAAAGACGGAAGACATGGAACTCAACCTTTTCTTTGCGATCGTCAGCGGTCTGTGGTTCTGGTTCGCGGCGAGTCTCGCGGGCTATAACTGGATTCAGACGCTCAAATCGCCTCTGGTCATCGGCACCGTTCTCGGTCTGCTGACCGGCAATCTCGAGACCGGCCTTGTTGCGGGCGGCAGCATCGAGATGGTTTACCTGGGTATGGTCGCCGCCGGCGGCAATATCCCCTCGGACCGCTGCTTCGCCGCGCTCATCGCTATCCCGATCGCGATCCAGACTGGTGTGACCCCCGAGGTCGCTGTGTCCATCGCAGTCCCGCTCGGCGTGCTCGGCGTGTTCGTCAACAACCTTCGTCGTACCATCAACGCCGTGTTCGTCCACTGGGCCGACAAGTACGCCGATCAGGGCAACGTGAAGGCGGTTTGGCGTTGCGCCACCACCTACCCGCTGATCATGGGCTTTATCATCCGTTTCCCGCTGATGTTCGCGATCAACTACTTCGGTGCCGACTTCGTTATGAAGATGCTCGAGGTTACGCCTGAGTGGCTGCTCAACGGCTTCAACGTCATGGGCGGCATGCTGCCTGCTCTCGGCTTCGCAACCACGATCTTCATGATCGGCAAGATGAAGTATCTGCCGCTATTCATCATTGGTTACTTCCTCGTTCAGTATCTGCAGATTCCGACCATGGCTGCAGCCATCTTCGGCATCTGTATCGCTCTCCTCATCACTTTCATGGGCAAGGACGGCAAAGCCCTCGACGGCTTCTCCTTCGCCAAGGCTGAAACGAAGGATGAGGATGAGAAGCGTCTGCTCGACAAGAAAGACGTTAACGGTGTGTTCATGCGCTGGATCTGGACGGCTGAGCTTTCCAACTCTTTCGAGCGCATGCAGGCCCTGGCCGTTGCTTCCAGCTTCGCCCCCGTTCTGCGCAAACTCTACACCTCCGACGAGGAGTTCCAGGAGGCCCTGAAGCGCCATCTGACTTTCTTCAACACCCAGGCGAACTGGGGCTGCCTGATTCATGGTACCGTCCTGGCCATGGAGGAGCAGCGTGCCATGGGTTCTGAGATCCCGGGTGAGATGATCACTGGTATCAAGACCGGCCTCATGGGACCGATCGCCGGCATCGGCGACACCTTGGACTTCGGTACCATCCAGACCATCCTGTTCGCTCTGGGCGCCTCCTTTGCGACCGCGGGCAATGCCGTTGGCATCGTGTTCCCGATCCTGTTTATGATCATCACGTTCCTCGAGGCTCGCTTCCTGTTCGGTCTCGGCTACAGCCTGGGTAAGGAGTCCATTCAGAAGATCCTGTCCAGTGGCGCGATCAACGTCATCATCGACTGCGCTTCCATCGTCGGCATGTTCATGATGGGCGCCCTGTCTGCCTCCATCGTCAAGGTTTCCACTCCTCTGGCTTGGACCTTTGGTGACAAGTCCATCGTCTTGCAGGACACCCTGAACGCCATTGCACCCGGCATCCTGCCGCTGACCGCCGTGTTCTTCGTCTTCTGGGGCATCAAGTACAAGAAGTGGACCATTACCAAGTGCCTGATCATCTTGGTGATCGCCTCCATCCTTGGCGCCTTCTTCGGCATCCTGGCCTAGCGACGGCGCACGCCACAGACAACTCTCCTCACTATGGGCTAGGCGACCCCCCCATTTGCTGAATTGCCCATCCCTTTCATGGCGGGCGCGCAGGCTGCGCGCTTGGGCGAAGCCTTGGCGCGATGCGCCCGCCACCCCCCTGAACTGACATTTCGAATATCGTTTGAAAGGAAGTACTCATGTCCGATCAGCAGACCTTCACTCGCGAGGAGTTCCTCGAGAACGTCCGCGGCGCCAACGGCACCCGCGCCCAGTGGTTCCACCTCATGCTCGAGGAGGCCGAGAAGCACGGCATCGACCCCGATGAGTTCTGCAAGGCTACCATCTACGCTTTTGGCGTTGAGCGCGGCCGCAAGTACGGCGTGTGCGAGGGCAACCCCGGCAAGATGGCCCGCATGCTCTTCGAGTCCAACGGCCAGGATGTCTTTGAGATGGAGCTCGTCGAAGAGACCGACGAGCGCGGTCTTCTGAGGTTCCACCACTGCCCGCTGGCCGCCACCTGGCGTTCCATGGGCCTGCCCGAGGAGCGCGTCGCGGAGCTCTGCCGTCTGGCCTGCTACAGCGATTTCGCTCGCGCCGACGCTGCCAACGTGGATCTCGAGTTCGGCGCCCAGATCGGCCGCGGTGACGACACCTGCGACCTGATCTTCACCCCCAAGGGGGAGTAGCCATGACGTGCACCCCTTGCCAGACCACGCACGGCGACGAGCGTGACGAGCGTATCCTCGACCTGCTTTGTCGTCTCGTGAGCATCAACACCGAGCATGCCGAAGCCGCCGAGGGCGCGCCGTTTGGCGAGGGGTGCGCCCGCGCCCTTGCCCTCGTGCTCGATGAGTGCGCTGCTCGCGGTTTTTCGGTCGAGCGCGTAAACGACATGATCGGCTGGGCGCAGGTCGGTACGGCCGGCCCCCTGGTTGGGTTTCCCGTCCACCTGGACGTCGTTCTCGCCGGGGACGGCTGGAGCCGCGATCCCTTTACGGCAACGATTGTCGATGGGGTCCTGTACGGTCGCGGCGTGATGGACAACAAGATCTCCGCCGCGATCCTGATTGAGCTGCTTGATGAGCTTAAGGCCCGCGAGGCTGAGCTGCCCTGCAGGTTCCGCATCATCTTTGGCACGGACGAGGAGTCCGGCATGGGGGATATGCGCAGCTACCTGGCGGCCGGTGGCGAGCAGCCCGAGATGGGGTTCGTGCCCGATGCGGCGTTCCCCGTCATTAACGGCGAGAAGGCTCAGGCGCATATCGTGCTCACGCACGCGGTGGGATTGCCCGAGGGCGTTGAGATCTCCGGTGGCACGATGTCCAACGTTGTGCCCTTCGATGCGAGCGCCCGAGTTTCACTCGAGTTCGTCGACGCCGACGCCGAGGCGCGTGCCGGCATGCTCCCCGTCGAGGCCTCTGCGTCCGATGGTGTGCTGGCGATCTCCGCATCCGGCCGCTCCGCTCATGCGAGCACTCCGCAGAAGGGAGAGAACGCGATTGCGAAGCTCGTGAACGCAGTGGTGTCCCTGCTGCCCGAAGAGGCCGCGGCGGGCTGTGAGGCCCTGTGCGACGTGGCGCGCTGCCTGTGTGCGGACACCGACGGGACCGCCCTTGGCATCGATTGCGATGACGATGTATTCGGTGGGACCACGGTCAATCTGGGCACCCTGTCTGCCGATGTCGACGGCGTGACGGTTGACCTGGATATTCGCTACGGCCGCGGCATCGATGAGGGTCAAATCGTGGATTCGATCTCGTCCGCGCTCGGCGACGCGTGGACCTGTGAGGTCGTGGGCGGAAAGCCCGTCCATCTGGTGGACGAGGGCGACGCTTGCGTTCGTGCCCTGCTGGGGGCGTATGAGCGCGTGACGGGACTTCCCGGCTCATGTTCGGTCATGGGGGGCGGTACGTATGCAAGCCTGCTGCCCGCGCTCGTTGCCTTTGGCCCCAAGTTCCCCGACACGCATTGCGGCGCCCACGGCGTCGACGAGCATGTGTCGCTGGAGAACATCGTCCGCGCCACGGACGTGTATCGAGAGGCGCTGCAGGCCATTATCGCGCTTGCGGCAAAAGAGGAGGAATAACGCACATGGTCGATTTCATCGGACTCCTGAAGAAGGAAGTCGTCCCGGCTGAAGGCTGCACCGAGCCCATCGCCGTGGCGTATGCCGTTGCCATCGCGGCCGAGCAACTGGGTGGCGAAGCTTCCCATATCGATCTCAAGCTGAGCGCGAACATCATCAAGAACGCCCTCGGCGTGGGCATTCCCGGCACCGGCATGGTCGGCATCGACATCGCCGCCGCTCTGGGAGCCGTGGTCAAGCAGTCCGAGAAGAAGCTCGAGGTGCTCTCCGGCTTCACGCCCGAGCAACTCGAAACCGCTCGAGGCCTGGTCGACGCCGGAGCGATTCACGTCGAGCAGAAGGCCACGTCCGAGGTCCTCTACATCGAGGCCGTCGTCGCCGACGGCACCGATTCTGCGCGTGTCATCATCTGTCGCGACCACACCAACGTCGTGCGCGTCGAGCG
This sequence comes from Collinsella intestinalis, assembly GCF_902501455.1. Taxonomy (NCBI): domain Bacteria; kingdom Bacillati; phylum Actinomycetota; class Coriobacteriia; order Coriobacteriales; family Coriobacteriaceae; genus Collinsella; species Collinsella intestinalis. The sequence continues at coordinate 225,662 of NZ_CABWIC010000011.1, forward strand.
CAATCACGAGGTTCTGCTCGATCAGAAGATACCCGTGGGTGAGGGCGACGCTGACGAGGGCACCGGCCTCACGCTCGAGAACATTTTCGAATTCGCTACTACCGCGCCCTTCGAGGATATCGCGTTCATCCTGGACTGCGTCCCGATGAACACCCGTGTGAGTGAGGAGGGCCTCAAGGGCGGTTACGGCCTCGAAGTTGGCCGCCGCGTGGGTGCGGGCTCCAGCTGCCGCGGTGCATTGCTCAACAACGCGACCCTGCGCATCATGTCCGCCACTTCCGCTGCGAGCGATGCTCGCATGGGCGGCTGTCCGCTGTCGATCATGACGTGCGCGGGCAGCGGCAACCAGGGCATTGCGAGCTCCATGCCTATCATCGAGCTCGGCAAGCTTCTGGGCGCTAGCGAGGAGGAGATTGCCCGCGCGATTGTCATCTCCGACCTCACCGTTATTCACATCAAGGAGTACATGGGCCGTCTGTCGCCGCTGTGCGGTGCTGGTATCGCAGGTGGCACGGGCGCATGCTGTGGCATGACCTATCTGCAGGGCGGTGGCCTGCAGCAGATCAAGTTTGCGGTCAACAACATGCTGGCTACGCTTTCGGGCATGATTTGCGACGGCGCCAAGGCCACCTGCGCGCTCAAAATCTGTGCCGGTACCTCCGCCGCTATCCAGAGCTCCACGCTCGCCCTTGCCGATATCTCGCCCACCAGTAAGGACGGCATTATCTTTGACGACGCGGAGGAGACCATCAAGAACATCGGTCGTCTCATGCGCGAGGGCTTTGCCCAGACCGATGAGGCCATCCTCTCCATCATGCTCGCCAAGCAGCTCAAGGCCTAGCCGCGATATCTTCCGTTCCGCGGTTGCCCTCATGGAGGAGGGTCGAAGACCCCGGTTCCTCTGTGCTACTCAGCTTTGACTCAGAAAGGTTCTGTCATGTTATTTTCTCCCATCCGCATTGACGACGACGGTACGTTTTACGTTTCCGGTCAGCTGCCCAGCGATATGACCGTGGGCCTGAAGGAGCAGACCGCGTCTTCGCTCGCGAACATGGACGCCATCCTCTCCGAGGCCGGCATCACTCGCGACCAGATTCGCAAGATGAGCGTCTTCACCACCCAGATCGAAAACATCACCGAGGTCAACGAGGCGTATGCCGTGTACTTCGAGGGTGTCGAGCAGCTGCCGGTCCGTAGCGCCTTCGGTGTGACGGGCCTGGTCGGCGGTGCCCTAGTCGAGGTCGACTGCATGGGCAAGACCATCCGTTAGCCCCCTGTCAGGGCGGCCCGGCGCTTTGAGGGGCGCCGGGCTGTTTTTGTATGGGCTCGTATTATCGCCCCAACCTCGTGAGGCCGTGCCGCCGGATTCGCCTTGGGGCATGTCGCCTTTGAAACCACAAGCGACCTGATGGGAGAAACATGATCAAAGCAGTGCTATTCGATAAAGACGGCGTGCTGATGGACAGCGAGGCCGAGTATGAGCGTCGTCGCCAGATCTTCTTCAGCGAGCGGGGAATCGACGCGTCCGGGTTCCCGGATTTTTACGGCTCGAACAACGATGTGATTTGGCGCACGGTGGAGCCGAATGACGCAGAGCGCCGCGCGCGACTCGCGGTCGAATTTGTCGAGCGATTCAAAGATGAGCCCATGATTTACGCGGACTACGTCTATCCCGCAGTACGATCCACCCTCGAGGCGCTTCGGGCTCGGGGCATCCTCACCGCGCTGGCCTCCTCGTCGCCGCGCAAGTTCATCGACCGCTTCCTGGATGAGACGGGCCTCACGGAGCTGTTCGACTACACCGTGAGCGGTGAGGAGTGCGAGAACCATAAGCCCGCGCCCGATGTGTACTTGCGTGCCATGGAGGCGCTCGGGGTTCATCCTGACGAGGTGCTCGTGGTGGAGGACTCTCCTCTGGGCATTGCCGCCGGTCGGGCTGCGGGGGCGTTCGTCCTTGCCCCGTTTGTGCCGAGCGCCCCGGGCGTCGACCAATCCGAGGCCGATGCTCGCATCGTCGATATCAGCGGAGTTCTCAATTATCTGGACCGCTAGAGTTCGATCTGCACGAACGGCTATCATCGTGTGCGGTATCGAAAGCGAAAGGTGCGGCGCGTGATAGACGGGACAAAGCAGACACTCAAGCAGTACTTTGGCTACGACTTCTTCCGTCCGGGTCAGGAGCGGATGGTTTCTGCCATCCTCTCCGGTGAGGACGCGTTGGGCGTTATGCCCACGGGCGCGGGCAAATCCATTTGCTATCAGGTCCCGGCCCTCATGCTGCAGGGGCTCACCCTGGTCATCTCGCCCCTCGTCTCGCTCATGGGCGACCAGGTCCGCGCACTCAAGGAAGTCGGCGCCCGACCGAGTTATCTCAACTCCTCGCTCACGCCCGCCCAGCAGAATACGGTGCTCAAGCGCGCCTCGGAGGGTTGGTATCAGATCATGTACGTGGCGCCCGAGCGTCTGTCCGATCCTCGATTCGTCGAATTCGCCCAGTGCCTGGCCCAGCCCGGTGGATTGGGCCTGCCCCTGATCGCGGTCGATGAGGCGCACTGCGTATCCCAATGGGGCCAGGATTTCCGGCCCTCCTATCTCGCGATCGCCGACTTCATCGACGCGCTGCCCCAGCGCCCCGTGGTGGCGGCTTTTACGGCCACGGCGACGAACCGCGTACGCGACGACATCTCCGAGATGCTCGGGCTCCATTCGCCGCAGTCGGTGGTGACTGGCTTCGACCGTGCGAACCTCTCCTTCAACGTGGAGGAGATGGGAGACAAGGCCAAGGCGACCTGGATCCGCGATTACGCGCTCGCCCACAAGGACGAGAGCGGCATCGTGTACTGCGCGACGCGCAAGGCGGTGGACGAACTCTCCGACGAGCTCGGCCGTGTCCTGGGGCCGCACGGCATCCGGGTCGCGCGGTACCACGCGGGTATGGGGCAACAGGATCGCGCTTCCGAGCAGGCGGCCTTTATCGCCGACGCCGCGCCGCTCATGGTCGCTACGAACGCCTTTGGCATGGGCATCGACAAGCCGAACGTGCGCTACGTGATCCACCACAACGTGCCGGAGAGCATCGAGGCGTATTACCAGGAGGCGGGCCGCGCGGGGCGCGACGGTGATCCGGCGGCGTGCTATCTGCTTTGGAACGGGCATGATTTCAGCCTGCGTCGCTTTTTCATCGAGAAGGATGTGCCGGACGACACGTTGAGTCCGGAGGAGCGCGAGTTTGCGCGTCAGAACCGTTATCGCCTGCTCGCCCAGATGGAGGGCTATTGCCAAACGACCGGTTGCCTGCGCGCCTACATCCTGCGGTATTTCGGCGACGAGGGGGCTCTTGGCATCGAGACCGGCGGGGCCTCGTCATCTGATGGGTGCGGAAACTGCTCCAACTGTTTGACGCACTACGAGGTCGAGGATGTGACGGACGTCGCGCTCTCCGCCCTGCGGATGGTCGCCGCGACGGGTGGGCGCTTTGGCAAGGCGCTCGTTGCCGATGTGCTGCATGGTGCGAATACCGAGAAGATCCGGCAGTTCAACTTGTTTGACGCTCCCGGGTACGGCGCTGTGGGCGAGGTCCCTCTCAAGCGCATCAAGGAGGTCGTGGACCAGTTGGTGGGCTGCGGGTACCTGGTGCAGTCGCAGGGGCGCTTCCCGGTGGTGGGCCTCGGCCCTCGCGCCGATGAGGCCCTGGCGCCGCAGCATGCGGGCGAGTTTGCCTTCACCGTGAAGAAACGCGCCTCGAAGACCAAGTCGGCCAGCCGTGCGCGGCGCGCCGTCGATTTGGTGCGTGAGGAGGCGGCGCTGGATGCCCGCTCGCGCGTGGGCGATGATGCCGAGCTGTTCGAGGAGCTGCGCGATCTGCGCCGGGAGCTCGCCGACGAGCATCAGGTTCCCGCGTACATCATCTGCTCGGATGCCACGTTGCGCGGCATGTGTCGCAAGAGACCGGCCACGCGAGAGGAGCTGCTCGACGTTCCCGGCATCGGCGAGAAGAAGGCCGACGCATATGGGGCGGCCTTTCTTACCGCGATTGCCGATTACGAGGCGAGCGTGCGGTAGAGCGCGCCGCTCGAATGTGACATTATTGGTGTCAAACGAAGTGAGCCGAAGCGCAAGAAGGGGCGGTCAATGGAGGGTCGAACGGACAGGCATGGCGGGTCGTATCACATGAACCTGCACGGCATGGCGTGCGCCCTGGTGGGCGGAGCGCTGTGGGGCTTTTCCGGTACGGCCGTGAGCTATCTGTTCCGCTCGAGCGGCATCGACCCCATGTGGGTGATGAGCGTGCGTATGATCCTCGCGGGCATCCTGTTCCTGCTGTTTTCCGTTGCGCGCGGCGATCGCCGTCCCTTTGAGCTGCTGCGCGACAAGTCCGCCGTGCGCGATTTGCTGCTTTTCGCGGGCGCGGGGCTGTTTCTCAACCAGTTCTCCTACCTCATGGCCATTCAGGCGACGAACTCCGCCACGGCAACGGTCCTCCAGAGCCTGCAGCTTCTGCCCGTTGCGGCGGTTGCGTGCGTGATCGGCCGACGAGCGCCCAAGCGTCGCGAGGTCATCGGCATGATCCTCGCGCTTGCCGGCACCTTCCTCATCACCACCGGCGGGGACCCCTCGCAGATGGCGCTGCCGCCCGCGGGTCTCGCGTTCGGCCTGCTCGCCGCTTTGGGCGGCGCTGGCCTTGCGGTGTTTCCCGGCAAGATCCTCTCCACCTACGGTGTTTCGGCGGTGAATGGCTGGGCCATGCTGCTGGTCGGTCTCATCGCCGCTCCGTTCGTGCCCGATTGGGGGCAGGCCGTCGCCTCGTTCGACATCTCGTGCTGGGTGGTCTTCGGCGCGCTTGTGGCCTTGGGCACTTGGTGCTCGTACCTTTTCTATATGCAGGGTGTGCACGAGATCGGATCGCTCAAGACTGCGATGCTCTCCACGGTCGAACCCATTTCCGCCACGGTGTTGAGCGCACTGTGGATCGGCGTCGTGTTCTCACCGACCGACCTGTTGGGCTTCGCGATGATCATCATCATGATGCCGCTCGTCGCGTGAGGCGCGTCTCGCGGCTACTTGGCGTTCCAGGCTGCCTCGTCCCACCAATCAAGCTGGGCGATGTTGTCGCGGATGTGCTGACAGCTCTTGTGGAAGCCTTCGAGCTCGCGCTCGGAAAGATCGAGTGTGTAGACCTCCTCGACGCCTTCGGCTCCGATCACGCACGGCAGCGAGGTGAAGATGCCCTCCTCGCCATATTGACCGGTCATAAGGGTGGAGGCCGAAAGAACGGCGTGCTCATTGTGCAGAACGGCGGCGCAGACACGCGCGGCGGAGTTGGCGACGGCGTACTCGGTGCACTGCTTGCCGGCGTATGTCACATAGCCGCCCTTGCGTGCGAGTTCCTCGATCTGCATGTGATCGAACGCGTACTTCTCGGGGTTCTCGGCCTCGAGCTCGCTGAGCTTTTTGCCGGCGATGGTCGCCGCCTTGAACGCGCCGATCTGGCTGAAGCCGTGCTCGCCGATCATGTACGCGTCGATGGACTTGGGCGAGATGCCGATCTGCTTAGAGATCTCGGTGCGCAGGCGCGCTGAATCCAAACCGCAGCCCGAGCCGATGATTTTCTTGGGATCATAGCCGGTCAGGTGCCAGAGTTCGGTGCACACGACGTCGCAGGGGTTGGAGATGCTCACGAAGATGCCGTCGAACCCGGCGTCGACGACGCGATTGGCGAAGGTACGCGCGGCGTCGGTGGTGTAGAACAGCTCGCCGTCGCGGTTGGTCGCGGCGAGTGCGACCTTGCCTGCGGCGTTGACAACGATGTCGCAGCAGGAGAGTTCTTCGTAGCGGTCGCCGCAGTTCACGATCTTGGTGTTGTACGGCACGAAGCTGAGTGAGTCGCGCAGGTCCTGGACCTCGGAGGTCACCTTCGTCTCATTGATGTCGCACAGGTAGAGCTCGTCGGCGATACCCTGCATCAGCAGGCTGTTGGCGACATGCGCGCCCACGTGGCCCTGGCCGATCACGCCGATCTTTCGAGTCTGGTACATATCCGAGTCCTTTCGGCCGAAGTTCGCGTAAGGGAAATTGTAATTCGCGCATAGCGCTGCGCCGAGATAAAGTGACACGACTCCGTTCTGACACATTGTGGTGGCGGCATGGGGGCGGGCGTTCCGGGCGTGATGGGCTCTGCAGGTGCAGCGGGTGCGGCGGGGTTGCGGGCGCGGCGCGGGCGCGCACGTACGGCGTCCGTGGCGCGCGGCTCGCTCCGGCACCGGTTCGCATCGAGCCAATCTCCCAGCGCGCACGTTTGTGTCGTACCATAGGGGGACGTGAATCAAGGAGGCCCCATGCCCATTCGCATCCCCGACGCCCTGCCCGCTACTGCGGCGCTCGAGAGCGAGAACATCTTCGTCATGACCGAGTATCGTGCGCTGCACCAGGACATTCGTCCGCTGCGCGTGCTGATCTTGAACCTCATGCCCACCAAGATCGCCACCGAGACGCAGATCATGCGGAAGCTCTCCAACACCCCGCTGCAAATCGAGGTCGAGTTGCTGCGCACGCGCAGCCACGAGGCGAAGAACGTCTCGCCCGAGCATCTCGAGACGTTCTACCGCACGTTCGACGAGGTGCGCGACGAGCGCTTCGACGGGCTGATCATCACCGGCGCCCCGGTCGAGCAGCTCGATTTCGCGGACGTCGACTATTGGGACGAGCTCGTGGAGATCATGGATTGGTCCACCACCAATGTTCACTCCACGCTGCATATCTGCTGGGGCGCGCAGGCGGGCCTGTTCCATCATTACGGGATCGACAAGCACGAGCTGCCCGCCAAACTCTCGGGGGTGTACGGGCACCGTCTGGAAAAGCCGAGCTCGCCGCTCGTCCGCGGCCTGGACGATCGCTTCTTTGCCGTCCACTCGCGCTATACCGGCGTTGATGAGGACGCCGTGCGCGAGCATCCCGAGCTCGAGGTCATCGCGAGCTCCGATGAGGCGGGCCTGTACTTGGTGAAGAGCTTGGACAGCCGACGGTTCTTCGTGTTCGGACACCCCGAGTACGACGCCGACACGCTGCGCCTTGAGTACGAGCGCGACGTCCGCGCCGGAATCGACCCGGACGTGCCGGTGAACTATTTCCCCGACGACGATCCCGCGCGCGAGCCTCTGTGCTCGTGGCGCGCGCAGGCCCAGCTGCTCTACACCAACTGGCTCAACTACTACGTGTACCAGACTACGCCCTACGACGTGACCCGCGTCGGCGCGTAAGCGCGCTGCGGTGGCAGGGGGCTGCGGCCTGTGACGGGAGCGCGACCGCGACGGGGCGGGCGTGCGGCCTGCGGCGGACGCGCAGGGCCCTTGGAGCTTATGCACGATTTCGCTGGCAATTTTTGCAGCTTATGAACGATTCGTGCATAAGCTGCGATTTTGCACGCTTTCTACCTGGGCTTTTGATGAGCCGTACCGTGAGGCAAAATCAAAATCGCTCATAAGCTCCAATCGTTCATAAGCTGCATTTTTGCACGGGCTGCAAATCGCCCGCGTGTGGTCCCTCTTGCGGAGAAGGGGTTCATCCGCGCGCCCGGGGCGTTTCTATCCGCACGCCTCGGTATACTGAATGAGATCAAATTGAAGGCCGGCCTTGTGTCGGCCCTCGTGTGTTTTGGAGAGAGTGTATGTCGAATCAGCCTGGCCTCTGGGACGCCCCCGCTCCCGTTCCGACCCCCGAGCCCGACCTCGTGCCGCTCGACGCGTATGGCGCAACGCCCGACCATGTCGAGGTTCCCGCCGACTACATCCCCGTGGACTATGAGCCCGCGCCCCCCGTCGTTCCGGCCCCAGCCCCGTCGTACGCCCCCGCTGCCGCCCCGGCGTACGCTGCGGCCCCGAACGCTGCCGCCCCGGCCCCGAACGCTGCCGCCCCGGCGCGTCCCCTCGTCGACATCGACACGCTCAACCCCGCACAGCGCGAGGCGGTCCTCACCACCGAGGGCCCGCTGCTCGTACTCGCCGGCGCTGGATCGGGCAAGACGCGCGTGCTCACGTTCCGTATCGCCCGCATGATCGGCGACCTGGGTATTCGCCCCTGGCAGATTCTCGCCATCACGTTCACCAACAAGGCTGCTGCTGAGATGCGCGAGCGTCTCTCCGCCATGCTGCCCGACGGCGGTATGCGCGGCATGTGGGTGTGCACCTTCCATGCCATGTGCGTGCGTATGCTGCGCGAGGATGCCGATCTGCTCGGCTACACCGGCCAGTTCACCATTTACGACGATGACGATTCCCGCCGCATGGTGCGCGAGATCATGACCCACCTGGGCATCGAGCAAAAGCAGTACCCCATCAACATGATCCGCTCCAAGATCTCCACGGCCAAAAACGCCATGATCGGCCCGGAGGAGTTCATCGAGAAGGCGAGCTCGCCGCAGGAGCAGAAGGCTGCCCAGGTGTATCTGGAGCTGGAGCGCCGCCTGCGCGCCGCGAACGCCATGGATTTCGACGATCTGCTCGTGCGCACGCTCGAGCTGCTGCGCACCCGCCCCGAGGTGCTCGAGAAGTACCAGGAGCGCTTCCGCTACATCAGTGTCGACGAGTACCAGGACACCAACCATGTCCAGTACGAGATCGCCAACCTGCTCGCCGCCAAGTACCAGAACCTCATGGTCGTGGGCGACGACGATCAGTCGATTTACTCTTGGCGCGGCGCCGACATCTCGAACATCCTCGACTTCGAGAAGGATTTCAAGCAGGCCAAGGTGGTCAAGCTCGAGCAGAATTACCGTTCGACCGGCCATATTCTGGCCGCCGCCAACGCCGTGGTGCGCAACAACTCGCGGCGCAAGGAGAAGCGCCTGTTTACCGATTTGGGCGACGGCGAGAAGATTCAGGCCTATCAGGCGAGCGACGAGCGTGACGAGGGGCGCTGGATCGCCTCCGAGATCGAGAAGCTGCGCGCCGCCGGCACCAGCTATGACGACATGGCCGTCTTCTACCGTACGAACGCGCAGTCCCGTATCTTGGAAGATATGTTCCTACGCGCCGGTGTGCCCTACAAGATCGTGGGCGGCACGCGATTCTTCGACCGCGCCGAGATTCGCGATGTCATGGCGTATCTCAAGATGATCGTGAACCCCGCGGACGAGATGAGCGTCAAACGCGTCATCAACACCCCGCGTCGCGGCATTGGCTCAACCTCCATCGGCAAGATCGAGGACCTGGCCCGCATGAATGCCTGCTCGTTCTTCCAGGCGTGCGAGCTCGCCATCGCCGAGACGGGCATGTTCTCCGCCAAGGTGCGCCATGCCCTCGGCGACTTTGCGAACATCGTGCGCGAGGGACGTCGTATGGACGGCGAGCTCAAGGACGTCGTCGAGATGATCGTGGACAAGAGCGGCCTGGTGCAGGCGTTCCGCGCCGAGGGCACCATGGAGGCCGAGTCCCGAGCCGAGAACATCCAGGAGTTCCTGGGCGTCGCCGCCGAATTCGAGGAGACGCACGAGGACATCGAGGGCACGCTCGAGAGCCTCGAGGAGCTGCGCGCCGCCGGTGTGGCGGACGTGCCGGAGGTCGCCCCCATGCCTGCCGGTGCCGCGATGCCGATGGACACCGCGATGACCGCTGCCACGAGCGCGCTGTCCGATGCATTGGCGAGCCCTTCCATGGCGCCCGCTCCCGCTCCGAACGCCGCCGCTCTCGCCGCAGTCGAGGTTGAACGCATGTACGGCCCACTTGCCTGCAGGGCCCTGCCGGCCCTGCTCGAGTGGCTGGCCCTGCGCAGCGACCTGGACGCCCTGGCGGGGGAGAGCCACGCCATCACCATGATGACGGTTCACTCCGCCAAGGGCCTGGAGTTCCCCGCGGTGTTCGTGGCAGGCATGGAGGAGGGCATCTTCCCGCACGTCGCCGGCTGGTCCGACGACGACCCGGCAAAGCTGGAGGAGGAGCGCCGCCTGGCCTACGTTGCCATCACGCGCGCGCGTAAGCGCCTGTTCCTCACCTACGCAGCCACGCGCCGCACCTACGGCTCCACGCAGGCAAACCCGCGTTCGCGCTTTGTGAACGAGATTCCCGCCGAGAACATCGAGTTCTCCGGGATCGGTTCTTCCGGGTTCGAGGGTACCGGCTGGGAGAAGCGCGGCGATCGCCGTGGAACCTTTGGCTCGGGCCAGGGCTCGGACATGTACGGTGGCCGCGTGTTCGGTTCCTACACGCGGTCCACGCCGGGTACGCAGCGCCGTACGGCAATCAGCCCGGATGCCGGCCGTGTGGGCACGGCGGGTTCCGATAGGGGAGCGGCATCGCGCAAGCCGGCAACGTTTGGCTCCGGCGCCCCGCGCCCCAAGAAGAGCACCGTCTCGGCAACGGTCGAGCGCAAGGTGGATGTCGAGGCGGCGGCAACGACGTTCGTCGCCGGCGATCGCGTGAGTCACAAGACGTTCGGCCCCGGTACGGTCATCTCCGCCGCCGGAGATATGATCGAGGTCCAGTTCGAGCGTTCCGGCCAGACGAAGAAGCTCATGAAGGGATTTGCGCCCATCGTCAAACTCGTCTAGCGGATAGGCACTCCACTCTGATACAGTTTCTCCCATTACAGAAACGACGATCCGGAGGGAGGCGCACATGACGAGCGCAAAACTCACGTCCCGGCAGTCCCTGTTCGTGGGCGTCACCTTGTTCTCTATGTTCTTCGGGGCGGGCAACCTCATTATCCCGCCCCTTCTCGGCCTGCAGGCGGGCGGCGCCGTCGTACCCGCCATGATCGGTTTTCTCATCACCGGAATCGGCCTGCCCATGCTCGGCATCATCGCCGTCGGCCTTGCCGGTACGATTCGCGACCTCGCCTCGCGTGTGCACCCGGTGTTCTCGAGTGTGTTCGTCGCCGCCATCTACCTCGCGATCGGACCGTGCTTGGCCATTCCGCGCACCTCGTCGACCTCTTTTGAGATGTTGCAGCCGCTGCTTCCTGCCGGCATTTCGCTCGAAGTGGCGCGCCTTGTGTTCTCGGTGGCGTTCTTTGCCGTGGCCTACTTGCTGGCCATGCACCCCAGTGCGCTCACCAAGCTGCTGGGGCGCATCACCGGTCCCGCGCTTATCGTGCTGATCGTGGCCGTGGTGGGCGCTGCGCTGTTCAATCCCGTGGACGCCGTCCGTGCGACGCACGGCGCGTATGAGGGCAATGCGGTCATGGCGGGTTTCCAGACGGGCTACCAGACCATGGACCTGCTTGCGTCGCTCACCTTCGGCATCGTCATCGCGACGAATATCCGCGAGCTCGGCGTGACCGATGATGTGGGCCTCACGCGCGAGGTCTCGCGTGCGGGCGTGTTCGCCGGCTTGCTCATGGGTCTCATCTACTGCGGCCTGGCCGTGGTGGGTCTGAATGTGGCCCCCGCCATGCCGGATGCAACTAACGGCGCCGCGATCCTGACGGCTTCGGCCACCTTGCACTTCGGATCCATGGGAACGGTGGTTGTCGCTGCGATTTTCCTGCTCGCTTGTCTGAACGTGTGCATTGGACTCATCAGCTGCTGCGGCACGTATTTCGCCGAGGCGTTTCCGCGTGTTCCCTATCGCATGTGGGCCCTGGGTTTCGCCGTGTTCTCCTGTGCCGTTTCCAATGTGGGCCTCGATGCGATTCTGGCGTTCTCGGTCCCGTTGTTGAACGCGCTGTATCCGGTGGCGATCGTGATCGTGCTCATGGGGATGATGCACAAAGGGTGCGACCTCGTTCCTCGCGTGTGGCCGTGGGTTGTGGGCTTCACGGGCGTGGTGAGCGTTGCCACTGCTCTGCGCGATGCGTTCTTCGCGGGCGCGTGGTTGCCCTTCGATGCGATGCCCTTCGCCGACCTTGGCATGAATTGGGTCTTTCCGGCGCTGGTGGGTATGGTCATCGGCGTTGCGGTGTCGGGCATCCGCTCCTCTGCCGTCGAATAGGCGTTGGGACCGTCTGCCGGGTTGTGGCGCGCACGCCGCGCGATGCTGGGTATAGTCGAGAGCGGAAGCAATACAGTCGCCTCAGTTCGGTTTGGGTGGCGTGAAAGGAGACCTTATGGCGGAGAGCAAACAGTACTACATCGGTGTCGACGTCGGGGGCACCTCCGTCAAGCTCGGCTTGTTTGACGAGGAGGGCGACCTGCTCGGCAAGACGAGCGTTCCCACGCCCTCGCTGGCATGCGGTGAGGGCCACGCCGCCGTGATTGGCGGCATCGAACAGCTTATGGCTGGCGTGCAGCAGCCCATGCTGTTCGTGCGAGGTATCGGCTTGGCAGTGCCTTGTCCGGTGCCCGCAAGCGGTGTGATCACCATGGCGGCCAACATCGAGATCGACGCCCCGGCACTCAAAGAGGCGCTCGAGGTACGCTGCCCGCATGCGTTGGTTCGCTATGTGAACGACGCGAATGCGGCGACGATGGGTGAGGTCTGGCGCGGCAGTGCGCAGGGGCACCGCAGCATGGTTATGGTGACCATCGGAACGGGCCTCGGCGGTGGCGTGGTGGTGAACGGCGATGTCATCGACGGTGCGTTCGGTGCCGGCGGCGAGATCGGGCACATCTGCGTGAATCCGGCCGAGGAGCGCGCGTGCGGCTGCGGTCTGCACGGATGCCTAGAGCAGTACGCCTCGGCTTCCGGCGTGGTCAGCAACTACCTGCGCGTGTGCGAGGAGCGCGGTGTCGAGCCTGTCGAGCTGGTGGGTCCGAGCGATTCGCGTTCGGTGTTCGACGCGGCTCGTGCGGGCGATGAGACGGCGCTTGCCGCGATCGATGTCACCATGGACTATCTCTCGCTCGGTTTGCAAATTATCTCTGCCGTTGTGGATCCCGAGGTTTACGTGCTTGGCGGTGGTGCGTCCGCTTCGGCCGATATGTTCCTGGATTCCCTGCGCGCGAAGTACGAGGCCCGCGCGTTCCCCGCGAGTCGCGCCACGGCGATCGAAGTCGCCTCGCTCGGCAACGACGCCGGCATCTTCGGAGCGGCATACGTGGCGCTGCGCGCCGCCGCTCGCGAGGTGTAGGCTTTCGGCTGCAGTCGTGTTGCCATTACGGTTGCGAGCAGCTGGAGGTTATGAACGGTTTTCTTGTCACGCTTGGAGCTTATGAACGATCCGTTCATAAGCTCCATTTTTGTATATGCCCTGAGCTGCAGTTTTAGTTGCCCTCAATAATCGACGTGCAGCAAATCGTTCATAAGCTCCAATCGTGCACAGCTTCCAAGCACGCACGGTCCCCAGGCGCGTACGGTTCCCAATCGAGCGCGGCTTCCAATCGCATGCGGCCCTCAGCCTTTCGCAGCGCGTTCGGCCGAAAAGCGCTCGCCGCCAGGAGCGCGAGCGCCATGAGCGAGATGAATGTGAGGTAGATGACGGGAAGCAAAAGGGGTGCCATGAGAGCTTCGGAGCACGATCGGACGGGATCAGCGTGGCGACGCATCGACTGTCTACAGCTTGTGGAACATCGGCTCCATGTCCTGGAAGGTGCAGAACTCGGTGAATCCGATATCCTTCAGGCGCTCGCGCATCATGGGGATGTGCGCGCCGAGGTGCTCGGGCTTGTGCGAGTCGCTGCCAATCGTGAGGATGCGCCCGCCCAAGTCGCGGTACAGGCGCAGTAGTTCGGTGCTCGGGGTGAGGTCGGTGAGTCCGTAGCGGATGGACGACGTGTTGAGCTCGATGCCCTTGCCGCGGCGGATGGCCTCCTCCAAGATCTCGGCCACAATATCGCGGGCGTTTGCGTCCGGCCAGGGGCCGGCCTGGTCATAGCGCTTGATGAGGTCGAGGTGCCCGAGCACCGACCAATGGTCGAAGCGCTGCGCCACGCGCAGCATCTCCTCGTAATACCCCATGTTGTACTCGTCCTGCGTGCGGCCCTGCTGGAACGTGCCGTTCCAGAACTCCTGGTTGCCCACCTGGTGAATGGACAGGATGGTAAAGTCCCATTCGCCGGCAAAGCGCTCGAACAGCTCGTCGAAGCGCCCGATCGTGTGCGATTGCACGCCGAACTCCATGCCCGTCTTCACGGTGAGCTCGCCCGCAAAACGGTCGCGAGCCTCGGCGATCGTGGGGAAATAGCGTTCGTAATCCACGTTGATGGACGGCTGCCTCTCGATGATAGGTGCGCAGCTGGGGTCGGCGCGGTACTCGTCCCAGTCGGGACGGATCTCAAAGTCCACATGGTCGGTGAAGCAGATCTCGTCGATGCCGCGCTCAATGGCGAGGGCGCAGACGTCGTTCACGGGAAAGACGGAGTCGTCGGAGAATTCGGAGTGCACGTGGTAGTCGGCGAGCATGGGGGTCCAATCTTTAGGGTGAAGTCCGCATCACGAGCGGCGGGATTCGGGAGAATCGGCCGACAAGATGCCGCTCGTGATGCGGACTTGCGAGCGGGCATGCCCCCGATGGCGGTTTCACGTCCGCGGCAAGCTCTCGAGGCGGGGGCGGGGTGTTCGTATTCCGCACGTATGATACCGCGCTTGCAACGACATCACGGCGCCGTTCGCGCGCTACAATAGCTGTATCTATGTATTCGCAACAAGGGAGGAACCCCATGGCCAACGTCCTCGTGTTCGGTCACCAGAACCCCGACAACGACGCCATCATGTCCACCGTCGTCCTGTCTCAGCTGCTCAACCAGCTCGAGTACCAGGGCAACACCTATACCGCCTGCTGCTTGGGGCCGCTGCCCGCCGAGTCCGCCAAGCTCCTCGAGGATGCCGGCGTGCCCGCTCCGACGCTGATCGACGCCATCGAGCCCGCCGCCGAGGGCGCTGAGCCGCAGCTCGTCATCCTCACCGACCACAACGAGCCCGGCCAGTCCGTCGCCGGCCTCGAGAACGCCACCATCTTCGGTGTGGTCGACCACCATCGCTTCGGTGACTTCACCACCGCCGCCCCGCTGCACATCGTGGCGCTGCCCTGGGGCTCTTCCTGCTCCATCGTGGCCAAGCTCTTCGAGGTCATGGGTGTCGAGCCCACGGACACCCAGGCCAAGCTGCTGCTCTCCGCCATGATGACCGACACCCTCATGCTCAAGAGCCCCACCGCCACCGCTGTGGACGCTGCCATCGCCGCCAAGCTCGGCGAGCAGCTCGGCGTCGATCCGGTCAAGTTCGGCATGGAGGTCTTTCTCACCCGTCCGTCCGGTTCTTTCACCGCCGAGCAGATGGTCGGCAACGACATCAAGATGTTCGAGGTCGCCGGCACCAAGCTCCTCATCGGCCAGTACGAGACGGTCGATAAGTCCCGCGCGCTCGGCATGATTCCCGAGATTCGCGAGGCTATGCGCGCCTACCAGGCCGAGAAGGCCGCCGATGGCATCGTGCTGTGCATCACCGACATCATGGAGGAGGGCTCCCAGGTCCTGCTCGAGGGCGATACCGCCACTGCGCAGAAGGGCCTCGAGATCGAGGATGCGGCCGAGGGCGTGTGGATGCCCGGCGTGCTCTCCCGCAAGAAGCAGGTCGCTGCACCCATCCTGGCCGCCAATTAGCCAAACAGACAGTTCGACCGCAATCGGAAGGGCCCATCAATCGATGGGCCCTTTTTTCGTGCCAAAAATGTCCTGAACAACGCTTGTCCCCTAAATTACTACCGTTCAAGTGTTCAAAACTATACGCGTATCCCCGGCGATGGTATTAATGTAAACGGTTCAAGTTGAAACGGTTACACATACAGATGAACAAGATAGGAATACTTGATTATCTGCTAAAAGTCGTTATCAGAGGGGGGATGAAATGTCACAGTGCGCGCAGTTTTCTTGGGCGGCAGGTCGATGCGACGCCCCCGCCCGCGTTTGTGCGGCGGCGATTGATCTGGGTGCCTCCAGCGGTCGCGTGATGGTCGGCACATATGATGCGGGTGACGGCCTGAACGTCCGAGAGGTCCACCGATTCGCGAATGGTCTTGTCGATGACCAGGGAAAGCTCGTGTGGGATATCGAGTCGATCGTTCGAGAGGTGAAGGCCGGCCTTTCCCGTGCGGCGGAGCTCGGTGCAACGACGTGCGGAATCGATACCTGGGGCGTTGACTACGGCTTGATCGACGCTGACGGGCGACTCCATGGCGCCGTGGTGGGGTATCGCGACGCCCGGACGGCGGGTGTCGCCGACATGATCGAGCGGGAGAGGCTGTGTGAGGATTCGTACTCCCGCACGGGAATACCGATGCTCGACATCAACACGCTTTCGCAGCTCGTTGCCCAGGTGCGCGACGAGGGCCCTATTTCGGGCGATCTGCGTCTCCTCATGGTGCCGGACCTCATCACGCACATGCTCACGGGTTCATGCGCCACTGAGCCGAGCATCGCCTCGACGACGCAGCTGATGGACGCCGCGGTCAAGCAATGGGACCCCGCGATGCTCGAACTTGCCAAGATCGCCCGCAGCTCGATGCCCGTCATAGAGCCGTTGGGTTCGGATGCCGGCGCCATAGCCGACGACATTGCGGCGGGCATGCGCATGGTCCGTGTGTGCGAGCACGACACGGCGAGCGCGGTGGCGAGCGTTGAGTTGCTGCCGGGAGACGTGTTCATCTCCTGCGGCACGTGGTCGCTGGTGGGCGTCGAGCGGGATGCGCCCGTTCTCACCAAGGAGGCGGAGCGCGCGAACCTGTCGAACGAGACGGGCGCCGGTAATTCGACGCTGCTTCTGGCGAATTGCACGGGGCTTTGGATTGCGCAGCAGCTCAAGCCGGAGCTCGAACAAGAGCTCGGCGTCGATCTCTCCTGGGAGGACATCGCGTCCGCCGTCGCTTCGCGAGACGGGGCGTCGTTCGTCTTCGACACCGAGGAGCCCTCCCTGGCGCAGCCCGGAAACATGTTGGAGAAGCTGAGACTCTTGGCGCGAAAGTCGGGCTACGAGGGAAGCCTCGGCGTCGCGGATCTCTTTCGCGCCGTGTACGAGAGCCTCGCCCTTCGGTACCTGCATGTGATCGAGCTGATCGAAAACGTGACCGGCGATCCCTGCGAGCGAATCAGGCTCATTGGGGGAGGCTCACAGAATGCGGCGCTCTGTCAGCTGGTGGCAGACGTGTGCGGGAGAACCGTCGTCGCGGGTCCGCACGAGGCATCTGCGATTGGCAATCTTTTGGTGCAGATGACGGCCCAAGGTGCGTTCGAGACGTTGAAAGAGGCTCGCGTCGCCGTCGCTCCCTCATGGTGCCCGACGGTATATGTCCCCCGCGAAGAGAGAGCCCAAAGTGGCGGAAGGGGTGTCCCATGTTAAAGGGAGTTCCGGCGAATGTTAGTCCCGAGCTGTTGAAGGTGCTTTCCGAGATGGGGCACGGCGACGAGATAGTCATCGCGGACGGGAATTTCCCCGCGGCATCGTTGGCCAGGCGCCTGGTGCGCGCCGATGGCCTGGGCGTCCCGGAGCTGCTTGAAAGCGTTTTGGGGCTCCTCCCGCTCGACACCTATGTGGAGAGCCCTCTTGCGCTTATGGCGACGGTCGAGGGCGATGAGGAGCCTGGGATCTGGAAGACGTACGAGGACATCATCGGTCGCACGCAGCCAGATCCCCCAACGGTGAGCTATATGGAGCGCCAGGAATTCTACGATCGCGCCAGGCGAGCGTACGCCGTCGTGGCAACGGGCGAACAGGCCGTCTACGCGAACATCATCGTGAAAAAAGGCGTTGTTCGGCCAGGTGAATAGCAAAGGAAGGGAGAAAAAGATGAACTATCCCAAGATAGGAATCAGGCCGGCGATCGATGGGCGCCAGGGTGGGGTCCGCGAATCGCTCGAGGCGCAGACGATGGCCATGGCGGAGGCGGCGAAGCTTCTTATCGAGGGCGAGCTGCGCTACGCGGACGGAGAGCCGGTGCAGTGCGTGGTGGCGTCTCGCACAATCGGCGGTCGAGCCGATGCCGAGGCCGTTCGCCGCGAGTTTCTCGACAAGAACGTGGTCGCGACGCTCACGGTCACGCCGTGCTGGTGTTACGGCACCGAGACGCTCGACCTTGACCCGATGACCATCAAGGCGGTCTGGGGCTTCAACGGGACCGAGCGCCCCGGCGCCGTGTACCTGGCGGCCGCGATGGCGGCTCATGCCCAGTGCGGCCTCCCGGCGTTCAAGATCTACGGCCATGATGTGCAGGATGCGGATGATAAGAGCATCCCGTCCGATGTGGCGGAGAAGATCATCGCATTCGCCCGCGCGGCGATGGCCGTGGGCCAGATGCGCGGTCAAGCCTATGTGAACCTCGGCGCGAGCGCCATGGGTATCGCAGGGTCCCAGGTGAGCGTCGAATTCTTCCAGAAGTACCTGGGGATGTCCGTCGAGTTTGTCGATATGACCGAGATTTTGCGCCGCATGGCGCTGCGAATCTACGACGAGGATGAGGTGGGTCGCGCCCGCGCCTGGATCGAGGAGAAGTGCCCGGAGGGCGTTGACATCAATGCCGGCAAGGATCTGCCGGAGGTGATCACGGCCTCCAAGGTGGTGCCCGCCGATCAGGATTGGGATTTCATTGCCCGCCAGGTCGTGATCATCCGCGACATCTTGTTCGGCAACCCCAGGCTCGCCGATATGGGGTGGCTCGAGGAATCCCGCGGCCGCAATGCGATCGCCGGAGGCTTCCAGGGACAGCGCCAGTGGACCGACTGGCTTCCCAACGGAGATTTTGCCGAGGCGATCCTCACCTCGACCTTTGACTGGAACGGCGCGCGTCGCCCCACGGCATTCGCGACTGAGAACGACACACTCAACGGTGCGTCGATGCTCCTTGGGACCCTGCTCACCAACACGGCCCCCGTGTTCTCGGACGTTCGCACCTATTGGAGCCCCGAGGCCGTGGAGCGCGTGTGCGGCAAGCGCCTTGAGGGGCGCGCGGCGCACGGCGTCCTGCATCTCATCAATTCGGGTGCGACCGCGCTGGACGCATCCGGCGCCGTCCTCGATGGCGATGGGAGCTCGGTCATGAAGCCGTTCTGGGAGATGACCGAAGGCGACATCGATTCCTGTCTCAAGGCCACGGATTGGTGTCGCGCAAATTACGAGTATTTCCGCGGCGGCGGCTTCTCGTCCCATTTCAAGACTGCGGGTGAGATGCCCTTGACGATGATCCGCCTGAACATGGTCGCGGGGGTTGGCCCCACGCTGCAGATAGCCGAGGGCCACACCTGCGTCCTGCCCGACGATATCCATCGCACCCTCGACGACCGCACGGACAAGACGTGGCCCACGACATGGTTCGCTCCGCGCCTGGGAGCCCCGGGGTTCGAGTCCGTATGGGACGTCATGAACCATTGGGGCGCCAACCACGGCGCATCGGTCTACGGCCACGTCGGCGCCGACCTCATCACGCTCGCGAGCATGCTTCGCATCCCTGTGACGCTGCACAACGTTGAGAGCGACCGGCTGTTCAGGCCGTCGATGGTTGACGGGTTCGGCACGAAGGACCTCGAGGCGGCGGACCTGGCGTATTGCAATGCCATGGGACCGCTGTATCGCGGATAGAAAGGAGGTTGGTATGGCCGATTTCGATCGAGCCGCGCTCGTTGAGTACGGTAAGAAGCTGGTTAAGGCGGGCCTTACCAAGGGAACAGGCGGAAATCTGAGCCTGTTCGACCGTGAAAGCGGGTGCATGGCGATCACGCCCTCGGGTATCGACTTCTTCGATATTCGCGAGAGCGATATCGTCGTTCTCGATTCGCGGGGGAAGGTGATCGAGGGCTCCCGCACGCCTTCGAGTGAGTGGCAGATGCACCTCGAGACGTATCTCGCCCGTCCGGACATCAGCGCGGTGATTCACGCGCACACGATGTATGCCACGGTGATGGCCTGCCTGCGCGAGCCCCTGCCCGCGACGCACTACATGGTCGCCGTGGCCGGTGTGGATGTCCCGGTCGCCGAATACGCGACGTACGGCACTCCCGAGCTCGCTCACAACGCAGTGCGCGCGATGGAGGGCCGCCGTGCGGTGCTCTTGGCGAACCACGGCATTCTCGCAGGTGCAAACGACCTGCTCAATGCGTTCAACATCATCGAGGAGGTCGAGTACTGCGCGCAGGTGCACTGCATCGCGAAGAGCGTGGGGACGCCTGTCGAGCTGCCTCTGTCGGAGATGGAAGACATGCTCGTGCGCTTCAAGACGTACGGGCAGAAGACCGAATACAAGGAGGAATCATGTCGATAAAATTCGTTCGCATCGATGACCGTCTGCTACATGGGCAGGTTGTCACCACGTGGCTCAAGCGCCACGACATCGAGCAGGCGATCATCGTGAGCAAGGAGGTCGAGGAGGACAAGACGCGCCAGATGATCCTCAAGCTGGCGGCTCCCTCGGGTCTTCGCGTGGTGTTCTTCAGCCCCGAGAAGCTCATCCAGGTGCTCAAGAAGTCCCCGGTGACACGCTCGACCATGCTGCTGTTCACCAATCCCCGGGAAGTGTACGAGTGCATCGAGGGAGGTGTTGAGATCCCGTTCCTCAATGTCGGAAACATGAGCAAGACCGAATCCAACGAGAAGATCACCGCGGGCGTCGCGGTGACGGAAGAGGATCGCGCTTACTTCAAGAAGATCATTGACGCGGGAGTCGATGTCGAGATCCAGATGGTCCCCACGGACAAGATTTCCAAGATGCAAGACTACATTGGAGGTAATGAGTGATGTTGGTGCAAGCTCTCCTCGTCGCACTCGTCGGCATCATCGCCACGATCGACTACAACGGCCCCCTGTTCATGATTCATCGACCGCTGGTCACGGGCACGCTTACCGGCCTGGTTCTGGGAGACATCACCCAGGGCGTGATCATCGGCTCCTCGCTTGAGCTCATGTGGCTCGGCGTGACGGGCATCGGCGGCTACACCCCGCCGGATACCATCTCCGGAGCCATCGTCGGCACCGCGCTGGGTATTCTCTCGGGTCAGGGCGCGACGGCCGGCATCGCCATCGCCGTTCCGGTCGCCGTGGTGACCCAGCAGCTCGACGTCCTCGCCAAGACCGCCGACATCGCCTTCGTGAAGAAGGCCGATGCCGCTGCTGAGCGCGGCGACATCAGCAAGATCGGTCTGTACCAGTACGCGTCCCTCGGCATCATCGTCCTATTCAAGGTCGTGCCGATCTTCCTGGCGGTCCTCGTGGGCGGAGAGTACGTCCAGTCGCTGTTCGACATGATCCCCGAGGTCATCATGAAGGGCCTGAACGTCGCCGGCGGCCTGCTGCCCGCCATCGGTTTCGGCATGCTCCTGAACATGATGCTCAAGAAGAAGATGTGGGTCTTCCTGCTCGTCGGCTTCATCGCATCCGCGTACCTGGGCATGTCCACCATCGGCATCACGTTCGTCGGCATCGCGGTCGCCTATCTGACCGTCATGCTCGGCAACGGGTTCGGTCCCGAGAACCCCGCCCCCGCAACCGTCTCTCCCTCCAACGATGATGATGAGGTGTATGACCTGTGAGTACTCAAAACACCCAGATGAGCGAGAACGCCATCACCCCTTCCGTGCTTAACAAGATGTTCGGCCGCGCCCTCATGTACGGTGCGTCTTGGAACTACGAGCGCATGCAGAACCTCGGCTTCCTGTACATGATGGTCCCGGCGCTCAAGAAGATCTACAAGAACGATACGCCCGAGATGTCCGAGGCCATGAAGCGCCATCTCGAGTTCTTCAACACACACCAAACGGCGGCCCCGTTCATCGGCGGCGTCGCGGCGGCGATGGAGGAGAACGAGGGCAACGCGGGCGGCCGTGCCATCAGCGGCATCAAGGTCGGCCTCATGGGACCGCTCGCCGGCATCGGCGACTCCCTTATCTGGCTTACTCTCGTGCCGATCTGCTTTTCCATCGGCGCATCGTATTCCGCCGAGGGCGGCTTGCTCGGTGTGCTCATCGCCTTGGCGCTCATCAACATCATCAACGTGCCGCTCAAGTATTTCGGCCTTAAGTTCGGCTACTCCAGCGGCTCGAAGTTCATCCAGGAGAGCGCCGCGCGAGGCACGCTCGACACGATCACCAACATGGCGATCGCCTTGGGCCTGGTGCTCGTGGGTGGCCTGATCCCGCAGATGGTTGGTGTCACTTTCGGCCTTCAGTTCACGCAGGGCGAGCTCGTCGTGAGCGTGCAAGAGCTCATCAACGGCCTGATTCCCGGTGTCATCCCCATGCTCTTGACGCTGCTCATGTGCTACCTGGTGCGCAAGGGCAAGAGCCCGGTCTTCCTGATCGTGGTCACGCTAGTCGCTGCCGTGGCACTCACCGCGCTGGGTGTGCTGACCGTGGCGTAGCCCGCTTTTGCCGGTGGCGCAGAGGCGGCCGGCGATTCAACGGGGGCGTCCCGCCGTGTGGGCGGGGCGCCCCATGCCCGCAAGGAGGAAACATGCGACTGTGGTACACGTCTCCCGCGTCCACGTGGAACGAGGCGCTCCCGATCGGCAACGGCCATATCGCCGGCATGGTGTTCGGCGGCGTCGAATCCGAGAAGCTGTCATTGAATGACGAGACCATCTGGTACCGCGGGCCCGCGGACCGGAACAACCCCGATTCCGCCTCGCACCTTGACGAGATTCGCTCGCTGCTCGCGAAGGGGGACGTCGGGGCGGCTGAAGACCTTGTCGCCATGACCATGTTCGCCACGCCCCGCGATCAGAGTCATTACGAGGTACTTGGCGAGTTGTTCGTGGAGCAGCCCGGGGTCTCATTCGATGAGTGCTCCGCGTATGAACGCGAGCTGGACTTGGATGGCGCTGTGAGCCGTGTGAGGTTTGAGTGCGACGGCGTCGCCTACACGCGCGAGTACTTCACGAGTTTCTCCGAGAACGTGTTGTTCGCGCGGTTCACGTCTTCAAGGCCGGGATCCATGGCCCTACGGGCCACGCTCGGCCGCTGCAAGCGATTCAACGACCGCGTTCGCCAGTTCCAGGGTGACGGCATCGTCATGAGCGCCCATGCGGGCGGTGCCGCCGGCGTGGGTTTTGAAGTGGGGCTGCGAGCTATTTCCTGCGACGGCACCGTGCGCGTGCTCGGCGAGACCATCGTGGTGGACGATGCGTCCGAGGTCGTCTTCGCCCTGGTGTCCGAGACGGACTATTGGAGGGGGCCCGATGTGGAGCCCGATGCGGCGATCCGCCTGCAGGGGTTGTCCTCCCTTGATTACGAAGCGGAGCTGTCTTCGCATACGGCCGCATATCGCGAGCAGTTCGACCGCGTCTCCCTGGACGTGGCCTCTGGGAGCGAACGCGCCGACGCCGGGGAGATTGCGACGGATGAGCTGATCGCGTGCGTGGGGCGGGGGGAGCACGTTCCCTATCTGCTCAACCTGGCATTCGATTATGGTCGCTACCTGCTTATCTCCTCCAGCCAGCCGGGTGGCCTGCCCGCCAACCTGCAGGGCATATGGTGTGAGGACATCGATCCTATCTGGGGATCGAAATACACCATCAACATCAATACCGAGATGAACTACTGGATGTGCGGTCCCGCCGATCTGCCCGAGGCCCAACTTCCCCTGTTCGACCTGCTCGAGCGGATGCGCGAGCCCGGTCGCAGAACGGCTCGGGTCATGTACGGCGCCCGCGGGTTCACCTGCCATCACAACACGGATGGTTTTGCGGACACGGCTCCGCAGTCCCATGCCATCGGCGCGGCGGTCTGGCCGCTTACCGTGCCATGGTTGCTCACGCATGTTTGGGAGCACTATCGCTTCTTCGGCGACGAGTCGGTGTTGTCCGACCATCTCGATATGTTCAAGGAGGCGCTCCTGTTCTTCGAGGATTATCTCTTCGAGTACCGGGGTTATCTGGTGACCGGCCCCTCGGCGTCCCCTGAGAACAAATACCGCCTGCCCGATGGCACGGAGGCGAACGTCTGCCTCTCACCGTCCATCGACAACCAGATCCTACGGTTCTTCTTCGATTGCTGCGTGGACATAGCCCGCGTGCTCGGCGATGACTCCGATTTCGCCGAACGCGCCGCCGCGCTCTCGCGCCGCCTTCCGCCCACCAGGATCGGCTCCCATGGGCAGATTCAGGAATGGATGGAGGACTATGAGGAGGTGGAGGTCGGCCATCGTCACATCTCGCCGCTGTTCGGCTTGTATCCGGGCAACGAGTTCGACGTACGCCGAACTCCCGAGCTTGCCGAGGCGTGTCGGCGCACCATCGGGCGTCGGACGTCCCATGCGGGGTACCTCGATCCCGGTGCGCGCGACACGGCGATTGGCGATTGGAAAGGCGCGGGGTTGCATGCGAGCACCCGCACGGGATGGAGCTCGGCGTGGCTCGTTCACTTCAATGCGCGACTGGGGCTCGGAGACGCATGCATGGATGAGCTGACGGGCATGCTCGCCCACTGCTCGCTGCCCAATCTCTTCTCCGACCATCCGCCGTTCCAGATCGACGGCAACTTGGGGTTCACCAGCGGCGTGTGCGAGATGCTGCTTCAAAGCAACGGTGATGAAGTGCGCATCTTGCCCGCCCTCCCGGATGGGCTTCCGAGCGGCTCTTTCTCCGGATTGCGCGCGCGAGGCGGTTTCAAGGTCTCTGCCGTGTGGTCTGAGGGTGTGTTGCGCCGCCTCGAAGTTGCGGGCGACCCCGGTGCGTCTTTTTCCTATTGGGTTCCTTCCGGCCGTTCGGCATCTGGCGCAGAGCTCGCCGAGACGCTGGAAATCGGTTCCGATGGGCGCGCTTGTAGGGAGTTCTAGCGCGCGAGGCCCTTTGTCGACTAAGGAGAATCGACGATGGATGTCACAAGAAGGCAAGCGATCAAATCGGCGGCGGCGGCCCTGGGAGCCGTCACCGCAACGGCGCTGCCCGGCGTTGCCCGGGCGGATGATGCCCCGGCGGCCGCTCGAGCGTCGGCGATGAGGACGACGATCAACAACGCCTCTCCGCTACTGCTCTCGGCTGTTTATGGGAATACCCCCGATTCGCTGTGGTGGGGAAACACCCTCGAGGGCGCCTGGGCCGCCGTCCCGGACGATATCAAGCCATATGCCGCCATCGAGCTCCATCCCGCCAAGGTGTGCAAGCCCACCAGTTGCATTCCGAGGGACACACCGGAGCTCCGCGCATGGTACACGCATATGTTGGATGAGGCGCAGCGCATGGACATCCCGGTGTTCATCGTCATCATGAGCGCGGGCGAGCGGCAGACCGTCCCCGCTGAATGGCTTGCCGAGCAGTTTGATACCTATTCGGTGCTGCGAGGCGCGATGAACATCGAGAATTACTGGATCTACAACGATGATCTGCCGACAAACGCGGCAAAGTACCTCGAGGTGTGCGCGCGATACGGCGGCCATTTCATCTGGCATGATCATGAGAACTGGTTCTGGCAGCGCGTCATGTCGAACAAGGCGTTCGCAGAGGCTGCCGTCAAGTACTCCAAGAACCTCGTCATCGCAACGAAGAACACCCCCATTCGCGACAACGCATCGACGGACGGCATCGTCAACGGCATGTGGCTCACCGGAATCTGCGAGAATTGGGGTGCTTCCATGGATACCTGGAAATGGTGGGAGAAGCACTTCACGAAGCCGTTCGATCCCGTCGGCGCCCGCCCGCGCGACATGCGTTCGTATGCGAGCGAGCCCGAGGCTATGATCGCCTGCGAGATGCTTAACGTATATGCCAACGGCGGCACCGTTTACAACTTTGAATGCGCCGCCTACACCTTTTTGGACAATGACGCTCCCACACCGGCGTACCTCGATGCGATCGTCCCGTTCTTCCGCTTCGCCGTGGCGAACCCCGCGCCTTCTCGCGATGCCGTCCTTTCCCGAACCAAGGCGGTGTTTTGGGAGAGGGATGGCGGCATCGAGGCCGTTCCCGATTTCTATAGCGGATTGAACATGGACGACGAGTCCCTGCCGCTCTACGATTCCGGTCGGTATCATGTCCTGCCGGTGATTATGAGTCGCGTGGATGAGACGGCCATCAAGCGGCTCTTCCCCGGTGCGGCGATTCTCACCAAGAAGTCCGCGGAGTTGGCGCGCAAAAAGGAGTACCTGGATTCTCTCTACACCATTGCCTCCGAGGGCGATGCCTTCGCCCAGCGCGTCGGAGACTCTTGGTGCGCGTACAACAGCAACGCAAATGAGAACAAGGCGCAGAAGGCGGTTCTCCCGCTGTTGGTCAACGGCTGCTCATCTGTGGAGGCGACGCTACAACCGCATTCGTATGCCATTGTGCAGGAGACGCCGTATGTCGTTATGGTCACCGTGCAAAACTATGTGACGGACAAGACCGCGATGTGGGAGCTCGAGGGTAATTTCGATGCATCCGAGAGTTGGAAGCAGGGGGAGCTCGACCTCACGGACTGGCTGAGCGCGAATTACTGCGTTCGTCCCGCCGACTCGGAGCGACGTGTCACCGAGTTCGTGCTGCGGGGCGTGGGCAGGGAGCGCCCCATGGTCGATTTCACGGGGGACGGCCATGCGTTCACGCACGAGGAGTCTTGGAACGAGGCGGAGGGGACGTTCACGGTCACCCTCAGACACAATGGAGAGGTCCGTATTCTGATGCGTGCGAAGAGCGCATCGGGCGAGTGAGGGACCCGTTCATCTTTGAAGTAGGATAATCCGCAGTTGGAACAGGAACGAGGAGTGGGGCATGGCGAACATACGAGAGGTTGCGGAGCGTGCGGGCGTTTCGGTCGGCACCGTCTCCCGATATCTCAACGGTGTCAAGATCAGGGAGGATAACGCCGAAGCCATCGCCCGTGCGGTTGCGGAGTTGGACTATCATCCCAATCTGATCGGCCGTGCCCTGACCACGCGAAGGACCTATGCGATCGGCGTTTTGGTTGCCAGCGCGGCGAATGTCTTTGTGAGCTCGAGCATCGGCAATCTCGAGACGGCGTTCGAACGCCAGGGATACTCGTCGCTGTTCATCGATTTCCACGGCGATGTGGAGGTTTTGAAAGAGAAGGTGCGGTTTCTCAAGCGCCGTCTGGTCGACGGTCTCGTGATTTTTCTCTCCGAAGTCGATGCGGAGCACCTCGAGTTCCTCGAGACCGTTGGGATCCCCGTCATCGTCGTGGACAATCCCGTGGAAAGCGGTGTGGTCGATTCGATTGTGGTCGATAACGCCACGAGCGCCGCTTCCATGGTGGGCGCCATGCTCGATGCCGGGCATCGACGCGTGGGCGTGATCGCACCGTCGCAGGAGACTTACGTAGGCCGCCGCCGCCTCAAGGGATGGGCGGATGCCTTTGAGGCCCGCGGCATGTCGGCGTGCACCCAGGACGTCCGGCTGTGCTCCCCTTCTAAGGAGGAGGGATATGCCGCGGCGTGCTCCCTGCTCGATGACGGGGAGGTAAGCGCGCTGTTTGCCTGTAATTACTACCTGGCGCTCGGAGCGCTCAAGGCGATCAATTCCCGAGGCTTGCGGCCGGGTGTCGATGTCGGTTTTGCAAGCTTCGATGATTTCGATTTCAGCGACGTGATGCATCCGGCGCTGGCCGTGGTGCGCCAGCCCATGGGGGAGATCATTGATATGGTCGCCTCCCTTATGTGCTCGAGGTTGGATGGGGCTCACACCGACGTGGGCATTCGCACGCTGTCGTGTTCGGTGAACGTCACCGATTCGATCATGGGCGGATTGCAAGAGGAGCAGGGTTCCTGCGCTACTGACTAAGGGCGCAGTGGGCAAAACGCTTACATTTGTCGCCGAGTTTTGGATTCGGTCTGTAGCCGACCCTCTGCTCTTTTTAGGCGCATGTAACCGTTGGGTACCATAGGACCATACGTGTTTGATAGAAAAGCGGTTCGTATCACGCATGTGGTGCGGCCGCTTTTTTCGTACCCATGCGCGCGTGGGGTCGTCTCGCGAGGGGCGCGCCTTGGCATGCGCGCAGTGAAGAGACAAGGAGCGCCATGGACGCACGCGAGC
Source organism: Collinsella intestinalis (assembly GCF_902501455.1). Taxonomy (NCBI): domain Bacteria; kingdom Bacillati; phylum Actinomycetota; class Coriobacteriia; order Coriobacteriales; family Coriobacteriaceae; genus Collinsella; species Collinsella intestinalis. The sequence goes on from NZ_CABWIC010000011.1 coordinate 253,469, forward strand.
AGCTGTTTACCGAGAAGCAGAGGAAGCGCATCGAGCGCCGCGACACGTGGCAGCGCATTTTTGAGAACGGCACCGTTGCCGCCGCCGTGATGGTGCTTGCCGCCATTGCAGCAGTGATCTGTGCCAACACAGATGCTTATGAGGTGATCCACCATTTCTTGATGGAGCCGATCCATGTGGGCATCGGTGAGCTCACCGTGGCGATCTCGGTCGAGGTCTTCGTCAACGACTTCCTCATGGCGATCTTCTTCCTGCTCGTGGGCATTGAGCTCAAGTACGAGATGACCGTCGGCGAGTTGCGTCGTCCGCGTCAGGCCCTGCTCCCCATGCTTGCCGCGGTGGGCGGCGTGGTTATGCCCGCCATCATCTACGCGCTGTTCAACAAGGGCGGCGCGATGCATGGCTGGGCCATCCCCATGGCGACCGACATCGCCTTCGCCCTGGGCGTGCTCTCGCTGCTTGGCGATCGCGTTCCGACCGGTGTCCGTGTCTTTTTCTCCACGCTCGCCATTGCCGACGACTTGATTTCCATTGCGGCAATCGCGATCTTCTACGGTCACGCGCCCAATCTGTTCTGGCTCGGGTGCGCCGTCGTGGTGACGGCCGTGCTGTTCTGGCTCAACAAGACGCAGCATTTCCGCCTCGCTCCGTATATGGTCGGAGGCCTGGTTCTGTGGTTTAGCCTGTTCCAGTCCGGCGTGCATGCCACGCTGGCCGGCGTGATCCTTGCCTTTACCATCCCCGCGCGTTCTGGGATGCGCCTGAACAACCTGACCGATTGGCTGCGCGGCTACATGCCCGACATGGTCGACAGCTACGATGACGATGCACACATCCTCGACCAGCACGACTTCACCAGCGCCACCTTTGGTGCCGAGCGCGTGATGCACCGCGTGTCCCCGCCGCTGGTCCGCCTGGAGCGCATGATCCACACGCCCGTGAACTTCATCATCCTGCCGATCTTTGCCTTTGTGAACGCGCAGGTGCGTCTCGTCGGCGTTGACTTGGTCCAGCTCGCGCTTGACCCCGTTGCCATGGGTACGTACTTTGGCATGCTGTTGGGCAAGCCGTTGGGTATTGTGGGTGTGACGTTCCTGCTGGTGCGCAGCGGTATCGCCGACATGCCCAAGAACGTGACGGGCGCTCATATCCTGGGTGTGGGCATTCTGGGAGGTATCGGATTCACGATGTCCATCCTCATCGCCGGCCTGGCCTTCCCGACTGAGCCGTACGAGGTCCTGGCTGCGAAAGCCGCCATTCTGGCTGGGTCGGTGAGCGCGGCCGTCCTTGGCATGATGTTCATGAGCGCGGTGTGCAAAAAGAAAGCGGACCCCGAAACCTCAATTTAGGGACAGTCCCTAAATTGAGGTCCCGCATTGAGGCCTCATGCTTTGTTCGGGGCGCCTATTCCACCGTGCCGTATGTGGCGCCCCAGCCGTGGGCGGCGAGCGCGGAGTTGATCTGGTCGCACAGGCGAGTGCGATTGTAGGTCCCCGGGGGGACGAGATTCACGATCTCGAGCAGGTCGGGTGCAAGGTCCAAGATCTCGGCCTGGACAATGAGATCGAGGCGATCGATCGTCTCGCGCCCCGTGAACAGGCCGTCCACCAGGCGCTGCAGGTCGCCGAATTCCTCGGCTTGAAACATTCCAATATGCATGGGGCTCCTTACTCGATGGGGGCTCGGATTGCGTCGTCGGGCGCGTTAAGCCTCAAATTAGGGACTGTCCCTAATTTGAGGCTTTGTGTATCGCTTCGATCACGCGCTCCATGGTCTCGTCGATGCGGTCGCGCTTGAGCTCGCATTCCCATATGGTGATGGCGCACCACCCCAGCTCTTCGAGCTCGGCGAGGGCGCGCTTGTCCCGCTCGACGTTGCGACGGAACTTCGCCTCCCAAAACTCGACGTTTTTGCTCGGCATGCTGGGGTTGCAGTGCGGGCAACGGTGCCAGTAGCACCCGTTGACGAAGATGGCGATCTTGCGCCCGGGGAAGGCGATGTCGGGCCGGCCGGGTGCCTTGGCCCAGTCGAGCCGGTAGCCGGTGAGGCCGGCCGCCCTCAGACGCTGCCGTACGAGGAGCTCCGGTTTGGTGTCGCGGCGCTTGTTGCCCTGCATGGACTTGCGCACGGCTGCACGGCGCTTCACCAGCGCCTGCTCCTCTTCCTCGCCCATGCGCACGAGCATGTTGACGAGCTCGATGTCGGCGGGCATCCATTCGAGGGTCGCCAGCGAGCTTTTGTGCACCCAGCGCATATCGCGCTGGTGATCGTTGCGCGCGGGTTCGCCGCTCTCCTCGTCCAAGTGGCACAGGAAGCAGTTCATGGAGAGATGGAAGTCGGGGTAATCGTATTCGAGCGTGTAGAAGTCCTGCAGGCTCGTGATGCGTACGTCTAGCTCTTCTCGCAGCTCGCGCAGGCAGGCCTCCTCGGGGGTCTCGCTTGCGTCGATCTTGCCTCCGGGGAATTCCCACAGCCCGTCCATCTCGCCGTAGCCGCGCTGCACGGCCAGGACCTCGTTGTCGCGCTGGATGATTCCGGCTGCCACACGGACGGTCTTCATGCTGCCACCTCGCCTTCTCATAATCGTCGCGCCGTACGGGCAACCTTACAACAATGCAACCGGCTCGTAAGCCAAATCGATGGTTGCCAATAGGGCGCCCTGCCAGTATAGGGGTCGAAGAAGCGAGGCGCCGCGTGGCGCAGCGAGAAAAGGAGATTACGATGAAATCCATGAACACGCAGTTCGCTCCCGAGCTCGTTCAGGGTGACGCGGCGATGGTCAACGCGAGTATGTCCCAGGTCGAGATGACCGTATGGCTGTGCGTGATGGCGGTGCTCGCGGGCGTTATGCTCGCACTGCTCGCCATGGTTGGCCAATAAGTTCGCCTCGCATCGAGAGCTTGTGAAAGGAATGATTGAGATGGCATTTGGTAAGAACGGCGCCCATATGGCGGAACCCCAGGTCCCGGGCGTGAGCGTCGCCGGCGGTGCCGCCGTGCGAGCGGGCGTGCCCGTGCTCGAGGTCAATCACGTCGAGAAGGTGTACGGCAGCCGCAACAACGTGACGCGAGCGTTGGCCGATGTGTCCTTCGCGGTGGACAAGGGCGAGTTCGTGGGCATCATGGGCGCCTCGGGATCCGGCAAGTCCACCCTGCTCAACTGCGTGTCCACCATCGATACCGTGACGAGCGGCAACGTGGTCATCAACGGTGCCGACGTCACGCGCATGAAGCACGCCAAGCTCACGCGTTTCCGTCGCGAGCAGCTGGGCTTCATTTTCCAGGACTCCAACTTGCTCGATACGCTGACGGCCCGCGAGAACATCGCCCTGCCGCTCACCATCGCCCGCGTCCCCGCTAAGGAGACGCTTGCCCGGGTGGAGCAGGTCGCGCAGCGTTTGGATATCGCCGGGGTGCTCGACAAGTATCCGTATCAGATGTCCGGCGGCCAGCAGCAGCGCGTGGCCGCGGCCCGCGCCCTGGTGACCGACCCGGCTATCATCTTGGCCGATGAGCCCACCGGCGCGCTCGATTCCAAGAACGCCCGCCTGCTGCTCGAGAGCATCGAGACCATGAACCGCCAGTATCAGGCAACCGTTCTCATGGTCACGCACGACAGCTTCGCCGCGAGCTATACCAACCGCGTCCTGTTCATCCGCGACGGCCGCATTTTCACCGAGCTTCGCCGCGGAGACAGCCCGAGGCGCGAGTTCTTCGACCGCATCATGGAGGTCGTCGCCATGATGGGAGGGGAGGGCTCCGATGCTCTGTAAGCTCGCTTGGGGCAATGTGCGCCGTGCGGGCAAGGACTACCTGGTCTATCTCCTCACGCTCACACTTGCCGTATCGGTGTTCTATGCGTTCAATACCATATCCATTCAGGTCGATTTTGTTTCCATGGAAGAGGCGCTGTCGCAGCTGCTCGGCGGCATCTTCTCGGGGCTGACGCTCTTCCTCGCCGCCGTCATGGGCTTTTTGATGGTGTATGCGAACGGCTTCATCATGAAGCGCCGCAAGAAGGAGTTCGGTCTTTACCAGGTGCTCGGCATGAGCCGTGGACAGGTGGCCCGCGTCATGGCCCTCGAGACGGCCATCGTTTCCGGCGCAGCGCTCGTGCTGGGCATTTTGTTCGGCGTCGGGGTCTCCCAGCTCATGACGTTCTTCACGGCGTCAATCTTCAAGACGCAAATCGCGAACTTCCATTTCTTCTTCTCCATGCAGGCGTTCACGCTCACAGTGGGGTGCCTGCTCGTCATCTTCCTGGTGACGCTTGCCTTCAACCTACTCGTGGTGGGTCGGACGAGCATCATCGACCTCATGAGCGCCGGCCGTAAGAACGAGGCCATCAAGACCCGCAACCCGATGCTGTCTGCCGTGATATTCGTGCTGGGCGCGGTCTTGATCGGTGTTGCGTACTACCGCCTGCTGCGCGACGGTCTTCCGGTTGACGCGCCGGCCAATGAGATGGACGCGGCTATGGCCCAGTTCTCCCTTACCACGGGTATTGTGGTGGCGGGAACAATCCTGTTCTTCTTTGGCCTCTCGGGTTTTCTGCTCAGGGTGCTGCAGGGTGCGAAGGGCCTGTATTGGCGCGGACTCAACATGTTCACGCTGCGTCAGCTCTCTGCCAAGGTGAACACGGTCAGCTTCTCTATGGCCATGATCTCGATGATTCTGTTCCTCGCGATCACGAGCGTCACGGGCGGCATGTCTATCGCGAACGTGATGAACACGAGCGTGGAACGCAACAACCCCGCGGATTACTCGCGCATCGTGATTTACTACGGCGAGAGGACGCTGGAGAACAGTTACGACTCCGATCGCCCCATGGGGATCGCGGAGGAGCCGTTCGACATCGTGGAACTGAGCAAGGGCGACCGCGTGAACTCCGGCCTTGCCAACGAGGAGGCGTTCGACCTCGATAGCATCCTCGGTAAGCGAGTGCAGGTGGAAGGCTACGATTCCACGCCTCGCGGGGGAAGCGAGCCCATTGTCACGCTCAACCAGCTGTGCGATGCGGTCGACATGCCGCTGCCGGTCGGTACCGGGAGCGCGAATTCAAACGTCATGGGTCTGCAGGTCATGAAAGAGAGCGACTACAACCGTTATCGTGCGTTCCGCGGGCTGGGCGAGGTCGATTTGGGCTCGGATGGGTACCTGCTCACGTCCGACATGGGCGAGACGGTGAACAAGGTGTACGACGCGGCCATGCGCGAGGACGTTGCCATTCCGTTTGGCGATGTGACGCTGCACCCGAAGGCCAAAGAGGTCGATGAGGATGCCAGCACGTTTGCCGATTCGAGCATGGGCAGCAATTCCGGAACGATCATTGTTCCCGATGCGGTTGCTGAGCGCGCGAACCTGCCGCTGTATTCGAGCTACCTACTGGGCGACTATCGCGAGGGCCTCACATACGAGGAGACCGAGGGTTACGTGCGCACCGATCGCGGGTGGGCGCCGGACCTGTGCGACGCGAACGGCCGCGAGGTCGGTTTGTGGGGCATGGAGACGACGCGCATCCAGAATTACGAGGGCACGAACACGATGAACGGCTTGATCAGCTATCTGGCGATCTATATCGGATTTGTCCTGGTCATTGCTTGCGCCGCCATCCTCACCATCCAGCAGCTTTCGAGCGTCGCCGATTCCGGCAAGAACTGCCGCATCCTCTCCGAGCTGGGTACTTCTCGTCATGAAATCGTGCGTTCGATGTTGGCGCAGCAGACGGTGTTCTTCGTGTTCCCGTTGATTATGGGCGTCGCACATTCGATGGTGGCGCTGCACGTTGTCATCGAGATTGTGGCGCTGTTCGGCGGTATTTCGATTGGCATGACGGTAGCTGCGACCTGTGCGATCTTCCTGTTGTGTTATGGCGGCTACTTTATGGTCACGTATTTCATGAGCAAGGGGATCGTGTCCGACGCGATACGCGTGAGGCATGCTCATTAACGGCATCGCACAAGCTGGCCGAGCGATGCGTGCTTGTGCAAAGTGCAGGTGTTGACCGTTCGCCGTGCGTATTCGCCGTGAGACGGCAACGGCGACATTCACGTTGACTGTGCCATCGAGACGGGAAAGGACGTGACAGCGTCCTTTCCCGTCGTTTTTGCCGATCGGGGGGTGCCGTAAGGGCAAATGAAAACGGTCGTTGGAATATCGACAGCAGGTGTTTACGCAGTTGAATAGGGAGGTGCAAGCTGTGATTGTGGATTCTCTGGAAGTGTTTGGGGGGATATTGGATATCGCCATGTTGACCACGGGGGCTGTGGCGGCGATCAGCATGTGGGCCGCCGGCCCCCGCGCCCCTCGATTCGATGCAAAATAGGGCGTCAAAAAATATAAGTGTACGTTTTGGGGAAGGTTTTTGTTCTCTGAGGCTCTTTGCTTCGAGACTGGCTTTTCGCGACCTGCGGTTTTGTTGGCTCTTGCGCGTCAGCTTGATGAAAAGAGCGCAAAACGTTCCCCAAAACGTACACTTATGATTTTCGCGACTTCCGGATTCGCCCAGGGGCTTCCTGCGCGCTACCTCGATGCGGGGAACAGCTTTCCGTGGAGCGTATTTCGTCGATCGAGGAAGCTCGCGGTTCGATTTGCGAGTTTTAACCCGAGCGTCTCCGCGCGCTGCGCGATAAGCGAGTCGTACTTTTCCAAATCCGAGACTTGATCATAGGTGAAAGAGACAACGCTATAGCCCATGCTCTCGAGCGCCGCGGTGCGGCCCGTCTCCTTTTTGAACGTCAGGTCGTCCGAATGAAAGCCCTCGCCGTTTACCTCGACAACGCCCATGGTGCTTGGATACAGCTGGTCAACAACGCAATGGCCTTGATAGGCCAGCTTGAGCGCCGCGGTATCGAAGTTGATACGTTGGTTGAGCTGCGGTTTGGGCCAGCCTTCACCGCCAAAACGCATATCAGCGGTAAGAAACAGGGCGATTTTTGATTCGAGTGGCGAGGCAGATCCATCCAAGGCGAGGCTCAATGCCCGTGATACCGTGCGATTGCTTGTTTTTCCCTGAAGGCTGGCTGAAAACTCGGTAAGTTGTTCGATCGTTGTGAGCGGCGGGCGCTTCCAAAGGGTTGACGTCATTTTGCCTGAAGGGAGGCAGATGCTCCAGGGGAGCTGCTCGCCTTCGCTATCGAGGAAAGAGGTTCGCTTGCCGTCGGCGTCGTAGTATTCGCAGATTTTGACATCGGGGTTGAGCGGCCCATTCTCTTTAAGTCCGCCCTCCCGTCTGAGCAGGTCAAAAGCAAAGGCCATGCGCTCGTTCGTCGGAGAGACGGCGTATATGCCGCAAGCTTCGAACATGGCGAGCGCGAGGGCGATCGGGTCGGTTTTGCGCGGGGCTTTGACGAGCAGGTAGGAGGGAGAGAGAACGCCTAGATTGTTGCCAAGATCAACGACGCATGACGAGGGCAGGTCCCGAGGAACGCGGTGTGCGACTATGAAATCGGAGGAGTACCGCGTGGATTCGGGAAGCATGATGTGCACGGGCTTCGTCACGCCCTTGAGGTCGGTGAGAAGTCTTTCGCGAATGCTAGCGTCAAAAGGGCGAATGTTCAGGCGCGGTATCTCTGAGAGCCATTCCAGCCCGAGGCCGTCGGGCTTTTTTGCACGGGCGATGTCGACTGGAATTTCGACATTGCGCAGGGCTGGCGGCGTGCGCCAGTACTCCCAGGCCGATATGTCGCAAATGATCGCATCCATGGATCAACGATAACAGGGCTGAGATAATAATCAACTCGTGATATGGTACTCTACCTGCAGTTATATGGTCAGATATGGGTCAGGAAAACCCGGATGGGGAAGCACTGGGCGCGTCACATGCAAGCGTCTATGCGGTGATGAACCGCGCGATTGAGCAATCGTGTTCGTCGCGGGGGACCTGCTCGACTTCCTGCTCGGCAAACGCGACGCCGAGTACCTGGCAGTCCTCGCGCAGCTGAGGCAGGTAACGGTCATAGGTGCCACGGCCGTAGCCCAGGCGATTGCCCTGCGCGTCGAAGGCGACGGCGGGGACGATCGCGAAGTCGATCTCCGACGGCGGCACGACGGGGAAGCGCGTGTCATCCTTGGGCGGAACGCTGCCCTTTACGCGTGAGGGAATGAAGCGTCTCGTGGCGCCGGCTCGCGTGCTGGTGAGGACCTGATGCTCCTCGGTGACGGCCGGGCCCCAGGGCTTGCGCGGGTCGACGATGAACGGCACGTTGCCGCCAAGGTAGTTATTGCAGGAGACGGAGCGCATGCACATGGCGCCGGACGCTGCGTTGGGGATCATGCACGGAAATACGATGCGGTATCCGTAGGCATAGGCGCCGCGGATGAAGCGGTCGAGGTCGACCTCGTAACGCAAGGCGGCGTAGACGGCCAGGGTTGGCGGCTGCCCGTTCTTTCCCTTGATGCCGCTGGAACGAAGCTCTTCGATGAGGCTGTTGCAGATCTCGCGCGATTTGTTGGAGCGGGCGGCGGGGCGCAATTCCTGGCGCGTCGTGAGTGCGGCGCGGCGCACGTCGGCCTTGCGGTCGAGAATCTCCCGCGCGGTGTCATCCTGCGATTTTGCCGTCGTGGGCGCAACGGTGGTTTTTTTCGTTTGCTTTGCAGTCGCCATGGTGCGGCTCCTCTCGACGTCTCATTGCTTCATTCTACCGCGTGGGCGGCCGACGTTGGGTGCCGCCGCGTCATGCGATTCGGGTGGACGGAATCACGCCGTCTCGCCGAAAGCCCCGCTCGCGCGATACGCGGCGACGAGGTCGTCCAGGCGCATGCGGGCGTTGGCGGGGCTGGTGGAGGGAAGCTCGACAAGTTCGATCCCGCGTTGGGTGAGCACAGGTCCGTCAAATCGGCGGCAGAGTTGGGCGGCTTTGCTGCCGGTGGTGCAAACCGTCTCGATGGGGGCGGCATCGAGGATTCGCGAGAGGTCGTTGGGTTCTGGGTTGGCGATGCTTGCGTCGCTCGCCCCAGCGATGTTGCATGCCGCCAAGACGTCCCACAGCGCGATGCGGTGCGCCAACAGGAACGCGCGCCGCGCGTCGTTATCGATGAGCTCGTGATCGCGAAGGCCGTGCAGGCGCTCCATCACGCGCCAGAAGCGGTTTTGAGGGTGGCCGTAGTAGAAACCGACCTCGCGCGAGCGGGGCGAGGGCATGGTCCCGAGCACGAGCACGCGCGACCGCTCATCGAATATCGGGCCGAGCGTATGGGCGACGCGCGCGGCCGCCGCCCCGTCCTGGAGGCCCCCTTCTTTTGCGGCCTCACTCATCGGCTTCGTCAGTCCCCATGAGCTCGACGACGTTCCAGTCCACCTCACTCGCCTCAATCGCCTCGCGTCCGGCAAACACGCAAGCGGGCGCTTCGCGTGCGATACGCGAGATGTCCGCTGCCAGCGCGCGCAGGGCGTCGGGTGTGGATTCGAGCATCTGCTGGCGGCGCTCGGCGCGCTTGCCGCTCGGCGTCTTGCAGAAGTATTCGGCGTTGCGGCGCTTGGTGAGCGTGTACGGCTTGAGCGGCGCGTCCATCCCTGAGACGCAGCTCACGATGAAGCCCTCGAAGGTGTCGACGTCTGGGTCGAACGAGGCGAGCCAATCGCCCGCGGCCTCGATGCGGGCGAGGGACGGGTCGATGGCGGGGTCGCGATAGGTGTAGAAGCTCGCATGGCGCGGGCTGGGGGAGCGGAAGCCGCAGCCGTAGGCCCCGCCCTTTACGCGGATCTCGTTCCACAGGTAGTCGTACGAAAGCGCGTTGGATGCGACGCTCCAGGTGCCGTCGGTCTCGATTTCGAGCGTGCGCGGGTCGCAGGCGCGTGCGAGGTAGGTGACGTCGCTCGGGATGATGAAGGCCTCGCGCTTGTCCTCGGGCCAGGGTACATAGAGCTCCTTGGTGGCCGCGGTGCGGGGGCTGAGGCCCAGATCGCCGGCGGCGCTCCAGTAGCGTAGATAATCCTCGTCGCTGCCGGTAAAGCTCGCAACGGTGCCGGTCGAGGTGAAGATGCGGGCCTGCAGCTCGCGCAGGGTCTCGCACAGACCCTCCTTGCGATCGTCGAAGTTGTCGAGCAAATCGCGCAGGAACAGGTAGAAGTCGACGCCGGAGAGCTGCTGGGTGAGCACGGCGGCCGGCGAACCGTAAGACATGGCGCGGGCGAGGGCGGCGCTGTGGCCGTTCATGAGGAAGCTCTGCTCCATGCCGATGCGCGTCTGCGTGAGGACATCGCGCATCCGCTCGGTGTCCTCAAAGACCGTTTCGGACCAGACCTCGCGCGGGATGCGCGCGAGCGCGTCCATCTTCTCGGATAGCGCGCCGGCCGACACGAGCAGGCGTGGATTCGCGAGCTTCCAGTTGGGCTGCGTGGCGACTTCGGTTGTGAAGGAGAGGAAGCCGAGGTTGGCGCACACGTAGCTGTCGAGTTCGCCGGCGGTCATGCGCTCGGTGGCGAGTTGGTTCATGAGGCGCGTGAGTACGGTCACATACGGCAGCTCGGCAAAGGAGAGGCGGGAGAGGTCGAAGTAGGTGAGCGCGTAGGCGAGCTGGTGGGTGGGCAAGTCGTGGCGCAGGCAGGGGATGGGCGTCTGCTTGTCGATGGCGAGCTGCGGCTCCGGACGGGCGGGGCCGATGTCGCTCACGTGCAGGCGCGGCAAGGTGGCGCGGGCCTCGGGTGCGTCCTCGGCCTCCTGGCGCTCGCGCAGGGCGGCGACGTCTTCGACGATGCGCTGGAGGTCGGCATCGTCCATGGCCGCCTTGGCCGCGGCGAGCTCGGCCTCCTCCTCGCGCGAGGCCGCGGCGTCGTCGGCCACGGGGACGAGCTCGACGAGCGCGCGATGCTTGCTCTCGAGGACGAGCTCACGCAGCAGGTCCTCGAAGTAGGTCCCGTCGAGCTCGCGATTGAGCTCCTCGTAGATGGGGCCGTACTCGATGCCACGCGTGGCGGCCTCGTCGGCGTCGTCGTAGAGCCAGGTGCCGAGCGCGTCGCAGGCGAGCGCGACGCCATCGGCGTAGCCGTAGTCGCGCTGGCGCAGGTCGAACTCCTCGTTGGCGAGGATGGCCGCGAGGCGCTCGCGCGGGATGCCCTCCTTCACCAGGCGGAGGCATTCGTCCTCGATGACGCGGCGGAACTCGCGCGCGACTTCGGGTTTTGCATTCTGCAGGATGATGAGCGTGTGCGGCTGCAAAAGATCGCCGGAGGTGTAGCTCACCACGTTGCCGCCCAGGCCGGCTGCGAGGATGGCCTTCTTCACGGGGGCCTCGTTGGTGCCCATGAGCGCGTCGATGAGAACGTCGGCTGCCACAAGGCGCTTGCGATCGGCCGCATCGCCGATCACGTAGGCCATGCCCACCAGCGCGTTGTCCGGCGTGGTGGCCATCTCGACGCGTTCGTAATCGCAGACGAGGGGGTTTTGGCGCACGAGCGGGTTGGGCTCGCCCGTCGTTGCGGCACCATCGGTCGAATGGGAACCGGACGTCGCATCGGCCTCGTTATCGCGGGCGGTCTGCAGCGCACGGGCACGCTCGGCCTCGTCGCGCAGACGGGCCCCGTCACCCAGATAGCGCTCATCCAGGAATGCGAGTTCGCGTTCGACCTCCATGTCACCGTAGAGCACGATATAGCTGTTCGCGAGGTTGTAGTGGCGTGCATGCGTGTCGAGGAACTGCTCGTAGGTGAGCTGCGGGATGGCGCGCGGATCGCCGCCCGATTCGCAGGCGTAGGCCGTGTCGGGGAACAGCGCGCGGTTGACCGCGTCGTCGAGGACGCTCATCGGATCGGAGAGCGCGCCTTTCATCTCGTTGAAAACCACGCCGTTGTAGCGCAGGGTGCCCGCCGCGAGAGGCGCGCCCTCGGGGACGTCGAGCTCGTAGTGCCAGCCCTCCTGCTCGAAAATCGCCCGCTTGGTATAGATGGCGGGGTTGAGCACCGCGTCCATGTAGACGTCCATGAGGTTGAGCAGGTCCTGCTCGTTGGTGGACGCGACGGGATAGACGGTTTTGTCGGGATAAGTCATGGCGTTCAGGAACGTTTGCATGGAGCTCTTGATGAGGTCCACGAACGGCTCCTTCACCGGGAATTTTGTAGAGCCGCACAGCACCGAGTGCTCGAGGATGTGAAAGACGCCCGTGTCGTCGGTGGGCGGCGTTTTGAATGCGATGGAGAACGCCTTGTTCTCGTCCTCGCATGCGAGATAGAGCAGTCGGGCGCCGGAGGCGCGGTGATGCAGCACGTAGGCGTCGGCATCGAGCTCGGGAAGCACCTTGCAGGACGTGACGTCGAAACCGGAGATGGTCGATCCCGCGGGCAGGGTGGCGCGGGCGTGCTCGCGGGCGGGGGAGGGTTGGTTCATATGGGCTCCTTTATGGAGGTTGATTGCTGCGCCCAGTATACCCACTCGGCGCACGCTCACGTTTTCCGGTCGCTTACGGTATCGTTGTCGGGGAATCAGATTCGATGGGGGATGTGCATGACAGAGGAGCAGTTGGAATCTTGCGAGAACGAGCGTGAGCGCATGGGCCTCGCTTCGTCCATCAGGCCTGGCGCCGATGCCGACGCCGCTTCGCGCGCTCGTCGCCGCACGGTTCGCGAACGCTTGAACGATCGCGAGGCGCGTCGTCTGATCGTCGGTGTGGTGGCCACACTTTTGGGCGGTATTTTCTGGGGCTTCTCGGGAACGTCGGCGAGCTACCTGTTCGCCCATTACCAAATCGACACCATCTGGTTGCTGAGCGTCCGCCAGCTGCTTGCCGGCGCGATGTTCATGGTGGTGATCGTCCTGTTCGACCGTGCCCGCTTCATACAGCTGCTCAAGAACCCTCGCCACCTGGCGATCATGGCGGTGTTCACGGCGTTCGGCGTGTTTGGAAATTCGTTTTCCTACCTGCTCGCCATCCGCCTGACCAATGCGGGAACGGCGACGGTCATGCAGTGTCTGCAGCTCGTTATCATCATGGTATACACCTGCATCGTCACGCATCGCCTTCCGCGTCGACGCGAGCTCGCCGGCGTGGTGCTGGCCTTTGCGGGTGCGTTCCTCATCGCCACGGGCGGTGATCCGAGCACCCTCGTGATCCCTCCCGAGGGCCTCGCCGTCGGCCTCATCTCTGCGGTTGGCGCCGCCTGCATGTCGATCGTGCCCACTAAGATTCTGCCGATTTACGGCTCATCCATCGTGACCGGATCCGCGATGTTCGCATCCGGCCTGGTGATCTCGGCGTTCGTGCGCCCGTGGGAAAACGTGCCGGCGATCGATGCTCCCGGCTGGCTCGCGTTGGCGATACTCATCGTGGTCGGTTCGTTCTTGGCGTACAACCTGTATATGCAGGGCGTCAAGGACATCGGCAGCGTGCGCGCGAGCCTGATCGGCACGGTCGAGCCCGTTTCCGCCACCGTCACGAGCGCGCTTGTGCTGGGCACCGTGTTCGCCCCGACGGACTTGATCGGCTTCGCCCTGATCATCGCCATGGTGTTCCTCACGGTATAGGTTGACCGACCGCTGCATATCGCTTGATCGAAAAAGAGGCGCCCGGCTCGAATCGATATCGAGCCGGGCGCCTTTGCCTTGGCAGGCTTGTCGCCGCGGGCGGGCCTGTCGCCGCGGGTGGGACGGCATGTTCTACCCGCGGCTTACATGCGGGTTACAGCTGGTACAGGTCGCCGAACTTCTTGGCGAGGTAGTCGCAGAAGAACGTGGCGTCGAAGGGTGCCCCGCAGGCGGCCTCGATGATTTCGGGGGCGTCCTTGCCGCGGCCCCAGCGCCAGACCTTGTCACCCAGCCAGGCGCGCACCGGGGCGAGATCGCCGCTTGCGCACGCCGCCTCGAGGTCGATGCCGTCGCGCTCCATGGCCGGCACGTACTGTGCATCGTAGGCGGAGCCGAGTGCGTATGTGGGGAAGTAACCAAAGCTGCCGCCGCTCCAGTGCGTGTCCTGCAGTGCGCCCATGGCGTTGTTGGGAACTTCGAGGCCGAGGTACTTGCGGGTGAGGTCGGCCCACAGGCCGGGCACGTCCTTGGCAGTCGCCTCGCCGGAGAACAGCAGGCGCTCGATCTCGTAGCGGATCATGATGTGCAGCGGGTAGGTGAGCTCGTCGGCCTCGGTGCGGATGAGGGACGGGGTCGCGATGTTGACCGCGCGGTACAGCTCGTCTTCGGTCACGCCGTTGTAGACCTCGGGGACATGGCGGCGGAGCAGCCCGAGCAGCGGGGTCATGAACGCGCGGCTGCGGCCGACGGTGTTCTCGAAGAAGCGGCTCTGGCTTTCGTGGATGCCCATGGAGGTGCCACCCTCGAGGCACGTGCGCGCGTAGGCGGGGTCGACGCCCAGCTCGTATGCGGCGTGACCCGCCTCGTGGATGATCGAGTAAACGTTGGACATCAGGTTGTCCTCGTAGATGTGGGTCGCCACGCGGGCGTCGCCCACCGAGAAGCCCTCGGAGAAGGGATGCTCCGTAAAGGCGAGGCAGATGTCGGCGTCGTTCAGGCCGACGAGGCGCATCAGGTCGAAGGACAGCGCGCGCTGGGTGGCGTCGTTCACGTGCGCGGTGAGGAAGGGCGCCTCGGGCTGCTCGCCGCGCTCGCCGATTGCCTGGACGAGCGGCACGACCGTCTCGCGCACTTGGCCGAAGAAGCGGTCGAATGCGGCGGAGTCCATGCCGCGCTCGTATTGGTCGAGCCAGACGTCATAAGGGTCGCGCGTGTCGTCGAGATAAGCGGCCTGGCGCTTGAGCGAGGCGACGATGCGGTCGATATAGGGCTCGAAGCTCGCCCAGTCGTCGGCGACCTTCGCTTTGTGCCACACGGCGTCGGCCTCGCAGGTGAGGCGGCTCCACGCTTCGACTTCCTCGGTGGGGAAGGCGAGGGCCTCGCGCTGATCGCGCGCGAGCGTGCGGATCTGGGCGACGAGCTTGGGGTCGCCGATCTCGCCCGCGGCGACGCCCTGCTCGAGCTCACTCACAAGGGCAACGGCGTCATCGCTGGTGAGGAGTTCGTGATGCTCGCCGGCGAGGGCCGCCATGGCCTCGCCGCGTGCGGCTGCGCCGTTCTCGGGGGCGATGGTGGCGCCGTCGAACTCGGCGATCTTCATGAGGTAGGAGCGGGTCCAGAGCTTGTTCTCGAGCGCATCGAGGCGCGCGGTGAGTTCGGCGGAGTTGGTCTCGAGCATGAGGCCTCCTTTTCGTGCTTCGCGGTCATTGCCCATGAGTGTACCCACCCGTCCCCGATTGCACACGCTCCCGGGCGGTCAATGATGCGCAAACGGCCTGGCCCCCATTGCCTGTAGCACTGTCGGCCGCAAAACGCGCCGCCCCTCGCCGATTAGCTCAAAACGTACAGCATTATGAAGTGAGTAAGATAAGAGACAAAAAGATAAACAATGTAAGATATATGAGTTAGAATCCCTTGCTCGTTGGAACAACCTGTCTGAGGGGGACCTATGAGCAATTCTAACGAAGGCACGGGGCGCGCGCTGAATATTGTGAAGCGCATCGCCCTTGGTGTGGCGGGCTTCATTGCCGTTGCGTGCCTGGTGGGTGGAGTCGTCGTTTTCACGCTGTTCGGAAACGAGCTCAAGACGCTCGACAGCATCAAGAAGATCGATGAGTACCCGCTGTATACCATGGACTACGCTGGCGATTACGGCATCGACGAGTTTTTGGAGCAAGGGGGCGCCTCCAATGACGCTGAGCTCATTGACTTTGTGGTGGGCCGTCTGCTCAAGGGCCTGCCGATTGAGATCGAGCTGCCCAATCTCGCCTGTTCGACGTTCAACGCTGAAACACCCTCGGGCGATGCGATCTTCGGCCGCAATTTTGACCTGGAGTTCTCGCCCGGCATGATGGTCCGTACGAATCCCGAGGACGGCTATGCGTCGCTGTCAATGGTGAATCTCGCGTTCATCGGATACGGTGAGGACAGGTTGCCCGATGATCTCGCGTCGAGCATCGTGTCGTTGGCGGCGCCCTTCGCGCCGCTCGACGGTGTGAACGAGAAGGGACTGGCCGTGGGCGTTTTGCTCATCGACACCGAGGCGACCGACCAGCGGACCGACCGCGTGGACATTACCACTACGACGGCCATTCGCATGATGCTTGATCGCTGTGCCACGGTGGACGAGGCGGTTGCGCTGTTGGGTAAGTACGACATGCACGCGAGTGGCGGGCGCAGCTATCACTTCCAGATCGCGGATGCGAGCGGCAAGACCGTTGTGGTCGAGTACATCGGCGACGAGATGAACGTGCTGGAGCCCGGCGACCCCACGACGGCCGGCGTGCCCTCCGAGGGCAAGACGTACATGGCGGCAACGAACTTCCTGCTCACGCCCGGTGAATATGACTTCGGAGGCGGCGAAGACCGTTACACCACCGTGATGGGCGCGCTCGAGGCGGCAGATGGCGTCATGGATGCACAGCAGGCCATGGACACGCTTCAGAGCGTGAGCCGCGAGGTGAAGATCAAGGACAACGGCGAGGTCTTCCAGACGCAGTGGTCTGTGGTGTACAACCTCGATCGCGGCACGGCGAAGATCTGCATGGGTGGCAAGTACGACGAGGTTCATGAGCTGTCGATCGCGTAAGGAAGCGCAGGTATGCTATCATCTTGACCACTGCGTTGACGGAGAGGTCGGGCCTCACCGCATCGCCGCAAAGAGAGGGAGGGCCACCGGCTGCGAGCCCGCCCGCGGCGAGGAGCCCCGAGTTCACTCCCGAGCTGCGACCTGAACGGCTGGCGCCGGGGCGCGATGTGCGATTTGCACCCGTCCCCGATTGCACATGCTGAGTAGGGAAGCCGCGCGCCCGCGCGACATCGGGCAAAAGAGGGTTCGCCGGGCAGACAGCCGGCGGCCAATCAAGGTGGTACCGCGGAATCTCATCCGTCCTTGGGAGTGCGAGCGATCGCACGATCCCAAGGGCGGATTTTTCTATGGAACAACGTGGCGCCTATATGGCGCCGATGGACGAGAGGGGAACAGATGAGCCTGATCGACGAGCTTGAGGAGCTCGAGCAGCGAGCCCGCGAGATGATCGAGGGCGCCGAGACGACCGAGAAGCTCGAGGCCGCCCGCGTGGCGCTCATGGGCCGCAAGGGCGAGATCACAGGTCTCATGCGCATGATGGGCAAGATCGAGCCCGAGGAGCGCCCGGTGCTCGGCAAGCGCGCAAACGAGATGCGCCGTATGGCCGAGACGCTGCTCGACGGCCGCATGAAGGACCTCAAGCGCGCCGCCGTGCGCGAGCTCATGGCGACGGAGGCCGTGGACATCACGCTGCCCGGCGCCCGTCCGCAGATCGGCCATGCGCACCTCATCAACCAGATCATCGAGGAGATCGAGGATGTCTTCTGCGGCATCGGTTACACGGTCGAGGCTGGCCCGCAGGTCGAATCCAGCTGGTATAACTTCACCGCGCTGAACGCCCCGCTCGATCACCCGAGCCGTTCCGCACGCGACACCTTCTACGTGAAGGACAACGCCCCCGGTACCGCGGCGCACCCCGAGGAGCATGCCCACGGCGAGTCCGACGTGCTGCTGCGCACCCAGACTTCCGGCGTGCAGGTGCACACCATGGAGACCCAGGAGCCGCCCATTTACATGATCGCCCCGGGCCGCGTGTATCGCCCCGATACGGCCGATGCCTGCCACCTGCCCCAGTTCCATCAGATCGAGGGCCTCGTCGTGGATAAGGGCATCACCTTCGGCGACCTCAAGGGCACGCTCGATTACTTCGTGAAGTGCATGTTCGGCGAGGACCGCGCCACGCGCTACCGCCCACACTTCTTCCCGTTCACCGAGCCCTCCTGCGAGGTCGACGTGAGCTGCGGCGTGTGCGGAGGCGAGGGCTGCCCCTTCTGCAAGCACTCCGGTTGGATCGAGATCTTGGGCTGCGGCATGGTCGACCCCAACGTCCTGCGCAACTGCGGCATCGATCCCGAGGTCTACTCCGGCTTCGCCTTCGGCGCCGGCGTCGAGCGCATCGCGGCGCTCCGCTATGACCTGCCCGACCTGCGCACGCTGGTCACCGGCGACATGCGTTTCCTGAATCAGTTCTAAGAAGAGTTTTCACCTCAATTTGGGGACAGTCCCCAAATTGAGGTGCATATAGAAGAGGTTTGAGATGAAAGTTTCTTACGACTGGCTGAAGAGCATGGTCGAGCTGCCGGAGGACCCCTCCGAGCTTTCCTGTGAGTTCATCCGCACCGGCACCGAGGTCGAGGCCATCGAGACGGTGGGCGAGTCCTTCGACCACATCGTGACGGCCAAGGTCCTTTCCAAGGAGGCCCATCCCGATTCCGATCACCTGTGGGTCACCATGGTCGACGTGGGCGCCAACAACGTGGACGCCGAGGGCAACCCGGAGCCCCTGCAGATCGTGTGCGGCGCACAGAACTTCAACGAGGGCGACCACATCGTGACCGCGATGATCGGCGCGGAGCTGCCCGGCGACATCAAGATCAAGAAGGGCAAGCTTCGTGGCGTCGTGTCCTGTGGCATGAATTGCTCCGCGCGCGAACTCGGCCTCTCCGCCGATCACGGGGGCATCATGATCCTTCCCGAGGATGCTCCCATCGGCATGCCGTTTGCCCAGTACCTGGGCACGTCCGATACGGTGCTCGACTGTGAGATCACCCCGAACCGTGCCGACTGCCTCTCCATGATCGGCATCGCGCGCGAGGTCGGCGCCATCTACGACCGCGATTTCCACGTCGACCTGCCCGCCATCGCCGCTGAGTCCGGCGCCCCGACCGCCGAGACCGTCTCGGTCGAGCTCATCGACGAGGGCCTGTGCGATCGCTATGTCGCCCGCGTGGTGCGCGATGTGAAGGTCGGCCCCTCGCCCGAGTGGCTCGTTCAGCGCCTCAATTCCTGCGGCATCCGCACGCACAACAACGTCGTGGACATCACCAACTACGTGATGATGCTCACCGGCCAGCCGCTGCACGCCTTCGACCTCAACGCGTTCGAGGAGAAGAGCGGCAAGCGCTCCGTGGCCGTGCGCGCGGCGCGTGAGGGCGAGGTCTTCCGCACCCTCGACGACGTGGAGCGCACGCTCTCCGCGGGCATGGGCCTCATCGCCACCGGCGAGGCCGGCGCCACCCCGGTCGCGCTCGCGGGTGTCATGGGCGGCATGGAGTCCGAGGTTACCGACGCCACCGTCGACGTGCTGGTGGAGAGCGCCTGCTTCAACGCTGGCCGCACCTCCCACACCAGCCGCGACCTCGCGCTGATCTCCGACGCCTCAATCCGCTTCGAGCGCCAGGTCGACGAGACCGGATGCGTGGATGTTGCCAACATCGCCTGCGCCCTCATCGAGCAGCTTGCCGGCGGCAAGGTTGCCCCGGGTTGCGTGGACGTCTATCCCGCGCCCAAGCAGCTCGCTCCCATCAGCCTGCGCCTTTCCCGCGTGCACGAGCTGTGCGGCGCCGCGATCGAGCCCTCTTTCATCGAGACGGCGCTTACGCGTCTCGGCTGTTCCGTCGAGGCCGAGGGGGAGGGGGATGCGCGCGTGTTCGCGGTCATGCCCGCCACGTTCCGCCCCGACCTCACCCGTGAGATCGACCTGATCGAGGAGGTCCTGCGTCTGTGGGGCATGGATCGCGTCGAGGCCACCATCCCCGCCGCCAAAAACCACATCGGCGGCCTCACCCGCGAGCAGCAGCTCACCCGCAAGGTCGGTCAGATCCTGCGCGCCTGCGGCCTCAACGAGACCATGAACTTCTCCTTCGCCGCCCCCGGTGACCTCGAGCGCATCGGCATGACGGACGAGGGCCGTGGATGCCCGGTCGAGATCATGAACCCGCTCGTGGCCGAGCAGACCGAGATGCGCCGCTCGCTCATCCCGGGCTTGCTGCAGTCCGTCGAGTACAACATCAAGCACAGCACCGCAAACGTGCAGCTGTATGAGATCGGCACGCTGTTCTTCGGCCGCGAGAACGCCAGCGCGCCGAAGGAGCGCGAGTCCGTGGCGGGCGTGCTTTCCGGCTCCATGGGCGATGTGACCTGGAATCACAAGCCCATGCCGCTTCGTTTCTTCGACGGCAAGGGCGTTGTTGAGGAGCTGCTCTCCCAGCTGCGCACGCCTAAGGTCCGCTTCCGTCCCGCCGACGGCGACGACTACGCCTTCCTGCAGCCCGGCCGCGGCGCCGAGGTGCTCTCCGGCGGTACGGTTCTCGGCTGGGTCGGCGAGATCCATCCCGACGCGCGCGACGTCTACGGCATCGATATCCCTGTGGTGGCCTTTGAGCTGAATCTCGAGGCGCTGATCAAGGGCGCTGGCGCCCAGGAGGCCTATCGCGAGTTCTCCCAGTTCCCGAGCGTCGAGCACGATCTTGCCATCGTTGTTGACGACGACGTGACCTGCGAGGACCTGGAGCGCCGTCTGCGCTCCGCCGGCGGCAAGCTGCTCGTGGGCGTGCGCCTGTTCGACGTGTACCGCGACCCGGTGCGCGTTGGCGTGGGCAAGAAATCCATGGCCTTCGCGCTCACCTATCGCGCCGACGACCACACCCTCACGAGCGAGGAGGTCGAGCGCGCTCACTCCAAGCTGGTGACGAAGGTGTGTAAGGCCACCGGCGGCGAGGTCCGCAGCTAGTGCCTAGCTGGAACATACATATCGCGCATGCGGAGCGGCTGCTCAAGGGCGGCGGCTCCGTTGCGCGCGCCGTGCGCGACGGCAATGCGTTTCTCTTTGGAAACTTGATTCCCGATATCTACGTGGGTTACATGGTGCCCGGCGTGGTGCGCCCCGTTCCGTATCGCGTGACGCATTTCGCCAAGCCTGAGCACATCCCAAAGCCGCGCGCGGGCGAGTTCTTCGATGCGTACGTGCGGCCGCTTGCGCGTGAGTGCGGGCTGTTGGATGCGCTCGGTGACGATTGCGCAACGGGGGGAGGTGTCGGGGCGCCCGGTTTTGCCTCCGGTGCCTCCGGTTTCGTGGGTGCCGATTCTGATCGTGCGCCCGTTGGTCCTACCGGCTCTGCGGCGGCCGGGGACCCTGCCCTGGAGCGGTCCTGGCGGGCGCCCGCCTCCCTCGCAGCCGAGGTTGCCCACGTGTCTCCCGCGCACACGCCGACGTTCGAGTGGGATTTCGATGTGGCCGAAACCGCCGCGTGCCAGCGCGATGCGTTTGCGACCTCCCGACGCGCGCTGAGCCGCGATGAGCTGCGACGCTCCCTGTTCGACATGGTGCTCGGCACATGGGTTCACCTGCTTGCCGACTGCACGTGGAACCAGGCCGTGAGCGATTTGATTGATGCGCGTGGCGAGCAGCCCAGTCGGGATTTCCGTATCAAGAAGCAGGGCGATTTCGACCTGTTCGGCAAGTCTCTCGAACTCGATCTCATGCCGCGTCTTACGCCACAGCTCATCGAGGTCGCGGCGGCGTTTCCTCAGTACGAGATCGATGCGGCGTCGGTATCTGCGACCTGCGCCATCGCCCATGAGACCGTGCGCACCAATCACCCGGTCACCGGCGCTGCGTACCGCCTGCTCGACGAGGAATTTTTCAGCCGTGTCTTCGCCGAGGTCAACGCACGAGCAGAGCGCGAGATGGAGTACGCGGGGACCCGTTGAGAACTCAGCGAACCAGCTGTTCCCAGTTCGAAAGGACCTCGCACCTTAGGTCGCGCTCGGCGGCTTCCATGCCCGCCGATTTCGTTTTTCGCCGTTTTCCGAGCAACGACGACAAGTGGGCCGACAGACGATGGAACCTCCCGGGGTTATAGAGTTGCTCGGCTGTCACCATGATGACCTCGATACCCATGCGCTTGAGGCCGAGCATGCGGTTGGAGTCTATTCCGCCCGCTCGGCCCCCATCGTGAACCATATGGCCCTGAAGCTCGATATCGATTGCCGGATGGATGTCGTTTTCGGGAAAAAGGATGTCGGCGTAGCAGGTTGATTGGCCGGCGAGGATGCGGGCGTCGCGGTTCAGCGCGATGGGGTGGTTGTTGAGAATTGGCCCCAACCCTTCGCCGCCGCGTCGTCGCGTAAGGTTCAGCAGCATGGATGCTTGCACTTCGAGGGGAGACGCCGTAACGCCCGTGACCGCGTGTGCGGCCTGGCAAAACTGGTGATGGCCGTGCATACCCTTGCTTTCCTTGCAGAACCCGCGAAGCTCATGAAGCGTCACGAGCGGGTCGCGGTGCCAAAGAGACGTCGGTTTGCCCGCGTGGTCATACACTTGTCGCCATCCTCCCGGCCATGCGAGGCGCTGATTGCGCAAATGGTCGAGCTCGCGCTGCATTTCTTTGGCGGGCATGTAGACGGCGAATGTCCCGCAGAGTTCGTAAGCGGCCATGGTGAGACGGTGCACCGAGACGAGCGGCGCCAGGGTGAGCAATGTCATGAGCGGCGAGGTGTACTGAACACCGACTTCGTTGTTTTCCCAGATAGCTGAACTTGGGAGGTCCCCGCTCCAGACGTGGTCCTTGATTGCCGAAGACCGTGTTCGGGCTGACGGGCTGTCGCACAGGGTGTGTATTGGAAGATTTAGCCAAGGACCCAGGTCGTTCGACCGGGAGATGGCGCTGCGTTGCCGGCGCGTCGAAAAACGGGGAAACTCTGGGAGCAGCAGTGTGACCTGGGGTGGGATTCGATAAAGCTCAAAGGCGCTGGCGCCGCAAATCACCTGTTCCATTAAATGCCCCCTCTCTCGGTGAATGAGCTTGTACCCAAATGAGGGATCAGGCCGCGCGAAGGCATTTGAAGTCAATTCATCGACTTTTGGTAATTAGTTTTCCAGACTGGCCGGTAGCAACGCATTCTGGCGCGTAAAACACCTGGTCGTGTGCATCCAAATGGGCCTTATATCTCGAGGAAGCGATAAGTAATTACCAAAAGTCGACGAATTGAAAACGGCGTGCTGAAGAAGTGCATCAATTGGGCTATTTTTGCCTAGCGGATGCATAGCGGCCAGAAGATGTGGCCCGAGGGGTTTTGCGTCATTTCTTTTCAGGCGGACGACCATGCCGTTTTGGATCTTTCGAAAGCGCGGGATTTCGTTTGGAGGGATTGAGACGGTGGTTTTACCTGCAAGAGGTTTTGCTTTCAGAAGGGCTATTGGGGTCGGGCAACGGGCGCGCTGTCGAGATGGCCGATGTTGCAAAAGGAAGGGGCGCCGAAGGTGATCGGCGCCCCTTAAGCGGATATATGTTGTTCCGAGCAACGGGTTAGCAGGCGTCCTGTTCGGCCACAGCTTGCATGGCCACGGCACCGATGAAGTTCACCGGCTGGCAGAAGTTAGGCTGGAAGAACAGGTCGACGTTGGCGAGCTGATCGATGGTGAAACGCGCCTGGATGGCGATGGAGATAGCATTTGCGGCCTCGGCCACGTCGTGGCGGCACAGGAATTGGGCGCCCAGCACGCGACGGGTCTCGGGATCCCAGGTGAGGGTCGCGGTGACCGGCGTGGTGGTGAGCATGAAATCGGGACGGTAGTCCTGGACGATGGTAGTGGAGCGAGCATTCACGCCGCGGGCCTCGGCGCCTGCCTGGGTGAGGCCGCTCGCCGCAAGGGACAGGTCGTAGAGCTGTACGGCGCTGGTTGCCTGCGTGCCCATGTACTTCTGCACGGGCTCCTCGATATTGGCAGCCACGAGCAGGGCCTGGCGCACGGCGTTGGTGGCCAGCGGGATGTAGTCATAGGTGCCGGTGGGGTTGTAGAGCACGGTGCAGGAGTCGCCGGCGGCGAGGATGTCGGAGCTGGCCTCGGTGCTGCCGGCCGGGAATGCGCGCATGTACTCGTCGGTCTTGATGGCGCCGTTGGGAAGGGTTTCGAGCTGGCCCTCGAACAGATCGGTGCGGGGAAGGAAACCGGCGCCCATGATGGCGTAGTCGACATCGTATTCACCGGCGGTGGTCACGACGGTGACACCGGCACCGCTCTCGTTCAGGCGGAACTCGGTGACCATCTGGCCCAGTGCGAGCTCCACGCCGTGCTCGGCGTACACGGCTTCGACCTGCTCGGTGATGGGCGCATCGAAGTTTTTGGCGAGCGCGCGATCGAGGCCGTCGATGAGGGTGGCGCGCACCCCGGCCTCACTGAACTGCTCGACAAGCTCAGCGCCGATGTATCCTGCGCCGATCACGGCGACAGAATCCGCCTGCATGGCGTTCTCCTTGATGGCCTTGCCGTGGTCCCAGTTCTTGCACAGCATCACACGGCCATCTTCAAGTCCCTCGGCCAGACCGGGGATGGGCGGGGTGACGGGCTTGGAGCCGGTCGTGACGACGAGCTTGTCAAAAACGTAGGTCGACTCCTCGCCGCTGGTGAGGTCGCGCGCCACGAGAGACTTGCCGGCGACATCAACGGAAAGCACGTCGTGCTGCATGTGCATCTGCGCGCCGAGCTCGGCGAGAGCTGCGGGGGAGGAGTAGAACATGCGGTTGGGGTCGCTCACATGACCGCCGACCCACAGCGCGATGCCGCAGGAGAGGAACGACAGGGTGTCGTTGCGCTCGAAGACGTGCACGGTCCAATCCGGGTGCGCGGTGAGGATTGACTGAGCGGCGAACGTGCCGGCGTGCGTGCAGCCAACAACGGCGACGGTTTTAGGGGTGGAGGCGGTGGTCATGGTGACTCCTTCGAGGAAAAACGTGTCAGCACTATAAATGATACAAAAAAGCAAACAGTTAGCAAGGGCAAACTGGTAAACGGGTCGGAGCGGCCGGGCAGTGTGCGGCGCCACGACCGTATGCGGTAAGATTTTGCCGAATAAGCCAAGCGAACCATGCGACACGAACAGGAGTGCATATGTCTTTTGTCACAAAAGCCACGGCCCCGGCCATGACGGCAGCCGAGGACCTGCTCGACTTCATCGCCGAGAGCCCCACGATGTTTCACAGCGCCGCGGCTATCCGCGCGCGTTTGGATGCGGCTGGTTTCACATACCTGAGCGAGGGCGCCGCATGGGAGGTGCGCCCGGGAGGCGCGTACTACACGCAGCGCAACGGATCGAGCGTTGTGGCCTGG
The DNA here is from genome assembly GCF_902501455.1 of Collinsella intestinalis. Classification (NCBI taxonomy): domain Bacteria; kingdom Bacillati; phylum Actinomycetota; class Coriobacteriia; order Coriobacteriales; family Coriobacteriaceae; genus Collinsella; species Collinsella intestinalis. The sequence continues at coordinate 278,405 of NZ_CABWIC010000011.1, forward strand.
CGTGTGGGCGAGCGTGTGGCCGCTCCGGGTTTTGCCTCCGATGCTGCCAAAGCCGCCGACCGTGTCGCCGGATCCGTCGATGTCGCTGCTGGATCGGCCGGTGACAGCGCCCCGTACCACTTCCAGCTCACAGCCTCGCATTCCGACTCCCCTTGCTTCAAGGTAAAGACGAATGGCGAGCTCGAAGGTCCCGCCGGTTATGTGCGTCTGGACACCGAGGCTTACGGCGGCATGATGGACTACACCTGGTTCGACCGCCCGCTTTCGCTCGCCGGACGCGTGTTGGTGCGAGAGGGCGCGCGCATCGAGAGCCGTCTTGTGGCCCTCAACCGAGATGTCGCGCTTATCCCGAGCCTTGCAATCCACATGGACGGCGGCGTGAACAAGGGCTTCGCCCCCAATCGCGCATGCGATTTGTTCCCGCTGCTCTCCGCGGGCGACTTGGCGAACGGCTCGCTCGACATGATCGTGGCCGATGCCCTCGAGATCGATCCCGCCCAAATCATGTCGCGCGACCTGTTCCTGGTCAACCGTGAGCGCGGCTGCGTGTGGGGTGTCACCGGCGAGTTCATTTCCTCGCCCCGTCTCGACGACCTCATGTGCGCCTACACTTCGCTCGTCGCCTTTATGAACGGCGGGAACGAGCATACCGTCTCGGTCTATGCGTGTTTCGACAACGAGGAGGTCGGCTCCGAAACCAAGCAGGGTGCTGCCTCGACGCTTTTGGCCGACACCCTTTCCCGCGTGAACGCCGCTTTGGGCTTCGGCCCCGAGGAGTACGTCCGCGCGCTCTCCGCTTCCATGCTCGTGAGCTGCGACAACGCGCATGCGCAGCATCCCGCGCACCCCGAGCTCGCCGATAGCCTCCATGCCCCGCAGATGAACGGCGGCATCGTGGTGAAGGAGGCGGCCAACCAGCACTATTGCACCGACGCTTTCAGCCGTGCCGCGTTCACCGCCGTGCTCGACGACGCCGAGATCCCGCATCAGGCGTTTGCGAACCGCAGCGACAAGGCGGGTGGCTCCACGCTCGGCAATATTTCGAACATGCAGGTGAGCGTGCACGGAGTCGATGTCGGGTGTGCCCAGCTCTCGATGCATTCGTGCATGGAGACGGCCGGGGCCCGCGATGTTGACCTTGCCATCGAGGCGCTCACGGCGTTTTACGATACGAACGTCCGCATCGACGGTGCCGATTCGATTGAGCTCGGCTAGACGAGTATCAACCCAACAGACACGAACCTCGATAAAGGGGCGGCGCACCACATTGGATGCGCCGCCCTTTTCCGTGTCGGTTTATCGGATGAAGCTCGTGAAGGGCCCGACTTCCCGATCGGGTAGGCCGATTCCGGCCTCGCGCCCCGCCTCGAGGGATTTGAGCAGCCAGGCCATGTTGCGCCCGAGTTGCCTCATCGTCCACAGTCCTTCCTGGTCCTGTTCGACCTCTTCGGGCGTGCATCCATGGACCATGTTCCAGTAGCGAGAGCTCACAATGGGCATGTTCGAGATGGTGAAGAACTTCTGCATGTCGTCGAGGGCGGCTGTGGTGCCGGCGCGGCGGGCGGACGCGATGGCCGCGGCGGGCTTGAAGCTCAGTACGTCGGGCGCGCCCGCTTTGCCGTTGGAGTAGAACAGGCGGTCCATAAAGCCCATGAGGGAGCTGGCGGCATGGGCATAGTGGACGGGCGCGCCGAAGACGAATCCGTCCGCCTCCTCGGCAAGCGTGCGAAACTCGTTGACGGCATCGTCGAAGATGCAAGCGCCGGTCTCGCGGCAACGCCCGCACGCCATGCAGCCGGCGGCGGGCTTGGCGCCGATCCAGAAGATCTCGCTTTCGATTCCATGCGCATCAAGCGTCGTGGCGACTTCGGCAAGCGCGCGGTGGGTGCAGCCGTTCTTGTGCGGGCTTCCGTTGACGAGTATGACTTTCATGGCGCTTCCTCCCTCGTTGCTCCGCATGTATATGCGGCCATTGTCTGCGTTCTCATCAGTTTAGTTCGTTCTGCGGCGATACGGCGCGGGCCTTGATGGGCATCTGGTATAGTTCCGCAGGTGAAAGAAATGAATGGGCGAGGATTTGCTGCGCCCATATGAGAAAGGAGCGCCCATGATCAAGGAGCTCGTGAAGGATGAGGCCATCCTCTCCACCCCGTGTGAGCCCGCCACCGCCGCCGACGCGGAGATCGCGCAGGACCTGGTGGATACCCTGCTGTCCATCGAGGACGCCGCCTGCCTGGCTGCCAACCAGATCGGTGTGACCAAGGCCATCTGTGCCCTGGCCGACGACGAGGGCAACACGCTCGTGATGTACAACCCCAAGGTCCTGTTCGGCATGGGTGCCTTCAAGGCCGAGGAGAGCTGTCTCACCCGCGAGGGTTCCGTCAGGGTGACTCGTTTCGTCAAGATCAAGGTCGCATACGACGAGCTGGTCGACGGCGAGCTCAAGCCGCGCAAGCGCGACTTTGTCGAGTGGCCCGCCGAGCTCATCCAGCACATGTGCGACCACTGCCAGGGCAAGCTGGTTTAAGTTGCCCAACAGGCAAATCGTTCCACATGGACATACCCGGACTTGGATGTTGCCCTGCTCTGCGTTTTGCCCGTGCTCTGATTTGCTCTGCATCTCTAACCTTAAAACCCGGAGCATCCGACCGATAGCGGTTCTGGATGGTCCGGGTTTTTACGTGTGATGGAGATCGCGGCAGCTCTGAGTGCCCGTTTCGACGAGAACGGACAGAGTGCGAGAGTGGGCGGGGCGATTATGACGTTCGACGCACACGCACTGCGGTGCCGCAAGCGGTGGTCATGATCATCTCGGCAAAGGTCTCGTATCCCACGTTCGCGCCAATGACTGCGTTGGCCCCGAGCGCCTCGGCGCGCTGCGACATCTCACGCAGGACCTCCTCGCGCGCCTGGGCCATTTCGTCTTCATGTCCTGCAGATCGCCCGCCGAACACGTTGCGCAGCCCGGCGCCGATATCGCGGAACATGTTGATGCCGCTCACGGCCTCGCCAGTGACGATTCCGAGGTATTCGACCACCTCGTAGCCGTCGAGGTTGTTGGTGGTAGTGATGGTTAGCATGGTTCCTCCTTTTGACGGTACTTTCTTATATCCAGCCGTGCGTTTTGGAAGAAGTGGTCAAAAAGGGTTGATAGTGCGCCGAACGGCGACGTGATCGAAAACATGTATAGTCGTTGGTTTGATGAATCCGCAGGTCGCGCAAGGGTGTGCTTCGGGCGCGTGGCCCGCGTGGGGGCAACCATCGAGTACGTCCCGCAATCGTTCAAACGAATCCAGGGGTTTTGTTGGGGGCAGACTGCATGGTCGGCGCACAATTAGGGTATTTTGACCAGAAATTGGAAAACGTACGAAAAGGAGGCGAAATCGTATGCAAATCGATGCCAATCTTATGCAATCTCTCATATGGGCCGCGATGGGCTGCGGCTTCACCTGGTTCATGACCACAGCCGGCTCGGCCGTGGTGTTCTTCTTCCGCAAGGACCGCGCCGTCACCCATCGCATCTTCCTCGGGTTCGCCGCGGGTGTCATGATCGCTGCGAGCGTCTGGTCATTGCTCAATCCTGCCATCGAGCAGGCCGAAGAGCTCGGCCAGGTCGGCTGGATCCCGGCGGCGGGTGGTTTCTTGCTCGGGGTGGCGTTCCTCATGGCGCTCGACACCTTCCTGCCCCATCTTCATATGGAGGGCGATGAGCCCGAGGGCGTCAAGACGAGTTGGAAACGCACCACGTTGCTCGTTTCTGCTGTGACTTTGCACAACATTCCGGAGGGAATGAGCGTTGGCCTGTTGTTCGCGATGGCGGGCCAGAGTTCGGGCCCTGAGCGGACGGCGTATCTCGGCATGGCCGTGGCGCTTGCTATCGGCATGGGCTTGCAGAACTTTCCCGAGGGCGCGGCGATTTCCCTGCCGTTGCGACGCGAGGGGATGAGTCGAGGCAAGGCGTTTGTGATGGGCAGCCTGTCCGGTATCGTCGAACCGATCTTCGGCATTCTCGTGGTTCTGGTGAGCACGCAGATCGCGCCGTTCATGCCTTGGATGCTCGCCTTTGCCGCTGGCGCGATGATCTACGTCGTCGTTGAAGAGCTGATTCCTGAGGCGCATCTTGGGGAGCATTCGAACATCGGCACGTTGGGGGTCATCGCGGGCTTCGTGGTCATGATGGTGCTCGACGTCGCATTGGGTTAGTCAGTCGGCAAGCGGCGGTGTATCGATCATCGAAAAAGGCCCTCGGGAGTCCCGAGGGCCTTTCCTTGATATGTGCGATGCCGCTACTTGTCGCTGCTGCCACCTGCCGCTACTTGCCGTTGCGCGTGTCAGACCCGTGGCGCGCCTCGCGGATCTCGCGTGCGGCGGCGACTCGGGCTTCGCGTGCGTCCCGCAAGGCGTTGTGCGCGCCGACCGTCTTGCTGCGCGCGCCGCGCAGCGTCTCGGCGAGCTGCGGGTTCGTTTCGGCCACACGCGTCACGAGCGGTCCGTCCAGCTCCTCTTGCGTGGGCTCGGACAGGAAGTCGATGGCGTATTGGGCAGCGACCATGGAGCCCTTGACGAGAACCGACTCGTCTACCTTGAAGAAGCACGAATGTTGGGCGAACGTCGCCCCGATCTGCGGATTGCGGCAGCCCACGAACGCCAGCACGCCCGGAACTCGGCTCAGGTATTCGGAGAAGTCCTCTCCCGACATGGTGCCGCGGTAGCTGCCAACGCCCTCGGACCCGAGCGTTTTGAGGACCGCCTGGCGGCAACGCTCGCTTGCGACGGGTTCGTTTTCGACCTTGTAGTTGGCGATGGTGTAGTCGGAGAGCTCGGCTTCGGCGCCATGAGCCTGCGCGATATGCACCGCGATGCGTTCGATGAGCGCGGGCATGAGCTCATGGGTCGCCGTGGAATAGGTACGCACAGTGCCCTCCATGTGGGCCTCGCCCGCGATGACGTTGCGCGCGCTACCGGCGTGAAGCTTGCCCACGGTGACCACGGCGGGCTCGTAGGGGGAGAGCTCGCGGCTCACGATGGTCTGCAGCGCATTCACGATTTCGGCGGCGACCATCACGGCGTCGCTGCCACGCTGCGGCATGGCGCCGTGGCAGGACGTGCCGTGCACGTCCACACGGAACCAATCGGTGTTGGCCATGCGCGGACCGGGCTCGCAGCTGATGGTACCTGCATCGACCTCGCTCCAGATGTGCATGGCAAACGCGCCGTCGACACCCTCGCATACGCCGGCCTCGCACATCATGCGTCCGCCGGAGCCGTTCTCCTCGGAAGGCTGGAACACAACGCGGATTTCGCCGTGGATGTCGTCGGTCATGTGGCGCAGAACCTGTAGGGCGCCGAGCATCATGGCGATATGGCAATCGTGGCCGCAGGCGTGCATGCAACCTTCGTTGACGCTCGCGAATTCGTCGTCGGTACGCTCGGTGACGGGCAGCGCGTCGATGTCGGCGCGCATGAGCAGGCGCCGGCGCGGCGTGCCGTCCTCGCGATAAGCGTCCGGCGCGGTTCCGCGCAACGTCGCAACGAGGCCGGTCTCGAGCGGCTGCTCGTAGGGGATATTCATGGCGTCGAGTTGGCCGGCGATATCGGAGGTGGTCCGCACCTCTTGAAGGCTCAGCTCGGGGTGTTTATGGAAGTGGCGGCGCTGCTTGATGATGTAGGGCTCGAACTCGGCGGCGATGTCTTGAATCGCCGCGGTGACCTGGTCGGCATCGCGGTGCTCTTTGTGGGCCATGATTTGCTGTGCTCTGGTCTTGGGCATGGTATCCACCTTGCTTTTCGAGGGGCGCTTCGGCGCCCACGCCTATCTGCTGCCTTCTACCATACTCCTTGAAATACGAAAACGGGCTGCCGATATCGCTGGGGCCCAGAAGACGAACCGCCTCCCATCTCGTGAGCATGAGAGACGGGAGGCGGTTCAAGTTCGTGACCCTGACGAGGTGCCGGTTATTTTTTTAAGCGCTTACTGGTTTTCGGAAGTAGTGGGCTCGTCCGTTGCGCTCGGCGCATCCGCCGCGACGGGCGCCGTGGTTTTCTCATCGGTGGCCTTATCGTTGTCGCCCTTAACGCGTTTGGCGATCTTCTTGGCGCTGCGCTTGAGATTGGTGAAGAGGCCGCCGGCGGGATGTGCGGCGTTGAAGGCGTCACGCTTGTCGCGCTTCAGGCGCTCCTCGACCAAGATCTCACCGTAATCGGCGAGGAACTTGTCGTAGAACTCGACGGCCCCATCGATGTCCTCCTGGTTGGGGCGCCCCTTGTTCATGCCGCCCACGAACTTGTACGGACCGAAGGTGTCAAAGCCGGGGCAGCCGTAGGTGCACATGAGGGTCGCCATCTTCATGCGGCACACGCCGTCGAGGTCGCCGCCATTGAACTTGGCGGCGCCGCCGTAGGTCATGAGGCCGATCACGTTGTCGCCGTCGCGCAGGCAGTGGTCGCATACGCGCAGGACATCCTTGTCGAACTTGGTGTAATAAATACCAGAGCCGACGATGATGATGTGATAGGGGGAGAGGTCGGGATACTCCTCCTTGCCGAGCGTCGCAACATCGATGGTGTCGATCTCGGGGTGGGCGGCGACCAGGGCGTCGACGAGCTTCTTGGTGTTGCCGTGGTGCTTGGACCTGTAGAGGATGACCGTTCTTGGATCCATGGTCGGGCCTTTCGTGATGAGCGGGTTGGCGTGGTCGGGCGTGCGGGCCCGTGCCCACGGCGGTTACGAGTGCATGGGCGCGCGAACCGCAAGTGGATGAATCAATTGAGGCAGCTGGCAGTAAAACGAGTCAAACCAACTACTTGGAAAAAAGATACCAATCAATTCAAATCTTCATAATTGTATAACCAGTGGCACATTTAGCCAGCAGGTTTACGGGCGAACATGCTGGAAGCAGAGAACCTGCGCAAACGCTTACAGGGCGTTAAACGGTAGCGAATATGCAGTTGAGCACAACCAGAAGGGGTGAACGGTCGATTTTAACCGATGAACGGTTCGAGACCGGAAAAGCCCGAAATGTCGGAAACAGAACATTCACAACTGGTATAGTGAATAGCGACTTGTTACGTGGTTACTACCAGTGCCGCACCAAATAACGCGGCGGGAACAGGAAAGAGGGATTAATGGTCGGTTTTATTTTGACTGGTCATGGCAACTTCGCCAATGGCATCAAGAGCGCGCTCGATATGGTCGCTGGTGATCAGGAGGCGTTCGAGATCGTTCCCTTCGAGGGTTCCCAGGCTGCCACCTATGGTGACGACCTACGTGCCGCCATCACCAAGATGCGCGGTGAGTGCGAGGAGGGCGTTATCGTCTTCGTCGACCTGCTCGGCGGCACTCCCTTCAACCAGTCCATGATGATCGCCAACGATGTCGACAAGCTCGAGATCGTGACCGGCTCCAATCTTCCCATGATCATCGAGCTGCTCTTCGCCCGCAACGGCGCCACCGACGTGACCGCTCTCGCCGAGCAGGCCGTCACCGTGGGCCAGCAGGCCGTCACCCGTCAGTCCCTGGCTTCCGTCATGGGCGCCGCTGACGAGGACACCGCCGAGGACGGCATCTAATGGAGAACTTCGGGCAGAACGTTCTCGCCTCCTCCGTCGCCCTGCTGCTCATCATGGCGGTCATGGGCGTCGTCTACTTCATCTGGTCCAAGGCCAACATGAAGAAGAAGGTCAAGTACTTCGAGCACATCCACACCGACCTGGCACCTGGCCAGCGTGTGATGTTCGGCGGCGGCATCTTCGGCGACGTGAAGAGCGTGCAAGGTGACGTTGTCGAGGTCAAGGTCCGCTCCGGCGCGACGCTCGACGTCTCCCGCTACGCGATCCAAGAGATCGTCAAGTAGCTTAAAGAGATCAAGCCTCGCCGATAAGAGGCTCAATCCCTTAGGTAGTAAAGGCCAGTACGCGAATACGAAAGGACGGATCGCAATGGCAGAGCCCAATATCCTTCTCACCCGTATCGACAATCGACTGATCCACGGTCAGGTTGCCACCCAGTGGAACTCCACCCTGGGTTCCAACCTCATCCTCGTTGCCAATGACGAGGTCTCCACGAACACCATGCGCCAGAACCTCATGAAGATGGCTGCTCCCACCGGTGTTCAGACCCGCTTCTTCTCCATCCAGAAGACCATCGACGTGATCCACAAGGCCTCCCCGGCCCAGAAGATCTTCATCGTGCTCGACTCTCCTCAGGACGCGCTCAAGCTCGTCGAGGGCGGCGTGCCGATCAAGAAGCTCAACATCGGCAACATGCACATGGCCGAGGGCAAGCGTCAGGTCGCTACCACCGTCGCCGTCAACGACGACGACGTGGAGTGCTTCCGCAAGCTCCAGGAGCATGGCGTCGAGCTTTCCATCCAGCGCGTGCCCAGCACGCCCGTTGAGGATACCAACAAGCTGTTCGCGTAATTTGGGGGTTTAGCGAACCAGTTTGTTTGTATACGGGATGAAATCATCCCGGTCGTTAATCTCGTACGAGAAAGTACATTTGAAAGGAGGAGCAAAAGATGGACGTGAATTTCCTTCAGATCGCCCTGGTCTTCCTGGTGACCTTCGTTGCCGCTATCGACCAGTTCGACTTTACGGAGTCCCTGTACCAGCCTATCGTCACCGGCCCGATCATCGGCGCTATCCTCGGCGATGTGCAGACCGGCCTCGTGGTTGGTGGTACCTACCAGCTCATGACCATTGGTAACATGCCTATTGGTGGTGCTCAGCCGCCGAACGCTGTTATTGGTGGCATTATGGCAGCCGTCTTTGCCTGCACCCTCGACATGGATCCCAACGTCGCCGTTGCGACCGCGATTCCGTTCGCCCTGCTCGGCCAGTACGGTGTGACCTTGTTCTTCACCCTTCGTGCCCCGATGATGGAGTCCTTCCGCGCCGCGGCTGTGAAGGCTGACACCAAGGCCATCACCAAGCTGACCGTCGTGTCCGAGATCATCCTCGGCCTCATCTTCGCCGCGATCGTCACCTTGTTCTTCGTCGGTGGCCTCACCGCCGGCCAGGCTGTCGTCTCCGCCATCCCCGCATGGCTCAACGCTGGTCTGTCCGCCGCTGGTGGCATGATGAAGTTCGTCGGCTTCGCGATCCTGCTGAAGATCATGATGTCCCGCGACATGTGGGCCTTCTTCCTGCTCGGCTTTGGTCTCACCACCATCGTGCACGGCATCCCCGCGCTCGCCAAGCCTGAGCTCCTGATCATGGCCATCATTGGCTTCGGTATCGCTTTCTGGGACTTCCAGCAGCAGACCGAGCTCAAGGGCGCTTCTTTTGACGGAGGTGATATGAGCGATGGCATCTAATGAGTTTGTCGTCCCCGCGCAGTACGAGGATCTCACTCCTGCGCCGAACGTCGATAAGAAGACGCTCAACCGCATGGTCTGGCGCTCCTACTGGCTCCAGTCCTCGTTCAACTACGAGACCATGCAGTCCGGTGGCTGGCTGTTCGCCATGGTCCCCGGTCTCGAGAAGGTTCACACCAACAAGAACGACCTTTCTGCGTCGATGTACCACAACCTGGACTTCATCAACACGCACCCGTTCCTGGTCACCTTCGTTATGGGTATCGTTCTCTCCCTCGAGCAGAACAAGGTCGATACCCAGACCATCCGCTCCGTGCGTATTTCCGCTGCCTCCCCGCTGGGCGGCATCGGTGACGCCCTGTTCTGGCTGACGCTCGTGCCGATCACGGCCGGCATCACCTCGAACATGGCCATCGAGGGCAACATCATTGCCCCGCTCATCTTCCTCGTGGTCTTCCACGCCGCTCTGTTCGCTTGCCGCTTCGGCCTCATGAACTGGGCTTACAAGATGGGCACCTCTGCCATCGACTCCCTGACCTCCAACATGCAGGCCTTCACCCGCGCTGCCGCCATCATGGGCTGCTTCGTGGTTGGCGCCCTGACGGTCAACATGGGTGGCACCCAGATCAACCTCAACATCCCGAACGGCACCACCCGTGGCCTCGCCGCTCACACCGTTGTGGTTTCCAACGAGGAGGCCGAGAACTTCGACCTCGCCATCGATACCGAGACCGCTGAGCCCGGCTCCCTCGGCATGACCGCTGAGGACGGCACCGCCCTCAAGGCTGCTGACGCCGACGGCAACGCTGTCGACTGCGGTATCGTCGACCTGGGCAACGGCATGAGCTCCGTCACCTACGCTGAGGTTACCGAGACCCCAGTTTCCTTCTCCGTTGCTTCTACGCTCGACACCGTTATGCCTAAGCTCGTTCCTCTGGCGCTCGTCATGCTGCTTTACTTCCTGTTCGCCAAGAAGAACTTCACCCCCATCAAGGGTATCGTTCTGATGCTGGTCATCGGCATCCTTGGCGCCCTGCCGCTCAACGAGTGGCTCGGCCTCACCTGGTGGACTGGTCTCTGGTAATTCCAGCCGACTGATGAGGTGACATCTCCCCCAGATGCGCCTGTAAACCCGGCGTGGGCTTTGCTCTCACGCCGGGTTTTTTTCTAATCATTCCCATCGATTGCAATCGTCTCGTTGAGCGCATTGCGTTCGAATTGACGATTCCCCTTTTGTATCGGAGGCGGTTCTCATGGTGGCAACGGCTCGCAAACAGCCTTTGTATGACCAGCTCGTGGATATTCTTGCCGACAAAATCGAGCATGAGTATCACGCTGGCGACATGATCTCCTCCGAGCGTGAGCTCTCCGAGCGCTATGGTCTGTCCCGCACGACGGTCCGTCTCGCCCTTCAGGAGCTCGAGCGCCTTGGCCTGATCGTTCGCCAGCACGGGCGTGGCACATTCGTGGCCGATCGCTCCGCCCAGACCACTAACCTCATGCAGTCTTACAGTTTTACCGAGCAGATGCGCGAGTTGGGCCGCGATCCGATGACCACCATCCTCGAATTCTGCGATGTCGAGGCTGATAAGAACCTTGCCGAGCATATGGGCGTCCGCCTTGGCGAGAAGCTCTTCAAGCTCAAGCGCCTTCGCTCCGCCGACGGCATGCCGATGATGGTCGAGCGTTCCTACCTTCCCGTTCGCAAGTTCCTGTCCCTCAAGCGCCCCCAGCTTGAGTGCAAGCCGCTCTATGACGTGATTGAGAAGGACTACCACGAAAAGATAAGCGTTGCGGAGGAGGAGTTCTTCGCGAGCATCGCCCGTCCTGCCGATGCCTACCTCTTGGGCATCTCCGAGGGCTCTCCCGTGCTCGATCTGGTTCGAACCACCTATAACAGCTCGAACGAGATCGTCGAGTATACGTTGTCGGTCGCCCGTGCCGACCAGTTCAAGTACAGAGTCCAGCACCGTCGCAGCGAGTAGTTCATGCGTGGGCAGTTGAGGGGATTGCGGGGGAGTGAGAACCGACTCTTTCCCCGGCAGGGTCCTCAACTGCTCAGGCAGGTAATCGTCAATTGTGTCCAACACGTGAAGTCGAGAACTACTGGTTATAACCAGATAACCAACTTATAATGAAAGCCCTTGTAAAACCACAAGTTAAAAAGGAGTGGTATTAATGTTCGAGATGACGACTGACCAGCTCAACGAGATTGGTGGTTTCAACACCACCACTGAGATCAAGCAGCAGCCCGAGCTGTGGCTTGACACCCTGAACATCTACAAGGAGAACCTCGAGGCCATCGAGTCCTTCCTGGCCGAGGCTCGCGCCATGGGCGAGGGTCGCCTCTCCGTCGTGTTCACCGGTGCCGGCACCTCCGACTACGTCGGCGACACCTGCGCTCCCTACCTGCGTCACGCTGGCGACACCAAGCTGTATGACTTCAAGCCCATCGCGACCACCGACATCGTGTCCGCTCCTCGCGATTTCCTGAACCCCGACGAGCCCACCGTGGTTGTCTCCTTTGCCCGTTCCGGCAACAGCCCTGAGTCTCTGGCCGCCGTTCAGGTTGCCAAGACCTTCGTGAAGAACGTCAAGTTCATCAACATCACCTGCGCTCCCGAGGGCAAGCTCGCCGTCGAGTCCGAGGGCGACGCCGATCAGCTCACGCTGCTCATCCCGCGCGCCAATGACAAGGGCTTCGCCATGACCGGCTCCTACAGCTGCATGACCCTGCTCTCCACCCTCATCTTCGACACCGCTTCCCTCGAGCAGAAGACCGCTTGGGTCGAGGCTGCCGCTAAGCTGGGCGAGGACGTCGTCGCTCGCGAGTCCGAGATCGCCGAGTTCCTCTCCGGTGACTTCAACCGCGTGACCTACCTGGGTTCCGGCTCCTTCGTGGGCCTGGCTCAGGAGGCTCAGCTCAAGATCCTCGAGCTTGCTCACGGCCTCGTTGCCACCTCTTGGGACTCCTGCATGGGTTACCGCCACGGGCCGAAGTCCTTCGTCGACGACAAGACCATCGTGTTCGTGTACATGAACAACGACGAGTACACCCGTCAGTACGACCTCGACATCCTGAACGAGATCAACGGCGACCAGATCGCCGCCAAGACCATCGCCATCCAGCAGGACGGCGCCATCAAGTTTGACGGCACCTCCTTCACCTTCGCCGGCGAGGCTCTGCCTGAGGGCTACCTGGCCCTGCCGTTCGTCATGGTCGCGCAGGTCATCTCCCTGCTCAACTCCGTGCGTGTGGGCAACACCCCGGACACCCCGTCCCCGTCCGGCACCGTGAACCGCGTCGTCAAGGGCGTGACCATCCACCCCTTCGAGGCCTAATAGCTCTCGGAATTTCGAATTGAAGGCGCCCGCCCGGTCTGCAAGGACGGGCGGGCGCTTTTCTTGCTGCTCGTTCGTTGCTTTCTGGGTACAAGCCCAGTGCGTGCATCAATATCGTGTTAGGAGAACACATGAGCACTTATGCAATCAAGGCCGATGCCTTCTATCTGCCCACTCGCGTTGCCCGTGGCGGCTACCTCATGGTCGAGGATGGCGTTTTCGGCGAGTATGTGACCGAGGCCCCCGACTGCGAGATTCGCGACTACTCCGGTCACGAGATCGCTCCTGGCTACGTCGACACCCATATCCACGGTTTCGATAACCACGACATCATGGACTGCGAGTCCGAGAGCGTCGCCATCGTGTCCCGTGGCATCCTGCGCAACGGCGTGACCAGCTACCTGCCCACCACGCTCACCGCGAGCACCGAGCAGCTTGAGAAGGCCTGCGCTTCCGTTGCCGAGTACGTTGAGGCCGGCGACGAGACGCCGCACGCCCGTATTCAGGGCATCTTCCTCGAGGGCCCCTTCTTCACCGAGAAGTACAAGGGCGCCCAGAACCCGGCTTACCTCTCCGCCCCCACCATGGAGAAGCTGAACGCCTGGCAGACCGCCGCGCATGGCCTCGTCAAGAAAATCGCCGTCGCCCCTGAGTACGATGGTGCCGTCGAGTTCACCGCCGAGGCCGTCAAGTCCGGCGTCGTCGTGGCCCTCGGTCACTCCGCCGCCACCTGCGAGCAGGCTCAGGCCTGCCTGGACGCGGGCGCCAAGGTCTTCGTCCACACTTATAACGGCATGAGCGGCCTGCATCACCGCGAGCCCGGCATGGTGGGCGCCGCCCTTTCCAGCCAGGATAAGTCCTTCTCCGAGCTCATCTGCGACGGCCATCACGTCAACCCCATCTCCGCGGGTATCGTGATGCACGCCAAGGGCCATGAGCATGTCGCGCTCATCACCGACTGCATGTGCGCCGGTGGCATGCCCGATGGCGACTACTTCCTGGGCGAGCTGCCCGTTGTCGTTGCCGGCGGCACCGCCCGCCTGAAGGACGGCGGCTCTCTGGCCGGCTCCATCCTCAACATGAAGGACGCCGTCAAGAACGTCTACGAGTGGGGCATCGCCACGAAGGCCGAGGCCGTCTACATGGCCACCCAGGCTCCCGCCGAGGCCAACGACATCGCCGACGAGTGCGGTTCCATCCGCCCCGGCCGCAATGCCGACTTCGTGGTCCTCACCGGCGACCTGACCCTCGTCGAGACGTATCTTGGCGGTGAGAGCGTCTACAAGGCGTAAACTACACGTGAGGACACCCTAGACGCGTATGTCTTGAGAAGCGCCACCTCGTTTTGGGGTGGCGCCTTTCGTATGGGTGGGTCCGGTCGATCGATCAGGAGGTCAAGGTACATGGATATGAAAACCGTCGGCATGGTCATGGTGGCTGCGGCATTCGTGTTCACGGTCTACATTGAGGTAAAAAAGCGGACGACCGTCGGAAAACTCGAGACCTACCTCGCCAAGGGCGATTTTGAAAGCTATCTCAAGCTGGTCGACCGCCCGCTTACGAGCATCCTGTATCCAAAGTACAACGTGCTTTTCCTGCGTTTAAACGCGACGATGGCGTTGAGTGACGCTGAGCAGACTGAGCGGACCATCGAGCAGATGGCCAAGCTCAAGATGAGCGATGAGCAACGTCTCGCACTGGCGGTGAAGGCGTTCAACTTCTATGTGGACGTCGAGGACAAACGCAAGGCCAAGGAGGCGCTCAAGTACATCGAGAAGCACGGCGGTAAAGAGGCGGCCGGTGTGAACAGGCGCACGTACGATATCTTCCTCAAGAAATCGAGCGCCTATATTTCAGAGATGGAGCATGCGCTTGAGAAGGCGACTCCGTCCGACGAGGTCATGCTTTGCCAGTTGCTTGCCGTGCAATATGAGAACAAGGGCGATCACGAGAAGGCGGCTGCATACCGTGAGCGCGTCGAGCGCGTCATGGATGCGACGCTTGGCAAGAACGCGGGCGCGCCCGAATAGCGCTTGCGCGGTCGCTCGATGGGCGCCGGGCCTTTAGATTGCTTGCGCCAGCGCTGCCCCAAATCGCCATGATGCACGTTCCGATCAGCGAGAATCAAGCGCCGGAGTGGTGCGGAGCGGTAGAATGGGGAGGCGTGGTGAAAGCCATTTACCGCCGCTCTGCAGGCGGACGAGGGTCTGTGCCGGTGGATACCGGTAGAAACCAATGCGCCCCCTGCGGCAGCGGTGCTGGCAGGGGGCGCGTGCGTTTAATGATGGTTGTTTGAGACTAACGGATGCCGCGTTGCCTACAAACGGCGGGTCTGGGCGACGCGTTTGAACCAGTACGCGCTGGCCTTGGGCGTGCGTTGCTGGGTTTCAAAGTCAACGTAGAAGAAGCCGTAGCGCTTGTTATAGCCGTTGGTCCAGCTGAACTGGTCCTGCAGGCTCCACATAAAGTAGCCGCCAACGTCGACACCGCATTCGATGGCCTTGAGGATCCAGCGCAGGTGGTCTTCGACGTATGCGATGCGCTCGGAATCGTCCACGGTGCCATCGACAAGCTGGTCCTTGCGACCCATGCCGTTTTCGGTGATAAACAGCTGCTTGTAATTGGGATAGCGCAGCGAAATATCCATCATAAGGTCGAACAGGCCCTTGGGATAGATGATCCAATCCCAGTCCGTGGTGGGAACGCCGGGACGTACGGCGCGCTCGCCCACGCCCGCCACGCGCCAGCGACCGGTGCCCTTGTCGCCTGTGCCGTTGTGATGAAGGTCGGTCTCACCGTCGAACGCCTTGAGAAAACGGCTTTGGTAATAGTTGATGCCCAGGCAGTCGTTGAGCTGCGCGGCGCGGCGCATAATCGAGAGGTCATCGTCCAAAAACTCGACTGAGCCGTTGCTCGCCTGGCAGAGGTGCTCGATGATCTGGAGCGTATCGGGCGCATAGTCGCCGCGGAAGGTGGCGTCGAGCAGCAGGCGGTTTTGCAAAACGTCGTCGTTTTTAGCTGCCTGGATGTCGCCGGGGCAGGCGGGGTCATAGGGGTACTTGTATTCCAGTGCGTGGATGACGCCGATCGTTCCGGGATAGCCGCCCTGCTTGTAAGCCAAGACGGCGCGGGCGTGGGCGAGCATCATGTTGTGCTGGGCCTGCAGACACTCGTGCAGGCAGCCCTTCTTGCCCTGCGGCCAGGTGCCCTCGACGTAGCGGTTGAGCGTGGCCGCTGCGATCTCGTTGAACGTGAACCAGCGGGTCACCTCAGGGTATTCGTCAAAGCAGAAGCGGGCATACGCCTCAAAAGCGTCGATGGTGTCGCGGTTGAGAAAGTCACCGTTGGCGTAGATCGCGGCGGGGGAGTCGAAGTGGTGCAGGGTCACGTATGGCTCGACTCCGTGGGCGCGGCAGCTGGCAAAAAGGTTGTGGTAGAAGGCGACGCCCTCGGGGTTGGACTCGCCCACGCCGCCATTGGGAAAGATGCGGCTCCAGGCGATCGACACGCGGATGCCGTTCATGCCAAAGCGCTCGCACAGCTCGAGGTCGCTATCGTAGCGGTTGTAGAAGTCGCAGGCGGGCTCGGGCGAGAAGCGGCCTTGCTGGGCGAGGTAGTCGTCCCATGCGACCTTGCCCTTTCCATGGGATTGGCAAGCGCCTTCTACCTGGTAGGCGGCGGTGGCGCCACCAAAAACAAAGTTGTCGGGAAAGCGCTGGAAGGTATCGGCGGGGGAGATGTGGTTCATGGCGAATCCAATCTTGCTAGGAGGGGTTGGAAGCGGTCCGGGAGAAGGCGGTAGAGCGTGCTGCCCCCGGACCGCGGAAATGGGGGCTCTGTTCTTGCGCGCCGCTGCACGCGCAGGAATCTAGATGCCCAGTTGCTGGGCTACAAATGCCAGCGATGCCTCGCCGTCGCGGGTGAGGTCGATGTACTGCTTGCCGCGGGTGACGCAGCAAGCGACGCCCATGCGCTCGCCGTCGGCCTTGAGGTCGTCGAAGTAGGACGCTGCCTGGGGCGCCAGGATAACAAGGTCAAAGTCCGGCATGATGTCCAGATGGCTGCCGTAGGCATCTGCTGCGGTCTCAAGGTCGATGCCGTGCTCGCGGGCGGCCTTGGCCAGCGCGTTGGCGAGCAGGCCGGAGGTTCCGCCTCCCTGGCACAGGACAAGAACACGACGGCCGTTGAGCGCTGCATAGGGGTTGCCCGCCACGTCGGTGGTGTTGGACGAGGCGCTGGCGGCTGCGTCATCAGATCCAGCGGAGGTGGCATTACCCGCAGATTCTTCGTCCACAGACTGGCCAGCGGCGCGCTTTTTCTCTGCTGCCATGCTCGCGGCGGCCTGGGCGACGGCACCGGTGGCGACGCTTGCCGTATCCGCCTTGCCCTGGAACGCCGCGTTCATGGCTGCTTGCTTCTGGGCGGCGCGCTGTGCGACCTCAGCCTGATCGGCCTCAGCCTCTTCGGCGCACTTCTCGCGGTCGTATACCTTGAAGAAGGGGAAATAGATGAGGAAATCGACAATCAGCAGGGCGGGGATGAGCAGGAACGCAAGGGGCTGAAGTCCCAGACCCATGGCGATGCCCACGGGCGCGGGGGTGGTCCAGGGAAGGCTGAACATGAAGCCGTTCATACCCAAGACGTCGATGAAGAACTTGGTGATCCAGATATTGGCAATGGGTGCGAAGATGAAGGGGATGAAGAAGATGGGGTTCAAGACCATGGGGGCGCCGAAGAGGAACGGCTCGTTGACGCCAAAGCAAACCGGCACGGCTGAGGCACGGCCCACGGCGCGCATCTCTTTGGACTTGGCGAGGAAGGCGAACATGAAGCAGATCACCAACGTGGCGCCGGTGCCGCCCATGGCGACGACGAAATCCTGAAGCGGTTTGGTGAGGACGGCGGTTGCGTGCTCGCCGGCCTGGTACATGGCCATGTTGAGCTCGAGGTTGGAGATGAGGGCGGCGGAGATTGCGGGCTCGACGATGGAGGGGCCGTGGACGCCCACAAACCAGAAGAGCGACATGGCGCCGTAGATGATGGCGAGGCCAACATAGCCGTCTGCCGCGGAGAAGAGCGGCTGGAACACCTGGATAACGCCTTGGGCGAAGCAGAAGCCAAAGATGTTGCGGAATGCAAAGTCAAAGCCCCAGAAGAAGACCAGGCAGACGCCAAAGGGGATGATGTCCTTGAAGGTCTGGGAGATATTGGGCGGCACCTGTTCGGGCATCTTGATGGTGATGTTGCGTTTGATAAAGAACTTGTAGATGATGCCGGTGGCGAACGCGCAGATAAAAGCGGTTAGCAGGCCCTTGGATCCCATGTAGCCGTTGGCGAGGCCGGAGATGGAGACGCCGTTATCCGTGAAGCTGATGGCGTCGCTGGAGAGCAGCAGAAAACCGATGAGCGATGCAATCATGACCGAGATGAAGTTGATCTGGTTGTTCTTGGGCAGGTCGCGATTCTGCGCATCGCAGAAGTGCTTGGCCGTGGTGGCCGCTGCGCAGATGCCGACGATGCCCATGGAGTAGTTGTAGGCCTTCATGAGAACGTCGTTGATCTCTGCCGGCCAGTAGAAGCCCCAGACATTGGGGACGGCGCTGACCAAAAGAAAGATGCTGGAGACGATGATGATGGGCATGACGGAGATGAAGCCGTCGCGAATTGCCTTGAGGTACTTGTTGCGAGCGATGGCGTTGAAGAAAGGCTTGCCTTTCTCGATGAGCGCTATGAGCTTTTCCATGGACCCTCCGTTTGCATGGGTTTGCTTTTGCAGCCACTAAACGTGCTGGTAGAGATGGCTGCCAGGGTGAGCTTGCGCTGCTTACGAGTATGTTCTGCCCGGATGTTACTCGTTATGAGCACGTGCCCATTTCTACAATGAGCACGTTAACATGAGTTGATGGCGGTGCAAGGGGCGTTGGGGGTAAAGGGATGCGAGCGGTCGATTATTGGCGGCAAGCGGCGGGATAGATGCAGGCAGAGGTGCGCGGAGAAGGTGATAGCCTTCGTCCAATGCGCACGTGCTCTTCAGCTTGCACTCAGTTGATGCTACATTTACCAGAACAGCAGTTTGAACAGCAATTCGAGCATCAATCTGAGAGCATGCGCAATGCGAGGGGAGCCGTTGGATGGAGCGGGATAACAAGATGGCGGCGGCAGATTCCGCAGTCCACAAGCCTGGTAGGGCGGTGTCCATGGCAGACGTCGCCAAGCTTGCCGGCGTTTCCCGACAGACGGTGTCGCGCGTGGTCAACGGGCAGGCGTGCGTGGTCGAGGAGACTCGAAGGCGCGTTATGGATGCCATGGACCAGCTTGGCTTTTACCCCAGCTTTGCCGGCAGGTCGCTGCGCGGCGGCAAGTACGGCTGCATCGGCCTGTGCATGTTCGATATCACCCATACGGGTAACGTCGCTACGCTGGAGGGGCTTATGTCCGCCGCCCGCGAGTACGGTTACGCCGTCACCTTGATCGAGTTTGATGAGAGCGAGTCCGTGCGCCTGCGGGACACCGTGCGTCGCCTGGCGGAGCTCCCCGTGGACGGCATGGTGTTCAACACCAACAGGACCATCGAGGATTTTGACGAGTTCGAGCCGCTCAACGGCCTGCCCACCATCATCATCTCCATGAAGGAACACCCGCGTTGCACCACTATCGACTCCGATCAATACGGGTGTTCGCAGCTTGTGGTCGACCACCTTCGCTCGCGCGGCCATACGCAGATCAGGCACCTGGCCGGTCCCAAAGACTCGATCACGGCGGATTTCAGGACGCGCGGTTGGCGAGACTCGCTGGAGCGCGCGGGGCTCGAAGTCGTTGAGCCCCTACACGGGGATTGGACTGCGGACAGTGGCTACGAGCTTGGCGAGAAGCTCGTCCAAGACGCTGAGATGACAGCCCTCTACGCGGCCAACGATCAAATGGCCATGGGTGCCATCATGGCGCTGCGCGCCCATGGCAGGCGTGTGCCGGAAGACGTGAGCGTTATAGGCGTGGACGATTCCAT
The DNA here is from genome assembly GCF_902501455.1 of Collinsella intestinalis. NCBI lineage: Bacteria > Bacillati > Actinomycetota > Coriobacteriia > Coriobacteriales > Coriobacteriaceae > Collinsella > Collinsella intestinalis. The sequence continues at coordinate 298,070 of NZ_CABWIC010000011.1, forward strand.
GCAGGGCATGGTGCCCCACAATGACCTGACCACTGTGCGCTTCGACATGCGCGAGCGTGGCCGAAAGACGTTCGACTACTTCTTCTCCCAGCTATCGAGAGAATCTAAGGTCGAGGCGGTGCGTCTGCCGGGCGAGCTGGTCGAGCGCGGCACCGTGGCTGATCGCATATAGATGAAGAGGGGGTCGCTCGGAAAGCGGCCCCCTCATTAGTTGGGTTGTCTCAAAAGCTTGATGGCGCCTTGCGCTAGGCGAGCCTGGCTTCAAGTTGGGCGATGCGCTGGTAGGCATCGATGGTGAACTTGGTCTGCTTCTCAAGCAGCATGGTGGTCATCAGGGTGTCCTGGGCATGAGCCATGATAAAGGTGACGTCCATTTCGCTGCCTCCAGCTTCCTGGGAGAGAAGCCTGGTCTGGACGTCGTGGGCGTCGATGAGAGCTTGCTTTGCAGATTCGTGAAGGGCTCGCGCCCCATCGATGTCGCCTTGGCTTGCCTTTTCGCATGCGGCGATTAGGTCGGTCTGGGCGTCGCCAGCGTAGGCGACAATCTCAAAGCCGATCATCGAGATCTCTTCTTTTGATGCCATGGTTCCTCCCATTGTATGGGCACGTGCTCATTTTGATGGGCAAACGTGCAAGCTGTTGGAATATCCGGGCAGGTCGAACAATACCATCTCAACAAAATCAAACAAGATGACACGTGATATTTACAGCGTGAGTGGCATAAAAACTGCCGTAAACGGTCTTGTACGGCAGTTTACGTGGGAAATCGTTTATATTTTTACAAAGTTTGAAAAAGTTCTTGCATGTTGAAAAATGTTTAACTATGTTGGAACCTGTGAAAGGAGGACGTGGTGATCAAAGCTGAACGACAAGATAGGCTCATGCGCCTTATCGAGAGCCAGGGCACCGTTTCCGTCAAGGAGATCGTGGACGCCCTTGGTGTGTCGGACATGACTGTTCGCCGCGATTTGGAGGAACTGGCGGGCGCCGGCGAGGTGATTCGCGTCCACGGGGGAGCCCGTAGCGCGTCTTCGCAGCACCGTTCGATGATCCGCCACGAGTACAGCCATATCGAGAAGCGCGCCCGCCATGCGAGCGAGAAGATCGATATAGCGCGTACGGCAGCGGGCCTGGTCGAGGAGGATTCGACTATCTTCTTGGGCACGGGAACCACTATCGAGCAGATGGTTCCGCTATTGCCCTCGTGTAACCTGCGCATCATCACCAACTCGCAGTCCATCTTCACCCTGCTGGAGCCCAACGAGACCTATGAGCTCTGCCTCATCGGCGGAAAGTACCGCAGGCGCACCACCGCGTTTGTGGGCCCCGTGGCGGAGGACGCCATCTCGACTCTGGGCATAGACGTCGCCTTTATAGGCGCCAACGGCATCTGCTTTGACGCGGTCTCCACCTCCAATATGGACGAGGGGCGCATCCAACAGCTCGCGTTCGACCAGGCGGATACCAGGTATCTTGTGGCGGATTCAAGCAAGATCGGCCAGCGGGACTTCTACACGTTCTACAGGCTTTCAAACATCGACGCGCTCATCTGCGAAGGTTCGATTGCGGACGAGAAGCGCCAGCAGGTCGAGGAATTCACCAAGGTGATCTGCTAGCTTCTTTGTGGACGGCGTCGGTGTCTGGGCAAGGTAACCAAGCGCGCATATCGGGTGCGCGCACGTAAAGGAGGACAGCATGAGAGTTGTCATCGGTTCTGACGCGGCAGGCATGCCGCTCAAGGAGCTCATCAAGGAGACGATGATCGAGGACGGCCACGAGGTGGTCGACCTTTCCGTCGAGCCCGCCGCGGACTTTGTCGATTCCGCCTGCGCCGTCGCCGCCGACCTGATGGAGAACGAGGGCTCGCAGGGCCTCTGCTTCGACGCGTACGGCGTGGGTAGCTACATGGCCGCGACCCGCGTCAAGGGCATGGTCGCCGCCAACATCTCCGATGAGCGCAGCGCTTACATGACGCGCGAGCACAACAACTCCCGCATCGTCTGCCTGGGTTCCGCCGTGGTGGGCTCCGAGGTCGCCAAGAAGATCGCCCGCGAGTTCCTCAAGGCCGATTACGCCGCCGGCCGTCACCAGGTGCGCGTCGACATGCTCAACAAGATGGCCTAGGGGGAACGAATCATGACCAAGAAGATCATTGCGCTCGGCTGCGACCACATCGTCACCGACGAGAAGACGTACCTGCACGACCGCCTGGAGGAGGCCGGCTACGAGGTCCTCGACTGCGGCACCTACAGCCACACCCGCACCCACTACCCGATCTACGGCAAGGCCGTTGGCGAGGCCGTGGCCTCCGGCAAGGCCGACCTCGGCGTTGTCCTCTGCGGCACTGGCATCGGCATCACCAACTCCGTCAACAAGGTGCCCGGCGCGCGCTGCGCCCTGGTCCGCGACATGACGAGCGCCCTCTACGCCCGCCGCGAGCTCAACGCCAACGTGGTCGGCTTCGGCGGCAAGATCACCGGCGAGTTCCTCATGGCCGACATCATGCTCGCGTTCCTCGAGGCCGAGTACGAGCCGACCCCCGAGCGCGACGCCCTCGTGGCCAAGATCGACGCCGTGAACAAGGCCGACGCCGAGGCCCAGGCCGACCCGCACTTCTTCGACGAGTTCATCGAGAAGTGGGACCGCGGCGAGTACCACGACTAGCCGATCACCCGAAGAGGGCGGCGCGACCGGGCGTTTCCCGGAAGCCCGTCCCCGGCGAAAGACCCCCGAAAGCCCGCGCCTCCACAGGGGCGCGGGCTTTTCTTTGGTTTCCTTTATTCGAGCCGCGGCGGCCCGCCCGCGCCGCGGCGAAACCCTGATATCGCTTCCGAGCGGTACAATCAAGACACGCTTCATGCACGCATGTAATCCCTTGTTTTCGCATGTCGTAGTGCGGAGAGGAGAAGGCGATGGCCGAATTCGTATTGGACAACGGCACCCTGCGCGTGGGCTTCACCACCGCCGGCGGCTCCTTCACTTCCCTGGTCTCCCAGGGGCGTGAATATCTCTGGCAGGGAGACCCTGCCGTGTGGAGCGGTCAGGCTCCCGTGTGCTTCCCCATCTGCGGCGGTCTGCGTGAGGACGTTGCCCAGACCCGCTCGGGCAAGCAGATCAAGCTGGGCCGTCACGGTTTTGCCCGCAAGCAGGAGTGGGAGCTCGCCGAGCAGGGCGAGGACTCCATCGCGTTCAAGCTCGCGAGCGCCGCGCATCCCGAGCTGCTCGAGCAGTTCCCGTTCCCGTTCACGTTGGTCGCCCGCTATGCGCTTGACGGCGCAAAACTGCAGGTGAGCTACGAGGTTACCAACGAGGGCGACGAGGACATGCCGTTCTTCATCGGCGGCCACCCCGGTTTCGCCTGCCCGCTCGACGAGGGTGAGGGCTACTCCGACTACGAGCTGCGCTTCGATGCCGACGAGGCCGCGACCCTGTGCACCGCCGTCCCGTCCACCGGCCTCATCGACGTGGAGAACAGGAGCGCCAACCCGATGATCGGCCGCACGCTGCCGCTCACCCACGAGCTCTTCGACTTCGCCGAGACGATCTTCGACGTTCTCAACAGCCGTACGGTCGACCTTGTGAAGAAGGGGGAGGAGAAGGGCCTTCGTGTGTCTTTCCCGGACTTCCCCTACCTCATCATCTGGAGCAAGCCCGAGGGCGATTTTGTCGCCATCGAGCCGTGGGGCGGTCTGTCCACCTGCTCCGACGAGGGCGACGTCTTCGAGGAGAAGCGCGGCTGCCTGACCGCGAAGCCCGGCGAGACCGTCGTCCGCACCTTCTCGATCGAGATTCTCTAGCGCCTTCGGTTCTGTCCGGCACGACGATGCGGACGTCGTGCCGCCCGAGGCCTCACCGTGTTGTACCGGACTCAGACATCGGGTCCGAGAATAGGAGGAACCATGATCCTGACCGTCACCATGAATCCCGCCATCGATACGGCGTATCAGCTGGACAAGCTGATCATCGACGACGTGAACCGCGTCGTCCCGAAGAAGACCGCAGGTGGTAAGGGTCTGAACGTGAGCCGCGTCCTGTGCCAGCTGGGCGACGACGTCGTCGCCACGGGCCTGCTCGGCGGCCACATGGGCGCCTACATGGGCTCCCTCATGGACGCCGACGGCATCAACCACGACTTCACGCCCATCGCCGGCGAGACCCGCATCTGCCTGAACATCCTGCACGAGGGCAACCAGACCGAGCTGCTCGAGAGCGGCCCCGAGATTTCCGCCGAGGAGCTCGCCGCCTTCTCCGCCAAGTTCGCCGAGCTCGTCGCCAAGGCCGATTGCGTGACCATCTCCGGTTCCCTGCCCAAGGGCGTCCCCGCGGATTTCTACGCCGGCATGGTCGCCGAGGCCGCCAAGCACAACGTTCCCGTGCTGCTCGACACCTCCGGTGCATCGCTCGACGCCGCCCTCGAGGCCGAGGTCAAGCCCACGCTCGTGAAGCCCAACCTCACCGAGATCAACGCCCTGCTCGGCACCAGCTACACGCCCGAGCAGGTCGCCGACCTGGCCGCCGCACTCAAGGCCGACGAGCGCTTCGCCGGTATTCCGTGGGTCGTCGTGTCCATGGGCGCCGCCGGCTCCTTTGCCTTCCACGGCGATAAGATCTACCGCGCCGTGACTCCGCCGATCCCGGCCGTGAACGCCACCGGCTCCGGTGACTCCACCATCGCCGGCTTCGCGCATGCCATCGCCGCCGGCGCCGACGATGTGACCGTGCTCAAGACGGCCAACACCTGCGGCAAGCTCAACGCCATGGATCCGCAGACCGGCCACCTGGTCATCGAGCGCTGGGACGAGGTCTACAACGCCGTTGAGGTCACCGAGCTCTAGGCGGCTTTCCCGGGTACCCGATCTTGCTGTTCAATCGCTGGGCGCCGCACGCAAGGCGTGTGCCCTCCTCTTTCACGGGAACCTCGGGCGCCTGGAAAACCCGCTACTGTTCAGTGGTGACTATAAGCTGAGGACGCTTGGCGTCGTTCGGCAGTTTGGCGAGGGCATCCGAGAGGGTGCCCTCGTCGTCTTTATCGATGACGATGTGGTCGACCGCGTGGATGGGGGCGAAACAATACGTTCCGCGGGAGGTGAGTTTGCTGGCGTCCATGAGGGCGACGGAATGGCTCGCGGCGCTCATCGCGGCCTGTTTGATCTCCGCCATTTGGGGGAAGTCGGTCACAAAGCCGCGTCCTGCGACGAATGCGCCCGGGCAGATCACCGCGAGGTCGGCGTGAATGGTGGCGATGGCCGCCATGGTGAGCGGCCCAAAGAGGTACCGGTGGCCCTTGCGGAGCTCGCCGCCGAGCATGATGACATCGACCGAGGGGAGGCTCTCGTCGATGTAGTCGGCGATGGTGATGTCGGCGGTGATGACCGTGATCCCCGTGCGCATGTCCAGCATGCGTACGAACTCGAGGGCCGTGGTGCCGGAATCGACGAACACGGTGTCGCCATCGCGCACCAGCTCAAGGGCGGCACGTGCGATGGACTGCTTGGCATCGACATTCACGTTGACACGCTGATCTTGGACCGAAACGGTCAGGGTCTTGTGCAGTGAGACAGCCCCGCCGTGCGTGCGCCTGAGTTTGCCTGCAGCTGCGAGTGCATCAAGGTCGCCGCGGGCCGTGACGGTCGAGACGCCGAAAGCCTGTGCGATGTCGGCGACTTGCACGGACGCGCTGCGCTCGAGCATATCCATGATGGCCGTGCGACGCTCCTCGGCGAACGTGCGGGATGTGGGTGCGGACATGGAAGCCTCCTCGCCAATCGTGTGCAAAATGTGATGAGTTCATTTTGCATTATTTTCTTTTTGAGAAACAAAAAGAGTTTGTTTCTCTTTCGTTTTATCACGAACGCAAATATGACGAAATGCGCGAGGATGGGCGAATCTTTCGTTTCTCTTCTGATGGGCGTGTGCGGACGCGCTGGCCATGCGTGAATAGCGCAGCACGTGAACTGCCGCTTTTGTACAATGGATGCAGCAATTACGTCGGTATCGGTGCCGGCGGTATGGCAGGTGCCCACGGGTGTACCGGGGCCGAGAAGGGAGCGATCGCTCATGCTCGTAACCACCAAGGAGATGCTGCTCGACGCGCAGAAGAACCACTACGCCGTCGGCGCCTTCAACGTCGAGAACCTCGAGTTCGTCATGGCCGTCCTGGCCGCCGCGGAGGAGACCAAGTCCCCCGTCATCATGCAGACCACCTCTGGCACCATCAAGAAGACCGGCCTCGATTATTTCTACGGCATGGTCAAGGCCGCCGCTGAGCGCGCTTCCGTGCCCGTGGCCCTGCACCTCGATCATGGCGACGGCTATGATCGCTGCATGAAGGCCCTTCGCACTGGCTACACCTCCGTCATGATCGACGGCTCCCACGAGTCCTTCGAGGACAACATCGCCCTGACCAAGTCCGTTGCCGACGCCGGCGCCTGCATGGGCGTGCCGGTCGAGGCTGAGCTCGGCAAGGTTGGCGGCAAGGAGGACGACGTCGAGGTCGAGGGCGAGTCCCCCTACACCGACCCGGTCGAGGCCAAGGAGTTCGTCGAGCGCACCGGCTGCACCTCTCTCGCCATCGGCGTGGGCACCGCCCACGGCGTGTACACCGAGGAGCCCCACATCGACCAGGACGTCGTGAAGGCCATCCGTGCCGCCGTCGACGTGCCGCTGGTCCTGCACGGCACCTCCGGTGTGCCGGACGAGCAGGTCGCCGAGGCCGTCAAGAACGGCATCTGCAAGGTGAACTACGCCACCGAGCTGCGTCAGGCCTACACCAAGGGCTACATGGCCTACATGGCTGAGAACCCCAACAACTTCGACCCCAAGAACCCGGGTCAGGCTGGTATGGCCGAGATCATCAAGATCGTCAAGATCCGTATGGAGAACCTCGGCTCCTGCGGTCGCGCCTAATTCGCGCTAACAACTTGCTCCCATCGGAAGGGCCGGCGTGGTTTCCATGCCGGCCCTTCTGTATGGGCGCGCCTTACCGGTCGCGTATGACGGTCGGACGCGGGGGCGACGCCTGGGATAAGATAGACGAAAACGATTTGAGAGGGGATGGCCATGAGCGGAGACGTGAGGGTTAGGCTGGCACGTATCGAGGATGCCGAGGAGCTGGCTGCCATATACGAACCGTACGTACGTGAGACGGCGATCACCTTCGAGTACGTCCCGCCCACGCCCGCGGAGTTTGCCGAGCGCATGCGCAAGACCATGGAGTTCTTCCCCTATCTGGTTGCCGAGCTCGACGGGCGCCTGGTTGGGTACGCCTACGCGGGAACCTTCAAGGGCAGGCCCGCCTACGATTGGGCGGTCGAGACCTCGATTTACGTGGCGCAGGGTCATGCGGGCGAGGGGATCGGCCGCGCGCTGCACGATGCCCTGGAGCGGGCGCTCGCCGCGCAGGGCGTTCTCAACATGTACGCCTGCATCGCCGTCCCGGATGGTGAGGATGACGAAACGCTTACCCGCAACAGCCAGCATTTCCACGAGCATATGGGATACCGCTTGGTGGGGGAGTTTTACCAATGCGGGTTCAAGGGCGGCCGTTGGTACAACATGATTTGGATGGAAAAGATACTCGGTGAGCACCGTACGGACCAACCTCCGGTGACGCCATTTCCCGAGACCTCCGTCACATGCGTGGAGCGCTGAGCCAAGGTCTGCTTCTCGCCGCAGGGCGCCAGCGCGAACGATGGCCCGTCGTTTTCGCAAATATCGAGCCAGCGCTTTAGCGTGGTGCGTTGAGCTGCAGGTAAAGCGTATGGTAATGTTTATCAAGTCGGGGGGCCGACGCTAGAACTATGTGATGCCGAGTGGCGCCTATGAGGTGCGGACACCACGCTCGGGTGCGCGGGGAAGCCGGGATGACCAGCATCGATCGCGAGCGTGGGGATGACATCACCACCGTCAAAACCATAGAGGACGTGCGTGCGATGAAGCGCGCGCATAAGGGTGGCACCTGGAAATACGCCTGTGCCTGCAGGTCCGGCGTGCGTTATGAGGGAGAAAGCGAGGCGTGGGCTCAATTGAAGACCGTGATTGGGGAACAGGTGGCAAAGACCACCGCCGGTATCGAAGAAAACGATCCGTTCGCAAGCAAGGACGCCGTACCCGTCCCGCCTGAGGACCGCGCTCCGGGGAAGCTTCGAGGCGCCGGCGCCCGCTCGCCGCTGTTTTGGAAGTTCATGCTCGTCGCGATGGCGCTCATCTGGGGCTACTCCTTCCTGACCATGAAGACCGTGCTGGATACGGTCCCCACGTTCATGTTGCTCGCCTGTCGCTTTCTGCTGTCGGCGGTCATCATGTTCATCATCTTCCGCAAGCGCATCAAGGCGCACTTCAACCGCGAGTACCTTGGGTTCGGCGTGCTCATGGGTTGCGTTATCTGGTCGGCCTATGCCGCGCAGACGCTCGGCCTGGTCGACACCACCCCGGGCAAGAACGCGTTCCTCACCGGAACCTACTGCATCCTGGTGCCCTTCATCGCGCTCATTCTGTTCAAGGAGCGCGTCACCAAGTGGCATATCGCCTCTGCGCTGCTGTGCCTGGTGGGCGTGGGCTTCGTCGCGCTCGACAACTTCAGCATTCAGATGGGCGATCTCATGACGCTCGTGGGCGCCGTGTTCTTCGCCGTGGACATGGCGGTTGTGGGCCATATCGGCCGCACGCGCGACGTCAGCGTCCTGACCTCGTGGATGTTCCTGTTCGTGGGCCTGTTCTCGCTTGCGGCGACCACCGCCTTCGAGCCCCGCGTCCCCGCCGAGCAGTGGACGCCCGAGATTGTCGGCCAGCTCGTGTTCCTCGCCGTGGTGTGCACCACCATCGGCCTGCTGCTGCAGAATCAGGCGCTCTCGCACGTGCCGCCGGCGACTGGCTCGCTGCTGCTCTCGCTCGAGAGCCCCTCGGGCGTGCTGTTCTCCGTCCTCATGGCGGGTGAAGTGCTCACCGGCAAGCTGATCTTCGGTTTTGTGCTGATCTTCCTGTCGATCGTGCTGTCCGAGACGCACTTCAGCTTCCTGCGAAAGTGGTTCCCCAAGAAGTAGATGAGAAAAGGCGCCCGCCTCCGGGCGCCTTTCTTTTGTATTGCGAGAGTCGAAGCGGTCGCGCTCAGTTGTTTTTACAGTCCTCGGACAAACCCCAGCAGCTCATTGACATGCTCGGGGCGGCATGCCCAGCTCGTCACGAAGCGCAGCAGGATGCGGTCGCGACCCGCGGGATCCACAGCGGGCGTTACCTCGGCACCGCATGCCTCGACGATGCGGACGGCGTCGTCGGAGTCAAACCAGAAGAACTGCTGGTTGCCGTTGGTGCGCACGTGCGGCTCGAACCCTGCGTTCTCAAGGCCGCGGGCGAGTATGCAAGCGCATTCGTTCGCACTTGCAGCGTGCACGAAATAGGGGAGCGACCCGTCCTCGCCGCGCGTGAACGCAGCGGTGTACTGCACGCCCATGAGGCGCCCCTTGGCGGTCATGTGTCCGCCGCGTTTGGTGAGGTAGGGGATGCGGTCGATGGCGCGTTGTCCGCGCTTGGAGCGCGGGCTCACCACGAGCGCCTCGCCAAAGAGCATGCCGGCCTTGGTGCCGCCCAGCGTGAACGCGTCGGCGCGTGCGGCCAAGTGCTCGAGGGTGAGGTCGCCGCCGGGCGCGGCGAGTGCGCTGGCCATGCGGGCGCCGTCGACGTACACGGCGAGATCGAGCTTCTCGGCCACATCGCACAGCGCGTCGAATTCGGCGCGTGTATACACGTGACCGAGCTCGGAGGTGTTGGAGAAGTAGAGCATGGCCGGGCGCGTGCAGTGGCAGCCGCCGGCGATCGAGGCGTGGTACACGCGCTCAACCTCGGCGGGGGTCAGCACGCCCAGGGTGTCGTTCGTGGCGAGGATGCGTCGGCCGCAGGCCTCGATCGCGCCGGTCTCATGCGCGGTGGGGTGCGCATCGGCGGCGAGGATCGGGCCCTCGAAGTCCTCGGTGAAGGCGGAGATGCACACGGCGTTGGCGGCGGTGCCACCGGGAATGAACTGCACGAAGGCATCGGGCTGGCCGCACGCCTCGCGGATGAGCTCGGCGGCGTGCTCGCAGTGCGAATCGGTGCCGTACCCGGGTGCCTGTTCGTCGTTGGTGCTGATGAGCGCCTCGAGCATTTCCGGTGCGGCGCCCTCGGAGTAATCGTTGCGGAACTGGTGCATGTCCTGCCCCTTCATGCGTGCGGGAGTTGAGCGTAAGACGGCGCGCGGGTCGCGGCGAGGTTCGGCGACGCACTTTGCCAAAACGAAGTATAACGCGTGGAAAATGTCGGGGCACATCCTTATCTGCCCCTATAATGGAGAGATTGACGATGTACCGCCCGGCGGATGCCAGGGGATATGCGAAGGAGACGCCACATGCAGGCACAGCGAGCAGAGGGCACCAAGGACCTCATTGGGCGCGATATGCGCGCTTGGCAGAAGATGCAGGAGGTCGCGGCCGAGGTGTTCGGGCCGTTTGGGTTCGAGCCCATCGAGACCCCGGCGATCGAGCAGCTCGACGTGTTCGTGCATGGCATCGGCCAGTCCACCGACGTGGTCCGCAAGGAGATGTTCCGCGTCTTTTCCGGCGCTAATTTCGAGCGCGTCCTCGCGGAGGGCACCGATGCGAAGCTCAAGGCCAAGCAGCGTCTCGCCCTGCGACCCGAGGGAACCGCGGGTGTTGTCCGCGCCGTGGTGGAGAACAACCTGGTCCCGCAGGGCTCCGCTCCGTTCAAGGCGTGGTACGCTGAGGCGATGTTCCGCGGTGAGCGTCCCCAGAAGGGGCGTTTGCGCCAGTTCCACCAGGTGGGCATCGAGTGGCTGGGCGCGCCCGACCCCGCGGCCGACGCCGAGTGCATCATCATGCTCATGCGCTTCTACGAGCGTCTTGGATTCGACCTCTCCCAGCTTCGCCTGCTGATCAACTCCATGGGCGACCCGGCGTGCCGCCCCGCATATCGCGAGGCCGTGCGCCAGTTCATCCTCGATCATGAGGATGAGATGTGCGACGAGTGCCGCGAGCGCGCGGAGCTCAACCCGCTGCGCGCCTTCGACTGCAAGAACCCGCATTGCCACGAGATCATGCAGAGCGCCCCGCTCATGCCTGATTCCCTGTGCGACGAGTGCCGCGAGCACTATGCAAAGGTCAAGCAGTACCTGGACGCGGCGGGTATCGCCTACGTCGAGGACCCCACGCTCGTTCGCGGCCTCGACTACTACACCCGCACCGTCTTCGAGGTCGAGGCCCCGGGCGCGGGCGTTGGCTCCATCGGCGGCGGTGGCCGTTACGACGGTCTGGTTGAGCTCGAGGGCGGCAAGCCCACGCCGGGCGTCGGCTTTGCGGTCGGCTTCGAGCGCGCCGTGCTCGCCCTCGAGGCGTTCGGCAGGGAGATGGATTGCGACGCCGATCGCTGCGTGTTCGTCGCCAACGCCGGTGCCGATCTGAGGGACGAGGTCTTCGCGCTTGCGCTCGAGCTTCGTGGCCGCGGGGTCCGCACCGAGTGCGATTACCAGGGCAAGTCCCTCAAGGCCCAGTTCAAGCTCGCCGATAAGCTCAACGCCTCGCACATCGTGATCATCGGCGGCGACGAGTTGGCTGCCGGCAAGGTCAAGCTGCGCAATATGGCCACGCATGAGGAGAGCCTGATCGAGCGTGCCAGCGCCGCCGAGGTCATCGCGGGGCTGTAGCGCGAAAGTCGAATCGCATGGTTGCGGCGGGGCGAGTGCCCCGCCGTTTTTTGGCGCGAGTACGCCCACCCGTCGGGACATACACGCCGTCTGCCGATTATTTGTTGAAAAGCGGGAGAGGAACTCTATCAGACTAAAGTAGGTGGTAGGTGATGCGTCGCCCGCATATAATAGTGCGGTCGCACGGGGCCCTGGGAGTGGGAGCATCCGTGCCTACATCTAAGGAGGTAGCGTGGCAGAGAATACGTCTGCAGAGCAGCGGCTCGGAGACTTCATCACCGGTGACATGGTCACCGACGTGATGTCCGGTACCCGCCGCATCGACCTGACCGACCTGGCGGCCGCCGTCGAAGTCCTGTCCGATATCGACATCCCCGCCGAGCTCCGCGACAACCTCGCGCTGTTCCTGCGTCTCGAGCGTCGTGTCTTGCGTGAGTATGACGCAAAGGTGCTCGACGTCTTCGACGAGCTCATGATGAACGTGATCCGCGCCAACGCCGGCGACCCCGGCGCCGAGGCCGATGGCGAGGCCGTGGACGCGCAGGGCATGCCCGCGAGCGACACGCCCTCCGCATGCGCCTTCCGCGACGCCGTGGCGCTCATCGACGCCCTGCCCGTGGACCAGGCGCAGGTCATCGTCCGCGCGTTCACCGCGTTCTTCCACCTCGCCAACCTGTCCGAGGAGAACTATCGCGTGGCCCAGCTGCGCGAGCGCGAGCGCAATGTGTCCACCGAGGATGCGGTCGACCCCGCGAATGCCCTCACCGTGGCGTTCCACCAGCTCAACGAGGAGGTCGGCGGCGCCAAGGCCACCGAGCTGCTCTCCCGCCTGGAGTTCCACCCGGTCTTTACCGCGCATCCCACCGAGGCGCGCCGCAAGGCCGTCGAGGGCAAGATTCGCCGCATCGCCCGTCTGCTTGAGGAGCGCCCCTACATGGGCGGCTCCGACCTGGTGGAGAACGAGCGCCATATGCTGCAGGAGATCGACGCTCTCGTGCGCACGAGCCCCATCGCTCTCAAGAAGCCCACGCCCGTCGAGGAAGCCGACACCATCATCGACATCTTCGACAGCACGCTGTTCGACACCATTCCCGTGATCTACCGTCGCTTCGACGACTGGGTCCTGGGCGAGGTCGCGGGTACGGTTCCGCCCGTGTGCCCGGCGTTCTTCCACCCCGGCAGCTGGATCGGTTCCGACCGCGACGGCAACCCCAACGTCACCGCCAAGGTGAGCCGTCAGGTGGCTGCCAAGTACGCCACCCACATGATTTCCAAGCTCGCGGACAAGTGCCGTCGCGTGGGACGCAACCTCACCCTTGAGGCCGCGTATACGCAGCCCTCGGATGAGCTGCTCAACCTGTGGAGCCACCAGGTTGAGATGAGCGAGGTGCTCACCGAGCGCGCCCGCGAGATATCCAACTCCGAGCCGCATCGCGCCGTGATGCTCGTGATGGCCGCCCGCCTGGACGCCACGGTGACGCGCAACGCCGACACCATGTACCGCACCGCCGAGGAGTTCCTCGAGAACCTGCGCGTGGTCCAGCGCTCGCTGGCCGCCGCGGGTGCCCGCCGCGCCGCGTACGGCCCGGTTCAGACCCTCATCTGGCAGGTCGAGACCTTCGGCTTCCATATGGTGGAAATGGAGTTCCGTCAGCACTCCGTGGTCCACAGCCGCGCGCTCGCTGACATCCGCGAGCACGGTATTCACGGCGAGCTCGCCCCCATGACGCGCGAGGTGCTCGACACGTTCCGTGCCATCGGGTCCATCCAGAAGCGCTTTGGCCAGAAGATGGCCCGTCGCTACATCATTTCGTTTACCAAGAGCGCGAGCCACGTGGCCGATGTCTATGAGCTCGCGAACCTGGCGTTCGCGCACGCCGAGGACGTCCCGACCCTCGACGTGATCCCGCTGTTCGAGCAGCTCGAGGACCTCGAGGGCTGCGTCGACGTGCTCGAGGAGATGCTCGCTATCCCCGCGGTGCAAAATCGCCTTGCCGAGTCCGGTCGCCGCATGGAGATCATGCTCGGATATTCCGACTCCTCCAAGGACGCCGGCCCTACTACCGCCACGCTCGCCCTGCACTCCGCCGAGGAGCGCATCGTCGCGTGGGCCGAGAAGCACGATATCGACCTGGTGCTCATGCATGGCCGCGGCGGCGCTGTCGGCCGCGGCGGCGGTCCCGCCAACCGCGCGGTGCTCGCCCAGCCCGCCGGCTCGGTCAACTGCTTCTTCAAGGTCACGGAGCAGGGCGAGGTAATCTTTGCCCGCTATGGCAATCCTGCGCTGGCGCAGCGCCATGTTGAGTCCGTTGCCGCGGCGACCCTGCTCAACTCCGCGCCTTCCGTGGAGCGTACGAACACCGAGATGACCGCGCGCTATGCCGAGATGGCCGCCGCGCTGAACGAGGCCAGCCACGAGCGCTACCTCGACCTGCTGAACACCGAGGAGTTCACGCCGTGGTTCTCGTGTGTGACGCCGCTCACCGAGGTCGGCCTGCTGCCCATCGGCAGCCGTCCGGCCAAGCGAGGCCTGGGCGCCAAGTCCCTCGATGACCTGCGCACGATCCCGTGGGTGTTCTCCTGGAGCCAGGCCCGCATCAACTTGGCTGCGTGGTACGGTCTGGGCACCGCCTGCGAGAAGCTGGGCGACCTGGAGCTCTTGCAGCGCGCCTACCGCGAGTGGCCGCTGTTCAACACGTTCATCGACAACATCGAGATGTCGATCGCCAAGACGGACAGTCGCATCGCCAAGATGTATCTTGCGCTCGGCGATCGCGCCGACCTTGCCGACAAGGTCTTTGACGAGATGATGCTCACGCGTTCCTGGGTGCTGCGCATCGTGGGCGACGCGTGGCCGCTGGAGCACCGTCGCGTGCTCGGTCAGGCCGTGCGCGTGCGCAACCCGTTCGTGGACGCGCTGTCGCTCGCGCAGGTTCGCGCGCTGCGCGAGGTCCGTGCCAACCAGGACGAGCTGTCCGAGGAGGCCAAGGCCGAGTTCATGAGCCTGGTTCTGGAGACCGTCACCGGCGTCTCTGCCGGCCTGCAGAACACCGGGTAAGGTCTGCTGCCTTCGCAGGTGCGCGTTGGCTTCGCGGGTGCGTTGCCCTCACAGGTGCACGTGCTTCACATTGCCTATGGAATTATGCCGTTCAGGGGTCCTGAGCGGCATTTTTTCATAGGCAAAATCCAGGGAGGCAAAGGAAAAGCCGAGTGCTGCATAGGTAAAGCCATGGCGACCAAAGTCGAGGGCCTCTAGCTGTGGGCGAGTTCGTGCCGAGTTCGGGTTGCGAACCTGTTAAGACAACGTGAGCCGAACGCTCTTCCACGCTAAAGTGCCCGGCTTTCCGCTATCCTAGTGAGTTATCGCGCTGCGGGTGCCGAGTTTCGGCGTGCGCGCGATATGCCGAGCCGCGCTGTCTACGCGCCCCGGCAGTCTGTACACCAGTCGCCCGCTTACGGCACGGGGCGGCACAGATCACGAGGAGGGCTTATGGCCGAAACGCCTGCCACCAACCCCGCCAACATGCACTGCATGCACACCCACACTTGCGGCGAGCTTCGCGCCGCCAACATCGGCGAGGAGGTCACCCTCACCGGTTGGGTGAGCCGCCGCCGCGATCATGGCGGCCTGATCTTCTGCGACCTGCGCGACCGCGAGGGCATCACGCAGATCAACTTCGACCCCGAGCACTCCGATGGCGATGCTTTCAAGATCGCCGAAACCATGCGTCCCGAGTGGCCCATCCGCGTTCACGGTGTCGTGCGCGACCGCGGTCACGACGCGGTGAACCCCAGGCTCGCAACCGGCGAGATCGAGGTCCTCGTCGACCACGCCACCGTGCTCAACCGCTCCAAGACCCCGCCGTTCCAGATCGAGGACGGCATCGAGACTGCCGAGGACACGCGCCTGCGCTACCGCTACCTGGACCTCCGCCGTCCGGAGATGGCCGCCCGCCTGCGCCTGCGCTCCGATTTCACCTTTGCCATCCGCTCCGCGCTGCACGACCGCGCCTTTACCGAGGTCGAGACGCCGGCCCTGTTCAAGTCCACGCCCGAAGGCGCGCGCGACTTCGTGGTGCCGAGCCGCCTGCAGCCCGGCAGCTTCTACGCCCTGCCGCAGTCCCCGCAGCTGCTTAAGCAGCTGCTCATGGTCGGCGGCGTCGAGCGCTACTACCAGGTTGCCAAGTGCTTCCGTGATGAGGATCTGCGCGCCGACCGCCAGCCCGAGTTCACCCAGGTCGACATCGAGATGAGCTTTGTCGAGCAGGACGACGTCATGGCTCAGCTCGAGGATGTGCTGTCCGACGCCTTCGCCCGTGTGGGCGTGGAGATGCCCACGCCGCTGCGTCGCCTGTCCTACTGGGACGCCATGGACACCTACGGCTCCGATAAGCCCGACACCCGTTACGGCATGGAGCTCGTCGACCTGACCGACATGTTCGCCAACTCCGCGTTCAAGGTGTTCGCAAGCGCTGCGACTACCGAGGGCCACGTGGTCAAGGCCATCAACGCCAAGGGCGCCGGCGCTTGGCCCCGCGCTCAGATCGACAAGCTCGCCAAGGTCGCCGCAACCTTCGGCGCCAAGGGCCTCGCCTGGATCGCCTTCCGCGAGGACGGCTCCGTGAACAGCCCGATCGTGAAGTTCTTCACCGACGAGGAGATGGCCGAGCTGCGTCGTCGCTGCGACGTCGAGCCCGGTGACCTCGTCATGTTCGCCGCCGGTCCCCGCTTGGAGGCCAACGGCATCCTCGGCGGTATGCGTTCGCACATGGCCGACGCGCTCAACGTTCCGCGCGAGGGCCACGAGTTCCTCTGGGTCGTGAACTTCCCGCTGTTCCATTGGGATGAGGAGGGCCAGCGCTACGAGGCTGAGCACCAGCCCTTCACCCTGCCGCACGTCGACGAGCTGCACCTGCTCGACGAGGATCCGCTCAAGATGGGTTCCTGCACCTACGACTTCGTCATGGACGGCTTTGAGGCCGGCGGTGGCGGCATGCGCATCCACGATGCCGAGCTGCAGCTCAAGATGCTCGAGTTCATGGGCTTTTCCGAGGAGCGCGCCCGCGCCCAGTTCGGCTTCCTCATGGAGGCCCTCGAGTTCGGCGCTCCGCCCATGGGCGGCTTCGCGCTCGGCCTCGACCGCGTGTGCATGCTGCTGGCCGGCACCGACTCCATCCGCGACGTCATGGCGTTCCCCAAGACGAGCAGCGGCTCCGACCTCATGTCCGCCGCGCCGTCCGAGGTGAGCATGGCTCAGCTCAAGGAAGTCGGCCTGCGCCTGGAGTAGCTCGTCTGATGGGTACTCGTTCCCGTCTCGCTCTCATCATCATTGTGATCAGCGCCGTTCGGTCTATCCGGGCGGCGCTTTTCGTGTGCAGACGCTCGCTGTTGGACATGCTTATACACGTCGACCGGGCGCTTACCCCGTCCTGAGATCGGAGCGGTACCTTCAGGTTGGTGAATTGGCCCGCGCCGGTGGCGACTCCCCGCGCGGCCGCCGGCTAAGGGTTCAGCTTGCGCAGCGTGTCATCGACGAGTGCGCCGAGCATTCCCTGCGTGCCGGGTTCGAGGGTGAGGATGTCTGTCTGCCACGATTCCGGCGTGAGCGAGATTCCCAGGCCGTCGCCACCGAGAACTTCGACGCCCAGGATGCCCAAGAGCGCCTCGAGTTGCTTGCGCATGCCCGCTGCGGCGCTCTTGCCCGCGGCGCCGCAGATCACCGCGTGTTTGCCGCGGATTGCGGAAGGGCTCGTCCGGTCGTGCTCATCGGTGGGACGAGAGAGCCAGTCCAGGAGATTCTTCAGTCCACCGGGGATCTGATAGTTGTATTCGGGCGAGCAGAACCAAAGGACGTCGGCTTGCGTTACCGCGTCGCGTGCGCGCTGGACCGCCTCGGGCGTCGGCCATTCGATGTCTTGGTTCATGAGGGGCACATCGTGCCAATCGAGTTCTTCGACCTCAGCGCGATTGCCGATAATGCGCTCGATTTCGCGGGCGAGTTGGCGGTTGAACGATTGCTCGCGAAGCGAGCCGACGATCATGAGGATGCGGGGCATATGCGCTCCTTTCGACGGGGTATTGCATATCATTCCCTTAGGGAGGGTGGCCAGACGTTCATTTGGTTGCCAATGGGAAATCTCTGAAATTATCCAGCGTCGCGCCCGCCTCGCGTCAGCGCGGAGTACAACCACGGATGCTTCCCTCGTATCGGTCCCATCTTGTTCTATACTCACTGTCGTACCAACGGGGAGCTGGCGGAGGCCGGCTGAGAGGAAGCCCGTGGGGAGCACGAGGCGCTTGTCCGGCGGTCTTATCCGTCACAATCGCTTCGGACCGGCCATCGCGCCGCATCGCCCCGCACCGCTTCGACCCGCAACCTGATCCGGGTAATGCCGGCGTAGGGATCGAGCAGCCTTGTTCCAAACCGACGTGGCGCTTGCTTAGAAGCGTTTGCCATGAACGAGCGGACGGGCCCCTACGGAAAACGAGGGGCCCGCTTTTAGTGGCCTCGGAAAGGAAGCTCATGGAAGCAAGCGTCGCAATTCAGGTCCTGCCCCAGCGCGTCGGCGGCAACGACGAGGTCTGCCGCATCGTCGACGAGGCGATCGCCTACATTCAAACCAAATTCCCCGACGCCTATGTAGGGCCGTTTGAGACCACCATCCAGGGCGAGTACGACTTGTGCATGGAGGTCGTGGCGGGCGTGAACCGCATCTGCGTCGAGGCCGGTGCACCCGAGGTGGCAACGTACGTCAAGATTTTCTTCGCCCCTGAGGAGGGCGTCCTCACCACCGAGGAGAAGATCTCCAAGTATCACGAGAACGATGCGTAACATTTCCGCTTCTTCGCGTGTCATGTCGCGACTCGTCGCCCCGCTGACGATCCTTGCGCTGCTGGCGATCTGGCAGCTGGTGTGTTCGGTCGGTCTCGTGCCCCCGTTCATGCTGCCGAGTCCGATTCGCGTGGTGCAGGCGCTCGTAGGGGATTGGCCTCTGCTCATCGGACATGCTGCGACCTCGCTTGCCGAGGCCGGGCTGGGCCTTGCCGCCGGCGTCGCCCTCGGCTTCATCGCGGCGCTCGCCATGGACCGCTTTGACCTGCTTTACCGCGCGTTCTATCCCATCGTCGTGCTTACGCAGACCATCCCGACCGTCGCTATCGCGCCGCTTTTGGTGCTGTGGTTCGGCTACGGGATGCTTCCCAAGGTGGTGCTCATCGTGGTGGCGACGTTCTTTCCCATCACGGTGGGGATGCTCGAGGGCTTGCGTTCCATCGACCCCGACGAGATTGACCTCATGCGCGCCATGGGCGCCACGCGCCTGCAGATTCTGCGTCACGTGAAGCTGCCCGCTGCGATGCCGCAGTTCTTTTCCGGGCTCAAGATCTCTGCCGCTTACGCGATTGTGGGCGCTGTGATCGCGGAATGGCTCGGCGGGTTTTCGGGTCTTGGTGTGTACATGACGCGCGTGCGCAAGGCGTATTCGTTCGACAAGATGTTCGCGGTGATCTTTTTGATCTCGGGCTTGAGCCTCGTGCTCATGTGGGCGGTTGATGCCGTTCGTCGCATCGCCATGCCCTGGGAACGCCGGAGCGACTCCGAGCGATAGCCGTGTCGCATATCCGAGTACCTGCAGGCGGGGCCTGCGGATTGTATGCAGGTTGGACCTGTGGGCTGTCTACAGGCTGCGGCCTGGGGATTTTAAACAAGGTTCGGGGGCGTTGCCCCCAGTTGAAAAAGGAGATATCCATGCATAAGAACACGATGGCCGCCATGATGACTGGTCGCATGCTGTCTCGCCGTTCGCTGTTGAGCGCTGGTGCTGCAGGCGCCGGGCTGATCGGTGCCGCGGCGCTCAGCGGCTGCGGCGGTGCCGAAAAGCCTGCCGGATCCGCCGCATCTGGCGATACCAAGCTGCGCAAGGTCACCTTCGCCCTGGATTGGACTCCCAACACGAACCACACCGGCGTATATGTCGCAGCCGAGCGTGGTTACTATAAGGAGGCCGGTCTCGAGGTCGAAATCGTCCAGGCCCCCGAGAACGGCGCCGACGCCCTGGTCGCCGCCGGTGACGCCGAGTTTGGCGTGACCTTCCAGGACACCATGGCCTCCTACGTTTCCGGCTCCGACTCGATGCCCGTGACCGCTATCGCCGCGATCATCCAGCACAACACCTCCGGCATCATCAGCATGAAGGACAAGGGCATCACGAGCCCCGCCGAGATGGCCGGCCACACCTACGCGACGTGGGAGCTGCCCATCGAGCAGGGTATGATCGAGCATTGCGTCAAGGCAGACGGCGGCGACTTCTCCAAGGTCGAGATGATTCCCTCTACCGTTACCGACGAGGTGACTGCGCTTTCCACCGATCAGGTCGACTCCATCTGGATCTACTGGGCATGGGCGGGCGAGAAGTGCAAGCTCGCGGGCCTCGATACCAACTACTTCGCCTTTGCCGATATCGACCCCGTCTTTGACTTCTACACGCCGGTCATCATCGCTAACAACGGCGTGATCGAGGACGACGCCGAAATGGTCCAGGCCTTTATGGACGCCACTCGTCGCGGGTACGAGGATTGCATCGCCGACCCGAAGGGCGCAGCCGAGATTCTGCTTAAGGCGGCGCCCGAGCTCGAGGAGGAGCTCGTGGTGGCGAGCCAGACCTACCTCGCCGAGCAGTACCAGGCGGATGCCGAGACTTGGGGTGAGATCGACCAGAAGCGTTGGGACGCCTTCTACGAGTGGGTGAGCGACCAGGGCTTTGCCGATCCGATCGAGCCCGGCGCGGGCATGACCGATAAGTTCCAGGGCTAATCGAGGCATTAAGTAACCAGTCAGGGTGTCAGAAAATATAAGTGTACGTTTTGGGGAAGGTTTTGCGGCGTTTTGCGCGTTGTCGGAATTGCGTGGCAGCAAAACCCCAGTTGGCGAAAGACGGTTTGGGTCCATGCCGCGAGAAAGAAGGGGAAACTATCCCCAAAACGTACACTTTGTTCGGGAAGGTGCTCATCGCGATGGCACGGCTTGAGATACAGGGTATTTCACAGGGGTTCGGCGAGGTCGACGTGCTTCGTGACGTGACGCTCGATGTCGAGTCCGGCGAGATCGCCTGTCTGCTCGGTCCCTCCGGGTGCGGCAAGACCACGTTGTTCCATGTGATCTCGGGCCTCGCATCGCCGCGCGCCGGCCGCGTGCTGTTGGATGGCGAGGATATTACCGGTCGCCCCGGCCACTTGTCGTACATGCTGCAAAAAGACCTGCTCTTGCAGCATAAGCGCATCATCGACAACGTGTCGATGCCTCTGGTGCTGCGCGGTGTGCCGGTTGAGGAGGCCCGTTCACGTGCAGCCGAGCTCTTTGGGGTCTTCGGTTTGGAGGGCACCGAGCGCCGCTGGCCAAGTGAGCTTTCGGGTGGCATGCGCCAGCGTGCCGCGTTGCTGCGAAGCTACCTGTTTTCACAGGAGTTCATGCTGCTCGATGAACCGTTCTCGGCACTCGATGCCTTTACCAAGGCGGACATGCACACGTGGTTCCTCGATGTCGTAGAGCGCATGGGCACCACGGCGCTCGTGGTAACCCACGACATCGACGAGGCGCTCACGCTTGCCGACGAAGTGTTCGTCATGCGCGGAAACCCGCAGGCGGGCGAGCCGACGAGCATTGTTGGTTCGGTGCACATCGACTGCCCTCGCTCTGAGCGCAAGGCGTATGCGTTGACCGAGGGATTCCTTGAGAGCAAGCGTCGCCTTCTGTCCCTTCTGGGCTAGGGCGTTGTCCTTTCGGAGCGAGTGAGAGAAAAGCGGCTCCCCATTTAGGTCTCGGAGCAAGCGGGAGGAAGCTCCCATCTGTGCTTTCGGGGCAAGCGCGTGGGAAGCGGCCTCCTATCTGAACCGGGTGGGAGGCCGCTTCTGTATCGTGAAAAATGTAGCGCATGGCAAACTTCTCAGACATAATGTGCCCGCACTGTGCTAGTTTACATAGGTGAACATTTCACAGGAGGTGCTTTGTCATGCAGAAACTTGGTTCGGCTATGCCGCTGTCGCTGTTCCGCGCGGGCGAGACTGTCACGGTCTGCCGAGTGCGCGGCAACGAGGACATGAAACGCCATCTGCAGGAGATCGGCTTTGTCGACGGTGCCGAGGTGCACGTTGTCTCCTCCTCGGCGTCCAACGTCATCGTGCTCGTAAAGGGCGCGCGGTTCGGCTTGGATTCCAAGGTCGCGCAGCACATCATGGCCGCCTAGGCAAAGCTGCGCACCCGCTCGTCGCCCGCTGAGGTGCGGTGTCGGCACACTGGGTTGTGTCGGCATGGTCCGCGCGCGGGTCGGGGCGTGAGGACGCATGGGATGTTCTTTGATCTGCAGAAAGGGGGAAGCATGAAATCGCTGGCAGATGTGAAGGTGGGGGAGAGCGCCACCATCGTCAAACTCCATGGTGAAGGTGCGCTGCGTCGTCACCTCATGGATCTGGGCCTTATCAAGGGCACGCCGTTCAAGGTCGTGAAGGTCGCTCCGCTGGGTGACCCGGTCGAGATCACCGTACGCGGCTATGAGTTGTCCATCCGCAAGGAGGAGGCCGCCATCGTTGAGGTTGCCTAAGGCGCCGCAACGGGCATATTTCTACAGGTAGAGTTAGCCGAATCTAACATATATGAGATGCCAGGTGGCATTTCAATAGCGGCCCGACTCAGCAACGAGCACGTTTCAAAGCCAAGAGAAAAGAAGGATCGCATGGCGAATCCAATACTGCACATCGCGCTTGCCGGTAACCCCAATTGCGGCAAGACCACGCTGTTCAACCTGATCACCGGTGCCAACGGTTATGTGGGCAACTGGCCCGGCGTCACGGTCGAGAAGAAGGAGGCACCCCTGTCGCGCGACAAGGGCGTGCTCATCACGGACCTGCCCGGAATCTATTCGCTGTCTCCCTACAGCCCCGAGGAGCGCGTGAGCCGCGACTACCTCATGGGCGGCGAGCCCGACGTCGTGATCCAGGTGCTCGACGCCACCAATCTGGAGCGCAACCTCTATCTCGCGCTGCAGGTCATCGAGACAGGCCTGCCCGTGGTGGTGGCGCTCAACATGGCTGATCTGGTTGAGAAGAGTGGCGACAAGATCGATATCGCCGCGCTCGAGAAGAGCCTGGGTTGTCCGGTCGTGATGATCTCGGCGCTCAAGAACGAGGGCGTCGATGGGCTCATCGCGGCGGCGCGCAAGGCCACCGGGCGAGTCAAGGGGGGCGCGGCAAAGACCGTCGCCGCCGCAGACGCCGCGGGTCCGCATCATGCGTTCGACCGTTCGATCGAAGATGTGCTCGACCAGGTCGAGGACCTGATTCCGGCTTCCGTCGACCCTGTTCGCCGTCGCTACTTCGCCGTTAAGCTCTTCGAGCGCGATGCCGAGGCGACCGCCGAGCTCAACCTTTCGCGCGAGGCCGCATCTCGCGTGGAGGAGCTCGTCTCCGCGTGCGAGCGCGATTGCGACGACGACGCCGAGTCGATCATCACCGGTGAGCGTTACGGCCTCATCGCGCACATCGTCGACGGTTGCCTGCACCGGGCCCCCGCTCGCATGAGCACCTCCGAGAAGATCGACCGCATCGTGACCAATCGCTGGCTCGGCCTGCCGATCTTCGCCGCCATCATGTTCGCCGTGTACTACCTCGCCATTTCGACCTTCGGCACCGCCATGACCGACTGGGTGAACGACAACCTCTTTGGCGAGGGCTGGGAGTTCTTCGGCAACGCCATGCCGTCCGTCCCCGCGCTTTTTGAGGGCTGGCTCACCGCCGCCGGCGCGTCCGATATGGTCATCTCCCTGGTGTGCGACGGCATCGTCGCCGGCGTGGGTGCCGTCCTCGGGTTCATCCCGCAGATGTTCGTGCTGTTCGTGCTGCTGTCCTTCCTCGAGGACTGCGGCTACATGGCGCGCGTGGCGTTCGTCATGGACCGCGTCTTCCGTCGCTTTGGCCTGTCGGGCAAGTCGTTCATTCCCATGCTCGTATCCACGGGTTGCGGCGTTCCCGGCGTACTCGCCACCAAGACGATTGAGAACGAGAAGGATCGCCGCATGACGGTCATGACCACCACGTTCATTCCCTGTGGCGCCAAGCTCCCGGTCATTGCGCTCGTCATGGGCGCGCTGATCGGCGATGCCGAGGCAAGCTGGATCGCCCCGCTGTTCTACTTCCTCGGTGTGTTCGCGGTCATCGTCTCGGGCATCATGCTCAAGAAGACCCGCCTGTTCGCAGGCCGTCCCACGCCGTTCGTGATGGAGCTTCCCGCTTACCACATGCCGTCTCTGCGCAGCTGGTCGCTGCATGTGTGGGAGCGCGTGGGCGCTTACATCAAGAAGGCGTTCACCATTATCTTCGCCTCGACCATCGTCGTGTGGTTCCTGTCCAGCTTTGGCGTGTTCGAGGGCTCCTTCGGCTACCTTCCGTCTATGGAGGGCACGCCTTCGGAGTTTACCGACTACTCGCTGCTCGCGACTGTCGCCGGTGCCGTGAGCTGGATGTTTGCGCCGTTGGGCTTTGATTCCTGGCAGGCAACGGCGATGTCCGTCACGGGTCTGGTCGCCAAGGAGAACGTCATGTCCACCGCGGCTTCGCTGCTGCATCTGGTGGACGCCACAGAGACCGATCCGAGCCTGTGGGCCGCGTTCGCGGCGCTGTTCCCCAGCGCGGGCGCCATCGCCGCGTTCGGCGCCTTCAACCTGTTGTGCGCGCCGTGCTTTGCGGCCATGGGCACCATTCGAGCCCAGATGAACTCGGGCAAGTGGACGGCCATCGCGCTGGCCTACGAGTGCGGCTTCGCTTGGGTGGTCGGCCTCATGATCAACCAGTTCTACCTGGCCGCCCAGGGCGTGTTCAGCGTGTGGACCATCGTTGCGGCGGCGTTCGCGATCGCGATCGTCTTCCAGCTACTGCGCCCCATGCCGAGCTATGCGTGGGATGATGGGGCAGCAGATTCCGCCGCTCAGCCCGCGATGGGGAGCTAGGCGCGTCGAGCGTCGAGGTCCCGATGTCATTCAGTCGACTTTTGGTAACATCGAATCGAGGTTCGGGAGTAGCGAGGCATTTTACGAGGGGCGCATCTCGTGTTTTGCCGCGCTCGCCGGGGAATATGATCGCGTTGGCGAGAATGAAGTTGCCAAAAGTCGACAATCTGATTCCATGAACTCAACGCGTAAAGGAAATAATACATAATGGGACCCATAGATTTCATAATTCTGAGTATTATTGCAATTGCATTTGTTCTCGTGGTTGTTCGCGTGCGTAAAAAGGGCACGTGCGGTGATTGCGCGAGCGCCGGGTCATGCGGTGGATCATGCGCGAGCTGTGCGACTTCCAAACGCTCGTCGTGCCCGGCCTGCGAGGGCGCCGATTCCATCGCCGACCGCCTTTCCAAGAACATCTCGGTTGGGAGGCGGTGAGCCTCGGGCCCTCTTGCATCGGGAATACCGGTTCGAGCGCGCCATGAACGACGGAGCGTATGCGCTCGGGCCCTCTTGCATCGGGAGTGCCGTTTCTCCGTGTCATAAGCACAACTCTCGAAAGCCCCCGCTCATCGCGGGGGCTTTTTCGCGTCCATGCGCAATTTCGCGCCTGTCCCCGATTGGCGCCTGGGGGCGGGTTGGTGGGGCGTGGTAACCTGAAAACACGTGTCTGCCGTCCAGCAGAAAGGAGGCGCAGCGTCATGATCGCCCGCGCCGACCAATCTCTCAAGTACCTGCGCCTGCTCTCGGAGCATTTTCCCACGCAGCAATCGGTGTTCACCGAGATCATCAACTTGCAGGCAATCCTCAACCTGCCCAAGGGCACCGAGCATTTCATGAGCGACCTGCACGGTGAATACGAGGCGTTCCTGCATATCCTCAACAACTGCTCGGGCGTGGTGCGCGAGCACGTGGACGATATCTTCGGCGACGAGCTCTCCGAGGAGGAAAAGGGCGACCTGTGCACCCTCATCTACTACCCGCATGAGAAGCTCGTGCTCGCGCATCTGCAACACATCGCGACGCCGAGCTGGTACAAGGTCATGCTCGAGCGTCTGCTGGTGGTGGCGCGTTCCCTGTCCAGCCGTTACACGCGCTCCAAGGTCCGCAAGGCCATCCCACGCGATTACGCCTACATCATCGACGAGCTGCTGCACACGCATCCCGATGAGAACAACTACCGCGTGCGCTATCACGAGCGCATCATTGCGTCGATCCTGGAGACCGATGCGGGCGAGGACTTTATCTGCTCGCTGTCCGATCTCATCAAGCGGCTGGTCATCGACCATCTGCATCTGGTGGGCGATATCTTCGACCGCGGCGGCGGGGCGTCCAAGATCATGGACCGCCTGATGGAGTACCACTCGCTGGATATCCAGTGGGGCAATCATGACCTGTTGTGGATGGGCGCGGCTGCCGGTCAGTCTGCGTGCATCATCACGGTTTTGCGCAACAACTTGCGCTACGGCAATTTCGAGATCTTGGAGAACGACTACGGCATCTCCCTGCGCGAGCTTGTGGCGTTTGCCGAGCGCACCTACGAGCCGGTTCCCGATGGCGCGACCGGTTTGGCTGCCAAGCTCACGCCGTTGGCGAAGGCCGTGAACGTCTTGCTGTTCAAGCTCGAGGGGCAGATCATCATGCGCCACGGGAGCTTCGACATGCACGACCGGTTGCTGCTCGAGCGCATCGACGTCGAGGCGGGGACCGTCGAACTGTACGACGGCGCGGTATACGAGCTTGCCACGCGCGATTTCCCTACGCTCGACCCGGAGCATCCCTATGAGCTCACGCCCGAGGAGGCGCGGATCGTCGAGAAGCTCGTGGCGGAGTTCACGAGCGCTGACCACCTGCGTCGCCATATCGAGTTCCTCTACAGCCACGGTTCCATGTACCTGGTGCGCAATCACAACCTGCTGTTCCACGGTTGCGTCCCGCTGAACGAGGACGGCACGTTCTCGAGCATGAACTGCCTGGGCACCTGGCGCAGCGGCCGCGATTACCTCGACTTCTGCGATGAGATCGCGCGTCGTGCCTGGCGTGAGCGCGACGAGGATTCGCTCGACTGGATGTGGTACCTCTGGATCGGCATGAAGTCCCCGGCGAGCGGCCGTTTGGTCAAGACCTTCGAGCGCTCCTACATTGACGACCCGGATTGCTGGGTCGAGCCCATGGACCCCTATTTCGAGCTGACCAAGGACGAGGCGACGTGCGATGCCATCATGGCGGAGTTCGGCGTGTCCGCGGGTTCGGGGCATATCGTGAACGGACACACGCCCGTGCACACCGCCGAGGGCGAACAGCCCATTCGCGCGAACGGGCGCCTGCTCGTGATCGACGGCGGCTTTTGCAGCGCGTATCACCCCAAGACGGGAATCGCTGGCTACACCCTCATCTCGAGCTCGCGCGGGTGCCGTCTCAAGGCGCACCAGGCGTTCGAGAGCGTCGAAGCCGTGCTCACGCGCAATGCCGATATCGTGAGCGAGACCGACCGCTTCGATGTGGCCGAGCGCCGCCGCATGGTGAGCGACACCGATACGGGTGTGCAGATTCGCGAGCAGATCAGCGATTTGCGGGCCCTGCTCGAGGCCTACCGTACCGGCACCCTCGACGAGCGTCCCTAGCGTGCCAATTGGGGACAGGTACAGATTGAGACATTTCGGCCCATGGAGGGCGGGCGGCGCGACTCGTGCTTGACCGCGGTGAATGTCCCAATTTGCACCTGTCCCCAAATGAGGCGTAACCGCGTTGAAACATACGTGTGCGACTATGGGAAGTCGCAGCAACCGTGCTTTGTGAAAGGTCTGGCAATGGATCAGCAGCAGTACATAGACTTTGTCCTGCGCACCGTCGAGGAGCGCGACATCCGCTTCATCCGCCTGTGGTTCACCGATGTGCTCGGCCGCCTCAAGAGCTTCGCCATCAGCCCGGAGGACCTCGAGGTCGCGTTTGAGGAGGGCATCGGCTTCGACGGCTCGGCCATTGAGGGCTTCACCACGCCCGACGAGGCGGACATGCTGGCTTTCCCCGATCCCTCGACCTTTCAGATCCTGCCCTGGCGTCCCACGCGCGACGGCGCGGCCCGCATCTTCTGCGATGCGTGCACCCCTGATCGCCAGCGGTTTGCCGGCGATTCCCGAGAGTGCCTGCGGCGCATGTTCTATCGCGCCGAGAAGCTCGGCTACATCATGAACGTCGGTGCCGAACTGGAGTTTTACTACTTCCCCGACGAGCATACCCCCGAGCCGTTGGACGCCGTGGGTTATTTCGACCTCTCGCCGTCCGACTCCGCTCGCGACCTGCGCCGCTCCACGGTGCTCATGCTCGAGAAGATGAGCATCCCCATCGAGTACACCTTCCACAGCTCCGGACACTCGCAGCACGGTATCTCGATGCGCCATGCCGAAGCCCTCACCATGTCCGATGCGATCATGACGGCCAAGCACGTGATCAGCACATGCGCCTACGAGGCCGGTATCCATGCCAGCTTCATGCCCAAGCCCATCGCCAAGGGCTCGTCCTCGGCGATGTTTTTGCACCAGTCGCTATTCGACCGCGAGGGCAACAACGTGTTCTGGGGCGACGATTCGCAAAACCACCTGTCGTCGATCGCCAAGAGCTACATGGCCGGCATCCTCGCCCATGCGTCCGAGATCAGCGCCATCACCAACCCAACAGTGAACTCCTACAAGCGCCTGGCCGCCGGTGCGGGCAACGGCCCGCGCTTTGCCACGTGGGGCATGCGCAACCGCGCTGCCATGATCCGCGTGCCCATCTACAAGCCCGGCAAGCAGGCAGCGGCCCGCATCGAGCTCCGCAGCCCCGACCCGATGGCAAACCCGTATCTGGTGAATACGGTGACGCTTGCTGCTGGCCTGGACGGTATCAAGCGTGGGCTCGAGTTGCCCGAGGAGGCAACCTCCGAGCTGCTGCGCTTGCCGGAGTCCGAGTTGCGCGCCCGCGGCATCGAGCCCCTGCCGAGCAATCTCGACGAGGCACTTGATGTGTTCGAGAGCTCCGACTTCATGAAGGACGCCCTGGGTGAGCATATCCACTCGTTCTTCCTCAAGAAGAAGCGCGCGGAATGGGAGCGTTTCAACTCGACGGTCACCGAGTGGGAGCTCAGGCACTACCTGGCCAATTCGTAGCCGTCCCGTGCGATTCGAGGCGCACGTCGTTTTGATAAGATGACGTCTACGGAGGTGAGCTCATGGCGGAAAAGACAGTGCTGTTCATGGCCCGCACTACGCGGCTGCATGATTTCATCAGGACGCTCTCGACGTCTCTCGGCGTCGAGGTGCACGTTGCCACGCCCGATTCGCCTGCAGCGGCGCACGACTTCGACCTGTTGGTTCTCGACGCCGACGGCGTTCGCCCCGATCGTGTGGACGCCATGGCCAAGTGGCTCGAGTCGCGCGGTGGAGCGCCCATGCTGCTGGTCGTCGATGAGGAAGATATCGCCGAGATGCGCCTTCCCTCCCGGGTCCGCTCCGATTTCATCTGCTCGGGCGCGGGAGATGCCGAGCTTGAGGTCCGCGCACGCCAGCTTTTGGGCGAGTGCGAGGCCGTTCCGGTCGATGAGGTGCTCACCGTGGATAATCTCACTATCAACCTTGCCACCTACCAGGTGTCGCTCGATGGCGAGCCTGTCGACCTCACACTCATGGAGTATTCGCTGCTGAGCTTTTTGGCCACGCACCCTAATCGCGCGTACAGTCGAGAGGTCCTGCTGCATCGCGTATGGGGTTTCGAGTACTGCGGCGGCACCCGTACCGTGGACGTTCACATCCGCCGTATCCGCAGCAAGGTCGGTCCCCTCATCGCCGCGCATATCACCACCGTCCGCGGCGTTGGCTACCTCTTCAAGGAGTAGCCTCAGCCGGTGTTGCGTCTCAATTGGTGCCAGGTACAAATTGCGCCGCGGTGTCGATTATCGTTCCAAGTGGAGGGGCGGGCGCGAATCATACCAGCGCAAATCGCGGCGTCTCACGCAGCGCTGCGAAGCGATTGCGCCCCAGAACAAGACGCTTGAGAAATCCTTAACGCGACTTACAACTTGATTAAGCTCCGTCGCTCGTGCTGAGCGGAGCTGCGCTTTTGGGGTACAACGTTGGAGAATTAAGACGTTGAAAGGACCGTTCATGAGTGAAGAAAAGACCCCTCAGCGCCCCGAGGGCCTTGGATCGGAGCAACGCCCGTCCTCGCAGCCGCGTCTCGAGGTCGAGCCCACGCCCGTCGAGCCCGCAGGTGCTGCGTCCGGCAATGCAAGCGCCCATACCACGGCGCGCATCCCCGTCGATCCCGGCAACCCCACCGCCGCTGGCTCCACCCGCCAGGTCCCACCGGTGGATTACTCGTATTCCCAGGGTCAGCACTCCGCGGGTCAGAGCGCGCAAGCCCACGCGTCCACGCATACCGAGACTCGCACCGTGGTCAAGACCAAGAGCAAGAAGCTCCCCATCTTCCTGGCGTCCTTCGCCGGCCTGGTGGTCGGTGCGGTGCTGGTCATCGCTCTCGTCATGTCCGGCGCGTTCCGTATCACCGATTCGAACGTCGAGACTGCCGGCACCTCCGGCACCCCGCAGAAGATCGACATCAACCCCGAGGACACCACGCTGTCCGAGGCCGTGGCGGCAAAGGCGCTGCCCTCCGTCGTGTCCATCACCGCCCAGGGCGAGGATGAGAACTCCGGTGGTATCGGCAGTGGCGTGATTTTGGACACAGACGGCAATATCCTCACGAACCATCACGTCGTCCAGGGTGCGACCGCGCTCGTGGTGAACACCGATGACGGCAACAGCTACGAGGCGGAGCTCGTCGGCGCGGACGAGTCCAGCGACCTGGCGGTCATTCGCCTCAAGGATCCCAAGAGCGCCAAGCTCACCCCCATCGAGGTCGGCGATTCCGACGACATCGCGGTGGGCGAGTGGGTCATGGCCATTGGCAGTCCCTTCGGCAACGAGCAGTCCGTGTCCACGGGTATCGTCTCCGCGCTCTACCGTTCCACCGCCCTGCAGAGCGCGAGCGGTACGTCCATCTACGCGAACATGATCCAGACCGATGCGGCCATCAACCCCGGTAACTCCGGCGGTGCGCTCGTCAACGATGAGGGGCATCTCATCGGCATCAACTCAGTCATCGAGTCCTATTCTGGCTCCAGCTCAGGCGTTGGCTTTGCGATCCCGGTGAACTACGCCATCAACATCGCCAACCAGATCATCGATGGCGAGACCCCGGTCCATCCGTATCTGGGCGTCTCCCTGGTGAGCGTGAACGCCTACAACGCCCGCACGAATGAGCTGGCGGTCGATAGCGGCGCATATGTGGCGGAGGTCACCGCCGACGGCCCGGCTGCCCAGGCGGGTATCCAGAAGGGCGACATCGTCACCGCCGTCGACGGCGAGGGCATCGCCTCGGCGGACGGCCTAATCATCGCCTTGCGTGAGCATGAGGTGGGTGACGAGGTGACCTTGACGGTCGTGCGCGGCAAGGATGAAACCGAGGTCAAGGTGACGCTTGGGTCGGATGAGGCCCTGCAGGCCGAGCAGGAGGACACGTCCGACGGCCCCGGTGCCGGAACCGGCATGAGCCGCGAGGAGTTCTTCCGCTATCTCGAGGAGTACATGGGCGGCGCGCTGCGCTAACGCCCTGCCCCGACGCAATTGGGGACAGGTACAAATTGCAACATTTTGGGCGGGTGCCGAGGAGGCGCCCGCCTTTTCTTTACCGGATGAGCTTCCAGGGTTGCGTGCCAAGTCGGTCGGCGATCTTCTCGAGGGTGGAGAGCTTGAGGTTGCTGTTGCCACTTTCGATGAGGTCGAGCAGCACGCGGCTTATACCGAGCTGCAAGGCAAAATCGACCTTGGACAATCCCGAGGCCTCGCGGATGGCGATGAGATTCTCGCCCAGGTTCTGTCGCGCGTTCGCATTCATGGTTCGAGCATGAGCGCGTCGACGCGATAAAATGTAAAGCGCACTTTACATCTGGGGCATTACCCATAGCGATTCCAAGAAAACTCAGCGCGAGGGTGAGGTATCGGTGTGATGGGGGATAAGTAGGAAAACTACGTTGAGCGGAGGTGCAGCCATGTCGAAGGCAAAAGAGCGGGCGTTCGAGGTCGTTCGTGGAGGGCGGTTCCTACCCACGCCGTCGGTGCTGGCCTTTGGCATGGATGAAGACCTGCTGTCTGATCGCGAGCTGGGCGCTCTGCGCTGGGTGCGCGATGCGGGCTATGCGATCGCGATGTTCGCACATGAGCCTGCTGAGCCCTTGCGTGCGCAGCTTGCCGAACACGGAATCCCTGCGGCTGTCCTTGCGGACGACGAGGGTCCCGCGAGCGAACCCGATGCCCCGTTCACGGAGGCTGCGGCCCGTGCCGAGGCCCTTGCGCGCTTTTGCGCGCAGCGCGGCGCGACGTTGGAGCAAGCGGTGGTGATCGCCGTCACGCCGAGGGATTGCGAGGCCATGATGAGCGCAGGTAGGGCCCTTGCTCTTCACGGTGCGGGAATCGATGCCTCAGTGGCGGCGGAGCAGACGTTTTTCGACCGCGCCATGAGCGGCCTCGTGCATGCGCTGAACGCGGCCGTGGCGATGCGCGTGTAGGTAGGTCGCGGCTCCGTGCCGCCGTCGTGTTACTCCGCGCGGTCGGGCACCTCAATTTAGGGACAGTCCCTAAATTGAGGTGCCCGTTTTAGGTTTGGCGGCCCCTTCGCCTGGGCGCAATTGGTTCGCGAATTTTTCAAGTCCTTTCACGACAGGGCGCGTTCGCGCCGAAGAGTCGTGAAGGGAGACTTCAATGACACTCTTGCAAGAACAAAGGCTGTTTCGGAGATGGGGGGCAGCCTTTAGGGTTCGATTCACTGTCTCTGATGGGTCGAGGAGGGCCCGTGTCGCCATTCCTCAGTTTACCCGTGTGGGATGCAACCCCTCGTTCCGCCTTGCTGTTCAACGGTTGAACAGGCTTGATGGAATGACCGAGAGGGGGTTTCATGGGTCACGGTGAGGCAAATGGCGGCTGGCGGGTCTCGCAGGTCGAGAGCCTGCTCAATATGTCCAGGCGCGATATCACGAGATCGTGCTATGCGGATCTCAAGCGCGGTGGGGCGGGCATCTTGCAGCCGGCCGACGGCACATGGGGCCGCCGTAATTACAGCATAGAGGACATCGCATGGTTGTACCTGGTCAAGCTTCAGCATGACCAGGGCTACAGCCTGCCCGAGATCGCAAAAAGGATGGATACGTCGGCCGGTGTCGGCGCGCTGTGCGAGCATCTGGACGCCGTGGCGGATCGCGCCGCCGAGGCTTATGAGGAGGCGTTCGAAAGGCGGGAGCGTGCGCGCGTGTTGCGTTGTGCGTTGGAGGTGCGCCCATGTGAGGTTCACGACGCACTCGAGTGCTATTTGCGGAACCGCATCGGTGACGAGACGCTTGAAATCTGGCGAAGCGTGCTGCGGCAGCTTATGCCGCCCTTTCTTGCGGACGGTTATACCCCCCAGTTCGACGCCGAAGAGGCCGATCGCATACGACGGATTCTCGATGAACCCGGAATGGACTTGGCAATCGAGTTATGGGCGGGGCCAGGTGCGTTCGAGCGTCTGCGCGAAGCCGCCATCGCCTGGTAAGAAGATATCGAATACACCTGATAGAGAGGAATGCTGGCATGACTAACGAGAACGGACTGTTGGCAAAGCTAATGCGCGGAAAGACGTTCGCGATCCGCAAGAGCGTCGTGTTCGCCTTGATTGGGGGCATCCTGATTGGATCGGGCAGCGTATTGTTTTTCCAGTGGTACAACCCCAGAGACGTTCCGAAGTCATCTGCGTTTGACGCCTCGCTGATCATGAATCGAATCGTCGATCGAAATGAGATGGTGGCGGCGTCCCAGGACTACACGATCGTCGAAAAGGCGGGGGACCGAAACAAGCTGTTCGATCTCATCGAGATCCCCTTTACGCAGAATAGTTTTTGGTATCGCTACTCGGGAGTTATCGAAGCGACGGTCGATCTGAGCGCAGCCCGATGGAACACGAAAGGCGAGACGGCGATTACGGTCGTTCTGCCTGAGCCCACAACGCAAAACATTCCCGACATGAATGTTTCCGGGGTGCTTGAGGAGCGCAACAACATCCTAAACCCCATCCATGTTGAAGACGTCGACGCCTTTCAGCGCGATTGCATCGCGAAGAGCGACCAGCAGGCTAAGGAGGGCGGACTGCTGGAGCAGGCGAAGGAGAATGCCCGGGTAAATCTACAAGACATGTTCGATATCGCCTGTGGCAAAGATGTGTGCAAGGTCGAGGTCGAGTGGGTCGATCAAGAGGATGGGTTGAAGGGTGAGTAAGAGGACTCTGCTGGCAATTGTGGCGATAATGGCACTCGCTTTGATTGCCTTTGCAATATTCAACATGACGGTTTTGTCGTGGGGATAGAAAGGATTCAGATGATGTTTAAAAGCAAAATGCTGCTTGTAGTTGCGGGATGTTTGATGTTGACGGGCCTGACGGGGTGTCAGACGCAAAAGGATGCGGGACCAGATTACGCGGACGACGAGGCGATGGAGATAATCGCGGAGTCAGTGATGGCGCGCGCCGACCTCGTCGATAAATACGAGGAGGAGGGTGTCGATACGGTATCGATGAAGTCCCTCCAAAGCTATATAGATGCCGAGCGTGAGCATGTGAACAAGCTGAAAACCCGCGTGTTCGAGGACAGCGAGATGCAGGAGAACGTTCTCGCCTACATAAACACTCTCGACGATGCCGATAAGGCTCTGGAGAATAATCCCGTTGCAAGCGCGGAATTTCACAAAGAGTGGAATTCCATCTACGATAAGCGCTCGATGTTGTTGAAGGAATTCGTCGATGAGTACGGTCTGAAGGTCGATGAGAAGTACCAGGAGGCGTTTGACGAGATCATCGCCAACGGTGCTGCGGCAACCAAGAAGAGCCAGGTCGACGAAGCAATCGAGGGGCTCATGGCGTCGGTTGTTTTTGAGAAGCAAAACGACGGTTACGGCCTCATCACGTACGTGGCCGTTGTTGAGAACACCACCGGTGTCGACTTTGAGAACGTCGGTATGACCTTGGGCCTGTACGATGCCGACGGCGTCCGTGCGGAGGATGCCTACGTTGGGACCGCTTCGTGGAAGTCGGGAGAGAAGGTCAGGTTCGAGACGATATCCAGTGTCGATGCGGCAGAGACGCGGATCTCGATTGACTACTACGACGTGGTGGATTAAACCGAGCTGGGAATACGAGCGGAGAGGGGTGGCTGTTTTAGCCGCCCTTCTCCGTTCAGGTGGTTCTATGCATCGTTGGCGGGACGGCAATGTTGATTAGCTCATCGATGCCCAATAATGAATGAAGTGACGGGCAGTCCGAGGGAAGGTTTTTGTTATGCCTGAGGTTGAGAACAAGATCGAAGACGAAGAGAAGAGTGCGGTGGATATTGCGACGGCGGCAAACGTGGCGATCGAGATCGCGATGATCGCTGTAGATTTTATTCCAGGCGGAAAAGCGGTGAAGCTCGTTTCAGGTGTTAAAAAATACGCTCCTGTTGCGAAGCGAATGGTTGGAAAATTGCCCGACGTGGCGCCGATCGCCAAGCAGGCTGCAGATGCGCTGCAGGACAAGGCACCGGATGCAATAGCCGTAGGAGCAGATAAAGTGAAGGGGGCGATGAAGAGCGCTGCCGACGCCGCCGCCGACCGAGGCCGCGCAGTCGGTGACTCCGTGAAGGAGAGTGTCGAGGCTCGCGAACGCGAAAAAGCACGCAAGGCGGCTCGCCGTGCCCTGCTGGATGGCGCTGGCAATCAAATGCCCGTCGTGCAGTTCCTGCAGAACTGGGAGATCCAGAACGGGGCAGCTGTTCAGCCCGGCGATGGGTACATGGGGTTCAGCGGCTGTTATGTGATCGCAACGTATGCCCACCCGGTCAAGAAGGGCGACTTCAGCAAATTCCGAGATCTATACGTTGGCAAGTCGGAGAACGTCGGGGATAGCATCTTCAAAGATCTTACCGGCAGGGGAAACGTGGATGTGTACGCCGATGTGAAATACAAGCAGTGCGTCTACATCTTGGTGTATCCGTGCCTGCCCGAAAAGATCGATGAGCTTGAGGCGTCGCTGGTTACTGCGCTCGATGCGGACCGATCCTACAACAGGGGCGCAAGCGCTGCGATTGCGTAAGACCATGCGTCAGTATTGATGCTATTAGATGACCCTGGCCGTGTTTGCGGTCAGGGCCATCTGACATTTAGACGAAGCTCTTACCATTCGTCCACGCGGTCGTGGTTGATGGGGCGGTAGAACAGGCGCTGCAGTTCGTCGGCATCGCGCGTCTGTCCGAGAGCCCACATGGTCTTGGCCACGAGCGCCTCGGTGGTCATGTCGCCGCCCTTGAGGATTCCAGGATGCTCGGCATATGCGCGGCCGACCTCATATACGCCCAGGTCCAGTCCTTCCTCGGGCACCTGCGTGGTCATGACCACGGTGCGGCCGGAATCGACCCAGTCAAAGATAGCCTCCTGATAGGAAGCGCCGTCGGCACCCCGCTCGGGCACGCCGCCCATACCGAAGGTCTCGAGGATCACGGCGTCGTAATCGGGCTTGAGCAGACGGAAGATGTCGGGCGTGAGACCGGGCGTGAGCTTGAGGGCGCACACACGGCTGTTGAGTTCGGTGTAGAAACGGGGCTCGTCGAGAGCGCCGTCGGCAGCGCGCGCGGCACCGTCCCCGGCGCAATCGCACTCGGCCGGGCCGGCGGACACGGCGGCCGACCCGCTGCAGATGACCTTGTCCTGGCGCAGGTAAGCCAACACGGGGTAGTTGATGCTGTTGAACGCGTTGAAGCTCATGGTGCGCTGCTTGCGGGCGCGCGTGCCGGCGATTGCATACCCGCCAAACACGATGGACACGTCGCGCGAGCGGTCGGACACGGCATACACGAGGCTTTGGTACAGGTTGATCTTCGCATCGGTGAAGGGGTTGCCCATGGGCTGTTGGGAGCCGGTGAGCACGATGGGCTTGGGGCTGTCCTGAATGAGGTAGGAGAGCGCCGCCGCGGTGTAGGACATGGTGTCGGTGCCGTGCAGGATCACAAAGCCATCGTGCGCGTCGTAGTTCTCGCGGATGACCTCGGCGATGCGAAGCCAGTCGGCGGGGCGCATATTGGTGCTGTCGA
The DNA here is from genome assembly GCF_902501455.1 of Collinsella intestinalis. Lineage (NCBI taxonomy): Bacteria > Bacillati > Actinomycetota > Coriobacteriia > Coriobacteriales > Coriobacteriaceae > Collinsella > Collinsella intestinalis. The sequence goes on from NZ_CABWIC010000011.1 coordinate 334,932, forward strand.
TGTTCATGGGCTGCACGATGTCGAGTTCGCACAGGCCTTCGATCTCGGGCACGCTGCGAGCGAGCTCCTCGCCGGTGAGAGCGGGGGAGAGACCGTTGCCGTCCTCGGCGGAGGCGATGGTGCCGCCGGTGGCGATCAAGAGGATGTGCTTCATGCGGGCTCCTTTGCTCTGCAGTCCCTGCGGTTGCCTCGTCTCATAGCTTGCGGCCTTTTGTGGGCATGGCCGGTGCGCGGCGAGGCGCCCTTATGGGGGGCGGCCAGCGCGCTTCGAGGCGCCATCGAGATATTGTAGGCCAAAAAACCCTGTAGGATTTCTGCGTATGCGCAGCTCGGCGAGTATGATGTACCAATTGGCTGACACGTGTTGCCGCTGCGGTGCAGCGGCATGGTTGGGAGGGTTCATGACCCAGAACGCATCCGAGCAGACCCAGCAGAAGGTGCTGGTTTTCGACTTCGGCGCGCAGTATGCGCAGCTCATTGCCCGTCGCGTGCGCGACCTGCATGTATATTCTGAGATCGTCCCGTGCGACATCACGGCCGACGAGGTGCGTGAGATGGCGCCCTCCGCGCTGATTCTCTCCGGCGGCCCCGCGTCCGTGTACGCCGAGGATGCCCCGACGGTTGATCCTGCCATCTACGAGCTGGGCCTGCCCATCCTGGGATTTTGCTACGGCCACCAGGTGACCGCCGTGACGCTCGGCGGCGAGGTGGGCCACTCCGAGATCGGCGAGTACGGCCCCGCCACCATCGAGCGCGACCGCGAGAGCGCGCTGTTCAACGCCACGCCGCTCGAGCAGACCGTGTGGATGAGCCACCGCGATGCCGTCTCGCGCGTGCCCGAGGGTTTTGCCGTGACGGCCAGCACCTCCGTGTGCCCGGTCGCCGCTATGGAGAACGCCGAGCGTCGTATCTACACCACGCAGTTCCATCCCGAGGTGAAGCACACCGAGTACGGCCAGCAGCTGCTCAAGAACTTCCTGTTCGACATCTGCGGCCTCGAGGCAGCGTGGACCATGGACAACCTGGTCGAGACCATGACGGACGAGTTCCGTGCGGCCGTGGGCGAGGACCGCGTGATCCTGGCGCTTTCCGGCGGTGTGGATTCCTCCGTGGTGGCGGCCCTCGGCGCTCGTGCCGTGGGACGCCAGATGACCTGCGTATTCATCAACCACGGGCTGCTCCGCAAGGGCGAACCCGAGCAGGTGGAGGAGGTCTTCACCAAGCAGTTTGACGTCGACTTCGTGCACGTGCACGCCGAGGAGCGCTACGCCGCGCTGCTCGACGGCGTGACCGACCCCGAGGAGAAGCGCCGCATCATCGGCACGCAGTTCTGGAACGAGTTCTTCGCCGTGGCCAAGGAACTCGAGCAAGATGGCCGCCCGGTGAAGTACCTGGCTCAGGGCACCATCTACCCCGACATCATCGAGAGCGGCGCGCGCAAGACCGGTGGCAAGACGGCCACTATCAAGAGTCACCACAACCTCATCCCGTTCCCCGAGGGCGTGCACTTCGACCTCATCGAGCCGTTGGATCACTTCTTCAAGGACGAGGTCCGCGAACTGGGTCTGGCGCTGGGTCTGCCCGAGCATATCGTGTACCGCCAGCCGTTCCCGGGTCCTGGCCTGGCCATCCGCATCATCGGCGCGGTGAGCCCCGAGAAGCTCGAGATCTTGAAGAACGCCGACGCCATCGTGCGCGAGGAGCTGGATGCGTACAATGCGCGCCTGTTCGAGCAGACCGGCGAGCGCAATTCCGAGCACTCCTGCTGGCAGTACTTCTGCGTGCTGCCCGACATCAAGTCCGTGGGTGTGATGGGCGACGAGCGTACCTACGCGCGCCCCGTGATCCTGCGCGCCGTGGAGTCCAGCGACGCTATGACCGCCGACTGGGCGCGCCTGCCTTACGAGGTGCTCGCGCGCATCTCCGGCCGCATCGTGGCTGAAGTCCCCGGCATTAACCGCGTGGCGTACGATATCACGAGCAAACCGCCGGCGACCATTGAGTGGGAATAACGGGAACTGGCTTCTGAACTCGCGTTTTGGTGCTGCGAGTACCGCCTGATACTGTTTCGGCATCGCCACAGGACAAAGCCGCCAGCGAAATAGTGGGAATAACAGCCCTCGAACCCTCTGGTTCGAGGGCTTTCTTTTTGCATTTCTAGCTCAGGAGGACGATATGTCAAAAGTGAGGGGAATAGAGCGATTTGCCGATGCCATGAGCGACTGTAAAGGCGGTTACGTCCTTATTGGTGGAGGGCGTTGTATGCCCTAAAAGACTTCTCAATCAAGTGGTTGGGAAGTCTCTTAGAACACACAACCTAAAACCGAAAAAAGGAGCGAAAGTTATGAGAAAACGCGTAATATCAGTATTTAACAGAAACTACTATATAGGAGCTTTTGTATGGAAATGAACGGAGGATTTCTTGTCACCAAAATAAAGCAGCTTGGAGACCGGATTTTCGAGAAGATTCTCAGTGAAAAGAATATTGATGCGTTTAATGGAGCCCAGGGACGCATTCTTTATGTGCTGTGGCAGGAGGATGGCATCTCAATCAGGTCGCTCTCGACTAAATGCGGATTAGCGATAACGTCTCTTACTACGATGCTGCAAAGAATGGAAAATCAAGGGCTGATAAGCCGTGTCCAGTCTGAAACGGACAAAAGGAAAACACTCCTGTTTCTGACTGAGAAAGCACATGCCTTAAAGGGCGAGTACGATTCTGTGTCTGATGAGATGGGCAGCATTTACTACAAAGGTTTTTCAGAGGAAGACATTATTCGGTTTGAGGAATGCCTCGACCGCATCAGAAAGAATCTTGAGGAGTGGCGGAAGCCATGAGTATTTGTATCAAAGATCAGATTCAGAACATGAATATCGTCATTGGCTGCACAGTGGGATGTACATATTGCTATGCTCGCAACAACGTGAAACGCTGGCATATGATTGATGACTTCGCTGACCCTCAATTCTTTCCGCGTAAGCTCAAGATGATGGAAAAGAAACGTCCGCAGAACTTTCTTCTTACCGGGATGAGCGATCTCTCCGGATGGAAGCCGGAATGGAGAGACGAGGTATTTGCAAAGATCCGTGAAAATCCGCAGCATCAGTTCCTGTTCCTTACCAAGCGACCTGATTTGCTAGATTTTGATACCGATCTCGAAAACGCATGGTTTGGCATTACGGTGACGAGGAAAGCAGAACTGTGGCGTATCGACGCCCTTCGGAAAAACGTCAGAGCAAAACATTACCATGTCACCTTTGAGCCGTTATTCGACGATCCCGGCACAGTTGACCTTTCCGGAATCAACTGGATCGTTGTCGGCACCATGACCGGAGCTCAGAGCAGGAAGATTCATACGGAGCCGGAATGGGCATGGTCTCTGGCGGACCAGGCGCATAAGCTCGGCATTCCGGTGTTTATGAAGGAAGACCTTGTCCCTGCCATAGGGGATGAAAATATGATTCAGGAAATGCCGGAAGAATTTAATAAAGTATTAGAGGTACAGAGATCATGGCAGAAGTAATCGATGGAATCCTCATTCGTGAGGTGGAAGCAAAGAACATCATGACCAAGTCTAGTCTGCCGGTAGGCGGCTACTCGGTCAATCCCTATGTGGGCTGCACACATGCCTGCAAGTATTGCTATGCTTCTTTTATGAAGCGCTTTACCGGACACACGGAAGAATGGGGCACATTCCTTGATGTGAAGCATTGGCCCGAAATTAAAAATCCGAAGAAATATGCCGGACAGCGGGTGGTTATCGGTTCTGTGACGGATGGCTACAATCCACAGGAGGAGCAATTTAGGAATACCAGAAAACTTCTGGAGCAGCTGATCGGCAGTGACGCAGATATTCTGATCTGCACAAAGTCCGATCTTGTGGTGCGGGATATTGATCTGCTGAAAAAGCTTGGACGAGTAACCGTTTCATGGTCGATCAACACACTGGATGAAAATTTCAAGAACGATATGGACTCTGCTTCGAGCATTGAGCGGCGTATCGCTGCTATGAAGCAGATATATGAAGCAGGTATCCGTACAGTCTGTTTCGTATCCCCGGTATTTCCCGGTATCACGGACTTTGAAGCCATTTTTGAGCGGGTAAAGGATCAGTGCGATCTGTTCTGGCTCGAAAATCTCAATCTTCGGGGCGGTTTCAAGAAGACGATGATGGATTATATCGCCGAAAAACATCCTGATCTTGCACCACTTTACGATGAGATCTATAACAAGCATAACCGCAGCTACTTTGAAGCACTTGAAGTAAAAGCTGAGGAAATGGCTAAGAAGTATGATTGCCCCTTTGCGGATAATGAAATGCCTTATGGAAGATCCCCGCAGGGACATCCGGTGATCGTGGATTATTTCTATCATGAGGAGATCCGAGGAACAGAAAATACCGGAAAAAGAAATCGCTAACTTATCGTTCATCATATTGTGCCAATGCATATCAGAGAAATGTGCGCTTATCAAAGACGGCAGATTCGATGACAAACGGACAACTGGCAGGAACGGCGACTTTACAAGCTGCAGATCAAGGCTACGTTCAAATTTGCAAACGAAGCCGCCTGCTACGATTCTCTCAGTCATCGCTCCTGCGTATCCCGTCTGACCCGCGGGAACGCAAGACGATAAAGCCGCTGGCTACGATTCACTGCGCTAAACAGTGTTAAAGAGGGAAATCGGCCGTTTTGGCATCCATTTCGGGCGGCTTTGAGTCTCAAAACCCGCTTGTTTTTGTCCCCGGGACAAAAATGAAACTTCGGGCTCGCGGTTTCGAAATAGTTCGCGGATTTGTCCCAAACGCCTACGCGAAGTCATGCGGCGGGATTCGGCGGCAAGACGGTCGAAGCCGACGACCAAGCTGGAGTCAACTGGAATGACACAACAGTAAACGAGCGTGAAAGGGTGGGAGTAGAAAATTCCTTAGTTATGGGGGTATAAATTTGAATCCCTTTAGGATAAACCCCCATGACTATATGAATTGACCTGCTGACTCCAATGAAGATTGGAGGGTAGCGGCCAGGGGCGACGGCCCAGCGAGTGTTATTTTGCGAGCTATGCGCATTGAAAGCGACCTTTCGTGGTATAAACTACTTGCCGGAAGCCGCGGCTTTCAGAGTACGGCTTACGTGTACGTTTAACCTCCGTGGGCGACGGGGTGCCGCAAGGCGTAGAATATCGCCCACCTGTAGGGGCCTGCAGCGATGCGGGCCCCGCTTCGTATGAAGGGGGCGTAACCGATGAAGATCGTGTCCATCTCCCAGGACTTCTTCGACCTCGTCGAGGGCGACCGCGAGTTCATGCTTAAGCACAATCGCCCCTGCATCGTGGTGGTGAGGCTGCGTTTCCGCGCGAAGCGCAGGGACTTCGCCGTACCGCTGCGTTCCAACATCGCCCCTAACGTGCCCAAAGACCAGTACTTTGCGTTGCCACCCCGCCCCACGACGCGCCCCGGCTGCCGCCACGGCATCCACTACATCAAGATGTTCCCCATAACCAAGTCCTACCAGCGCCGCTTCAGGACCGAGGGCTCGGCCTACTACGAGACGCTCCAGCGCATCATCGACGGCAACACCAAGCGCATTGTCTCCGAGTGCCAGGCATACCTCGACCGCTACGAGCGCGAGGGAAGGCCTCGCTTTGCCGTCGACATCGACCGCATCGTGGGGCTGCTGGAGGGCGAGAAGTAGGGCACCTCGGCTCAGTTTCGAGCCATGTGGAGTCGCTCCGCATTTTTAAACGCCGCGCGCTCCAAATACCCGAGAAGCAGGCCATGAGGTGCGGCGGAGCACTCGTGCCCAGCGCGCAGCCATCTCCATCGGCGTCTACGGTGCGCTACAACATCACGGGCAAACCGCCTAACAAGCCGAGCATCCTGATCGTTCCGTCTATGAGCTACGTTGCCGTGCGGGGCAAGGGACCGTCGATGACGACTTCGACGGGTTCATCAGGCGCGGCGGGCTCGCTGGGTCCTACGATTACGATGACATCTCGGAGTCGTACGGCTACATCTGCGACGTCTACAAGACCATCCTCACGCGTGACCTTGTTCAAAAGTTCTCGCTGCCTGATTCTACCGTGCTGGAGAGGTTGGCCGAGTACATGATGGACAATTCCGGCAACCTCAATTCGCCCAACAACATCGCCAATGTGCCCGACGCTAACAGGGTTCCCACCAACCACGTCACCGTCGGGCGCTACATCTCCTATCTCCGCGACGCCTTCGTCTTCTATGAGGCGAAGCGCTACGACATCAAGGGGAAGAAGTGCCTGAGCACGCGGGCGAAGCATTACGTATGCGACTCGGGTATGCGCTATGCGGTCCTGGGAACGCGCGACATGGACTGGGGGCATGTACGAGAACGCGGCCTTCCTGGAGCTGATGAGGCGAGGCTACGAGACCTACGTCGGGAAGCTGTACCAAAAAGAGGTCGACTTCGTTGCGAAGAGGGGATCGGAGCTCGTCTACATCCAGGTAAGTGACGACATCAGCTCCGATTCGACGCTCGAGAGGGAGCTCGCGCCTGCATGGGAGGCGCCGTCGTCATATAGGCGGCCGAAAGGATAGTCGTCAAAGGAGGGTCCTGGGTACATCGCCCAGGACCCTCCTTGTTTAGCATTTACGGAACGGCAATTGCACGTGGAGGTGGCTCGTGCTGAGTGCGTCGCACGCCCCGCGTCGCCCCTAGTCGAACAGGCTTGGCATGTCGTCGTCCTTCATGAGGGCGCCGGCGGAGGGCAGACTCTGGGCGGTGAACTTCTCGGCGGAGACGCCGGCGCCCAGCACCTCCTCGGCCGTGCTCACGGTGGTGATGGCGCGACCCTTCTTGGCGGTGAACGCCTGGATGCCCTGTGTGTTGGTTGTCGTCTTAGTCTTGAGCAGCGACGTGTTGAAGTTCATCAGGCGGTAGTCGCTCGAGACCAGCGCGATGTCGCGGTTCTCCTTGAGCACCTGCGCATATAGCAGCTTAGACCCGCCGTAGATGGCGTTCTTGAGGCGCTTGCGGTTGGTCTTAGTGACGTAGCCGGCGAGCGCGACGCGCACCGCGCGCCCGTTCTCAAAGACGAACAGCACGTCGGCCTTGTAATCCTCCGGGTCGATGACCCAGATCACGCTCTCGTCGGGATCCATCTCGAGGTCCGTCGCCAGGTACGAACCCAACTGCGCGGACTTGGTGTCCTCAAACGCCGCGACCTTGCATTTGTACACCTGGCTCTTGTTGGTGAAGACCAGCAGCTCGTGCGTGTTGGCGGACGGAAACTCGATGAAGGGCTCATCGCCGTCTTTGTATTTGAGCTCCGCAGCCTTGCGCAGAACGCGGTCCGTCATCTTCTTGAGGTAGCCCTCGCGTGAGAGCATGATGGTGACCGGGTACTCCTCGACCTCGGGCTCCAGGCTCACCTCGATGACGTCGGACGGCTCGATCCTGCCCGTGCGGCGCGGCATGACGTACTTCTTGTTGACTGCAGCCAGCTCGTCGCGGATGACCTTTTTGATGTTGTCCTCGCTCGAGAGGATCTCCTCGAGCTCGGCGATCTCGGCCTCGAGCTTGGCGATGTCCTTGGTGCGGTTGAGGATGTATTCCTCGTTGATGTTGCGCAGCTTGAGCTCGGCCACGAACTCCGCCTGGGTCTCGTCGATGTCAAACCCGCGCATCAGGTTGGGGACGACCTCGGCCTCGAGCTTGGTGCCGCGGATGATGGCGATGGCCTTGTCGATATCGAGCAGGATGGCCTCCAGGCCGTGCAGCAGGTGGAGGCGCTCGGACTTCTTGCCCAAATCGAAGCTCACGCGGCGGCGTGTGGACTGGATGCGCCACGCAACCCACTCATGCAGGATCTGGCGCACGCCCATGACGCGGGGATAGCCGTCCACCAGGACGTTGAAGTTGCACGAGAACGAGTCCTGCAGCGTGGTGGTGCGATAGAGCTTTGCCATGAGCTTCTCGGGGTCCACGCCGCGCTTGAGGTCGATGGCGATGCGCAGGCCGGAGAGGTCGGTCTCGTCGCGGATGTCGGCGATCTCGCGCACCTTGCCCTCCTTGGAGAGCTTGATGATGCGGTCGATGATGATGTCGGTCTTAGTGGTGTAGGGGATCTCGTAGACCTCGATGATGCGCTCTTCGGGGACCCAGCGCCACCGCGATCGGATTTGGAAGCTGCCCAGGCCCGTCTCGATGATGCGCTCCATCTCCTCGCGGCGGTAGATGATCTCGCCGCCGGTGGAGAAATCGGGCATGGGCATGTACTCGAGCAGGTCGCAGCTGGGGTCCTCGAGGAAGTGCATGGTGGCACAGCAGACCTCGTTGAGGTTGAAGCCGCAGATGTCGGAGGCCATGGCCACGCCGATGCCCTTGTTGGCCGACACCAGGATGTTGGGGAACGTGGTGGGCAGCAGGCGCGGCTCCTTCATGGCGCCGTCGTAGCTGTCCACGAAGTCGACCGGGTCCTTGTCGATGTCCTTGAAGATCTCGGCGCAGATGGGGGAGAGCTTGGCCTCGGTGTAACGCGAGGCGGCGTAGGTCAGGTCGCCCGAGTAATACTTGCCAAAGTTGCCCTTGGACTCCACGAACGGCGCGAGCAGCGCCTCGTTGCCCGTGGCGAGGCGGACCATCGTCTCGTAGATGGCGGCGTCGCCGTGCGGGTTGAGCTTCATGGTCTGACCCACGATGTTGGCGCTCTTCTGGCGCTCGCCCTTGAGCAGGCCCATCTTGTACATGGTGTAGAGCAGCTTGCGGTGCGAGGGTTTGAAGCCGTCGATCTCGGGGAACGCGCGTGAGACGTTGGTGCTCATGGCGTAGGGCATGTAGTTGGTTTCGAGCGTCTCCGTGATGGGCTGCGCCGTGACCTCCGAATGCAGGCCGATGACGTTGTCGGTGTTGACCTGCTTCTTCTTGTTAGGGGTGTTGGTTTTCTTCTTAGCCACGATTTCCTCTTGATGCTTCCTTTAGGGCCGTTGTGCTGTAGCGCGTGCGGGGCCGCCGGATGGCGGGCGCGGGGCTTGTCGCGGGTTGACGCCGCTCGCCCTGGCCGCTCGCCCTTACTGCAGGTCCAGCTGGTCGAGATATTCCTTGCCGTGCTCGGCGATATGGCGCTTGCGGCCGGCCTCGTCGTTGCCCAGCAGCAGGTTGAACATGGACTCCATCTTGGCCACGTCCTCGGGCTCCACCTTGATCAGGCGGCGCGTCTCGGGGTTCATGGTGGTGAGCCACATCATGTCCGGGTCGTTCTCACCGAGACCCTTGGAGCGGTTGATGGAGCACTTCTGGTCGCCGATCTCGGTCAGGATGGCGTTCTTCTCGAGCTCGGTGTAGGCGAAGTAGGTCTTCTCTTTGCAGTTAATCTCATACAGCGGCGACTCGGCGATGTACACGTAGCCCTCGTCGATGAGCGTGGGGACCAGGCGGTAGAGCATCGTCAGGATGAGCGTGCGGATGTGGTAGCCGTCCACGTCGGCGTCCGTACAGATGATGACCTTGCTCCAGTTGAGGTTGTCCAGGTCGAAGGCGCCCAGGTTCTTGATGCGCTTGTCCTTGATCTCCACGCCGCAGCCCAGCACGCGCATGAGGTCCATGATGATGTCGGACTTGAAGATGCGCGGGTAGTCCTCCTTCAGGCAGTTGAGGATCTTGCCGCGGACGGGCATGACGCCCTGGAACTCGGCATCGCGCGAGGTGCGGATGGCGCCCGCCGCCGAGTCGCCCTCTACGATGTAGACCTCGCGGCGGGTCTTGTCCTTGGAGCGGCAGTCGATGAACTTCTGCACGCGGTTGGCCATATCGGTCTTTTGCTGCAGGTTGGTCTTGATGCTCTGGCGGGTCTTCTCGGCGTTCTCGCGCGAGCGCTTGTTGATGAGCACCTGCTCCATGATCTTGTTGGCGGCGTCTTTGTTCTCAATCAGGTAGGTCGCCAGGCGCTCCTTGAAGAATGCCGTCATGGCCTGCTGGATGAAGCGGTTGTTGATGGCCTTCTTGGTTTGGTTCTCGTACGACGTCTGGGTGGAGAAGCAGTTGGTCACCAGCACCAGGCAGTTCTGGACGTCCTGCCATTTGATGGAGCTCTCGTTTTTGTTGTACTTGCCCTGTTGCTTGATGTAGGCGTCGATCGCGCTGGTCAGCGCGCTGCGGGCCGCCTTTTCGGGCGAGCCGCCGTTCTCGAGCCACGAAGAGTTGTGGTAGTACTCCTGCATCTGGAAGGTGCGGGAGAAGCACAGGCAGGCCGTGATTTTGACGTTGTAGTCGGGCAGGTCCTCACGGTCGCGGCCGCGGCGGTCCGCCTCGATGAAGAAGGGCTCGGTGAGGTAGTCGGCGCCTACCTTTTCGAGCACGTAGTCCTCGATGCCCTTGGGATAGCAGAAGTCCTCTTCGGTGAACTCGCCGTCGTCGCCCTCGATGCGCAGGCGGAAGGTCACGTTGGCGTTGACCACGGCCTGGCGGCGCATGGTCTCGCGGTACCACTCGTGGGGGATGCTGATCGAGGTGAAGACCTCCAGGTCCGGGCGCCACTTGATGGTGGTGCCGGTGCGGTCCTCGTCTGAAGGCTCGATTTCGAGCGCCTTCTTCTTGGCGCCGACGACCTTGCCCTTCTTGAAGTGGAGGGAGTACTTGTTGCCATCGCGCCAGACCGTGACGTCCATGTACTCGGAGGCGTACTGGGTCGCGCAGGAGCCCAGGCCGTTGGTGCCCAGCGAGAAGTCGTAGTCGCCGCCCTCGTTGTTGTTGTACTTGCCGCCGGCGTAGAGCTCGCAGAAGACGAGCTCCCAGTTAAAGCGCTTTTCGGACGGGTTCCAATCGAGCGGGCAGCCGCGGCCGTTGTCCTCGACCTGGATGGAGCCGTCGCGGAAGGCGGTGAGGGTGATCAGCTTGCCGTAGCCCTGGCGCGCCTCGTCGACGGCGTTGGACAGGATCTCAAAGGCGGCGTGCGCGCAGCCGTCGAGCCCGTCCGAGCCGAAGATGACGGCGGGGCGCAGGCGTACGCGCTCCTCGTCCTTGAGCTGACGGATACTGTCGTTGCCATAGTTTGCGGTGTTCTTTGCCATGCTCGCTCTCTCGGTGGTTCCCTTTTGCGTCTTTGTAGCCATATAGATGAATACCGTAGCATAGCCCAGCTCGCATGGAGTCTTGTCCAATCGAAATCCATCGAACATGTGTTTGTATATTTAATGGGTGAGAGAGTTATGTAGGCTATAATTCAAGTCGTCATGCTGTGCAACGCCGCTTTGTTTCCCTTGGAAATGCGGAATGATAGCGCGCGGGTATAATCTGGCGATAGAGTGGCTGTGGAGGTGCGTGATGTTCTACAACTATGCGGAACTCGAGGACGGGACGCAACTAGCGTTTTCCAACGTTCTCGATGGTGGCGAGGTGCAGGTTTCTATCGAGCGACCCGTTGAGCTTGGGTTTGACTCCGCTATGTGCACGCTTCCTGCATTTGAGTGGTCGGAAATCGAGGGCTTCGACGAGGCTGACATCGCGCGTCTCGACTCCTTTGTCCACAACAACGCGCAGCTGATTTTGCGACTTGCTCGGGAGGCATCGAGGGAATATGCCTAGGCTCTTCCTCTTCCAAGGTTTCGCTATCTTTTTTTGGACGGGTGAGGACGGTGAGCCCGTGCACGTTCACGTTGCGAAAGGCCGTCCCACCGTAGGGGCAACCAAGATTTGGCTGACGCGCAATGGCGGCTGTGTGCTTGCGAACAACGGCAGCAAGCTCAACAAGAAAGACCTTGCGAACGTGATGGACTTTATCCTCGCGAACTATGACGAAATTTGCGAGCGCTGGAAAGCCTACTTCCACGGGGATATCAGCTTTTATAAGTAAGCTGCCGGATATCTCCATCCCCCGTTATCGGTGCTTTTCGCGCTTTGTAGCGCCTCGGCACCGCCGATATGCGGTTGATCGTGCGGCGCCGACTTTTTCGATTATGCCTTCCTGCTGCAGCTTTGAGAGGATGCGCTCTAGCGTGCGCTGGCTCATCCTCGGGTTGGCGTCCAGGATTTCCCGCTTTGTGGCCGAGCCGATCAACCGGTCGAAGAACGCGCGAATTGCCTCTTCGTTGTCCGCGGGGGCGCCCACGAGAGGGAGCCTGTTGGCGAGCTCTCGGTAGCAGGCGTCAATGATGCCGAGCATGTAGGTGACAAAGGGAGCGTAGTCGCTCTTTCCTTCCCGCCAGCCTTGGGAGCTTACGGCAAGGGCTTCGTAGTAGGACTCTTTTGTTCGCTCGATCTCCCTCTCGATCGAGACGTACTTTCCCACGTTGTAGCCTGATCGATACATGAGCAGCAGCGTGAGCAGCCTGCTCATGCACCCGTTGCCGTCGTTGAACGGGTGAATACTCACAAAGTCGAATGCGAACACTAGGGACACCAGCAGGGGGTCGTACGTCCCGACATCCATTTGATTGCGGTATTCCTCGCAGATGGCCTCGACGGCGTCGGGCGTCATGACGGCGGGCGTGGGAACAAAGCGCGCGACGAGTTCGCCTTGCGCGGTGCGCTCAGTGATCACATTGTCCGAATCCTTCCATGTGCCCGCATGGGAATCGCCCGAATAGCGGTATAGTTCGCGGTGGAGCTGCAGGATCACGCCAGGGGTGATCGGGATGTCGTCATGGCTCTCGTGGATGAGGTCCAAAACATAGCGGTAGCCGGCGATTTCGCGTTCATCGCGGTTTCTGGGTTCGGCCTTTTCGAGTATGAGCTCGCGCAGGCGCTTGTCTGAGGTCGAGATGTTCTCGATTCTGTTTGATGCGCTCGTGCTCTGAATCTTGGCAACTTCCACCAAAGCGACGAAGCGGTCGGGGTGGGCGATGGAGAGCAGGGAGGTCTTACCTTTGTGCTCGCGGATATTCCCAAGAGCGGAGACGACCTCGGGGGTCATAAGGCTGCTGAGCGCTCGGTTGTAGTCGAATTGAGTCATAGTATCCTCGCCATCTGCGTAGTATCCTCGACAAGTATATTAAATTTGGCGAAGATACTTTAGACGTGGCGAGAATTTGGTCAGCCTATCTTGGCCTTTCTTTCGAATTCGCCGACGACGCGGGCTATTGCTCTGTGTCCGAGCATTCATGGCGCTTGAACTTGGACGGCTGATACCCCGCCCTTTCCAATGCCACCCCATGCCGCGGCGATATAATGTTGTAAACGCATTTGTATTGCATTTCGAGCGATGGGAGTGCAGATGCCTGAAAGCTACAAGGAGCTTATCAAGGGCAATCCCGACGAGACCGAGATCAGGAGCTTCCTGGTGAATGGCGATCAGGTTTCCGTGACCCTGCGCATCCCCGACACCTTGCGCGACGCGGCGAAGGAGGAGGCTGTCCTGCGAGGCATGGGCTTCTCCGCCTTCGTGCGCACCTGCATGATCGAAGAGCTTGCGAAGAAGGGGGCGCGAGCATGATCCGGGTCAAGACCCTTACCGTCCAGCTCATAGGCGCGCAGCCGGATCGTATCCGCATTTGTCGTATCGACGGTGAGTCGCTCGTGACCGTCGTCGTCCCGAGGGGGGACCTCGCCGAGGCGAAGTCGTTGCCGAACATCCCGCAGCGCGGCATCTACTACCTGCTCGATGAGGACCACGGCATCGTGAGTCGCGTCTACGCAGGGCAGACGACTCAGGGCATCGTCCGGCTCGACACGCACAAGGCAAAGAAGGAGTTCTGGAACAAGGCCGTCATGTTCCTCGACGGCGATCAGAACATTAGCAAGGACGCACTGGACGTCCTTGAGGCGAAGGCTATCGACTATGTACGTACCCACGGTTCGTACGAGACCGACAACTTGGCGACGCCCAAGCCTTACGTCGACCCGTACAAGGAAGAGGCCGTCGAGCGCCTGCACGAGAGGATCCTCTTCAGGATGGCGGCCTTGGGGTACGACCTCGACAGGGTCGACCAGGGTCCCGCGGGCGCGCCGGCGGTCTTCCATACGAGGAAGAACGGTATACGCGGGGCGGGGCGCTATGACAAGGCCACCGGGCACTTCACCGTGCTCGCTGGTTCGAAAGTGAACCTTTCGAGGCCCGTGTTGAAGAACGCAGGCGTCGCGGCCGTGCGCAGAGAAATCTTCGGCGATTCGGGCGGCATCGCAGAGCTCACCGAGGACCTCGAGTTTTCAACGCCCAGCGCCGCCGCGGTGTTCGTGCTCGGCGGCAGCCAGAACGGCTGGACCGAATGGGTAAGCGACGACGGAGAAACGCTCAACCAAGTCTATAGAAGCGAGGAAAACTAGATGAACAAGCAGCAGCTGGCCTCCAAGATATGGGAGTCCGCCAACAAGATGCGCTCCAAGATTGAGGCAAACGAGTACAAGGACTACATTCTGGGATTCATCTTCTACAAGTTCCTGTCCGAGACCGAGGTTGCCCGCCTGAAGGCGCGCGACTTCGCCGAGGAGGACCTGCCCAGCCTGGTGGAAGAAGACGAGGAGACGGTCGAGTTCGTCAAGGGCGAGTGCGGTTACTTCATCGCCTACGAGAACCTCTTCTCCACCTGGGTTGCCAAGGGCGGCGACTTCGAGATTTCGAACGTTCGCGACGCCCTCTCCGCCTTTAGTCGTAATATCGACCCCGCCCGCAAGCGTGTCTTCGACGGCATCTTCGACACGCTGCAGACCGGTCTCTCCAAGCTCGGCACCGACGCACGGAGCCAGTCCAAGGCCGCCCGCGACCTCATCTACCTTATCAAGGACATCCCGATGGACGGTCGGGCGGACTACGACGTGCTGGGCTTCATCTACGAGTACCTCATCAGCAACTTCGCCGCCAACGCTGGCAAGAAGGCCGGCGAGTTCTACACGCCGCACGAGGTTTCCATGCTCATGAGTGAGATCGTCTCATGGCACCTTGCCGGACGAGAGAACATCACCATCTACGACCCCACCAGCGGATCGGGATCGCTGCTCATCAACATCGGAAAGGCTGTGGCGCGCCGCAACGGCGATCCGGACTCCATCAAGTATTACGCGCAGGAGCTCAAGGAAAACACCTACAACCTCACGCGCATGAACCTGGTGATGCGCGGCATCCTTCCCGATAACATCGTGGCCAGAAACGGCGACACGCTCGAGGACGATTGGCCGTGGTTCGACACGGTGGAGAACAAGGACGAGACCTACGACCCGCTATTCGTTGATGCCGTGGTGTCGAACCCGCCGTATTCTCAGAATTGGGACCCGGAAGACAAGGAGCTCGATCCACGCTTCAAGTTTGGCGTGGCGCCCAAGTCCAAAGCTGACTACGCCTTTTTGCTGCACGACCTGTATCACCTGCGCCCCGACGGCATCATGTGCATCGTCTTGCCGCACGGCGTGCTGTTCCGCGGTGGCGAGGAGGGCGCCATCAGAAAAAACTTGGTGGAGAATCGTCACATCCAGGCTATCATCGGCCTTCCTGCCAACATCTTCTTCGGCACAGGCATCCCCACCATCGTCATGGTGCTGCGCAAGCAACGCGAGACGAGCGACGTTTTGGTGGTGGACGCCTCAAAGCACTTCGTGAAAGAGGGTAAGAACAACAAGCTGCGAGCAAGCGATATTAAGCGTATCGTTGACGCCGTGACAACGAACGCAACCGTCGACAAGTTCAGCCGCCTGGTGACCATCGACGAGATACGCGCCAACGATTACAACCTCAACATTCCGCGCTATGTGGACTCGAGCACGGCCGCCGAGAGCTGGGACGTGTACGCCACCATGTTCGGCGGCGTGCCGAAGGCCGAGGTCGACGCTCTCGACCGCTACTGGAGGGTGTGGCCGAGCCTGAAGGGCCAGCTGTACGGTGAGGGTAGCGGATCGTGCCTTGCTTCCATGACAGATGACGTGGCGGCAACGGTGAAGGCCAACGCCGACGTCGTTTCATTTCTGGGCGGCTATCGGGATATGCTGTCGCACTTGCCTGCAGAGCTGCGGAAAAGACTGGTAGACGGCTCGTTGCAAGTCGACGCCGTGGCCGAGGAGGACCATATCGCGGAGCTGATCCGCGACGCCCTCTCCGATGTCGCGCTCGTCGACGGGTACAATGCCTACCAGGCTCTCGACGATGCATGGACGGGCATCTCCGGCGACCTCGAGGTTATCCAGACCGAGGGTAGCGAGGCCGTACGCAAAGTCGATCCGAATATGGTGATAAAAAAGAAAGACGGAAAGGAAGCTGAAGTTCAGGACGGCTGGATTGGTCATATACTCCCGTTCGAGCTAGTGCAAAGCCACATGCTCACAGCCGATGTTGCCAAAATAAACTCGATGCAGGAGAGGCTGTCCGCCATATCCTCGTCTTGTTCTGAATTGATCGATTCCCTGGACGTTGAGCAACTCGACTCTCCAGCGATTAACGACTCGAATGATGCGTTCGTCCTCAAAGAGATCAATGCCCATCTTAACAGCGAAATGAAGTATATCTCCTCTCCAGAGATTCGTGTCCTGGAAGAATATCTGAAGCTTCTTGATCGAAAAGCGAAGAAACAAGAAAAGCTAGGCTTCATTGAAAAACACTCTGAGGTTTCCTGGCAGGAAATGGAGTCAAACAAAGACGGAACATACGGCAAAGCAAAGGTTGCATCCTATATAGGAAAGTTAAAGCTGGCAGTAGGCTTTCCTGCTGATAGCTTTGAATACGTCCTTGCGCAAGCGAAGGAACTCCTCGACGAGGAGAAGTCGCTCAAGAAAGCGAGTAAGGAAGCGAAGCTTGCCCTTGAGGAGAAGACCAAGGAGGTTGTCGAGAGCCTGACCGACGCCCAGTGCGACGAATTGCTTGCTGCGAAGTGGATTGAGCCGCTGCAGACTGATTTGCTCGAGCTGCCCAATGCCGTCGTAAGCGATTTCATCGCAAAGGTCGTCGCGCTGAACGCAAAGTACGCGACAACATATTCAGACGTATGCAACCAGATCGCTGAGGCGGAAAACGAGTTGGCGGCGATGCTGGGCCAGCTCACGGGCAACGAGCACGATATGGCGGGCATTGCTGAGCTGCGAAAACTGTTGGGGGGCGAATAGCATGGCGGAAAAGACCAATGCGCCCGAAATCCGCTTCGAGGGTTTTACTGACCCTTGGGAACAGCGTAAGTTCTCTGATTTGACCGACAGGGTTTCCATTCAGTCAAGCGATCCCGATTTGCCTCAAGTCGAATACGAGGACATCATTTCCGGCGAGGGTACGCTGAACAAAGATTTGCGCGACAAAGAAGGCGGCAAGACGGGAATTAAGTTTTACGCCGAAGATGTTCTGTACGGGAAGCTTCGTCCTTATTTGATGAATTGGCTATACCCGCAGTTCAATGGCGTAGCTGTAGGTGATTTTTGGGTCCTTAGGGTCACGGGGTGCGACAGCTCATTTTTGTATCGGCTGGTTCAAACGGACAGCTTCCAAAGGCTCGCAAATGCATCTTCGGGCTCTAAGATGCCCCGCGCAGACTGGAATCTGATTTCGCAATCGTTCTTCGCCGTGCCCGCCGATCACGCCGAGCAGAAAGCAATTGCGAAGAGCTTAGCCGAGCTTGACTCCCTCATCACCCTTCATCAGCGTAAGTACGACAAGCTGTGCACGGTGAAGAAATCGATGCTCGACAAAATGTTTCCGAAGCCCGGCGAGACCGAGCCCGAAATCCGCTTCGAGGGTTTTACTGACCCTTGGGAACAGCGTAAGTTGGGAGAATTTGGTTCGGTTGCGATGTGCAAGCGCATCTACAAAGAGCAAACCTCGGAGCAGGGCGATGTTCCGTTCTTTAAGATTGGAACTTTTGGTACGGATCCAGATGCCTTCATCTCCAATGAGCTGTTTGACTACTTCAAGCGTACCTATCCGTATCCAACCCCGGGCACGTTATTGATATCGGCTGCAGGAAGTATTGGGCGAGTTGTTGAATACCAAGGTGAAAAGGCATATTTTCAAGACTCAAACATTGTTTGGCTCGAACACGATCATAGATTGAACGATACGTTTCTCAAGCCTTTATATTCGCAAATTGAATGGGGCTTAGAAGGCAGCACGATTAAGCGACTTTACAACAAGGACTTACTGAGTGCAGAAGTCACTATTCCAGGCAGTGGAGAGCAAAAAGAAATCGGCCGATTCTTTGCCAAGCTCGACGACCTCATCGCCCTTCATCGGCGTAAGTTGAATATACTGAAGAATACGAAGAAATCGCTTTTGGATAAGATGTTCGTTTAGTTTTTTCAACACAGATATCACTCTGAGATCCCGAAACCGCCAATTCGCATTAGTCGAATTGGTGGTTTTTCCAATTTGTAATCGAGTTGCAAGACACTACTGCCCTCCTAATGCTCACGCTGATGAAGGGTGATAAGGCTGTCGAGCTTGGTAAAGTATTGGCCAAGCTGCTTCTGCTCTACCGCAGAAGGAACAGGAACGCTCAACTCCATCACCTTGTTTTTGGAGATGTTGAACCTAGAGATCCCCTGAGCCAGCAGAGTGAGATTGGAACGCACCGAACTTGATCTGAGCATATAAGCAAGGTAATGCGGGTCAAACGTTGAATCTTGCCTGTAACCAAAACAGAAGCTGTTTAGGTAAACATCTTCCTGGTCAGAGAGCCAAACAGAGGACATTCCGACTTCATCCGGCGTTTCAGATGACACAGTAAAGAACACGTCACCATACGCAACCTGGTTTTGACTCGAATCAATTTCGACTGCCTCGAGCCGCTTCGTGTCCGTCAGTGGGTTATCGAAGACATTGGTATACGGGATGAACCTTGCGTTGCCGTGGCCGAAATCCTCTTTGGTTTTGCCGGTCAAACCGCCATAGGTTGTCCCACAGTTGCCCAACTTACGCTGTTCCCAAGCGGTTATCCAAATTGGACGACTTCATCTTGGGAACAGCGTAAGTTGGGAGAACTCTGCACTATTTCTAAGGGGCATGGCTACAGCAAAGCCGACATTAGGGATGTTGACACCCCACTGATCTTGTATGGGCGCCTGTATACCCAATATGAATCACGCATTGAGGACGTGGACACTTTTGTCGTTGGGCAAGAGGGCTCGCTTCTTTCAAAGGGTAACGAAGTAATCGTTCCCGCATCCGGGGAAACGGCAGAAGATATTGCTGTTGCATCATCCGTGCGCAGGCCAGGAATCATTTTTGGTGGCGATTTGAACGTTGTCACTCCAGTACGCAAACTTGATCCAGACTACACCGCGCTTGCTATAACGTACAGCAAAGCTCATGACGATTTGGCAAAGCGGGCACAAGGAAAATCAGTCGTGCATGTTCATGGCAACGACATCGCCGAAGTTGAGGTCTCTTACCCGTCGGAAAGCGAGCAGAAGCGCATATCTACGGTCGTTCTCGGTCTCGACAACCTCATCACCCTTCATCAGCGTGAGCCACGGTTTGCTGATACAGGTTAAATTAGGGTCGAAAGGGCCCTCATGACGATGTCAATGTCCGTGTTCTCGAGCTCTTGGATGACATGCAAGTAGGTTTCTTGGGTGGTAGTCATGCTCGCGTGTCCGAGTCTTCGAGATACGCTGGCGATGGAGACGCCAGCGAACAGCAGAAGCGACGCGTGAGTATGCCTCAGCCCGTGGACAGATATGATGGGCGCCCCAACGTTTTTGCAATGGCGCGCCAAGACGCTGTTAGCCGTCGAGTTGTAGACCTTCCCCTTCGCAAATATGGGCTCAGTCGGCGGAAGGTCTTTGAGCAATCCAGAAAGTTGCATGATGAGCTGCCAGTCGAGTTGAACCTTTCTCACCGATGAGGCGTTTTTCGTTGGGACGAATCCGCCGCCGTTCTTGTAATCCCAAGTCTTGTTCACCGAGAGCGTTTGATGGGCGAAGTCGAAGTCTTCGGGAGTAAGCCCAAGGGCCTCGGAGAAGCGCAGACCCGTTTTAGCGACTATGAGAATAAGCCAATCCCAACTCGGCCCGCCTGATAAATCAAGGTCGCCGAGCATAGCATGAAGCTCAAATTGGTTGAGATACTTGATCTTTTTCGCACGCGGCTGTTTTCCTTTGATGATGGCCTTGCGCGTGGGATCGCGGGGGATGAGCCCTTCGTCAACTGCGTCAAGAATCGCCCCCTTAAGTTGATGGTGGAAGTCCATAGTTGTCTGGCGCTCGTGATGTTCTGCGTAACCATTGATGAGCTGCTGGTACGAGGTTCGGTCGAGATCTTTTATCTTGAGGTCTGGAATTAGCTTGGCGAGCCAAGACTGCGTGAGCCGGTACTTTCCCATGGTGACCTCACGGATGGCCCCTTCTTTGTAGACGCTGATCCATTGCGAGTAGTAATCGCAGAAAAGCGATTCTTCATTGATGCTGATTGGCATTTTTACCCTCTTTCGTCATGTGAGGTGGCTCACGCTGATGAAGGGTGATGAGGTCGTCGAGCTTGGACAAGCAATCCCCGATTGCCTTCTGCTCGGGCAAGCCTGGAACTGGCACCCTAAGGTCCTTAACAATGGCACCGGAGAGATTTCCTTGGCCACCTTGAAGATAGGTGGCAACAATCGCATCCTTTTCTCGACGCAGCCAGCTTGCAAGGAATCCAGAATCGAAACCAGCATAAGGGCAGATTGCAAGAATCGCCTGGTTGATGGCGCCGTTAATTCGCGAGATGCCGGCCTCGCCACTCGTAGCACCATAGAGCGCATAGAGGATACAGCCCGCATCCACCAGAGCCGCGGATGACTCCGCAAGGCCCCTTTCCGTCAAATAAAGCTCGGTCTTGTCAGCGTTAATTTCGGCGGATCTGATGAACGGAATCGAACCATTGTAGTAGTCAGGATTGTTCGCCTGCGGAGTGCCTCCAGAGTATGAGCTGGTGATATCCCCCAACTTACGCTGTTCCCAAGATGAAGCGAGGGGACGCATGGTCGCATGCGTCCCCTCGGATAGACAAACTCTCAATCTCGCCTGTTCAAAATCGCCGCTCATTCGTCTATGTCGAAGCCGCCTTCCAGGATGAACTTCTTTAACAGCGCCGCCGCACGGGTGTTCACTTTGAACAAGGGAAGCGTCTTGCCTTCCTTCTGCTCAAAGAAGGCCTTGGCGCGCACCTTGTCCACCGAGTCCTTCAAATCGTCGAAGCGCCCGAATTCGTTAATGTTCGATTCCGCCAAGTCGAGCGCAGCCATAGCGGCAAGAAGCTCGCCGTCTATGCCGAGCGCCTCGACGACTCGCTCAATCTGGGCGCTTTTCGCTTTGCGGGCATAGGACGTGATGTAATCCCTCAGCGTCTTGCCGTCTTCCAGGTCGGCGTCCCCTCGCTCGACGTCATGAAGGAACAGCTCGACGAAGCGCTGGTCATCCTGGCTCAGGGACGCGAACGATCGGTGGAGCTCCTCGCGTGCAGCGGCGAGCCCCTCGTCATCCTGTTCAAGGCATTTCAGCCACTTCTCGAAGTTCGCGTTCATGTAGTCGCTGTCTATGAGCCCCGTGTCGATTTCGGTTATATGGCCATCGAGCTCGTAGGGCGCTTCGGGTGCGTTGCCATGGCCGCCCCCTCCCGCGAACAACTCCTTGTAGCGCTGTACGAGGATGAGGTAGGTCCGCTCGTCGATGAGCGGCTGCACAAAGAAGGACTTGCCGCTCAGCTCGCCTTCTTCCGGCTCCTCCCCAAACTCATAGATGTCCTGCTCCCATGTGAAGCCCTGCACCTTCGCGGCTTCGAGGAACTCGTTGAGCTCGACGAATTCCTTGGCGAACTTGCGCCTGGCCTCTTGCGATGCAGGAAGTTTCGAGAGATCGCCAACGCCCGCGGCCTCGAACACCATGAGTATCTCCTGCAACCGTGCGTCCATCAGTGCGATGTTCTCCGGGAGCTTTTGCACGAACATGTCGAGCGGACGGTCGCCCGAGTACAGCTTCACCGCGGCCTCGATGTAGCCCTTCATAGTGTGGGGGCGCCGGTAGTAGCGAATGGTTCCGAAGGGCTTGTCAGGGCCGAAAAGGCGGTTGGTGCGGCTGAAGGCCTGGATGATGCTCTCGTAGTCGATGACCTTGTCGAGGTAGAGTGTGTTGAGCCACTTGGAGTCGAAACCCGTGAGCATCTGGTCCACCACGATGAGCAGGTCAATGCGGCTCTCGCGGTTGGCGTCGACGTTGACGTAGGGCTTCTTATGGGAAAGGCGCGCTGAGATGTCCTTCTTCATGGCAGGCCAAGTGGGAATGGTGAACTCCTGGCCATATACTTTATTGTAATCCTCGATAAGTTCGACTAGGGCGTCCTCCTTAACGGTGGAGCCGGCGGCATTGTCGATACTTGGGTCGAAAAGTGCCGTTACCTTCATCTGCGGCGCTTCTTTCTTAAAGGCGCGGTAGTAGTCGATCGCCTCGGGGATGGAGCTTGTCGCCAAGATCGCGTGGAACTTGCCGCCGTGGGAGAGCACGGGGAAGCGCCTCAGCACGTCCTCGACGATCTTGCCGTGGTGTGGCGTGTCGGGCCAGTACTGGGCGCGGGTCAGAAAGTCCTCGATGCCCTTGATGGGGTTGCCGGCGCCGTCAACCATGGGGCCCATGGGAACCCTCACCTGGTCCATGTAGTGGTAGAAGACCTTACTCTTGCGCTCGTCGGAGATGGCTTCGCCGACGCTTGAGGCCTTAGCTTGCTCGAGGGCAACGGCCTCGCGTACGTCGTGGTCATCGAAGGTTGTCACCATGTACGGGTCGAAGCCCAGCACATTGCCGTCGCGGATACCGTCGGCGATGCTGTAGCGGTGCAGGCACTCGCCGAACACCATGGCGGTGGTGGAGCCCCTCTTTTGGTTTTCGTCGAGAATCGGCGTACCTGTGAAGCCGAAGAACAGCGCGTTGGGGAAAGCCCGGCGTATGTCCTGGAGCATGTCGCCGAAGGTGGAACGGTGACACTCGTCTATGATGAACACGATTCGCTTGGCGGCTAGGCGATCGAGCTCCGCTTGGGTGATTCTGCCCTCGCCGGCCTTCACCTTGCTCATCTTCTGAATAGAAGTCACGATGAGGCGGTTCTTGGGATCGTTGCTCGCGAGTTTCGACTTCAGTATCTGTGTGTTCTCGGTTCCCTGCACGTCGTCGGCGTCGTCGGCGAATGCGCGGTACTCGGAGAGTGACTGCGTGCCCAGCTCGATGCGGTCCATGAGGAAGATCACCTTATCGGCGTCATGCGAGTCGGCTATGAGCTGGGCAGATTTGAAGCTTGTCATGGTCTTGCCGGAGCCGGTGGTATGCCATATGTAGCCGCCGGGGCGCCCCGGGGTGCTGCTCTTGGGTCTCTCGTCCCACTTGCACCTGCGTACCTTGTCGGATATGGCGGCGGCCGCGTAGTACTGATAACTGCGCATGACCTTCAAGCAGCCGTCCGAGCTGTCGGCCACGGTGTAGAAGCCGATGAGCTGGTGTGCCATGGGGATGGAGAGCAACGTGGAGGTGAAGCGTTTCCATTCATCGGTCCCGGGTTTGTCACCCGCGCAGACGGGCTCGTTGTTGAAGTCCCCCCAGTGGAAGAAAAAGTTCGGGTTGAACGTGCCCGTGCCGGGGTTGGCGAAGTAGTGCGCCTCGTCGGGAGTCATTCCTACGAAGATCTGCGTCAGGCGGAAGAGCCCCGTGAACACGCCCTCGTGGGCGTACTTCTCGATCTGGCCGGTGGCTTGGCTGACTGGGACGCCACTGCGCTTGAGCTCGATATGGATGACCGGCATGCCGTTGATGAGCAGGCACAAGTCTCCGCGACGGTCGTTTAAGATCTTGCTTTTCGCAGGATAGACCGGCTGCTGAGCTATCTGGTAGCGGCTCTGGCCGGCTGCAATCTCCTGACGATCGTAGATCTTTAGACTAACTTCCTTGCCGAGGTGTGACGCATCGTCGGGGTTGTCGCGCGTGATGGCGACGGTCTTTCCGTTGATGAACCCGTTGAGCGCGAGCGGGGTCTTGAGCGTTTCGATTTGTTCGATGACCTGCGCCATCTCGCCCTGGGTGAGCGGGCAGCCGTTCAGGCGGTCTATGTCGGCGTTGTTCTGAAACAGAATCTTCGCCCAGTTGTCTATGAGGTCCTGCTCGGTGGGATAGCGAAGTACGCCTCCCGCGTCGTCCCAGCCGTGCTGTTTCAGCACAGTGATGACGGCTTCTTCGAATGCGGCTTCTTTGTCGAAAACCATGGGAGAAACCTATCTACGAAATTGCAAAAGTTGTGCACCGAACTATTGACAATCATTATAAGACATGGGGCTGCGGACGAATTCTTGCGGCTATGCCGCCTCACGCTGTACAGGATTGTCTAAGAAATAGGCCGCAGTCCCCTCGAACGGGCATCCCCGTAGTCGACAACGACGTGGCTCTGCAGGTTCTCGACGACCAGATTTGCGAGCTGTACTCGTCCTACTACGAGCTTGACTCGCACGACCAAGCCTGCTGGTTCAACGAGGAGCAGGAAAAGGCCGACAAGTCCCTCATGCTCGAGCTTCTGGGCAAGCTCAACGCCGCATCGCGGAGTTGAACGACGGCTCCTTTGTCGTGGACGACCAGGAAACGCCGCGCGTCGAGGCCCTGTAGCCGGCAAGCTGGAGCAACCGGCGGGCAAGCCGAACGCCGCCAAGGACCGTGCGCCATCTGGTGCACGGTCCTGCTCTGGCTCTGCGATGCTCAAGGTCGAGCGGGAGGGCCATGATATCGCGGTCATCTGGGCGGCGCTCGCAGGCCGAGTTTCAACGGCGCGGGTGAACTTGCATTTCGAGCTCGGCGACGAAGACGTCGAGGAACGGCGCCTGATAGGCACCGCCGTCGCGAAGGCCCGGCTGAGTGCCGAAGCACTTGCGGCAGCGGCCGGGACGGAGCTCGCCGGCGTAAAGGAGATTCGCTATAACCGTGGCGGGGATTCCTGTTTCTGGGGCGTTGCTTGTGCCGACGGCTGCGCGACGCCGAATGGCGCGGCAAGTTCCATGCCGGATCTCCATCCCGAGCCGATCGACGTTGAATGCAGCGTTGATGTCGGCTGGTGGCTCAAGCCCTTGGCATGATCAATTGTGCAGCAGCTGCTACACAATTCGCTCGGCGCACCATCCTTCAGCAACGACGTCTAGGTTTTTTACCTCTAACCCTATTCGCATAACTCTGCGAACTGCATGAATCGCAAAATTATGCGAAGACTTGCTGCGCTCGGCATTTCGTCCTTAAAAATGTGAGGTCCAGCATTTTTAAGGACGAAAGACCGAAGTGCGTGCCGTGTCACATCGTGCCAGGCGCCTCCCGAATCGCCTATTATTGCCGGTAAGCAAACATAAGGAGACCCCCCCATGAAAGCCCTGGTACACGACGGCAACGGACATATCGCGCTCGAGGATCGCCCCGAGCCGCAGCTGCAATCCCCAACCGACGCAATTGTCCGCGTCACGCGCTCGACCATCTGCACGAGTGACCTGCACATCATTCACGGCGCCGTGCCGCGCGCCACGCCCAATACGGTGCTCGGTCACGAGTTCGTGGGCGTGGTCGAGCAGGTGGGGGAGGGCGTGCGCGCCCTCAAGCCCGGCGACCGCGTGGCCGTGAGCTGCGAGACGTTTTGCGGCGAGTGCTTCTACTGCGAGCGCGGTTGGGTCAACAACTGCGTCGAGGGCGGTTGGGAGCTCGGTTGCTGCGAGGACGGTTGCCAGGCCGAGCTCGCGCGCGTGGCGCATGCGGACCATGCGTGCGCGCCCATCCCCGCGGACGTGACCGACGAGGACGCCCTCTTCCTGGGCGACATTGTGGCCACGGGTTACTGGGGTGCGAGCATCGCCGAGATCGAGCCCGGCTCCACGGTGGCCGTGATCGGCGCCGGCCCGGTTGGTCTCACCATCATGATGTGCGCCCGCCTGCACGAGCCTGCCACCATCATCGCGATCGACATCGACCCCGTGCGCTTCGCCCTCGCCCGTGAGCGCGGCTTGGCCGATGCCGTAATCGACGCGAGCGGTATGGACCTCGCCGCCGTGGAGGCCTCGGTGCGCGAGCTCTCCCACAGTTGCGGTGCCGACAGCGTGATCGAGGCGGCCGGCAGCTCCAACACCTTCGAGATGGCCTGGCGCATCGTCCGCCCGCATGGCGTGGTGGTGCTCTCCGCCATGTACGAGGGCCCGCAGACGCTGCCGTTGCACGAGATGTACGGCAAGAACCTCGTCTTCAAGACAGGCGGCGTGGACGCGTGCAACATGGGAGAGACCATGCGTCTGGTACAGGAGGGGCGCATCGATACGAGCTGCCTCATCTCGGCCCGCTACCCGCTCAACGATATCGTGGAGGCCTATCGCGCGTTCGAGGCGCACGAGGGCGGTTGTCTCAAGCTAGTCATCACCCCGTGGGAGGATCGCTAGATGAACTACTCGCTTGCCCCCATGGAGGGGATCACGGGGCACACGTTCCGTCGCGTGCATGCTGAGTGTTTTGGCGCTCTCGACTGCTATTACACGCCGTTTTTGGCTCCGCCGCGCGTGGGCAACTCGTTTGGCGGCAAGGCGTTCAAGGAGATCGACCCCCTCAACAACGAGGGACTGAACGTCATTCCGCAGTTGCTCACCAAGAACGCGGACGAGTTCGTGTGGGCCGCAAGTGAGCTGGCCGAGCTGGGGTATCGCGAGGTCAACCTCAACCTCGGCTGCCCTTCGGGCACGGTGGTTTCCAAGGGCAAGGGCTCCGGCTTTTTGCGCAACCTCGACGAGCTCGAGGTGTTTTTGCGCGATGTGTGCGATCGCTCTCCGCTGCCCGTCTCGGTCAAGACGCGCCTGGGCCTGGAGGACGATGCCGAGTACGAGCGCATCCTCGAGCTGTATTGCAGCCTGCCGCTCGCGGAACTCATCGTGCATCCGCGTGTGCAGAAGGATCGCTACCAGGGCAAACCGCGCTGGGAGCCGTATGGCGAGACGCTCGCGCGTGCACCCTTCCCGGTGGCCTACAACGGCGACATCTTTGGTACGGAGGACATGGATGCGCTCATGGAGGCGCACCCGCGGACCCGTCACGTGATGCTCGGGCGCGGGCTGCTCGCCAATCCGGCCCTCGCGCGCATGCTCGCCGGCGGCCCGGCTGCGAGCGCGGACGAACTCAGACAGTTCCACGACAAGCTATATGCCGCTTATCTCGACGAGATCGGCGGCAATGCGGTCTTCCGCATGAAGGAGTGGTGGTTCTACGCCAAGTGCGCTTTTACCGACCCTATGGCGGTCCATCGCGCGGTGCGCAAGGCCCGCAAGGTCGAGGAGTACGAGGCGGCGGTCGAGCGCGCATTTCACGACGAGCCCCTGGCTCCTGTCGCGCGGTTCCACGGATAGGGGGCCGGCATGGAAATGACGCCCATCGCGCATATCGAGACGGACCTGCCGCAGAAATTCGGCATTCCGCGCAACAGCTTCTTGGCCCCGCATCTGCAGGGCCGCATCGTGTTCGAGCCCGAGTTCGCACTGCCGCAGGCCGTGGCGGGCTTGGAGGAGTTCAGCCATCTGTGGCTGCTCTGGGAGTTCGAAAACGGCACGCCCGGTGGAACGGCGGCCGATATCGCCGTGGATGCGGCGACTGCCAGCAAGCCCGGCACCACGGCGAAGTGGACTCCCACCGTGCGCCCGCCCCGTCTGGGCGGCTCCGAGCGTCGTGGCGTCTTTGCCACGCGCAGCCCCTTTCGGCCCAATCCCATCGGTTTGACCTGCGTGAAGCTCGACCGCATCGAAATCGTCGACGGCGCCCCCGTGATCCATGTGCTCGCCGCGGACTTGCGCGACGGCACGCCGATCTTCGACATCAAGCCCTACATCCCCTTCGCCGACAGCCATCCCGAGGCCACGGGCGGTTGGATCGACCGCGCGCCATGGCAGGAGCTCGAGGTCGATTTCCCCGCCGAGCTGCGCAAGATCGTTCCCTCGCCCAAACTCGCAGGTCTCATCGAGGTGCTGCGCCAGGACCCGCGCCGCGCCGGCAGCAAGCACGAGCCCGAGCGCGTGTATCATTTGGCCTACGCGGGGCTTGACGTGGCGTTCGCCGTCGACGGCGAGTCGCTGCACGTGGTCGACATCACGTAAGGGCTGGGAAGGAGCACCATGATCGATCTCGATCGCACGATGTTCTTCAAGGCGAGGTTTGAAATCGAGGCGCCTCAAGGCGAGGATGTCCTGTGGTCTCTCGTTCTGAGCGTACGCGACTGGTCATTGCGCAAGGCCCGCCGCGACGGATACTCCCTGCCCCAAGAAATGCGCTTTTGGAGCAAGCTCAAAAGCGGCGAGATGCTCGAATCCCCAGATGGCAGCGTCAGGCTCTACGCCGCGCTCCATCACGGCGAGTTTGCCCAGACATGGGCGTGCCAGCACGTGGAGGACCAGAGGGCGCCCGGCTGCGCCCCGCGCCGCTGGATAACCGAGGTCGGTTTTGAAGGCCATTCGGTCGACCACGGCACCGTCTCGATCATCACGATGTTCAGCGACATGCCGGGCTACATCGGTCCGCTGCAACCTGTGCCAAAGCCGAACGTGCCCAAGTTGATCGCCAGTATGCTGGAGAACGACAGGCTCGTTTGCACGATAGACGGATGCGAGTTCGGGCTCGCCCCGGTTGAATTCTTATGCTCCGATGCCCCCGGTATTCACGAGCGTCTCGCGAATCCGTATCGCGAGGTGCCCGCCATCGTGATCAGCCCCACCCGCGCTGGCGAGTGCCTGATCGATCCCGAAGTACTTGCATCACAGCTCGGCCCCAATGCGACCGTGTACTACACCGTGGATTGCGGCGCCATGGATGCGCTCAATGCGGAGTTCGAGGACGAATCACTACGATGCTACGGGGGAGCCGTTCGCGTGTACGCCCCTCATCCGCACTTTGGCATTGTGGGGGATGGTTTCAACCACCGGTTCTTTTCCGCTGCGGATATCCGCGAGCAAGGGGCGGAGCACTACATGGCCATCTTGCGCCGTGCGCTCGCCGAGGACGTGCTCGCGCGCGACACCTCGGTCCGCATCGAGGACGTCAATCGGCTCAATCGCAATGCTGGAAAGGAGCTTGCGTTCAAGCGCCGTGCCGAGCAGATTCAAGATATGGCACTCGACCAGGTCAAAGAGATGCTCGATGAGGCCGAGGGCCTCGCGCGCCTTGCCGAGGACGAGTGCGATGCCATGCGCGAGGAGCTGAGGCAAAGCAGGCAGGCGAACCATGATCTCGAGGCGCGCATTGCCTGGTTTGAGCATGCGCTCGATTCGCAAGGTGGCAGCGCGGCAGAGGATGGCGCTGCGACGGCGATCGCAGGTGCCTCCGAGCTCACCATCCCGGCCATTGCCAGGCTGTTCGTTTCGGCATTTCCCGATCGAATCGATTTCAGCGAGCGCGGATGGGCATCGTTGGAGGATTGCAGGTACGAACCCAGGGCATTTTGGAGCGCCTTGCATAGCATGTGCACGGTTTTGTACCCGCTGTATCGCGATGGCGCCGCGGATAAGATCGGTGAGTTCAACAGTCGGTCGCGGTTTAAGTTCGCACGTGGCGAAGGACCGCAGACCAGGGCAAACTCCAAGTTCATGCGTGAGCGCGAGGATGTGTACCAGGGCCGGAGGCTTTTTATCGAGCCGCATATCTGTTCGAGCGTGGGAGATCCGAACAGCCCGCAATTCATCCGGATTTACTTCAATTGGGATGAGGAGACCGAGAGGTTGGTCATCGGCGATACGAAACACCTGACGAACTGCACGACTCGAAAGCTGTAGATCGACTGATGCGGGAATGGGGGGTGCGACCAGGGAAATCTGGTCGCACCCCCATCTGTTTAAGAGCGTTTTGCTTGGTAAAGTCGGGCTGCGGGCGAGCTCGGCGGGCGGCTGCTATTCGACCTCGTAGGGCCAGCTGTTGATGCCCCCGAACTCGACGACATTGGTGTAGCCGAGGTCCACGAGTGTTTGCGAGGCCTGCTTGCTGCGATTGCCGCTGCGGCAGTATACGAGGATGAGCTGGCCCTTGTCGGGCAGTGCGTCCTCGGTGGCGGTCGTCACGGTGTCGTGTGGGATGAGGATGGCGCCGGGGATGTGGCCTTCGTCGTACTCGGCTTGCGTGCGAACGTCGAGGATGACGTAATCGTCCTCGGTATCCATGAGCTCTTTTGCGGTTTCGGCGTCAACTTGCTGGTAGGAGCTAGAGTTGCTGCTGTCATTCGTAGCATTGCTTCCGTTGCCGTTGCCGTTGCCGTTGCCGTTGCTGTCGGCGGCCGCTCCAAAGCAGCCAGTGAGCCCGGCGAGGGAGACGATGCTCGCGAAGGATGCGGCGATTAGGAATGTGCGACGGTGCATGTCGTGCCCTTCTCTTGGCTTTGTTCGATTTCAGCATATCAGGAAATGATTGTGACTTTATCACATAGAAGGGTGTGCGGGGCTATGCACGGGCTATCGAATCGTCGCAGGAAATTGCCAGCGTCTATACAGGGCAAAAAACGTATCGGCTGAAATGCGCGAATTTTGTTCGCTGGCGGCCGTTCGTTTTTCAGAGTCTGGTCAAAATACCCTGATTGTGCGCTGAGGGAGGCTGGCAAACAGCCGTGAAAGCCTAGGAGCCAGGCACATTTCCCGCCATTTCTACCTTGGGGAGGAGTCAGGGGGAGGAAATAATGGACAGATGACAATTATTCGAGAAATGTATAAGGTTTCTGGGCACATTCAGGCGTCAAGTCGGCGCACTATCAGGGTATTTTGACCACGATCGCGAAAACGCACGATGCCCGGCGCTCCAAAGAGCCCGCGGCGCCTCATCTAGAGGCAAGTAAATCCTCAACAAGATCTGCAATACGGTTCGCAATGAGCAGAGAGCCGGCTTTGCTTGGATGAATCCCGTCCGCAGCGTAGAGATTTTCTGGCTTCTCATATCGGGCGGCTACGCTCGCCATGTCGACCAGCGGCACGCAAGCTGCATCTGCCGCCTGCCGGCCCCCTACGCTCATGAGCTCGCACATCTCTTCCGCGGTCATCCCAAGTTTCTCGAGACGAGGGCATCCGACCTGATATCCCCAGGTGCCATACAGAAGCGGAGAGGCGTCGTGGCTCCTGGCCAACTTGCTCATTGCCGCAACGGAGCGCACATGTGCCGCCGGATTCGTTGCGGCGAGGTGGCTCATGTCCTGCATTATGACTAGGTCAAAGCCTCCGGATGAAAGCGCTTCCCGTACACGCTGCCCTGTCCGGGTTTTCTCATTCGAAAACTCCGCCAACCGCGCTCCGCCGCGCGTGATGGCGACGACCTCAGTATCCAAGATGGACGCGAGCGTCTGGGGCATGTTGTTGGCTGAGGTCAGGCTGTTGCCAACCATGAGTATCGAGCGCATAGAGAGTCTTCCATGTGAGGGCTGCATAAAGCCGGTGAACCCGTTTATCGTAGCAGTCGTCATCCGTGCAAACGAGCTGCCAAGAGCCGAGGCGGCTAGACTGGTGTTGCAGGGGCGCGGGCGCGCCCGATCTGCTGTGAGGGCGGAGTTCGAGAAAGGGGTCCAGATGTCGCCATTCGATCACTATATGTATGTGCTCGCCTGCGGCGACGGAAGCCTCTACACCGGGTATGCGACCGATGTTCAAGCGCGCTTGGCGGCCCATCAGTCGGGCCGCGGTGCCAAATACACCAAATCCCATGCGCCCGTTAGCCTTGTCTCTCAGGCCCGGTTTTACTCGAAAGCTCGTGCGATGAGCGCGGAGGCTCATTTCAAGCGGCTTTCCCGTGAGCAAAAAGATAAGCTCCTGGAACGGTCTAAGCTTGAGCCGCTTGAGGACGTGCTACGCCGTGAGCTTCCAGGTTTTGGCGAGGACACCGCTGCCGAATTCGTATGCAGGAGCTTGGCAAGCCACGTGGATCCCAACTACGCCGCATTCATGAGGCCGCTCGTTCCCACGGTCGATCCCCGTCGGCTTGTTGGCGTTCGCACGCCGCAGTTGCGAAAGATTGCTCGTGAGCTGTATCGACGCGACGATGCATCGGATTTTATGCGCTCACTTCCGCATGTCCTGTTTGAGGAGAACCAGGTCCACGCGTTTACCATCGGCATGGAACGGGAGTACGAGCGGGCGATTGAGTTGTATGACTTGTTTTTGCCGTATGTAGACAACTGGGCGACATGCGACCAACTGCCGGCGCGAGTGCTGGCCGAGCAGCCTGCCCGAACGCTGGAGTGCGTGCGGCGTTGGATGAGCTCGGGGCACGGCTTCACCGTGCGCTTCGGCATCGGGGCTCTCATGCGTCTGTTTTTGGACGACCTGTTCGAGCCGAGGTTTGCGGCGATGGTTGCGGCTGCGCGCATGCCAGGTTCGCCCGAGCGCCCCGAGCCAGAATCGGATGCCTACTACGTTGACATGATGCGGGCATGGTACTTCGCGGAGGCACTGGTCAGGCAGCCAATGGCGGCATGGCCGTATGTGGAACGTCGGGATGAATGCGCGCTGCTTGATGAATGGACGCGCCGCAAGGCAATCCAAAAGGCCTGCGAGAGTCGGCGCATTTCCGTTGAGGCAAAAGAGCGCTTGCGTTCGTTCCGCTAAACCATGGTCGCGGGCGGTCGTTTCGCGTTGAGATGGGCGGGCGATGGGCATAACGCGTGCCGAGTAGGCGTGGACCTCGGCTGAACGAAGATCTCCGGGGTTCATGTCATATATGCAATAGAATAAGAAACAATTGGGAGCGATTGAAAGGAACTGTCATGAAGAAGTATGCCAACAGCGCTTTGATTTACGCGATTCTCGCCATGGTGGGAGGCGTGTTCTTCCGTGAGTTCACAAAGTTCAATGGTTTCGAGGGGGCAACGACCCTCGCGTTCGTCCACACCCATTACTTTGCGTTGGGCATGATCGTCTTTCTCTTGCTTGTGCTGCTTGAGAACGCCCTGCACATCACCGATGCCAAGGTGAGCCGCGCCGTGACGGCGTATCACATCGGTCTCAACGCCACCGCAGCGATGCTCGTGGTGCGCGGTGTTCCGCAGGTGCTCGGCATTGAGCTTGCCCACGGTATGGATGCGGCGATTTCCGGTATTGCCGGTCTCGGCCATATCGTGCTCGGCGTGAGCATCGTGCTCATCTTGCTGGGCGTGAAGCGCGCCGTCTCCCGAGCGGAGGCGTAGGCCCTTGCAGGTTCGATTCGATTCAACTCGAATCGGCAAACGCCCGACACCTCGATAGTGAACTGCCTCCCATTTCTTGGGCATGAGAAATGGGAGGCAGTTCATTGTGGATACCGGGCGCGTTTAAAGCCGCAAACATTGTCTACGAGCGCGCCTGCGTGCAGCGCGCGTTCAGGTGTTACGGCTGATCCTAAATGGTGAACTCGGCGAAAGGCGCATTGTCGCTGGCGGCGGGTTCAGTCGCGGGTGTTGAGAGGAATGTGCAGCCGCCGTCCGACCCGCCTTCTCCGTTGAGCAGGTCTTTGAGGGTGACATCGGGGTTCTGGCACATGATGTCCAACAGCTCGATGAAATCGCGGATGACTTCGCGCGGCGTGAGGTGCGTGTCGGCACCCACGCGGCCGAACTCGATTTTGAGGAAGTTGACCAGATCGCCCTCGTCCAGGTTGCTTTCGTATCCGAAATATCCGGCGTGGATTTGCGCGAGCTTTTCAATGAGCACGAGCAGCTCCTCATAGGTGAGCGGCTGAAGTCTGATGATGGGGGCAAGCATGTCGCGCATCCCCTCGCGGGCGAAACGCCCCTGAGTGAGGCGGCTGCGCAGCGCCTCGTAGGAGAACACGCCGCGCCTGCGGTCCTCGATGGAGGTCGGCGTACCGCCCATGATGATGCCAAGATGCTGGGCTTTGCCCTGCAGCGTGTCGTTATACATCTGCAAGATCTTCTCGTAGTTGTATTGGCGGGTGATGGCGTTGGGGATCTTGTACAGATTGACCAGCTCGTCGATGAGGACGAGCATGCCGCAGTATCCGGCTCCGGTGAGAAAGCGCGCGAACAGCTTGACGTAGTCGTACCAGGAGTCGTCATCGATGATGGTGCTTATCCCCAGTTCCGCTCGGGCCTCCGTCTTGGTGCGGTACTCGCCGCGCAGCCATTTGACGGCGCGGCTTTTCGCCTCGTCATCGCCTTGGGCACAGGCCGTCCGGTACACGCCGAGCACACGCGTGAATTCGAAGCCGTGGACCATTTCCTCGAGGTCGGCGAGCTGCCTGCGAAGGCCAGTGCATGTCGGGCCGTTATCTGCCGCGATGCCTACCGTGGATCCGGCATTCATCGCGGGCGTGTTCGCTGCCGCCGAATCCTCCTCTGCTTGGATATTGGCGACCCATTTATCGAGAATCAGGGTAAGAGCCCCGCCTTCGGGCCTCGTTTTGGTCGAGAGATTGCGGATGAGCTCACGATAGGTTGCGAGGCCCTGGCCCTGACCACCCTGTAGGCGACGTTCGGGGGAGAGGTCGGCATCGGCGACCACGAAACCCTCGCCCATTGCATGGGTGCGGATGGTCTGCAGCAAGAAGCTTTTGCCGGCGCCGTATCGACCCACCAGAAAGCGGAAGCTTGCCCCGCCGCCGGCGATGAGGGCGAGGTCGGTGAGGAGGGCCTGGATCTCGATTTCACGGCCAACGGTGATGTAGGGAAGGCCTATGCGCGGGACCACGCCGCCCTTGAGGGAATTCAAGATCACGGCGGCGACGCGTTTGGGAACGCGCGGTGCGGCGGGCTGGTTAATCATGGTTCAGAAATCCTTCCACGTCTTCGCGATAATCTTCGATCAGCTCGGGTCCGTCTGGTCCGTATTCGATTACGGTGTCGCCAACGAGCTCGAAAAGGGCCTCGTTGATGGCATCGACAAGCATGTCTTCGGAGCCGTGCTTCTCCTTGGCGATCTTGGCGGCCCCGGCTTGGTCTTTTTCGAGCAGAGCTCTCAGGTAACCGGCCTCGGAGGGGTCGAGTCCTGCGGTTTGGTGCGTATGCCCAGCGGCGGCCGTGGCAGCGGGCGGCGAGATGGGCTCAACCGGAGAGGCGGCCGCGGCCGCCATGGGGAGCGGCTCGGGGGCTGTACGGTCTACGTATGTCGCACAGTCGCGCTCACCGTCGCGGCTATTGCCGTCCGCCGCGTCGAGCAGCGCCCCCTTTCCCTCGCGCTCCTCGTCGATCAGGAGTGATTCGCGCGTGCTTGCGGCGGCGCGACGGATGTTCGCGAGCTGCGAGAGGTCGATCTCGACGCGCACGGGTGCATGCGCCGCGCTCCAGGCGAGCCAGGCCGCAACCTCTTCCTCGATGAGCCCCTGCAGGTACTTGGGGAGCTTGCCCTGCTCCTTAAGAGGGCGGTCGAATCCGAGCCCCTCGCGTAGGATCCGGTCGGCGGCGCGCATGGCTTGGCCGAGCTTGGCGTTGCGCGAGCGATTGCCCTGATAGCGTTCGCAGGACCACGCGCCGTTGCGGCAGCGATACCGATGAATCTCGTCAAGCTCGTAATTGGCGTCAGGATGGCGCTCGGGTTCGAA
This sequence comes from Collinsella intestinalis, assembly GCF_902501455.1. NCBI lineage: Bacteria > Bacillati > Actinomycetota > Coriobacteriia > Coriobacteriales > Coriobacteriaceae > Collinsella > Collinsella intestinalis. The sequence goes on from NZ_CABWIC010000011.1 coordinate 370,305, forward strand.
GAACACCGCCGAGCCGAACATGGTGTACGCGAGCTCGAACTGCCCGCCGAACAGGCTTTCCGTAAGGCTGTATTTGCGCTGCTTGTGATAGTACTCGCTCATGCGGACAAAGACCGCACAGCACACGTGGCGCAGCGCCTCGGGCGTCGATTTGTAGAGTCGGCTTCCGGCGAGATGATACGTCGAGAGCGCATCCAGGGCATCGAACAACCGCTGCTCGGCAACAGGGTCCCCGGGCAGGGGCAGGGCGGAGAAGCCTTTTTTACGTCGCCCTCGCTGGGGGTTGCTAAGACGGGCGCACGCCAGCTCCTCGGCACGCGTCAGCGCGACGAGGGCCCGATCGAAGGAGAGCGTCTTGTATGGTTCGAGTAATTGGGGCGAAAGTCCGTGGTAGACGACGTAATCCTGCAGCCATGTGCGGGCGTAGCGGTCGATTTCGGGCGAGAAGGTGCGGTACGCCTGCCAGAAGGATTCGAGCTTCTGAAATCCGTCCATCGGGTCCGTGGCGCCGATTCCGCAGATGAGCTCGTAGAGGTATACATAGGCGAAGGAGAGGCACGACTCTTGGACGTCGCCCTGGCGCACCGCCGCGCGCCAGGTGAAATATCCGCGCAACTGACGATCGCTCATCGCGTTGTACGTGGGGAAATACGAGTTGAACGTGCCCGGGTAGGGGCAGTCATCCTCGAAATCCGCCATGAACGTGCCCTGCCGGTAGAACAGCTCCGCCTCGGAGAGCCAGCGCCCACTGCCGTTCGAGTTGGTCTCCCAGCGCGAGATGGCCTTCATTTCGCGATAGCGGTCGGGGAGGTAGTTCGCCATTTGCCGGCCGGTGGTGAGGATCGGTTCGCTCGCATACACGCGTTCGGAGAAGTGGGAGCTGCCTTGCAAGCGCTCGCTCGCCATAATGCGGTCTATGAGCTCGCGAGCAGCGGGCTTCGATCCGTTCATCGGCTTCATGGCTCACCTCCCCGGTATATCGGATGTACCCTCCAGTATACCACAGAACCAAACAGATGTTCGTATTTTAGGGGAAGGGATGGCGCTTCAGGCCCCTCTTCAGCGTTTCCCAAGCTCTCTTACAAAAGCGCAAGGCGTGCGTAAGCCAAATCGATGGTGCTGTTTTCGCAGGTAGCGGATGATGCAGTCAAGAACAAAAGGGCCGCCCGTCCGCAGGCCGATAAGGAGGCAATCGATGAACATCCGCAATCCGTACGAGTACAACCCCTATGCTCTCGATGGCGAGGCGCGCCCCCGCGGTGTGAGGGGCCTATTCGACAGGGCCTTTGGGATGGTCGGCTGCCTGGCGGCTTCTGCCGCCCTGTTCTTCGGCATGATGTACCTGCTCGGAAAAGCAGCGCGCTAATCGCGCCGCCCGCCGCCGGCTGTATTGAGCGCGTCTTCAAGTCCGCGGATCAACGGTCGGTCCCCTATAATCTATCGGCTGTTCAGCTGGCCCCGTGTCGTGCGGGGCCAGCCGCTTTTGAGGATCGATGCGAAGGGGCGTATGAATATGGGGCGCGCGAGCGGGGGAATCGGAGCGAATGACACCGGCCGAACGGGCGAAGAAGCCGACGTGACATCTCGACAGTGGATGGCGCTTGCGGGCCTGACGCTCTCTGCGTTCATGCTCAATACCTCGGAGTTCATGCCTATCGGCCTCTTGACCGATATCGCTTCGGGCTTCGGCATCACCGAGGCCGCCGCCGGCGTCATGATCACGGTGTACGCGTGGGCGGTGATGCTGCTCTCCCTGCCGCTCATGATCGCGGCGTCGCGCATCGAGTTCAAGCGCCTGCTCCTGGGCGTTCTCGCGGTGTTTGCGGTGGGTCAGGCCCTCTCGTCCGGCGCTCCCACGTTCGCGATTCTGGTGGTCGCGCGCATCGTGGTCGCCTGCGCCCACGCAATTTTCTGGTCCATCGCCTCGGTTATGGCGACGCGCCTGGTGAGCACGAGGCATGCGTCGGTTGCGCTCGGCATGATCGCGACGGGAACGTCCATCGCCATGATCTTCGGCATGCCTTTGGGGCGCGCGATCGGCCTCGCCCTGGGATGGCGCATGGCGTTCGGCGTCGTTGGGGCGGTTTCCGCGTTCGTGGCCGTCTACCTTGCCCTCATCTTGCCTAAGATGCCGGCGGGCGAGCCCTTCACCCTCGGCAAGTTGCCGGCGCTCATGCGCAATCGCCGCCTTTCGGCCATGTATGCGGTGACGGTCTTGTTCGCCACGGCCTACTACACGGGCTATAGCTACATCGAACCGTTCCTGGCGCGCGTGGGTGGGATGGAGCCCACCGCCATCACCGCGGCGCTCACGGTTTTCGGCTGCGCCGGCTTGATGGGAAGTATCCTGTTCTCCCGCGTGTACGACGGTCGTCGCAAGGCGTTTATCGCGTGCTCCGTCGCTGGCATGGTCCTGGCGTTGTTCGTGTTGCGCGCATGCGCGGCGAGCTTCGCCGCCACGAGCGCGGTTTTCGTCTTGTGGGGCTGCTGCGCCACGGCGTTCAACGTGGCCTTCCAATCGGAGGTCATCCGCGCGGTCGAGGCGGACGAGTCCGCCGTGGCCATGTCCATCTTTTCCGGGCTGTTCAACTTCGGTATCGGGGCCGGTTCCGCGGTGGGCGGGTTCGTGGTGACGAGCCTGTCGGTCGAATTGCTCGGCGTCGTGGGCGGTGCGGTGGGCGCCGTTTGCTTGCTGGTCACGGTGGGGGTCCTGTTCAAGCTCATGCGGTAGGTCGGGTACGGCGGCCTTTCCGTAGCCGCCGCACCCCTCTCGCATTTCGGGCACTTGGATGCCGATTGAGTTCTCGTGGCGTCCGTCACCGTGCACCGGAGTTGTCCGCGTGCTCGGGTATACTGCAACAAGCTAAAGTACCCGCGCGCCATCGGCCGCGGACGTGGGGCCGTATGGTCAGGATGGAGTGCGCGCATGGCAGAGCCGGTGAAGCTGTATAACGGTGGCGTTTATCTCGTGGATGGGAAGACGATCATCTCCGAGGAGAGCGTGTCCGGGGCCATGCAAGACGCCCCAAAGCTCCCCAACCCGGATGCCGCCCGCGAGGGGACCATCGCCTATGGGATCCTTGCTGGGCACAACACGAGCGGCGACATGGGTCGCCTGCGCCTGCGCTTCGATGCGCTCGCCAGCCATGACATCACCTATGTGGGCGTGATCCAAACGGCCAAGGCCTCGGGAATGACCGAGTTCCCCGTACCCTACGTGCTCACCAACTGCCACAACACCCTGTGCGCCGTGGGCGGTACCATCAACGAGGACGATCATGTCTTTGGCCTGTCCGCCGCAAAGAAGTACGGCGGCATCTTTGTCCCGCCGCACATCGCCGTCATCCACCAGTACATGCGCGAGATGCAGGCGGGCTGCGGCAAGATGATCCTCGGCACCGACTCCCACACCCGCTATGGCGCCCTGGGCACGATGGCCATCGGCGAGGGCGGCGGCGAGCTGGTCAAGCAGCTGCTGCGCGACACCTACGATGTGGCCTATCCCCGCGTGGTGGCAGTGTATCTCGAGGGTGCTCCCGCGCCCGGCGTGGGCCCGCAGGACATCGCGCTGGCAATCGTCCGCGCGGTGTTCGATTGCGGCTATGTGAAGAACGCGGTCATGGAGTTCATCGGCCCCGGCGTGGCGAGCATGCCGACCGATTACCGCAACGGCGTGGATGTCATGACCACCGAGACGACGTGCCTCACCTCCATTTGGCGCACGGACGAGGATACGCGCTCCTATCTTGCCGAGCACGGACGCGAGGCGGACTACCGCGAGCTCAATCCCGCTCCCGTCGCCTACTACGATGGGTGCGTGCGAGTCGACCTCTCCGCGGTGCGCTCCATGATCGCGTTGCCGTTCCACCCCTCGAACGCCTACACCATCGAGGAGCTCAACGCCAACCTCGAGGATATCCTGCACGAGGTCGAGCTCCGCGCCGCCGAGGTGGGCGGAGGCCGCGCGTCGCTGTCCTTGCTGGACAAGATCCGTCCGGACGGTCGCCTGCAGGTGCAGCAGGGCGTCATCGCGGGTTGCTCGGGCGGCAATTTCACCAATGTGATGCAGGCCGCTCGCGTGCTCAAGGGCAAGACCTGCGGTAATGGTGAGTTCGCGCTCTCGGTGTACCCCAGCTCTCAGCCCGTGTTCCTGGAGATGGCGAGCAATGGCGCCGCATTCGACCTCATGCAGGCCGGCGCGATCGTGCGCACGGCGTTCTGCGGTCCGTGCTTCGGCGCGGGCGACACGCCGGCCAACAACGGCCTGTCGATTCGCCATACCACCCGCAACTTCCCCAACCGCGAGGGCTCAAAGCCCGGAAATGGCCAGCTCACGGGTGTGGCGCTCATGGACGCACGCTCCATTGCGGCAACCGCGGCTGCGGGCGGCGTGCTAACCGCCGCGATCGATCTGCCCGAGGATGTCTGGGATGAGCGCGTGTCGTACCATTTCGACGCAAGCGCTTACGAGCACCGCGTATACCAGGGGTTCGGCGCCGCTGAGGGCGAGCGCGACCTGGTGTACGGCCCCAATATCAAGGACTGGCCGGACATGGAGCCGCTTGCCGAGAATATCTTGCTGCGTGTCGCCTCCAAGATCATGGACGACGTGACCACCACCGATGAGCTGATTCCCTCGGGCGAGACGAGCTCGTATCGTTCCAACCCGCTGGGCCTCGCCGAGTTCACGCTGAGCCGCCGCGACCCGGAATACGTGGGTCGTGCCAAGGTCGTGGCTGAGCTTGAGGCGCAGCGCCTCGAGGGCGCCGTGCCTGCCGAGGTTGCCGGCGTGTTCGATGGCCTCGTCGCCGCCGGCGCGCCCGGTGCGGACGACCCGGCGTCCGTGGAGATCGGGTCGACCATCTATGCGGTCAAGCCGGGTGACGGCTCCGCTCGCGAGCAGGCGGCCAGCTGTCAGCGCGTGCTGGGCGGCCTGGCCAACATCACGTGCGAGTACGCTACCAAGCGCTATCGCTCCAACGTGATGAACTGGGGCATGGTTCCCTTCCAGATGAAGGGCGAGCCCACGTTCGAGGTGGGGGATTACGTGTACGTGCCGGGCATTCGCTCCGCGCTCGAGGGCGCGATGGACGCGATTCCCGCGTGGGTCGTGCGTGCAAATGGCGAGATCGAGCAGATCGAGCTGTTCGTCGCCGATATGACGCCCGAGGAGCGCGCCATCGTGAAGGCCGGTTGCCTCATAAATTACAATCGCGACCGCGCGAAGAATAACTGACACCTGCTTGGAGTTGCTTGTCGTGGGTATAAACGCCACGTGAACAGGGCATGCCCGCCTCACGACGAGGCGGGCATTTTTTGCACGAAAGGCTCCATGCATGTCGCAGATCGAAATCGACCGCAATCCCAAGGGTCAGAAAATCCCGGGCAAAGTCGCCTTTGTGGCCACATTGCTTTTGCCCATCCTCGGCGCGGCGTGCCTTGTCATGCCCGAGCCCGTGGCCGAGCACCTTCCGCACCTCCTCGGCGGCGTCATGCTGTTCGTCGGCACGGCGGATATCGTGACGGACATCTTGGAACGCAACTCGAATCCCGGCAAGATCACCGTGGGTACGGACGTGGTCATGATCGTGCTCGGTATCGTCACGTTGCTCAACACGCATGAGTCGCTCAACGTCATCGCCGTCATGTGGGGCCTGCTGGGTCTGGAGAACGCCGCGGCGGAGATCGACGAGTCCCTGAAGGCGCACGCTGCCGGTCACAAGTGGATCGCTCCGCTCGCCTCCGGAATTTTCGAGCTGGTGCTCGGCACCATGCTGCTGCTCGCGCCCATTGCCAACTTGGGTCATCATGTCCTGCTGCTCGGTCTGGAGCTCGTGGTTTATCCGTTCCACGTTGCCAGCCACGAGGAGCAGCCGAGCGCGTAGCGGCGCGGCGGCGACACGGCATCGCCCGGTCTTCACACATGGCCGCTGTGGCATCGGTACAATAGTCAGCTAACGGTTCATATGCGCCCGCCATCGCGGGCGCTTCGCATCTGCGCGCTTGCCTGGGCGCGATAAGGGAGTTCGCATGGCCGAGCAGCACGATATGTTCGACGACATCATCGAGATCAGCAAGGGCGTCGACGCCCTCAAGAACCCCTTTGGGGGCATCACGGACGCGCTGCTGGGCACCGTGGACGAGAGCAAGCCGCATTGGAATCCCGCCGATTACAAGGAGCGTCCGCGCGTCAACTGCATTCCGTGCCTGGCCTGCAAATCCGAGAAGAGCAGCTGCCATGCGTGCATGGACGTATGCCCGGTGAACGCGATCGAGATCGAGGACGGCGCGATCGACGTTCTGGACAGCTGCCGCAAGTGCGGCCTGTGCGTCGCCGCTTGCCCCACCGAGGCGTTCGTGAGCCCGCGCCTGCAGCCCAAGAAGGTCTACGACGCCGTGGCCCGCGCCGCCACCGCGCATGAGACCGCGTATGTCACCTGCACGCGCGCCCTCAAGCGCATCCCACGTGAGAACGAGGTGCTCGTGGCCTGCGTCGGCGACGTGACGCGCGAGACCTGGTTCTCCATCCTGACCGACTTCCCCAACGTGAGCGTGTATCTGCCGCTGGATATCTGCGCCAACTGCCGCAACACCTGTGGCGAGGAGATGCTCGGCGAGGCCATCGGCGAGGCCGAGGAGTGGGCCGGCCGCGGTATGGGCCTTGAGGTCGAGCCGCGCGACCTCAAGTGCAACAAGCGCCGTGAGTACGAGCGCAAGGAGTTCATGGACAAGATCGTGCGCCAGACGGGCCTCACGGTGTCCAAGCTCACGCCTGCCACGGCTGCCGTCGCCAGCGTGACGCAGCGCATCCGTGAGCACTCGAGCCGCGTGAGCGCGCTGGAGAAGACGCTGAACAGCGCCTGCGGCGTGACCACGCAGAAGCGTCGCCGCATTCTCACGCAGGGGCGCCAGCTCATGCTCTCCACCTTGCAGCAGCATCCTGAGCTTGCGGAGAACGTCCGCGTGCAGTTCCCCGAATTCGACCACGACAGGTGCACGATGTGTGGCGCGTGCGTCGAGGCGTGCCCGACCTTCGCCTGTGACCTGCTCAACGGCGGCAAGCTCGCCATCGAGCCGACGTATTGCATCGGGTGCGGCCTGTGCGCTGAGGTCTGCTCCGACCATGCCCTCAAGATGGTCGAGCGCGATGGATCCGAGCTCGTTGTTCCCGATCCGGAAGCCGAGCGTAAGGCCAAGCTCGCCGCAGAGGCCAAGGCGGAGTACGCGGAGGCCAAGGCCGAGGTCAAGCAGAAGCTCGGCCGTGCCCTCGACCAGATTGAAAAACTCGCAGACTAGGCGCCGTAGCGCCCTATGGGCCCTTACGGTCTATAATGGCAAGGTTTACGTATACGCAGCGCTTGCGGCGCTGAGCTTTGAGTAAAGGAATCCCATGGCACTTTCCATCGGAATCGTCGGTCTGCCCAACGTGGGCAAGTCCACGCTGTTCACCGCTCTCACCAAGAAGGGTGGCCTGGCCGCGAACTATCCCTTCGCCACGATCGACCCGAACGTCGGCATCGTCGACGTGCCGGACGACCGTCTGAACGCGCTCGCCAAGATCGTGAACCCCGCTCGCATCCTCCCGGCCACCGTTGAGTTCGTCGACATCGCCGGTTTGGTGAAGGGCGCCGCTTCCGAGGGCGCAGGCCTGGGCAACCAGTTCCTGGCCAACATCCGCGAGTGCGATGCCATCTGCCAGGTGGTCCGTTACTTCAAGGACCCGGATGTCATGCGCGAGGCCAATCACACGGGCGAGTTCGTCGACCCGGCGAGCGATGCCGAGACCATCATGACCGAGCTCATCCTGGCCGATATCCAGACGCTCGAAAAGCAGCTTCCCAAACTCGAGAAGGAAGCCAAGCGCGACGCCGAGCTCGCCCCCAAGCTCGCGGTGGCAAAGCGTCTGGTTGAGTGGCTGAACGAGGGCAACCGTGCCATCACGATGGAGATGACCGATGAGGAGCGCGCCGCCGCCAGGGGCCTGTTCCTGCTGACCATGAAGCCGATGCTCTACGTCGCCAACGTCGACGAGGACATGCTCACCGAGGACCTCGACGCAATCGACGGTGTGAAGCCCATTCCGATCTGCGCCAAGGTCGAGGCGGAGCTCTCCGAGCTCGATCCCGAGGAAGCCGCCGAGTTCCTGGCTGATCTGGGGCTTGAGCGCTCCGGCCTCGAGGTCCTGGCCCAGGCCGCATACAAGCTGCTCGGCCTGCAGAGCTTCTTCACCGCCGGTGAGGTCGAGGTCCGCGCTTGGACGGTTCGCCAGGGCGCCACGGCCCCGCAGGCCGCCGGCGTGATCCACACCGATTTCGAGCGTGGCTTCATCAAGGCCGAGACCATCGCGTTCGAAGACTACGTCGCCCTCGGCGGCGAGAAGGGCGCTAAGGAGGCCGGCCGCCTGCGCATGGAGGGCAAGGACTACATCATGCAGGACGGCGACGTGGTCCACTTCCGCTTCAACGTGTAGATGCTCAAGGCCGCCGGGGGAGACCTCGGCGGCCTTCGCGATGTGATTCCGAATGCCGCCACAAGGCGGCTCATCTTTGAAAGGTGCGCTATGTTCTCTTACGGTAAATCCGCCGGCATGAAGGCCCTGTTGGCCCTCATGATCGCCTTCGTCCCCGTGCTCATGGTCCTCATGGCCTTCCCCGAGCTGGGCGACCAGGTACCCATGAAGGTCAACGCCGCGGGCGAGGTTCTTCGCTACGGCAGCAAGGGCGAGCTGCTCTTTCTGCCCGTCATGGGCTTCATGATCAGCGCGGCGACCGTCGCGATGGGTCTCAAGCAGGCCCGTAAGTACGGCGACGACCTCACCATGGCAGCCATCACCTTTACCCGCGCTGGCCGCAACGCCATCGTCCAGGGCGTGGTGTTCGTCGCCGCGACGGGCATCCTGCTGTACGGAGCGCTCTCAGGGCACGGTATCGGGTTCTAGCAAAGACCGTCTTCCCAGCTATTCGCCACTGTCATATTTTGCTGTGCAAAGGCCGCCTCGGTTCGTTTCGCGTGCCGGGGCGGCCTTGTTTTTGCGTGCGCATTTTTTCTCAGGATGGCGATAAAACGCTTCAAGCTGCAGAAATCTGTCATTTGGCAGTCTATATCGTGGTGAAACCCGCTACAATTTTGACCTGATATGCGTCGCGGCCGCGTTTTATGCGCGGCCGCGCACAGTTGGGGGAAATATGGGAGGGAAGCCAATGTTTTCTCTGCACAAGACAAGGGGCGGTGTGCATCCGCCTCAGTGCAAGGACATGCGGGACTTTGCCTGCACGTCAATCACTCCGCCCGAGCGAGTGCTCATTCCGCTGAACATGCACATCGGCGCGCCGGCGAGCCCGGTGGTGAGCGAGGGCGATCATGTATATGTAGGCACGCTGATCGGCCAGGTGAACGGCCTGGGTTCGCCCATCCACGCGAGCGTCTCCGGCACGGTGACCAAGGTCGCCACCGAGCAGCTGCCCACGGGCGCCACCGCACCCGTGGTGGAGATCGTCTCCGACGGCAAGATGGAGTCCGATCCCGCGCTCAAGCCGCCGACCTATTCGAACAAGGAGGAGTTCATCGCCTGCGTGCGTGATTCCGGCATGGTCGGTCTGGGTGGCGCCTCGTTCCCCACGTGGTTCAAGATGCGCGCCCCCGAGGGCAAGAGCTTCGAGTTCCTCGTGGTCAACGCCATGGAGTGCGAGCCCTACATCACGAGCGACTACCGTCAGATGATGGAGCACTCCGAGCGCGTGATCGACGGCGTGTTCCGCACCATCGAGGCGCTCGAGATCCCCGCCGCCGTGATCGGCGTCGAGGACAACAAGCCCGAGGCCATCCTCGAGCTCAAGCGCGTGGTCAAGGAGAAGGGCCGCGAGGACCGCATCGAGGTCATGGAGATCCCGACCAAGTACCCCGCCGGTGGCGAGAAGGTGCTCATCAAGGCCACGACCGGGCGCGACGTACCCGCCGGCGGCCTGCCCATCGACGTGGGCTGCCTCGTGGTCAACGTCACCACCATCTCCCGCGTGGAGCAGTACTTCCGCTACGGCATGCCCCTCACCTGCAAGACCGTCACGGTCACCGGTGACTGCATCGCCAATCCGGGCAACTATCGCATCCCGCTCGGCATGAGCGTCCGCGACGTCATCGAGGCGACGGGCGGCATGGTCAAGGAGCCGAAGAAGATCATCATGGGCGGCCCCATGATGGGTCGCACCATCACGAACATCGACTGCCCGATCCTCAAGGCCAACAACGCCATTGTGGCCCTGCATGACGCCGCCGTCCTTCCGGACGAGACCGCCTGCATCCGCTGCGGCCGCTGCGTGCGCGCATGCCCGCTGGCCCTCGAGCCGTTCGCGCTCGATTCCGCCTCTCGCAGCCATGACGTGGTCGCGCTCGACGAGCTCGCCGTCATGAACTGCATGGAGTGCGGTTCCTGCGCCTATGTGTGCCCGGCCCATCGCCGCATCACCGCGTCCATCCGCGAGGGCAAGGCCGTCTATCGCGGCGAGGTCGCTCGCCTGACCGCCCCGTCCGATAAGAAGGAGGCGTAAATCCATGAACCTCATCAACGAGGCCTCGCCTCACTTCCACGGTAAGGGCTCCACGCAGTGGATCATGGGCATGGTGTGCCTGTCGCTTTTGCCCACGCTCGTGGCTTCCGTGTTCCTGTACGGTCTCGGCGCCCCGCTGCTCGTTCTGGTGTGCGTCGCCACGGCGCTCGTGACCGAGCATGTGTGCTGCCGCCTCATGAACCGCGAGAGCACCGCCGGCGATCTGTCCTGCGTGGTCACCGCCATGCTCTTCGCCTTCACGCTGCCGGCCGATTGCGGCTATTTCCCCGCGATCCTGGGCACCGTGTTCGCCATCGCCGTGGTGAAGATGCTCTTTGGCGGCATCGGCTGCAACTTCGCCAACCCCGCCGTCGCCGCCCGCGTGTTCATCATGCTCGCCATGCCCATTGCGCTCGGTGCCTACCCTGACATCATGGGTCGTCCGCTCGACGCCATCACCGGCGCCACCCCGCTGGCCATGAACGCCGCCGGTGACGCGCCGTACAGCTACATGGATATGATGTTCGGCCTGCACGCCGGCGCGCTCGGCGAGACCTGCATCATCACGCTGCTCGCCGGCTATGTGTTCCTGCTCGTGATGCGCGTCGTCGACGCCTGGGCCACTGTGCCGTTCATCGCCACGGTTGCCGTCATCACCGGGTTTGCCGGTCAGGACGCCATCTACCAGGTGCTCTCCGGCGGCCTCGCCCTCGGCGCCTTCTACATGGCAACCGACTACACCACCACGCCCATGACGCCGAAGGGCAAGATCATCTTCGGCATCGGCTGCGGTGTCATCACCGCGCTCGTGCGCCTGTTCGCCGCCGCCCCCGAGGGCGTGGCGTTCTCCATCCTGTTCATGAACATGTTCACCCCGCTGATCGACCGCTACACGCGTCCTCAGCCCGCTGGAGGTGTGAAGCATGCCCTCGTCTAACAAGTGCCCGATGGCCCGTCGTCGCAACGGCGCCATCTTCTCCGCCTTTGCCGTCCTTGTCGTCGCCCTGCTGTGCGCGGGCGTGACGGCCGGCGTCCACCACGGCCTCGCGGGGGCCTTCGAGCAGTCCGACCTCGCACTCGACGAGGCCAAGGGCGGCGCGCAGCGCAAGCTGCTGTTCCCGGATGCCACGTCCTTCGAGTCCCAGTCTGCCCCCGCGGTCGAGGGCCTGAACTCCGTGTACAAGGCCGATACCGGCGCGTGGGTCTTCGATGTGACCTCCGCGCAGGGTTATCACGGCGATGTCGAGCTCATGATCGGCATCAACGCCGACGGCACCGTGGCCGGTATCCAGGTCGTGGCCGAGGACGAGACCGACGGCATCGGCACCAATGCGCTCACCGAGGAGTACTTCGGCGGTTTTGCCGGGTCACCTGCCGCCGGTGAGCTCACGGTCGACGAGGCCGGCGCTGGCCAGACCCACGTCGACGCCGTCTCCGGCGCCACGTTCACCTCGCGTGCCGTGGTCGACTGCCTGAATATCGCCTTTGCCGCCTACGCCCAGATGGGAGGCAACTAATGGCTCTGAACGAGAATATCGTGCGCGAGCAGGACGCTCGCATTTCCAAGATGGTTCACACGCCCACGTTCCTGGTCGTCGCCGGTGCCCTGCCGGGGCTCTTCGCCGCGACTTCGCTCGAGAACGGCCTGATGATCGGTTTGGTTACCGCCGCTGCGATTGTGGTCATGGCCTCGATCGCGCCCCTTTTGCGCGCCTTCACCGGCACGTGGTCGCGCACCGCGGTGATGCTCATGGTGAGCGTGACCGTCGTGACTCTGCTCGGCTTCGGCGTCCGTGTCACCGATCCTGTGGTGTTCGAGGCGCTCGGCATCTACCTGCCGCTCGTTGCCGTGAACGCGATCGTCGTGGCGTGGATCGCCGGCGACGGCCTGGTGGTCGCCCCGGCAAAGACGCCGCTCATGACCGCGATCTTCGCCGCCGCCATGGTGCTCGCCACCCTGGTGTTCGTCGGCTTCATCAACGGCATGCTCACCACCGGTCAGGTCTTCGGCCTCACCATGGGCGAGCTTGCCGCCTCGCCGATCGCCGCCTTTGGCAAGCCCGCCGGCTCGCTGCTGGTGCTGGCGCTCGTGGCCGTGTTCGTCCAGTCCATCGAGCAGATGTGCGCCAAGGGTGCCGATGCCGATGCGACTTCCCTAAAGGGAGGTGAGCGCTAATGGCGTTCCTGAACGCGCTGTTTACCGCCGCTCTCGATAACAACCTGGTGTTCGCCCAGCTCATCGGCATGGTGTCTGTGATCTTGATTGCGGCTCGCCCGCAGGACTCTTGGCGCTTCGGTGTCATGATCGCCATCGCCACCGCCGTGGCGGGCGCCCTGGGTTGGCCTCTGTATACGCAGGTTCTGCAGCCTTGGGGCGTCACGTTCCTCGCGCCGCTCGCTTACGTGCTCGTGAGTTGGACCGCGATCGTGGTCACGGCCACGGTGCTCGGCTCCGGCAAGACCGCTGCCGAGCGCGAGCGCCTGCTACGCGTGTGCCCGATCGTGGCCTGCAACGCCGCCGTCTTGGCAGTGGCGCTCAGCAACGCCGCCGTGGCCGAGACCCTGACGTGGGACGCCGCCCTGGGCGCGTCCGTTGGTGCCGGCCTGGGCGTCCTGCTTGCCGTCGTGCTCTTCGCCTTCGTGCGCAGCCGTATCGACGAGCGTCTGGTTCCTGCCGCTCTGCGCGGTCTGCCCATCACGCTTGTGACCGCGTCGCTCATGGCGCTGGCGTTCACCGGTGTTGCCGGTATCGCCGGCGGCCTGTTCGCCTAAGGGGGTATGAGCCATGTTCGAATCTGTGTTCTACACCGTGGCGCCCATGGTCGTGATCGGTTTTATCGCCGTTCCCGCCGCTCTCGTGCTGTCCATCTGCGCCGGTGTGCAGAAGTACACCGAGTGGCGCGAGTACAAGGCGGCGCTTGCCGCCGAGGAGGCCGCTGAGGTTTCCGCCGCCGAGTCCGCTGCTGACGGAGTGTAGTCTCGCCGACTTGCCATCGCCCGTTGTCCTGACACTGCCGGTATCGTCTGAGTTTTAACTGGCACCTTTTGGAGGATATGAACGACCGAGTCGTTCATATCCTCCATTTTTATGCCGATTCGCTGTCTCATCCGCAGTTTATGAACGATTAGTCGTTCATAAACTGCAAAGACGCCATGGAAAGGGCGAGAGCGTGCGGATGCAAAGAGGCTTTTACATCGCGATTGTCGAACCAGTCGGTAGCAGTGGGTAGAATTGCGGCATCAGCAGGGGGCGCCGCATTGCGTTCCCGCGGGGTCGTGGCGGTTCGTTAAGAAGCTGCTTGCCTGTTTGGCCCATGTGGAATGGGGGCGAGAGATGAATATCGCATCGAAGGTCGGGTCGCGCATCCGCACCTTGCGGGAAGCGGCTGGATTGACGCAGTCCGAGCTGGCCGCCACCGCATACGTCACGCGTCAGAGCGTGGGTAATTGGGAGCGCGGGAACACGTTGCCCGATGTGCAGAGTCTGCAACTCGTTGCCAAGGCCCTCAACACCACGGTTGACGGGCTTTTGGGCGATGAGCTGCCCGACATGCTGGAAGAAACCGCCGAAGCCCGCCGTCAGTTGACACACTGCCTTGCTGCGCTGGGCGCTATTTTTGCACTCGAGCTCTTACTGGTTTTCTTGTATTCCTCTTTTTTGCGTGCACCTGGAAGCGGAGAGTTCCGTTTGGTGCTTAGCGGGATGAGGGTGGTGCTTTGCTTTGCCTCCATGCCGATCGCGAAGAGGTTCCGCAGCATCGCCTCAGGCCAAGATCTGGGAGACGCCATCAGCATCATGATGTTCGTCGAGGGCTATCCGAAAGGGAAGGAACCGCCGGCCACGTGGTTCTATCGAGTGCTCCTCACCAACCTGCCGGCGTTTTATACGTTCTATATCGTGCTACTTGCTGCCGCGTTGATTGCCGTCGCGTACGCTTAGAAATCGACGTGGGCGAAGGTAATACCAGCTCAAGGCATGTGTTAAAGGGAATAGACAAGGGTTTCCGAGGTGAATTGCAAGATCGAGGTTTAGGCGGGTGTACACTCAGCGCATAGAATCCCAACTATGATGATGGGGAGGCCGCGATGTGGCAGGAAAACGTTGTCGCACAGCAGACGCGTTCGGAAGATCCTGGCATCGATTGCGTTCAGCATGAAGGGCCGGACGTGAATTCTAGCGGGCTTACTGGTCCGCTCGCCAAGCGAATCCGAAGTCTTCGCGAGGGTGCGGGAATATCGCAAGCGCGTCTAGCCGAGCTTGTGTTCGTGTCGCGTCAGACGGTGATCAACTGGGAAAAGGGTCGCACGTTACCGGACGCTGAGAGTCTCAAGCGCCTTTCCGCTGCGCTTGGCATCACGTTGGACGCGCTTTTGGACGAACGTTCAGAGGAGTATCTGCGCCAAACCGCACGCGATCGAAGAGCAATCAAGGTCGCAATCGCGCTCAATTGCCTCTGGATGTTAGAGATACTCGTGGGCATCGTCGTCACATCGATCGCGCACAAGTTCCTTTCCCCCGATCAGGCGTATGCGATCTCCGATACTGAAAACATCGTACATTGGTCAATTATGATTGCGAGCATCGTTGCTTCGTGGAAAATGCAGGGGATCAAAATTGAGCACAACCTTGAGAGCGTCGTAGATGTCGCGGCGTTTTTGGAGGGGTATGAGCCCGGCGCGGCGTTACCACAGACGTTCGTATGGCGCTGGCTACTGCCACATTGGACATTGGTGACCACCGTGCTTTCGATCTGCGCCATTGCGTGGACCTTCGTCCTTCTGATCGCTTTGAAGCTGGCGTGATGCGGTGCCGCGCGTGGGTCCGTATGTAACAAATTGGGCGCCGTACGCGAAAATGCGCACGGCGCCTATGCAAGATGGCCCGAATTCCGTGCGGAGCTCGGTGGCTCATTGCGGGCATGCGGGTCTCTGCGGTTGGAACGGCCCCTTACGGCATGATGCTGTTGGCGCCGTCCACGATGACGCTCTGGCCGGAGAAGTAGCAGGAGTCAGGACCGGCGAGGAAGGCGATGACGGGCGCGATGTCCATTTCGGGGTCGCCGAAGCGTTTCATCGGGTTAAGGTTGACCTGCTTGGCGTACTCCTCCGGGAACTTCTCGGCCCAGGCCTTGGCAGCCGGGGACTCGGCGCCGGGCAGCACAACGTTGACGGTGATACCGTACTGGCCCCACTCCTTGGCGGCGATCTTGGTCAGACCGCGCAGGGCCTCCTTGTTGGAGCCGTAGGCGAGCTGGCCGGCGATGCCGAACATACCGGTGGCGGAGGCGAAGTTGATGATGCGACCCTCGTGCTGCTCCTTCATGTGAGGGAAGGCGGCCTGCATATAGTTGAGGGAGCCGATCACACCGGACTCCCAGGCTTTGAGCATGTTGTCGTATTCGGTGTCCTCGACGGGCTGGGAGGGGACGATGGCCTGGCCGTTGTTGACGATGACGTCGATGGAGCCGTAGGTCTCGACGGCCTTCGCTACGACCTCGAAGACGCGCTCGCGGTCGGCGGAGTCGCAGGTCATGGCAAAGCCCTCGCCGCCGAGCTGACGGATCTCGGCGATGGTGGCCTCAATGGGCTCCAGGCGACGGCCGGTGGCGATGACCTTGACGCCGCGCTTGGCCAGGCACAGGGCAATGCCCTTGCCGATGCCCTGGCCGGCACCGGTGACGACGGCGACCTTCTCGTTGAGCTGCTTCATGATGGTTCCTCTCTCCTCTGAAGCCGGCGTGCGCGGGATTGCGCAGGTGCATTTGGCAATGCGCACGCATTTGCACGGTTTGTATCCAGATGCCGATGCTTTAAGCGGGTGAACTGGAATTCACCGCTGGGCGGCGACCCGTTATTCCGTTATCGGTATGCGGAGGAGGGAAAGCATCCGCGCGCGATGGTACTCTGTAGTGGTTGAGATTTGACTATCGGGGAGGCCCACGTGACGGAGCAGCAGAGCTTGTTTGGCGATATGGCGACGGATGACGGCGCGCGGACGGATGGCGCTTCGGCGACTGCCGAGTCCCCGCAGGACGTCCGCGCTCAGGCCGCAGCGCGCGCGGCCGAGCTGCGCCACCTGCTCGATTACCACGCCTATCGCTACTACGCCCTCGATGCGCCCGAGATCACGGACGCTGCTTTCGACAAGCTGCTGGTCGAGCTTCAGCAGATCGAGGCGGCCCATCCCGAGCTCGTCACCCCCGACTCCTACACCCAGCGCGTGGGCGGCTACGTGTCCGAGCAGTTCGCGCCCATCACGCACATGGCGCGCATGTATTCCATGGACGACGCCATGAACCTCGAGGAGCTCGACGAGTGGCTCGCCCGTACGGAGGAGGCGCTCGGCGCGGGGCGCGTTGCCTACACCTGCGAGCTCAAGATCGACGGCCTCGGTGTGGCCATCACCTATCAAAACGGCGCCTTCGTACGCGCCGCCACGCGCGGCGATGGCACGACGGGCGAGGACGTTTCGCTCAACGTCCGCACCATCAAAGACGTGCCCATGCACCTTTCCGAGGCCGCGTTGGCCCACATGGGGGCTGACCGCGGAACTCCCATCGAGGTCCGCGGTGAGGTCTACATGCCCAAGGGCAGCTTCGCTCGCCTGAACGCGGAGGCCGACGTCGAGGGTCGCGAGCCCTTCGCCAACCCCCGCAACGCCGCCGCGGGCAGCCTGCGCCAGAAGGACCCCAAGGTCACCGCGACGCGCAGCCTTGCCACCTTCATCTATTCGATCGCCGACACGGCGCCCTTGCATGTGGACTCCCAGCATGCGTTCCTCGACTGGCTGCGCGAGGCGGGCTTCTCCGTCAACCCGAACGTCGCGCGCTGCACCTCGCCCGCAGAGGTTCACGCTTTTTGCGCCGATGCGCTCGCGCACCGTGGCGACTTGGATTACGACATCGACGGTGTGGTTGTGAAGGTCGATGGGTTCGACCAGCAGGCCGACCTCGGCTTCACCGCCCGCGCACCGCGCTGGGCGATCGCCTTCAAGTTCCCGCCGGAGGAGAAGACCACCGTTCTGCGTGAGATTCGCATCCAGGTGGGCCGTACCGGCGTGCTCACCCCGGTTGCCGAGTTCGATCCCGTCACGGTGGCTGGTTCCACCATCGCCCGCGCAACTCTGCACAATCTCGACGAGATTCGCCGCAAGGATGTGCGCGTAGGCGATACCATCATCGTCCACAAGGCCGGCGACGTGATCCCTGAGGTCGTTGGTCCGGTGCTGGACAAGCGCCCCGCCGACGCGGTCGAGTGGGATATGCCCGAGACTTGCCCCACCTGCGGCAGTCCCGTGGTTCATGAGGGTGACGAGGTGGCGTACCGCTGCGTGTCCCTCGATTGTCCCGCGCAGCTCAAGGAGCGCCTCGTCCACTGGGTGAGCCGTGGTTGCATGGACGTGGACGGCCTGGGTGACGAGCTCATCGACAAAATGATCGAGGCGGGTCTGCTGCGCGATGTCGCCGATTTCTACACGCTCGATGCCGATTCCATCGCTGCGCTCGACACGGGCCGAACCTACGCCAAGGACGACAAGAAGAAGGGCGTGGCCGCGGGTGACCCCATCAAGGTCGGTCACACCATCGCCGGCAAGGTGATGGACGAACTCGTCCGTTCCAAGGCGCAGCCGCTCTCGCGCGTGCTGTTCGCCCTCGGCATCCGCCATGTGGGCAAGTCCGTGGCCGAGGTGCTGGCGCAGCGCTTCCTGACCATCGACGCACTCGCCGCCGCATCCGAGGAGGATATTGCGGCGTGCGAGGGCATCGGGCCCAAGATCGCGGCGTCGGTCCGTGAGTTCCTATCCGTGCCCGAGAATCTCGAGGTCTTGCAGCGCCTGCGCGAGGCGGGTCTCGCGCTCGAGGAGAACTTGGGTGCGGCGGTGGCGCAGGCGGCCCAAGAGACCGGCGTCGATGCCGACCTGGCGGCGGGGCAGCCGCTGGACAGCCTCACCTTCGTACTCACCGGCACGCTCGTCAACCGTACGCGCGACGAGGCGGGTGCAGCCCTCAAGCTCCTCGGCGCCAAGGTCTCGGGATCCGTGTCTAAAAAGACGAGCTACCTGGTCGCAGGCCCCAAAGCGGGCTCCAAGCTCACCAAGGCCGAGAGTCTGGGCGTTCCCGTGCTCGACGAGGAGGCCCTGGAGCGGATCCTCGCCACGGGCGAGGTGCCACAGGTGTAGACCAGAGCGGTAGAATGATGCGCTGACGAATTCGATGAGAGGACGACGCGCATGATCAAGCTGTTTGCGAGCGATTTGGACGGCACCCTGCTCAACGGTCTGCATGAGGCGGACCGCACAATCCGCGGTGCGATACAGGAGGCCATTGCCCAGGGAGCTCATGTGGTGCCCGCGACAGGTCGTTCCCTCTTGCCCGCCGGCGAGCATGGGTTCACGGGCCTCAAGGTCGATGCGGTCTGCGCGAATGGCTCGATCATCCGCGGGAGGAACGGCGAGCTGCTCAAGACCTTCACGGTCGATCCGGCGTTCGTGGAGGAGCTCATCCGTTCTTTCCCGCAGATCTGCTTCGATTGCTGCACGCCCGACGGCATGTTCTCAAGTGGCAGCTTTGAGATGCACCAAGAGGGGTTCGCCCGCGACAACCTGTTCCGTCGCATCGTGATGCGCGGCATGCGTGCTCGGGGAGGAACGCACGAGGAGCAGTTCTTCGACCAATCGATCAGCTCGATCCTCTCCCATGATGTGTGCAAGATCAACTGCCGCGTGACGAGCGACGACCTCGAGCGGGAGCTCAAGGCGTTTTTGGCCGATCACGCCGACACGGTGGTCAATGCGCCGTTCGATCCCGTGATGTTCGAGATCACGGACAAGGATTGCAACAAGGGGGCCTCGATCGCGTGGCTTGGCCGCCATTACGGTATCGAAGAAGATGAGATCGCCGTGTACGGCGATGGCGGCAACGACCTGGTTATGTTGCGTCGGTTCCGTCATTCATACGCGACGGCTAACGGTAGTCCCGAGGCCAAGGCGGCGGCGAGTGCGGTCATCGGCCGCTGCGAGTTCCACGCCGTGCCCAAGCACATCCTCCAGACGCTTCGCGCCCAGCGTGGTCGCGTTGTGATCGAATAAATGAAAATGGGGCCCGTGTGAGCGGGCCCCGATGCGTATAAAGCGGTGCGACGCGTCCGTCGCGATATGGCTTAACGCGCCTTTTGCACGTAGTCGTAGACAAAGCTCGCAATGGCAGCCGAGTCGTTGATGTCGAGGAACGGCGGCAGATGGATGTCCGCCTCGGAGAAGGCGCGCCCGGCTTCCTCTGCGGCAGCGCGGGCCTGCTTGACCGCTCGGGTGCGGAAATCGCGCGCCACCACGTCGTTGCAGGCGACGGCGATCGTGTCGTCATTGATGAGCTCGAAGGAATCGCGCCCGCGCATGCGGTCGATGCCCGAGCGGGCGACCACGATGCTCGGCAGGCCTGCGGCCTTGTAGCCCTCGACGATGACGGTATCCACATCGGTGTAACGCGTGAGCATGTCCAGCACGGGCACCTCTTCGGTCGTGCGGGAGTATTCGGCGTACATGTCCGGCGAGATCAGGCCCACATGGCGGCTGCCTGCCTGCGCATGGCGCCAGGAATCCTTGCCGGGCTGATCGATGTCGAAACCCTTGTGCCCGTGGTGCTTGATGGAGCCAACGCGGACGCCGCGCTGCGCGAGACGGGAAATGACCTTCTCCACCAGCGTGGTCTTGCCGGCGTTCTGGTAGCCCACAAAGGCGACGGCGGGCGCCGGCGTGCCCGTGCGCGGCCCGCCGGGAAGCGGGGAGGGGAGTTCGGCGGCGATGATCTCGGCTTCCTTTGCCTCGGCATCGACCTCGTCGGTATGGGCGCGCTCCCCGTCTCGCTCCCAGAGGCCGGAGCGCCCGCCTTCCTTCCGCAGTAGGCGGACATCGACGATCTCCATACCGCGGTCCACGGCCTTGCACATGTCGTAGATGGTGAGGCAGGCGGTCGAGGCGGCCGTGAGCGCCTCCATCTCGATGCCGGTTACGCCCGTGACTCCACAGGTGGCGAGCACGTGGAAGCCCACGCGATGGTCCTCGCGCGCCGGCGCCCAGCCGGGGGCCGCGACCGCGGAGGACGAGATGGGCTCGATCTCGACTTTCGCCTTGGTGATATTGAGCGGGTGGCACATGGGGATGAGGTCGCTCGTGCGCTTGCTCGCCATGATGCCGGCGACGCGCGCGCATGCGAGGACATCGCCCTTTTTGGCGCGGTCCTCGAGCACCATGGCCTGGGTTTCAGGGTGCATGAGGATGGTGCCCTCGGCGATCGCGATGCGTTTGGTGACCTGTTTGTCTCCCACGTCGACCATGCGCACGTCGCCGTGCTCGTCGACATGTGTGAGATCGTCGCGGTAGGCGTCGCGCTCGCCGGAGGAGGCGGGGGAGTTCGTCGTGTGCTCCGACTCGGTGGGGCCTGGCGCGCCTCCGCGCTCGCCCCCCTCGACAAGGGTGAGTTCGGAAGCCTCGCCCACAACGGCAGCGGGGTACTTCTCGTGCACGGTGCGACCGAGGGTGCGCGGGCGTTCGGGTTTATCGGGGGTGTGAGTGGTCATGGGGATCACCCTCCAATCTGCGACATGAATCGCTGGGTGCCGTCGATGTCGTCGTGCTGGCGGGGTTTGCGGGCGATGGCATTGCGGTAGATAGCGCGGACCGTGTCTTCATCGCCGGAGCGCAGGGCCTCGCGTACGGGATACTCGGCATCGGAGAACAGGCAGGGGCGAATCGTTCCGTCGGCGGTGAGGCGCAGGCGGTTGCACGACTCGCAGAAATGGTTGGACATGGCCGAGATGAACCCGACGGTGCCGGCCGCGTTGGGGAAGGCCCAGTAACGCGCGGGGCCCGCTCCAAGGGGACCGCCGTTTTGCACGGGTTCGAGTGCGCCGAGGCCCGCGGCGGCAGCTTCGGAGGAGATACGCTCGCGAAGCTCGGTGGAGGGGACCACATCGCTCGCGTCCCACAGGTCAGGGTTGAGCGCGCCGCCGGTTCCAGCCGCTCCGGCTCCGCAGTGCGGGTCGAGCCCGTGGCCGCTGCTCGGGTCTTCGGCGGATGCGCTCTGACCACCGCCGATGGGCATGTACTCGATAAACCGTACATGGACCGGGCGGTCGACGGACAGGCGCGCGAGGTTGAGTACGTCCTGATCCATACGACGTACGACGACGGTGTTCACCTTGACCGGCGTGAAGCCGTATTCGAGCGCGGCATCGATACCGGCGAGCGCCTGTTCGACGCGGCCGAGGCGCGTGATTTGGGAAAACCGTGCGGGGTCGAGCGTGTCGAGCGAGATGTTGACGCGATCCAAGCCTGCTGCGCGCAGGTCGGCCGCCATGCGCGGCAGCAGGGCACCGTTGGTGGTGAGGGAGATGTCCTCGATCCCGGAAATCGAGCGGATTTCCTCGATGAGCGGCACGATGCGATGAGAGACGAGCGGTTCGCCGCCGGTGAGGCGGACACGCGTGATGCCCTCCTGCGCCACGATGCGCACAAAGCGGGCGATCTCCTCGGCGGTGAGCAGCTCGCCGTGGGCGCGCGCGGGCACGCCCTTCTCGGGCATGCAGTACACGCAGCGGAAGTTGCATTTATCCGTCACGGAGATGCGCAGGTAGTTGATGCCGCGGCCAAAGCCGTCGTGTAGTTCGCGGGCCATGCGCGCCTTTCGGGTGGTCGTATGGGGTGTCAGGCTAAGTATGAACCTATGGTACCCGAACCGCGCTTCGACGGGGCAATTGGGCAATTGGGGACAGGTGCAAATTGCGCAGTTTGCATCGGTTTCCAATTGAGCGGTCGCGAATGTGCCTGGTATATCGCTTTGATACACTAGTGCACTAAAGTGCAAGAGGAGGGGGAGCATGAAGAAGGGCTCGATCGAACGGAGGCGTCGCGGCTTGTTTTTCGCCACACCGCAGCTGACGCATCAGATACGCCGGTTCATCGCGGCCCGCTTTTTCCTGTATCTCGGCGCCATGTGCAGCTATTTCATCGGGGTGATGGGCACCCTGACCTTCTCCATGGGTGCAGGTGTGGGCGATAACGCCATTGCCGTGGGGCTGCTCAATTTGTGCATCGTGATCGGCCAAATCCGAGGTGGAGCTCTCCTCGATAGAATCGGGCCTCGCGTGTTCTTCCGATTGACGTCATTCGGCTTGATTTTGAGCGGCCTGTTGTATCAGGTGGTGGGGACGAGCATCGCGGGCGTGTTTCTCGGCGCGGCGGTCTTCGGGATGACTTGGGGAATCGCCGACACGGTGCCCCGTGCGTTCCCGGCGTATTTCACTGCTGACCTCGACGAGCTCAAACGAATCAACGCGCTCGTGACGTTGACGGGCAACCTCGCGATCGTCATTGGTCCTATCGCTGGTGGCGCAATCGCGCTCGTTGCACCCACGCAGGCGGTGTTCCTCTTCATGGTCGTGTGCGCCGCCATCTCCCTCATTCCCGGATGGGGCATCGAGGCCCTGCGAGAACCTGAGGTCGCGGCGGGCAGTGCGGATGAGGGCTCCGATGCTCCGAGCGGTTCGGTCTCCGCGGGTTTCTCGGCGATTTTCGGCAGCAAGGTTCTCACCTTGCTGTTTTGGGCGACCATGCTCTCGTTCATGGGGTACGGCGCGTTCGACCCGCTCGAGTCCCTGTTCTACCGGGATGTGCTCAAGGTGGGCGCCTCTTGGATGGGCTGGCTTTCCGCGTTGTCGGGCGTGGGCGGGCTGTTGGGCGCAGCGATCGCCGGCGTGTTGCCCCCTCGCTTCGTCAACGTGCGCGCCCTACTCGTTGTGCTGTTTGTCACGGGGGCCGGAAGCCTGCTGTATGTCGCGACTCCGTATGTGCTCGTGGCGTGTGCGGGGCAGTTCATCCTCGGTGTTGCATTTTCAGCGTTCGGCCCCATTAAGGACACGCTGGTCCAGATTCACACGCCGCTCGACCGTATTGGGCGCGTGAACGCCGCCATGGGCGCGGGCAACAACCTTGCGGGGGCCATCCCGCTGCTCTGTGCACCCGCTCTTGCCCATGTCTTGGGCGTGCAGGGAACCCTTGTTGCCGCCGGGGTGCTGGTGGTCATCGTGCCGCTCGCGATTCTCATTATGCGGGGCAGGGAGATCGGCGATCTCGTCGACGAGGAGCGCGCTCGAGAGGCCGGTTGCTTTGCCGATGAGGGCCGCGCCGGGGGAGTTTGCGGCTTTGGCGACGACGGCCTCGCTGGGGGGCAGTCGAAGGGCCTCTAACGGGAATGTCGCTCGGCCGCAATTGGTGCCTGTCCCCAAATGTGCCGCGACGACCGAGCGGATGCAACATGGGGAAAACTGGTATTAAAAAATGTAAATTTGTGGAGAAGGCGTGCATGGCTTCGATGTCGTCATGGACCCGTCTTGCCGTGTCGAAAAACCTCGGATAGGCTGGTAATACACGCTATTCACTTGGGAGACGTGATATTTATGCCGCGCGAGACCACGCAGCGCCACACTGATCTGGAAATCTCGAATATCGACGAGGGGTCGGGTGAGCCTGACTGTATGGGCTCGGCTGAACCGGATGTTCCGGGCGAGCCGTGCGCCTCGGCTGAGCCGTGCGCTTCAGATAGAACGGCAGTCTCGGACGAACCCGCCAAGTTCCTCATCGCGGGCTTGCGACCCCTCGACTTCGTCAAGCGCATAGCCATCATCCTCATCGGTTCGGCCATCTTCACGTTCGGCGTCCACAACATCCATAACGTCACGGGCATCACCGAAGGCGGCATCATCGGCTTGGTGCTGTTCGGTAACCACTGGTTCGGCATTCCGCCGTCGATCGTGTCGCCGGCGCTTGACTGCCTGTCCTACGCCGTGGCGCTCAAGGTCCTGGGCGGTGGCTTTTTGGGCTGGTCCGCCGTGGCGACCGTCGCGGTCGCGGGCTTTTACCGCTTGTGGGAGAGCCTGCCCTACATGTTGCCCGACCTTACGAATGATCCGCTGCTCGCTGCCGTGCTCGGTGCGCTGTTCGTGGGCGTGGGCGTGGGCCTGGTGATTCGCCAGGGCGCCTCGGCCGGCGGTGACGACGCGCTGGCGCTTTCGATCTCCAAGATCACCGGGTGGCGCGTGGGCCGCTGCTACCTGTTCACCGACCTCTCGGTGCTCGCGCTCTCCCTCACCTATATTCCGGTGGTGAAGATCGCCTTCTCGCTCATCACGGTGACGATCTCCTCTGCGGTGATCGATGTGGTGAAGGACGCCTCGTGGGATCATGTCGAGCAATTCACCGAATGGTTGCGAGAGAGGCGTCGCGCACGGGCGTAGTGCGCCAGCTTGCCCGTCTCGAAAGAACGTGTATCGTACGGGGCACTCCATGCAAGTGGAGTGCCCCGTTTGTCTATAATGGAGCGATTGCACGGAAGAACCGAAAGGAGCGCACATGGCGGTACTGACACAAGACGACGTGCGCGCGATCGCCGATTACGCGACCATCGCGCTCGATGAGACCGAGCTCGCCGCGATGACGTCGTACTTGAACGACGCCGTGGCCATGCTCGAGCCCATACTGGATTATGCGGCCGAGGATGTCGAGCCGACGTTTCACCCGGACGGCGGCATTGCGAATGTGATGCGGCCCGATCAAGCCGATGGGGGCCGTGCCCTCGGCATCGATGAGGCTCTGTCCAACGCTGCCTCTGCGCGTGACGGCCAGTTCCGCGTGCCCTCGATCATGGGTGATGGGGGTGAGCGCTAATGGCGACTTTCATCGATTCCCTCACCGCCGCGGATATCGCCGCGGGTGTGCGAGCGGGAGAGTTCAGCGCCGTCGAGGTGACCCGCGCGGCGTTGTCCGCCATCGATGCGCGCGAGTCGGAGGTCCAGGCATTTCTCCAGGTCACGCCTGAGGTGGCTCTTGGCGCCGCCGCTCGTGTGGACGCGCTCCGCGCCGCCGGCGAGCCCCTGCCGCCGCTGGCCGGCGTACCCCTCGCCATCAAGGACAACATGAACATGTTGGGCACGCGTACCACCTGCGCCTCCCGTATGCTGGAGAACTACGAGTCGCCCTATACCGCTACGTGCGTCCAGCGCATGCTCGACGCGGGCTGCGTGCCGCTCGGTAAGGCCAATATGGACGAGTTCGCGTTCGGTTCCTCCACGGAGAGCTCGGCGTTTCACCGTACGAACAATCCATGGGACCTCGAGCGCGTTCCCGGCGGCTCCTCCGGAGGTTCGGCAGCGGCGGTCGCCTCGGGCATGGCAACACTTTCCCTGGGATCGGATACCGGCGGTTCGATTCGCCAGCCTGCGGCGCTTTGCGGCGTGGTTGGTGTGAAGCCCACATACGGAACCGTGTCGCGTTACGGTGTGGTGGCGTTCGGATCTTCGCTTGACCAGGTCGGTCCGTTCGGTCGTACGACCGCCGACGTCGCGCTCTCCCTGGATGCGCTCGTGTCCGGCGGACGCGATGCATACGACGGCACGAGCCGCGATGTCGAGGCCTCCTTTGCCGCGCATCTCGAGGATGGAGTCGCGGGTAGGCGCGTGGGCATTGTCCCGGCGTTCATGGAGGCCGCGGGTCTTGCGCCCGAGGTGAAGCGCGCCGTGGAGCGCGCCGCCTGCTCACTCGCCGATCAGGGCGCCGAGCTCGTCGAGGTCGATCTGCCGCACCTCGATGCGGCGATCGCCGCCTACTACGTGATCGGGCCCGCCGAGGCGTTTTCCAATCTCGCTCGCTTCGACGGTGTTCGCTACGGATATCAGGAGCCCGGCTGCGCGAATCTGGCCGAGCAGAGCGCCAAGAGCCGTGCGCACGGCTTTGGCGCCGAGGCCAAGCGCCGTCAGCTGCTCGGCGCCTACCTGCTGTCCTCGGGCGTGTACGACAAGTATTACTTCGCCGCGCAGAAGGCCCGTACGCTCATCACCGACGACTACGCTCGCGCGTTTGAGCAAGCCGACGCGATTCTCATGCCGGCGAGCCCGACGGCCGCCTTCAAGTTCGGGGAGCTGTCCGATCCCACGCAGATGTATCTGTCCGACCTGTTCACCATCTCGATCAACATCGCCGGCAACGGTGGTGTCACGGTGCCGATGGGTTTGGGCGAAGATTCGGGTATGCCCGTTGCGGCCCAGCTGGTCGGCAAGCCGTTCGACGACGTGCGCCTGTTGTCCTTTGCTCGCGCGGTCGAGCGCGCCGCGACGGAGGCGGGCGCCGCTTCGGTCCTGCCCGTTGCCCCCGCGTTTGCCGAGAAGGGAGGTGAGCTCGCATGAAGGAGCTCAGCGAAGTCCTGAAGGACTGGGAGGCCGTTATCGGTCTGGAGATCCACACCGAACTCACGACGCTCGAGACCAAGATGTTCTGCGGTTGCAAGCTCAGCCATGACGACGCGCCGAATACGCACGTGTGCCCCGTATGCCTCGGCATGCCCGGCGCGCTGCCCGTGCCCAACCGCCGTGCCATCGAAAGCATCGTGAAGGCGGGTCTCGCCACGAACTGCGAGATCCAAAAGCACTCGATGTTCTATCGCAAGCATTACTTCTATCCCGATATGGCCAAGAACTTCCAGACCACTCAGGGTCCCGTGGCGTTTTGCATGCACGGCCGTCTGGACCTGGAAGTCTCCGGCCGCGGTGCCGCTGAGCGCCCTGAGTGCGCGTTCGGCGAGAACGAGGCGAAGAGCCTGGCGAGCGCGAGTGCGAACGCCGTGGGTCTGTCGCGCCAGATGGCCGATGGTCTGCCCGAGGGCGTGGAGGTTTCCGCCGCGGCGCTTGGGGGCATGGGCTCCTACGATACAGCCGGCCTGGCTGTGCCGGAGCGGCGTGCGGATGGTTCCTACAGCGTGCCCATCCGTATCCTGCGCATCCATATGGAGGAGGATGCTGCCAAGATGGTGCACGTGGGTGGTGCCGAGGGCCGCATCGGCGGCGCCGCGGAGAGCCTCGTGGACTATAACCGCTGCGGCACCCCGCTCATCGAGCTGGTCACCGAGCCCGATTTGCGCACGCCCGAAGAGGCGCGCCTGTTCATGGAGAAGCTGCGCCGCATCTTCCTGACCATCGGTATTTCCGACTGCTCGATGGAGAAGGGCTCCATGCGCTGCGACGGCAATGTGAGCCTGCGCCGTCGCGGGGAGACGGGCTTGGGAACAAAAACGGAGCTCAAGAACCTCAACAGCTTCAAGGCCCTGCACGACGGCTTGGCTTATGAGATCTGCCGTCAGGCGGAGGTGCTGGAAAGCGGTGGGACAATTTACCAGGAGACGCGCCATTGGGAGCCTTCCCGCAAACGCACCGTGGTGATGCGCGTGAAGGAGACCGCGGACGATTACCGTCTGTTCCCCGACCCCGACCTGGAACCGTTCGACTTGTTCGACGAGTTTATCGAGCATTGCCGTGGGGAGCTGCCCGAGCTGCCGGATGCCAAGCGCGACCGCATTGAGCGAGAGTTTGGCGTCAAGCGCGCCGACGCCGAGCAGCTGGCCGGCGACCCCGTGACGGCCGCGTTCTTCGAGGAAGCTGCCGCTGGCCTTTCCGGCAAGGCGGCCCAGACGGTTGCGAACCTCGTGGTGAACGAGCTGGCTGCATATCTCAAGGCTTCCGGAGTGGCGCTGGGGGAGAGCGGTATCGCGCCGGCGCAGGTGGCCTCGCTTGCCAAGTTGCTCGCTTCCGATGCGATTTCGAGCAACCAGGCGCACGAGGTGTTCGAGGCCATGGCGGCAAGCGGTGACGACCCCGAGAAGATCGTGGATGAGCGTGGCATGCGCCAGGTGAGCGATGCCGGTGCGTTGCAGCCCATCGTGGACGAGGTGCTCGCAGCATGTGCCGATCAGGCTCAGCAGTATCGCGACGGCAATCAGAAGGTCATCGGGTTTTTGGTGGGCCAATGTATGAAGGCGAGCCGAGGCAAGGGCAACCCCAAGCTCTTCAATGAGCTGCTGCGCGCGAGCCTGAGCTAACGTCGCGCCACAGGTCGCGCTGCCTTGCCGCCCGAGTCACAGGTCGCGCTGCGTAGCGCGCCACCCGCCGGTCCTCAAATCTTCGGAGCGCTTTTCGAAATTCGGTGCACTTTTCGACTATTTTTCCTGACGGAAATGGTCGAGAGGTGCACCGAGTTTTGTCGCGGTGCACGGAGTTTTGATTGTCCCATGTGAAGCGAAACGAGAAATCGCAGACGGCGTGCCGCTGCCTCGACGTTTGCTGCGATGAATGCAGATAACAAAGGGCGAACCGTCAATCATGGTTAACAGTTCGCCCAATTCTCTTATGGTGGAGGCACGGAGAATCGAACTCCGGTCCACGAAAGTTCCCTGATTGGCATCTCCAGGCTCAGTCACTCATTTAGTCTCGGACACGTTGCGCGGAGCGACACGCTCGCGGCGTCCCAACCGGTTCAGTCTTAGCCTTGGCCATACCGATTACGTGCCAAGGAGCGTTCCCCTAAAATGACGTCGCGCCGGTGTCGGGGAAATCACCGGGTTGACGCGCCGCTATATATTAAGCAGCGAGAGCCAGCTGGGGCTCAAAAGAAGAATTCTTGTCAATTCATTTTGACAGTACCCCTGTTTTACGTGGCGAGGAGACCACGGCCTGCTTCCTCTCTCAGAACTATCGTGTCGAAACCAGTTGCCCCCTTTTGGGTGGTCGTTGGGATTCGCTCAAGTCCAGACCATTCATCAGCGCAATTCGCGCCATGCCGGTCGAGGGCGAATTCTCTTTCTGGTGCCGCAAGCGGCAACGACCTGTCAAAGTACGCGGATTGCGCCCGAGGCACAAATCCGTAGTTGAAAAGTCTACCACGGAAGGCGCTCAATCATGAAACCGCGATCTGCGCGGGTCAAATTCACGCTATATCGGGATAAAGTGTACGTTTTGGGGAAGGTTTTGAGGCCTCGAGCACTTCCGAACTAAATCGAGCGAATTATGAGCTGCGGTTATGTTGGACGAACACGTGGCAGGCCGCAGAAATAGAGGCAAAACCTTCCCCAAAACGTACACTTTGAAATCGGCGTTCCATATTTGGATGGACATTCGTTCATGTTCCGGTGCCCATGGGGTACAAGGGCTTCAGAATGAAAGGAGCTCCGATGCAGGACAAGGCGAAAAACGCTGGGAAGATCGCAATCGTTTTGGAAGGCGGTAGCTTTCGCGGTGAGTTCACCGCGGGTGTGCTCGACGTTCTCATGGAAAACGGCGTCGAGGTTGCGGCATGCTACGGCACGTCTGCCGGAGCGCTTAACGGCTTGAACTATAAGAGTCGGCAGATTGGTCGCGTTAATCGCGTCAACCTCGCATTTTGCAACGATCCTCGCTACATGGGCGCCCAGTCGCTCGTGACCACGGGCTCGATGGTCGGGTACGATTTCATCCTGAACGATGTGCAAGACCGCCTCGACCCGTTTGACAACGAGGCGTTTTTTGCCAACCCCATGGAGATGTACGCCTGCGCAACGGACATCGTATTCGGTACTGCGGCGTACCTGCCCGTTCGGGATGCGACCTTGGACATCGATGCCGTGCGTGCTTCGACCTCGCTTCCCTTGGTGACCAAGCCTGTCGAGATCGATGGGCATCTCTACCTCGACGGTGGCACTGCGGATTCGGTCCCAGTTGAGCATGTGCTCGAGAACGCGGGTTTCGATCGTGCGATCGTAGTGCTCACGCAGGATCGGTCCTACCAGAAGAGCCCGTACGGGCTGATGGGCGCTGCCCACGCCGCGTACGCCGGGTACCCCTATTTGCTCGAAGCCATGGAGAACCGTCACGAGCGGTATAACGAGCAGCGCGAGCACATCTGGGAATATGAGCGCGCCGGCCGCGCCCTCGTCCTTGCCCCGCCGGTCCCAGTCGAGGTAGCCCATGTCGAGCACGATACCGAGAAGTTGCTGAATCTCTATATCCAGGGCCGTCAGGAGGCAAAGCACCGTTTGGGCGAGATACGGGAGTTCGTCGGACGTTAGGGGCCACGGCCCGCATGAGGGCCTTTTCCTCACAACAGATCAAACCGACCGCCGCCTGTGCAGAAGTTCTGCACAGGCGGCGGAAAACGTTTGACTTGCCGCATATAGGGGTTATTATTGACAGGTTACTTTCCAGAGCCCCGTGAAACTCTGTTAAGACACGTACTGTACATGGAGGAAAAGTGATTCTTAAGTCGACTCACTACGCCAAGCAGGGTGAGGTTGCCCGCAACTGGGTCCTCATCGATGCCGAGGGCGCCACGCTGGGCCGTCTCGCTGCCCAGGTTGCCAAGATTCTGCGCGGCAAGAACAAGCCCCAGTTCACGCCCAACTCCGACTGTGGTGACTTCGTGGTTGTCATCAACGCCGATAAGGTCCAGCTTACCGGTAACAAGGCCGACCACAAGACCTACTACCGTCACTCCGGCTACAATGGCGGCCTCAAGGCGGAGTCCTTCCGCCAGGCTATGGAGAAGCACCCGGAGAAGGTCATCGAGCGCGCTGTTCGCGGCATGCTCCCCAAGACGACCCTCGGCCGCAAGCAGCTGACCAAGCTCAAGGTCTACGCTGGCACCGAGCATCCGCACGCTGCTCAGAACCCCGTTAAGATCGAGCTGGAGGGCTAAAAGATGGCTGAGAACACCGTTGTTTACTACGGCACCGGCCGTCGCAAGAATGCCGTTGCTCGTGTCCGTATCGTCCCCGGCACCGGTAAGGTGACCATCAACAAGCGTGACGCCGAGGAGTACTTTGGCCGTCATCAGCTCGTTGAGGATGCCCTCGCCCCGTTCAAGGTGACCGACACCCTCGGTTCCTTCGACGTCATCGCCCTGTGCGATGGTGGCGGCATCACCGGTCAGTCCGGCGCCCTGCGTCTGGGTATCGCCCGCGCTCTTCTCGAGGCTGGCGACTACCGCGCCGACCTCAAGCGCGCTGGTTTCCTCACCCGCGACGCCCGCGTCGTCGAGCGCAAGAAGTGCGGCCTCAAGAAGGCCCGTCGCGCGCCTCAGTTCTCCAAGCGCTAATCTGTCGCAAGACGTTTCCGCTATGGATTCGGGCCTGTCGAGTTTCTCGGCAGGCCCGTTTTTTGTACCATGGTGAGTTGCGTCATACACGTGAACCGCCCACGCGATGGGCGAGTGATATCGAAGGGATACGCTATGAAATATTTCGGCACCGATGGTTTCCGCGGAGAGGCGGGCGTCGCACTCACCGTTGAGCATGCTTACAAGATCGGCCGTTTCGTCGGCTGGTATTACGGTGCGCGCCAGGGCCGCAAGGCCCGCGTGGTTGTGGGCAAGGACACCCGCCGTTCGAGCTACATGTTCGAGTCCGGCTTGGTCTCCGGTCTGGTTGCATCCGGCGCTGATGCGTACATGCTGCACGTCATCCCCACGCCCGGCGTTGCCTACGAGACGATCGACGGGTGCTTCGACTGCGGCATCATGATCTCGGCGAGCCACAACCCGTATTCCGACAACGGTATCAAGCTCATGAACGGCGACGGTTGCAAGATGGATGAGGAGGTGCTCGAGCTCATCGAGGATTACATCGACGGTAAGAGCGAGGTTCCCTTCGCCACCGGTGACGAGATCGGCTGTACCGTCGACTACATGCAGGGCCGCAACCGCTACATCGCTCACCTCATCGCGAGCGCAAACTTCTCCCTCCAGGGTATGAAGATCGGCCTGGACTGCGCCAACGGCTCCGCGTCCTCGGTGGCCAAGCCCGTCTTCGACGCCCTCGGCGCCGATGTCCGCGTGATCAGCAATGCGCCTGACGGTTTCAATATCAACGTGGATTGCGGTTCCACCCATATCGATCGCCTGCGTCGCCATGTTGTGGAGCAGGGCTTGGATGTCGGCTTTGCCTACGATGGCGACGCCGACCGCTGCCTGGCTGTGGATGAGCGCGGCAACCTGGTCGACGGTGATCTGATCTTGTATGTGTGCGGCACCTACCTGCATAAGCACGGTCGCCTCGCCGCTGGCACCGTTGTCCCCACGGTCATGAGCAACCTCGGTCTGTTCAAGGCCTTCGATCGTGCAAATCTGAGCTACGAGACGACTGCCGTCGGCGACAAATACGTCACCGCCTGCATGCGTGAGAACGGCTACAGCCTCGGTGGCGAGCAGTCCGGTCATATCATCTTCGGCGATATCGAGACCACGGGCGACGGCATCATGACCTCCCTGCGCATCATGGAGGTCTTGCGCGCCGAGCGCGAGACGCTCTCGCAGCTGTGCGCCCCGGTGAAGATCTTCCCGCAGGTGCTCGTGAACGTGCGCAGCGAGCGCAAGGCAGAGCTCGATTCCTGCCAGCCGGTGTGGGAGGCCGTGCGAGCTGCCGAGGAAAAGCTGGGCGATCGCGGCCGCATCCTGGTCCGCACCTCCGGCACCGAGCCGCTCGTGCGCGTTATGGCCGAGGCCGAGACCCAGCAGGAAGCTCAAGACGCCGTTGATTCCATCGTCGAAGTTGTGAAGCGCGAACTGCCTTAGTCGGACCGTTTGTTCGTTCGCGTCTCTTCGCGATAGAATAATGCGTGCTGATTATTGCAGGGGGTTTGATGTTCACCAGCTTCTTCAAAACTTTGGGTGTTGGCGCCCGCACCACGACTCTCGCAGCCCCGATGGCCGGCCATGTGATTCCGCTTTCCGAGGTCGAGGACCAGATGTTTGCCAAGGGCCTGCTTGGCCAGGGTGTCGCCATGGTGCCGACGGGCGATCGCGTGGTCGCTCCGTCCGATGGCAAGATCGAGGCAATCTTCCCCACGGGTCATGCCGTCGCCGTGCATACGGTGGAAGGGCTCGACGTGCTCATTCATGTCGGCTTGGAGACGGTCAAACTCGATGGCAGGCATTTCAAGGTAAACGCCGCCGTCGGCGATATCGTGAAGCGCGGTGACGTGCTCATCGAGTTCGATCGCGAGGCCATCTCCAATGAGGGCTACGATTTGACCGTGCCGATCCTTATCTGCAATTCCGCCGAGTTCGCCAGCATCAAGGGCAATGTCGGTGAGGATGTCGAAGAGCTCGGTCAGCTCTTGGTCGCACGCTCCCGATAATCCAAATAGACGATTTCTCGCAAGGCCCCCGGTGTTTCCGGGGCCCTTGCATTTCTCAATGCAAGCGGCGAATATAAATACGTTCGGGTATATTCTCGCCCGAATCGCTGTGGACGGGCAGGGGCCTCGACACCGCGGGTCTTCGAGCTGTGCGCGCCCTCGCCCTGGACGGTGCGCTCTCACGTTGGTTGCGGCCGACGAGGCCCGCATGGACCGAGATGAACTCTCGGAGAAAAGGAGCGCTTCATGCGTATCATTCACGCCACCGACTATGAGGACATGAGCCGTAAGGCGGCGAACATCATCGCCGCGCAGGTCGTTATGGACCCCGCTTGCGTTCTCGGCCTGGCCACCGGTTCCACGCCCATTGGGACCTATCAGAACCTCATCAAGGCCTACGAGGCCGGCGACCTTGATTTCTCCCAGGTCAGCACGTACAACCTGGATGAGTACCGCGGCCTGTCGCACGACGACCCGCAGAGCTACCACTACTTCATGAAGGAGAACCTGTTCGATCACATCAACATCGACCAGGCCAACACCCATGTGCCGGATGGCTCCGACCCCGATGCCGAGGCCGCCTGCTCCGAGTACGACCGTATTGTCGAGGAGGCCGGTTACCCGGATCTGCAGCTCCTCGGTATCGGCAACAACGGCCACATCGGCTTCAATGAGCCCGACACCTGCTTCTCCAAGGGCACGCACTGCGTCGATCTTACCGAGAGCACGATCGAGGCGAACAGCCGCCTGTTCGACAACATCGAGGATGTGCCCCGTCAGGCCTATACCATGGGCATCCAGACGATCATGAACGCCTACATGGTGCTCGTCGTCGCCAACGGTGAGAAGAAGGCCCAGGCCGTGCACGACATGTGCTTCGGGCCCATTCAGCCTTCATGCCCTGCTTCCATCCTGCAGCTGCACCCCAACTGTGTGGTCATCGCCGACGAGGCCGCCCTTTCCCTGTGCAAGTAAGCGCCCGCCGACATATCGACGAGATTGCGACCTCCGTTTTTTGGGGGTCGCTTTTTTATGTAATTGCAAGCCAAGAATAGGGGTCTGAAAAATGCTCGAAACAATCTGACCAGATTTATCCGCTGACGGAATAATTATCAACACTCGCGGAACTTACATTTTTCGCAGAACAGCCGGGCATATGCTCACTGATACATCTTACCTGGTCAAATATTGGCTATGGACAGCAGGTGATCGAGAGGGGGAAGGAGAGGAGGAGAGCATATTGTGACCCGAATCCCGATTTATCTGACCCATAGCTGATGGGGCAGTAAAAATGCGAGCATTTAACGATCGATGGCGAATGACGGCCATTATCGTGGGGGCAATGCTCGCAATCAGGTGAAGGGAAGGAAGATGGCTGAGCGAGAAGAAAGGGATCGAGAGGTATATGTGGACGGATCGGCGCACGAGGGCGGCCCGGTCGTGCCCGTAGAGCGCTTGGTGCACCGCGAGCGCTTGCTTCGAGATCTGAGGACACAAGGAGAGGAAGCCGGCATCACGGTTATTGTCGCGCCGGATGGTTTTGGCAAGACGACATTACTTGTTCAGCGCGTCGCAGAAGTGCGGTCGTGCATTGAGAGAGGGTCAGCCCGCATGCTGGACCTGGAGGGCCTCGACGAGGTGCAGGCGTATGAGTCGATCAAGCGACTGTCGGAGGATCTCGATCCCCGCATGAGACCGCTTATCGCGCTCGACAACCTGACGACGCTGCAAGAACACGGCATCGAGGCGATGGTCGGCCTGCTGCGCTCCATGAGGGGCGAAGGCTTCGAAATAGTGGTGACCTGCCGACCGAGCAACAGGGCGTTTGTGGCGGCCATGGGGGATTCGTACAAGATTACGGCCCAGTCGCTGTTGGTGAAACCCCGTGAATATCCGGCGTGGGCACGCAAGCTTTCGATTGCGAGCGGGTTGGATGTGTACGGGCTGACTCAGGGGGTCCCGCGTCTTGTGGCGATGTTGGGAGATGCGACGTCAATCGACGAGATGTCGGTTGCCTTTGAAAACGCGACAGTCGAGTTGTATCGAGGCGTCGTATGCGAATTGAGGAGGAGCAGGGATTCCCTGTATCGGACCGTGTGCCTGCTCATCATGAGCGGTTTTGGCAGCATTCGAGATTTCGATCGCGCAGGCATGCGTGTGCGTAAGGACAGTTGGCTTCGCCTGGCTCGGGAGTATCCGATTTTCGGGTTCGATGCGAAGGGAGACGCGTACCGATGCATGTCAAACCGCGGAGTCCCGTTTTCTGAGCTGAAATGTGAGCTCGTGCACGCACGTCCGCTGTATGCGGTCCGCGCGGCGAAGATGATGTTGGAAGTGGGCAATATCGACGGAGCCGTTGCGTTGATGCGCATGTTCGAGCGAGAGGGGGATGCGACGGCGCTCATCGCCGAATATCCCACAGCGTGTGCGTTGAGCGGCAATGGGGCGTTTCTGACCGCGTTGGTGGAACGTATGGGCGGCGCTGCGGTTTGTTCGATTCAAGTAGGCGTTGTTCTGGCCCTGTACCTGTGCGCGCTGGAGCGCGGGGATTACCGGGCTGCCCGAATTATGGCGGCGGAGCTGCGCAGACGCTCGTCGGAGATTCTGGATGAGGTGAGCCCGAGTGCTTGGCGTGAGTCAACGGCTATGGCCGCAGTCTGGAGCGATTGCTCGGGAGTGGCGCTTCCTGACCTGAATCATGGGAAGGGGCATGATTGCGAGACGGTGGCCTCGCGGCAACTGGAGCTCCATGTCCGTGTGCAGAAGTGCATCATGGCCGGAGACGGGGCGGTGAGCATCGATGAGGGCATGGGAATCAATGAGGCTTCCCTCGGCGCGAAGGGTATCTCGATACCAGGAGTCCTCCTCGCGTGCGATCGAATTCTTCTCGACGCATTCAAAGGCGATGTGGGAGATGCTCGCGCGCTCGATAGCCACCTGCAGGAAGTGGCCCGGTTGTTGACGGGGCGGCATCTCGACCCAATTGCGTCATATGTCCGCGTGGTTGGCTCGACCTGTCGTCTGATGGCAGGTTTGCCCGTGGTGGACGAGCGCGCGTTCGTTGACGGGGGCACGGCTTCCGTTCGATGCTCCGATTTCGCCATGCAGCTGTATTGCCTGGTCGGTGAGGGGTGGCAAGATCTGGCGGTCGGGCAGATCGTGAGTGCTCAGTTCCGCGCCCAACAGGTGAAGAAGCTCGCGTCCCCCGATCAAGGCTTTGTCCTGGCCTGGGCGAGCTTCTTGGAGTGCGCCGCACATTTGCTCAATTCCTCGCATGTCGTGCTTAACGAGGAGGCTGACGAGCTCGATGCGGGGGAGGGCGAGTGCACGGTCGTGGATGCTTGGACCGTCGCAATGCTGCTCTCGGCGACTTCTCGACTTCCCGAGCTATCGGCATGGTGCTCCCTGCGTCGTCCGCTTCTGCTTGATGAGGGGATTCGCGCGCGGGCACGTCAGCTCATCAGGGCGGTCGGGGAGCGTGCGATGCCCTTGGCGCGTATGCTGCCCGAGGGTTTCAGTGAGGCCGCGCCGGAAGGGAAGCGCTCAGATGCGGGGGCGCCGGCTCTGTTCGACGTGGCGTCGGTCGAATCGGGCCAACGGCTGGGCCGGGTAACGATCAGCTTGTTTGGTGGATTTCAGGCGATGCGCAACGGGCATACGCTCACCGATGCGCTATGGCGAAGGAAGAAGGCGTGCGTGATCGCAGCACGTCTCGCGCTTGCTGGGGGCAATTTCGTGGGTCGCCAGGTGATCATGGAAGAGATGTGGCCGGATAAGGACTACAAGCATGCGCGGGAGTCTATGTATTCCTCGCTGAGCTCGCTTCGCGCTGCGTTTGGGCAGCATGCGGATGGGCCGCAATATGTTCTTACTCAGGGCGAGGGGGTTGCGTTGAACATGGAATACGTTGTGTCGGATACCGCGTGTTTCGATGCGCTCGCTCGCGACGTGCTTCTGAGGAGGACGGGAACCTCATCGCGTGAGATTATCGAGACATGTCTGAAGATCGAAGAGATATACAAAGGTCCCCTATATGTCCCGGAGAGTGGTAACACATCGTATTACCTGCGAGTTCGTCGCGTCTATCAGATGAAGTTCGCGGATTGCATGGTGCGCGGAATCGAGGCCGCCCTTGAGATGGACGATCTGCCGTCGGCATCCTGGCTCGTGGAGGCGGCGCTGCGACAGGCACCCTTGCGCGAGGACGTCATCAGGTGCGCCATGAGGATTTACGACAAGACGGGAAGGCGCAGGGAGATCGTGGAGCTTTACAACAGACATCTGCATCTGCTCGAGCAGGAGCTTGGATCGATACCTGAGGAAGAGACGAGGATGACCTATGAGTCGATCATCGGTCGATCGGGGATGCAGACCATGCTTTGATTGCGATGAGAAAAAGGAGGCGCACCCGATGGTGCGCCTCCTGGTGAGTGAGAGATGACGAGGGCGGGGCGTTTGTGCGGCCCGCCGCCGGCAGTGTCTTAACCGAGCTTGATGTGCTCGATGTCCTTACGGCTGCTCGCACGATACAGGGAGAAACGGTGGCCGATAACCTGGACGACCTCGGCACCCACAAGCTCGGCGAGCTGGTCGGCCGCCTCACGACAGGAGAGCAGGCTGCCGTCCTGGACGGAGCACTTGATGAGCTCGTGGGCGTCGAGCGCTTCCTCGGCCTGCTTGGCGATGGCGTCGGTCACGTCGGCTTTGCCGATATGGACGACGGGGTTGAGGTGGTGCGCGAGGGCGCGGAGCTGGCGGACCTGCTTGCCGGTGAGAGCCATGTATTCGCTCGCTTTCTGCGGAGGTAATGATTTCAGCAGGTAAACGATAGCGCAGTGGAGGCACGTCGGCAAGCGCGCACGGTACTGGGGAGATACGCCTCCATGAGGCTCTCACGCCGGTGACCGGGGAGGGGGCAAGGACCGCATGAAGGCTCATGTCACTTCTTATGTTTCGTGAGGTATGGGGGCGGCATGGTGGGTTCGGGAACGCTAGAATGGTTGAACACGTGCAAGCATGATATTCGCCAAAGGAGCCGCCATGTCCATCACGCCCCAGGAGATAGCCGAGACGCGCGGTATGGTCTCAGAGCACAATTTGGACATCCGCACGATCACCATGGGCATCTCGCTCATGGGCTGTGCGGATGATAACTTGGAGCGCATGTGCACGAAGGTGTACGACCATGTGACGCGCACTGCCGAGCACCTTGTCGAGACTGCAGAGGGGCTTGAGCGCGAATACGGTATTCCGATCGTCAACAAGCGCGTGGCGGTTACCCCGGTTGCCCAGATCGCATCCGCCTGTTCTGACGAGGACCTCGTCCCGCTTGCTAATGCTCTCGATCGAGCCGCGGAGACGCTTGGCATCGATTACCTCGGCGGATACTCGGCGCTGGTGCACAAGGGCATCGGCGATGCGGATCGTCGTCTCATGAAGTGCATTCCGCGCGCCCTCGCCGAGACGAGCCGCGTGTGCTCGAGCGTCAATGTGGCGACGCTGCGTGCTGGCATCAATATGGATGCGGTCTTCATGGCCGCCCAGACCATCATCGACGCGGCTAAGCTCACCGCCGACCGCGAGTGCGTGGGCGCTTCCAAATTCGTCTGCTTTGCGAACATGGTCGAGGACTCGCCGTTCATGGCGGGCGCCGTGCACGGATCCGGTGAGGCCGACGCCGTGATCAACGTCGGCGTTTCGGGACCGGGCGTTATGGCCGCCGCGCTTGAGGAACTGCCGGCCGATGCCGATATGATGCAGGTCGCGGAGCGTATCAAGCAGACCGCCTTCAAGATCACCCGTGCTGGTGAACTCATGAGCCGCGAGGCCTCGCGTCGCCTGGGTGTCGAGAAGGGCATCGTCGATCTGTCACTCGCCCCCACGCCCGCTGTGGGAGATTCCGTGGCCCGCATTCTCGAGATCATCGGCGTGGGCCAGTGTGGCGGCCCCGGTACGACCGCTGCCCTCGCCCTGCTGAACGACTGCGTGAAGAAGGGCGGCGTCATGGCGAGCTCCAGCGTGGGCGGCCTGTCCGGCGCCTTCATCCCGGTGTCCGAGGACGCCGGCATGATCGAGGCCGCCGAGGCCGGTGCCCTTTCCCTCGAAAAGCTCGAGGCGATGACGTGCGTCTGCTCGGTGGGCCTCGACATGATCGCGGTTCCCGGCGACACGGACGTGGAGACCATCGCCGGCATCATCGCCGACGAGATGGCCATCGGTGTCATCAATAACAAGACCACCGCCGTGCGTATCATTCCGGCGATCGGCAAGGGCGTCGGTGAGTCCGTCGATTACGGCGGACTGTTCGGCCGTGCGCCTGTCATGCCGGTGAACAGCCATGCCGGCACGGTGTTCGCGCACCGCGGCGGTCGTTTCCCCGCCCCCATGAACTCTTTGAAGAACTAGCGCTTTCACCGTCACGTGGTCGCGTCCGGCAATCGGCGCGACCTGCGGGTGGACCCCAGGACCCGGCGCCTCGACCGCGCCTTGTATGCGAAAGGATGCACATGGCCGACCTTACCGAACGCTTCGGCACGATGGTTTTCTCCGAAGACGTCATGAAGAAGTGGCTCCCCAAGGACGTGTACAAAAAACTCGCCGCCACCATCGAAGGCGGTGAGCCGCTTGATTTGGACGTGGCGAACGCCGTGGCCCACGCCATGAAGGAGTGGGCCATCTCCAAGGGCGCCACCCACTACGCCCACTGGTTCCAGCCGCTCTCGGGCATCACGAGCGAGAAGCACGACAGCTTCCTCGAGCCCAACCACGACGGCACCGCCATTACCAAGTTTTCCGGCAAAGCCCTGGTCAAGGGTGAGTCCGACGCGTCGAGCTTCCCCAACGGCGGCCTGCGCGCCACGTTCGAGGCCCGCGGCTACACCGCATGGGACGCCACGAGCCCGGCGTTCATCAAGGACGACGTCCTGTGCATCCCCACCGCGTTTTGCTCCTACACGGGCGAGGCGCTCGACAAGAAGACCCCGCTGCTGCGCTCGATGACGGCGCTGGACGAGCAGGCCAAGCGTGTGCTCGCCCTCTTCGGCAAGCATCCGAAGCGCGTGGTGCCTTATGTGGGTGACGAGCAGGAGTATTTCCTCATCAAGAAGGACGCATATCGGAAGCGTCGCGACCTGGTCATTTGCGGCAGGACGTTGTTCGGCGCCGCCCCCGCCAAGGGCCAGGAGCTCGAGGAGCATTATTTTGGCGCGATTCGTCCCACCGTCTCGGCCTACATGAAGGACCTCGACGACGAGCTGTGGTCATTGGGCATTCCGTCCAAGACCAAGCACAACGAGGTCGCGCCCTGCCAGCATGAGCTCGCGCCCGTGTACTCCGAGCTCAACGCCTCGGTGGATAACAACCTGCTCATGATGGAGAAGATGAAGCTCATCGCAAGCCGCCACGATCTGGTGTGCCTGCTGCACGAGAAGCCGTTCGAGGGCATCAACGGAAGCGGCAAGCACAACAACTGGTCGCTCGGCACCGCCGACGAGAACCTGCTCGAGCCCGGCGACACGCCGCTGGAGAACTTGCAGTTCATCGTCTTCCTCACCGCCGTGATCGAGGCCGTGGACAAGTACCAGGACCTCCTGCGCGCCAGCGTCGCCAGCTGCGGCAACGACCACCGGCTCGGCGCCAACGAGGCGCCGCCGGCGATCATGTCCATCTTCCTGGGCGACCAGCTCACCGAGGTCGTCGAGATGATCATGGACGGCGAGGCGAGCGTCCACGCCACCACCGACACGCTCACCTTCGGCACGGTCATCCTGCCCAACCTTGAGCAGGACAACACCGACCGTAACCGTACGAGCCCCTTCGCCTTCACGAACAACAAGTTCGAGTTCCGCGCCGTGGGATCGGAGGCCAACGTCTCCGATGCGAACACTGTGCTCGATACGGCGGTTGCCGAATCTCTGCGCGATTTCGCCGATGCGCTCGAGGGCACGCCCGCCGATGGGTTCCAGGAGGCCGCGCTGGCCTACTGCGCCGAGCACCTGCGCGCGCATCGCCGCATCCTGTTCTCGGGCGACGGCTATTCCGAGGCATGGGAGCAGGAGGCCGAGCGCCGCGGTCTGTGCAACTACCGCACAACCGCCGACGCGCTGCCCTCGTTCGTCGCCGAGAAGAACATCAAGCTCTTCAGTGAGATGGGCGTGCTCACCGAGGCCGAGGCTGTCTGCCGCTACGAGGTGAAGCTCGAGAAGTACAACAAGCTCATGAACATCGAGGCGACCACCATGGTCCGCGAGGCCCGTCGTACGTACCGCCCGGTCATCACCGCGTATGCCACCAAGGTCGCCAAGGGTCTCGAGACCATTCGCGCTGCGGGGGCCGAGGCCGCCATGGCTTATGAGCAGGCGACGCTGAACGACCTGTGCGATGGTATCACCGCCATCAATGAGTCCATTGCCCGCCTCGATGAGGTTCACGCCAAAGCCGAGGCTATTGCCGATGGTCAGTTGCAGGCAAATTGCTATGCGCACGAGGTCGCTCCCGTCATGGCCGACCTGCGCGCCGCGGTGGACGCCATGGAGGAGATTGTGGCGGCTGATTATTGGCCGGTCCCGACCTACGATGACATCTTGTTCTACGTCTAAGGTCTCTGCTATACTCTAGCGCGCTGTCCCCATCGTCTAGCGGCCTAGGACGCCACCCTTTCAAGGTGGATATCACGGGTTCGAATCCCGTTGGGGGCACCATTGCTGTGTCCGGACCCGCTCGGCTTCGTGCCGGGCGGGTTCTTTTCATAGGAGGGGTCCCGGGATGGAAGCGAAACGCGTTGCCCGTGCAGGCGTTATGACGGCGTTGCTGGCGGTGTCTGCTCAGGTGATGTTGCCGCTCGGTCCCGTGCCCTTTACGCTGCAGACGTTGGTGCTCGCCATGGTGCCGGCCGTGCTCGACCCGGCGACCTCGGTGTTCACGGTGCTGGCCTATGTCGTGCTTGGTGCGGTGGGCCTGCCTGTTTTCGCGGGCTTCAACGGCGGCATCGGCGCGCTCGCCGGTCCGACGGGCGGGTTTTTGTGGGGCTTTGTCCTGGGCTGCGCGCTGGCGGGTGCGTTGGCAAAAATGCTTGATGGCAGGATCGGGGCGTATCCGCGTGCGCTCGTGTGCGCGGCTGCGCTTGTGCTCGTTTCATATGTGTGCGGAACCGTCCAGCTCATGGCGCTCATGAATCTCGACCTTGCGGGAGCGCTCGCCATCGCGGTGATCCCCTTTGTGGTTCCCGACGCGGTTAAGGTCGCAGTCGGAGCGCGCTTGGGCTGCACTGTGGCGCGCGTGGTGAAATAAGAGCGCCCATCACGCGATTGATATGAACGAAATCGGCCCCCATGGTTGCATGGGGGCCGATTTCGTTCATATCGAGGCATCGCGCGGGCGGTGGTGCCGAGCGTCTCTTAGGGCAGCAGCTTCATCGCGGCCGCGCGGGCCGAGAGCTCGCAATCGTCATTGAGCGGGGACAGCGGCAACAGGGCTTCCACCTGTGCGTCGTCGGTGGAGCGGCGGCGTTCGAGCGCTCGCTCGATGAGCCAGTCGGCGAGGTCGGGGTTCTTGGAGAGCGCGGGACCGTGCAGGTAGGTACCGATCAGGTTGCGATGCAGGCAGCCTTCGAGCCCGTCCTTGCCGTTGTTGCCCGTACCGGGAACCGTCGAGACGCCCAGCGTGTGCTCGCACTCGTCGAGGAACGTGCGGCCGCCGTGGTTTTCAAAGCCGACGAACGGGTCGCTCGAAAGCTCGGTTTTGACCGCGACGTTGCCGGTCAGGCGCCCGTCGCCGCGGACGGTGTCGGCTGCGATGATGCCCAGGCCCTCGATCTTGTCATCACCCATGTAGTAGGAGCGGCCGAGGAGTTGGTAGCTACCGCAGATGGCGAGCATGACGCCGTCGTCCTCGACGTAGGCGCTGAGCTCGTCGCGCCGCGAACGCAGCTCATGGGCGACGGCGAGCTGGTCGCGGTCGGCGCCGCCGCCAATCAAGATGATGTCGGCGGTTGCGAGGTCGAGCTCATCGCCCATGTGAACGTTGTCGATTTTGGCGGGGATGCCGCGCCATGCGCAGCGCCGTTCGACGACCATGGCATTGCCGCCATCGCCATACAGGTTCAGGGCATCTGGGTAGAGGTGGACGATGCGAAGCGGTCGGTCGAGGACGGCGGGTGCGGGAAGC
The DNA here is from genome assembly GCF_902501455.1 of Collinsella intestinalis. Classification (NCBI taxonomy): domain Bacteria; kingdom Bacillati; phylum Actinomycetota; class Coriobacteriia; order Coriobacteriales; family Coriobacteriaceae; genus Collinsella; species Collinsella intestinalis. The sequence goes on from NZ_CABWIC010000011.1 coordinate 413,996, forward strand.
TCATCGCCTGTGGCAACCGCTGCCTGCTCGCCGTGCGCGGTCTGGTCGACCTGGGGCGCCGTGACGCCCGTATCTTCCGAGCTCAGGCGTTTGAGATCGGCTACAACAGGCGGGAACGCCGTGTAGTTGGCGACAGCGAAGAGAACATCTCCGGCGGGCTCGTCGGTGACGGATGCGAGTGCCTGTTCGACGCGTTCCACAATCTGAGCGTCAATGCCGGCGTATTTGAGGCGGACCTGCAGGTCGTTGGCGCGCGAGCCGCCCACAAAGGCGCGAATCCCCGGAGTTTCGGCGAGACACTCGAAGTCGACGTCCCAAATCCAGGAGACATCGCGACCGTCGGCTTCGGCATCGTTCAGGAAAAAGGCCATGAGACGGCCGTTCGAGGCTTTGATCTGCTGAATTTGGCGGTCGAAGCCGACCGGGTTCTTGGCGAGATCGCTTGCCACCGTGCGGCCCATGGCCCGCCAGCGCGTCATGCGCCCGCCCGTGGGGACGTAGGCATCGAGTACGTCCTGGAAGCGCGAGGGGTCGGCGCCCAGGGCGCAGGCAGCGGTGCAGGCGGCCATGATGTTGTACACCATGTACAAGCCGTTGTAGGCGGTGGTAAGGGCGAGCTCACGGGCGGGGTCCGCCGTGTTGCCCGGCAGATGCAGGCAGAACGAGTAGCCGTCTCCGGAGAGGGTGACGTCGTGCGTCCACGCCTCGAGTTCGGGGCGCTCCCAGCCGCATGCGGGGCATCGGTAGGCGCCGAGCTGGCCATACTGCAGGTATTCGTATTCGAGCGCCGCATTGCACTTGGCACAAAAGCGCGACTCGGCCATACGTGATGTCTCAGTTCCCGTGGCTCCCTGGATGCCGAACGCCACGCGTGGGTTGGGCACGCGGTCGGCGATGGCGGTGCACAGGGGATCGTCGGCGTTGAAGATGAGGATGGTCTCGGGCGAGGAGGCCAGGGCGCTGGCGATCGCGTCTTGCGTGTGGTCGATCTCGCCGTAGCGGTCAAGCTGGTCGCGGAACAGGTTGAGCAGTACGAAGTGCGTGGGCTTGAGGCGCGGGAGCACGCGGACCGTGTAGAGCTCGTCGCATTCGAACACGCCTACGCGCACGGTGCCCGCAGTGCGACGGCGCTCGGAGCTGGCCTCGAGCAGCGCGCCGGTGATGCCGGTCTCCATGTTGTTTCCCGCGCGGTTGCACACGCAGGTGAGGCCGCTTGCGGCAACGGTGTCGGCGATGAGGTTGGTCGTGGTGGTCTTTCCGTTGGTGCCGGTGACGACGACGCTCGCGTCGAGCAGGTCGGCGAGGTGGGCGATGAGCTCCGGATCGATCGCCAGGCCGATTTTGCCGGGCAGGGCGCCGCCGCTGCGGTGCAGGACGGAGCGGAGGCCCCAGCGGGCGATGCCGGCGGCCGTGGTGGCGATGTTGGAGGTGATGCTCATGGGAGCTCCTGTCGTGATGGTGCCTATTGCTGGTTGGCGGCGGCGTAGCGTGCGCGGCTGCGCTGCTCGGGCGTCATGCGGCTGCGCGGGGAGTAGATGACGTTGGTGCGGCAGTATTCGACGCACAGGTCGCATCCGGCGCAAGCATCGCGGTCGATGCGGAAGATCGGCGGCGTGAATGCAATGGCGGGGCAGCCGGTGATTTGCTGACAGCGATGGCAGCTCGTGCATGCGTACTGATCGATCTCGACGGGCTCGGCCTGGAACTCGCCGCGCTGCAGCTGGGCACAGGGGGAGGCGAACACGACGGCATGGACGCCGGGCCGCGCAAGGGCCCCATGGAGCACGTCCGAGCTCTTCTGGCTGTCAAAGGGGTCGACGATCGCCGCGTCGTCGCATCCGAGTTCGAGGGCGCGTGCGGCGAGCGCTTCAAGCGCGTCGACCATGAGGAATTCTGCGCTCGAGGCGAGCACGGCGAGGACGGTGACGTGTCCCTCGGCAGGCAGCGCGTGAAGCATTTCGGCGGCGTTCTCCGCCGCAAGGTCGACATCGGGGATGAAATGGATGACCGCCTCGCACGCCGGTTCCTCCGATGTCCCGCCCGTCGGCACCGCGACCTTGTAACGGTCGAGCAGCGCCTCCTCGCCGCCGGGACAGGCGGTGGCGGCGGGGTGCATGGGGCCGACGTTTGCGCAGCCGGCGTTGCCGCAGATGACTCGCCCGCGACCGCGACCCAGGGTCTCCTTGCAGGCGACGTAGGCGGCGCGGTGCGGACAGCCGGGGCAGGACACGCCGTGCAGGGTCTGGTTCTCCGTGCTCATCCTATGCCTCCTCGCCGGTGTAGGGCTCGCGGCTCAGCAGCTCGAGCTCGAAGGTGAGCGTGTGGCCGGCCATGGGGTGGTTGAAGTCGAACAGTGTGTCGGCATCGTCCGCCACGCGGATCACGCGGGCGAGTTGCTGGTAGCCCTCGTCGTTCATGAGGTAGATGAGCTGGCCCGGGATGAGGTCCTCGTAGTTGGGGATCTCGATGGTGGGCATCGTGTAGAGCAGACGCGGGTCGTGCTCGCCGTAGGCGTCCTTGGGCTCGAGGCGCACGGTCTTCTTCTCGCCCGGCTCCATGCCGAGCACGGCGATCTCGAATCCGGGCACGACCTCGTGGTTGCCCTCCACGTAGGTGAGGGGGGTGCGGCCGATGGTGGTGTCGAACACCTCACCGTCCTCAAAGGAGCCGGTGTAGTGCACCGTCACGCGGTGCTTGAGGGAGAAGTCGGTCACGGTGATCCTTTCAGGGTCGATGGTCACGAGGCAAGCCTATCATGCGCTTGCGATCTAAAAGCCATAGCGGCAGGCGAAGTCGTCGGCTGCGGCGCGCACGCCGTCGACGCCTTCCGCCCATAGGGTGAAGTCGGGCGTGTCGGCGATGATCCCGTCGGCCTCCCACACGGCCTGGTGGGCAAGATCCCACGTCTCGCGCGCGGGCGGTCGCACGGGCAGGTACGGGTCGTGGTAGGTGGGGTTCAGCAGGAAGAAGGCGCCGCCATCGCAGCGCGTGGCGAAATCCCTGAGGGCGCGGCGCGCGCTGCGGGTCTGACCGAGCTTGTAGAGCAACAACGTGCGGCCGAGGCCGAACCAGGGGAGATCTTCGACGTTCGGACCCGCCTCCTGCACGGCTTGGAAGAACGCGTCCTCGTCCTCAAGGCGTGCGAGGGCGAGCAGCAACGTGCCCGCGGCGTAATTGGGAAAGCCCTTTGCGCGCATGACGGTTCGGGCATAATTGGCAGCCGACCGGTAGCGGGCGGTGAAGATGGATCCCTGGGCGAGCGCCTCCAGGATGTGGAGCCAGCCGATCAGGTCGGGGTCGGAGGCGGTGAGCTCGCTCGCGCTCGTTCCGTCTGCCAGCGCCTCAGGTGCCCAAAGACCGTCGACGTCCGGATCGAAGCCGGGATGCGTTGAGATGATCATCTCACGTGCTTCGCGCTCGAGCTTGAGCATGTCGGAGAGACAGGCGTCGAGGGGGACTTCGGCGAGCTGGATGGAGACGAGTCGGGCGTCCAGGCAGGTAGCGTCCTCGGCGATGATGTTGGCGAGTTGCTCGCGCGCCTGGGAGAACAGCTCGCCACGGCCACGCTCGAACTCGTCGTCGGGGAGGCCCTCCATGCGCAGGAGCCCGTCGGTGAGTTCTCCGTGTACGCGGGAGTAGGACAGCAGCGCCTGCGCATGCACGTTTGCGGCGTAGCGCTCGGGTTCGGCGGCGATTTGCTCGCGCACGAGCTCGCGTGCGCCCTCCGTCAAGCCGGGGTGTTCTTGGATATAGAGTCGTTCCAGGTATGCGGGAACATAGATACGCGGGTCCATCAGCGTGTACCTCCGATTGGGCCGCCGCCCTCGGCCTGGGCGATCATGGCGCGATCTTGGTCGGTGAGTGCGGTCTGCACCAGCTCATGCTCGGCGACCCAGATGGCGAAGCTGGCGGCGTCGGGCGTGCCCATGCCTTCTTGGAGCAGGGGCGTCGCTTCAGAGAGGGCAAGTATCAGCTCGTCGTCGCTGCCGGGCTGCACGTGCACGCGCGAAAACACACCGTCGGGGAACTCGGCCTGGAGGTAGAGTGCTTGGGCGGGATGGGGGTAGGAGCGCATGAGGGCCTGGAGCAGCGCGGTGGCGCGGTCGAAGTCGAAGACGCGGTAGGCGAGGCTCATCTCGGTGATGAGGGACCATGCGTCGGGCCGATGGCCGCCGAGGCGCCCCGTGCGGGAGGGTGCACGGTCTTGGTAGGCTGCGGCGTGGCGTGAGCGAAAGCGCCTGAGCTCATCGGCCTCGACCTCGAGCTTGCCCAGTGCGAGCATACCGGTGTGCCGCGCGCCAGCCGGGTCGAGCGGATTGGCCTCGAGGGCGCGTTCGGCATAGGAGAGCGCCATGCGATAACGGCCGGCGATGAGCAGGCGCGAGGCGAGCGCGGCGAGCCAGCGCTGATGCGCGCGGCGACCGAGGTCGTGGGCGAATTCCTGCTCATAGGGGTTAGCAGCGCTTTCGATGAGCGTTTTCAGGTCATCCTCAACGGCGGGGAGGTTTTCGATGAGATAGTCGATAAGCGCATCGTCGGAGATGGAGCGCATGGTTGCGAGCATGCGCTGCGCGTCCCAATTCCGAGGGTCGAGCTCGACGGCCTCGCGCAGGTAATCCTCAGCTTGGGAGAACAGCTGCTCGGCCTCTGCCTCGGAGGGGGCGAAGGGTGCGCGGTAATCTGCGAGCTCGGTCGCCATGGCGACGAGGTGGAACGATCGGTCCCGATCGGTATGGATGAGGGTTGCCGGGTCGAGGCGGTAGGCCTCGCTGGCGCGCTCGATGAAAGCAGCGTCGCTCGCGGGGTCGGCGCCTTCGCGCTCCATGGCGGCGAGGATGAGCCGCAGGCAGTCCTCTTGGACGGGGTCGAATGCCATGTCGCTCCTAGTCGATACGGTATGAATGCGCGCCCGAGGGCGCGTCGATGCAGGTGGTTCGGCGGCGTGTCGCCGCGTGATGAGGCGGCCGCGATCGTTGCGCGGTGCGTCTCGATGACCTTTTAGTTTACCGATTGAAGGGCGGGGAGACTACCGTAGGGCGGCGGCGTCCGATTCTTCCGCAACAACTTCAACGACCAGCCCGTGGGGAAGACATACGATCTGCTCGCCGGCCTGTGAGATGGGCGCGTGCTCGACGCAGACCTGGTTGCCGCAGTTGGCGCTTTTCACCTCGACGCGACCCTCCGAGATCGAGATGACGTTCTCGCCGCCGTCGGCATCTCGCCCGCTGCCGGTGCCGTTCGTCTCGACGGTGAAGGTAGCGTCGCGTGCGAGTTCGTCGACGCGGCGGAAGCCGTCTTTGGATTGGGTGACGACGACCGGTCCGTTCGCCGACGTATTCCTACCGTTCGCGTAGTTTATGAACCACAATGCGCCCCCGCCCACAAGAGCGAGCAAAAGCGCGGCTATCAGGCATAAATCGCCGGTTTTGAGGCGGTGTTTCACGTGTTCTTCTTCCGGGTCGCGTAGTTCAGTCACCCATGGTACCAGGTCTTTTGAGTGGCTGCGTCCAAGGTGGCCCATGCGGGCGAGTGCGGTGGATCGAGGCGCGGAGCGATACAATATGCACGTCTGCGGGCACGTTGCCACCCGATGATAAAACGATACATCATCGAAGGCCGAGCAATTCGCCCGCACCCGAATACGGTCCTTACGCGGAGCCAAAAAAAGGGGTTCCGCGCGTGAATGCGGGGTGACCCGCGACTTGGGAGGTACGCAATGGGACGTTTTGCCAATCCGCGTGATCTGTACTTCGGTGAGGGTGCCCGCCATGAGGTCAAGAACCTCAAGGGCGAGCGCGCCATGATCGTGACCGGTGGCGGCTCGATGCGCCGCGGCGGTTTCCTGCAGGACGTTGAGGCCGATCTCAAGGAGGCCGGTTTCGAGGTTGAAATCTTTGAGGGCGTTGAGTCCGACCCGTCCGTCGAGACGGTTATGAAGGGCGCCAAGGCCATGGAGGCCTTCCAGCCCGATTGGATCATCGGCATCGGCGGCGGCTCGCCCATCGACGCCGCCAAGGCCATGTGGCTGTTCTACGAGTATCCCGAGGAGACCTTCGAGCAGGCCGTCGTACCCTTCTCCTTCCCGGAGCTCCGCCGCAAGGCCCACTTCTGCGCCATCGCCTCTACCTCCGGCACTGCGACCGAGGTCACCGCGTTCTCCGTCATCACCGACTACGAGAAGGGCATCAAGTACCCGCTGGCCGACTTCAACATCACGCCCGACGTTGCCATCGTCGACCCCGAGCTCACCTACACCATGCCCGCTAAGCTCTGCGCTCACACCGGCATGGACGCGCTGACCCACGCCATCGAGGCCTACGTCTCCACCGCCGGCTCCATGTACACCGACGGCAACGCGCTGCATGCCATCCGCGAGATCGTCGAGTGGCTGCCCAAGTCCTATCAGGGTGACCATGAGGCCCGCGCCCACATGCACGACGCCCAGTGCATCGCCGGCATCGCCTTCTCGAGCGGCCTGCTCGGCATTGTCCACTCCATGGCTCACAAGACCGGCGCCGCCTTCACTGGCGATCACATCATCCACGGCTGCGCCAACGCCATGTATCTCGGCAAGGTCATCCAGTTCAATGCCAAGGACGAGCGCGCCAAGAGCCGCTACGCCTTTATCGCCAAGGACGTTTTGCACCTCGCCGGTGAGACCGAAGACGAGCTCGTCGAGGCCCTGGTCCAGAAGATTCGCGACCTCAACGACGCCCTCGACATTCCGCAGGGTATCAAGAACTACGGCAAGTCCGGCGTGAAGGCCGACGAGTCGATCATCGACTACGAGGAGTTTGAGGCCAAGAAGGCCGACGTTGCCGCCAACGCCATCCTCGACGCCTGCACCGGCTCCAACCCGCGTATCCCGACGCAGGAGGAGATGGAGCAGCTGCTCGAGTGCGTCTACACGGATACTCCGGTCACGTTCTAATAACCCGGTGACGTTCTAGCCGCCCCCGGTGACGCTCTTGCCGCCCCGGTGACGCTCTGGGGCTGCATCGATTGCTCGAAGCGGCTTGTCACTCGGAAGCCCGATGGCCCTCGGTTGCCATCGGGCTTCTCTTGTATTGGGTCGCCGCGGAGCCCCGCCGGCCGTCTGTCCTCGAGGTATAACCAAAGTCACGTATCGGGGGCTTCTTTCGTGACTTTGATTGCACTTCGCTAATCTGAAGGCTCCTCGCGTCGGGGAACGCCGGCGGCGGTTAGCAGTCGTTCGAAATACGCCGTGTCGAGCACGTCTCGCATGCTGAATCTGACGATTTTGGAGCCGCTTAGGCAAAGATGGGACTCCCTGCGTCGTTCCGCTGCAAGCGCGCGTATAGCCGCATCGAGACCGTTCCGCGTGCCATCGACGCCTCCCTTGCGATATTTGCCGAGCCCGTCGAGCTCTCCGATGACCCAGCTCCCGTCTTCAAGCCGCCAACCAAAGTCTCCGCGTTTGGGGTTGTCCGGCTCCATTGGATCGAAAACCTCGACTTGCAGGTACGGGGCAACGAAGCCGAGTTTGATCATCGTCGCGCGTGCAATCGATTCCCCGCCATTCTCACTTCGCCCGTCCGCCCATGCGACGGTTTCGCGAGCCTGCCGAATGCCTCGCCGCCCCTTGCCGTCCTTTTCGATCCAGCACTCGATTTCGCGCTTGCCCGCCAATTCCCAATGGATTGCAGAGTCGGTGATTGCCAGCCCCACGCGAAAGTCGGAAGTGCAAAGACAGTCGACAAGCGTTTTCCGCAGCGAGGTGACGCGCACCCCCGTATTCGACACAATGTCTTGAGGGGCGAGTCGAAGGTGATGCCGGATGAGTGGGGACCCGCGGTGGCTCGTTCCGTTGGCGCAATAATGCACGGAGCCGAGAACGTTGTTCGGCACCTGGAGTCCATGGATCACGGCCGCCGAGTATCCGCAGAACACCCAGCTGGGATGCAGGAGCCCGAGCGTGCGGATCGTGCGGATGGTCCGCTCTCGAATAGAAGCGGTTTCGAACGTGCTACATCGTGCGTACATCCCTCTGAAGGGGGACGCTAGCTCGCCCTTTGCGAATCGGCGGCGCAGCAAGACTTCCTCTGCGTGGCCCACGGGGGTTAGCCACAGCCCCTGTGCCTCCGCCCGATCGAGGCGAACAGATAGATTGTTGGCAATCTCGCCCAGAAGCATCACCCTCTCAGTTTCATCGATTGCCTCCAGTGCCGTCGCAGGGATTGAAATCAGCCGGCGTACGTGTTCGGTCATATCAACCGTACTGCTGGATGGGGGAGGGTGAGCCTGCCCCCTTTCAAACCGAAAACTGACCGCGCAGGTGATGTGCGGTGGGGGTGCATGCACAATTCGGCGGGCGGTTGAATACGGCGGGTGGACGCGCGACGGATGCGGAGTTTTCCACAGCCGAATTGGCTGATGTCCACAGGCGCTGATGTGCCTCCCGTGCTTTGACAATCTGAGAAGGTCGCCCCGATCGGATTCGCCGAGACATACTCAAAGTCACAACATGGGCATCGATTTGGTGATTTTGGTTATATCTCGCTGGGGAGAGAGGGCCGGGTGGGGGAATTCCGTTATACTCTGCTCCCGCGGGCGATTGGCGCAACGGTTAGCGCAGGTGCTTTACACGCACAAGGCTGGGGGTTCGAATCCCTCATCGCCCACCAAGGAATGTGAACGCGAGGGCCGTGTCGCCCTCGCGTTTTTGTTTAGCGTGCGTGGATTCGAGCCCCGTTTGGGGCGCGGGGCTGAGGAAACATAAACCTCGAGTTTTATCGCGGCCGTGCGGAGGAACTCGGCTTGCTCACCTCGCGCTGATCGTTTTGTTTATGATGGTGAGGACGAACCTGCATCGCGAGAAAGGCTGCTATGAGCGACTTCGACCTCTCGAACTACCCCGTCCTTCCCGCCGAGCCCACAGGCGAGCTGCGCGAACAACTCGGCCGTGTGAAGTACGTCTTCACCGACTTGGACGCCACCATGCTGGCGCCCGGCTCGTGCGCCCTCTCGGATAACGAGGGCAACCCGAGCACCGCGCTCGTCGAGGCCATCGTGGCTCTCAAGCGCGCCGGCATCGAGATCATTCCGTGCTCCGGCCGCGCTCGCGTGATGATGCACGAGGATTCGCGCATCCTGGGCTTCAACTCCTACATCGGCGAGATGGGCGGTCTGCTCATGCTCGACCTCAGGGCGAACGAGTGGGAGTACTTCACCGGGGACATGCCCTACGACCCCGATTGTGGCCTCACACCGCATCAGGTGATTGAGCAGGCGGGCGTCTGCCAGGGCATCATCGACCGCTGGCCCGGTCGCATCGAGTATCACAACGACATGGCAAACGGCATCAAATACCGCGAGGTCACGGTCGGTATGCGCGGCGAGGTGCCCGATGAGGAGGCCCAGGCGATGATCGACGTCGCCGGCCTCGGTCTGGTGTGGGGCAACAACGGCTACCTGACCCATGTCTCCAAGCCCACCACGTTGGAGCTTGGTGAGGACGGCCCCGGTCGTGCGTTCAACATCATGCCCGCCGGCCTCAACAAGGGCCGTGGCATCGAGCGCTTTTGCGAGCTTCGCGGTATCGACCGCGCCGAGACGCTCGCCATCGGCGACTCGGAGTCCGATTTCCTGGCTGCCCCGTATGTGGGAACCTTCGTGTGCGTGGAGAACGCCCTCAAGGATCCCGCCACGCCTGCGCTCATCGCTGAGAACGATAACGTCTACCTCACGCGCGGCAAGGTCGTCGAGGGCTGGGTGTATATGGCGAAGGCCCTGCTGGCGGCCCGCGCATAGGTGCGAAAGCGCATGACGGGAGGAACCATGAGAGATTGCGAGCGCCCCATCGGCGTGTTCGACTCCGGATTGGGCGGTCTCACGGTTGCGCGGTGCATCGCCACCTCGCTGCCGCATGAGTCGATTTACTACGTGGGAGATACCAAGCGGTGCCCCTATGGCGTGCGTCCCGAGGAGGAGGTGCGCTCATTCGTGCTGCAAGCGGGCAGGTGGCTCGCCGAGCACGAGGTCAAGATCATGGTGATTGCGTGCAACACCGCCACCGCGGCGGGTCTGCGCATCGCTCAGCAGGTGCTGCCTGTGCCGGTGATCGGCGTGATCGCGCCGGGCGCACGCGCCGCCATCAACTCCACGCGCACGCGCAAGGTGGGCGTGCTCGCCACACCGCTCACCGTTCGAACCGGCGCCTACACGCGTGCCATCCAGGATCTGGATGCGGGCGTGGATGTGTACGGATGTCCCGCCCCGAGTTTTGTCGAGATCGTCGAGCATGAGCTCGCCACCGGCGCCCACCTGCAGGAGCGCTGGCTGCAAAATGGGGACATCTTCGACACGCTCGAGAATCGCGTGGAGGTCGAGCGCACACTCGCGCCCATCATCAACGGCGGTGCGCAGGTGGACACCGTGGTGCTCGGCTGTACGCATTTCCCCTTGCTGGCTGGTCCGATTCGCCATGCACTCGGGCCCGATGTGCGCGTGGTGTCCTCGGCGGAGGAGACGACGCGTGAGCTCGAGGACATCTTGAGCCGCCGTGACCTGCTCGCCCCTCAGACGGCGCAGCCGGAGCACCGCTTTGCCACGACCTCGGACAACATCGCCGAGTTCGCTGCTGCGGGTAGCTTCATCTTCGGGCAGCCCCTCAAGAGCATCGAGCACATCTCACTCGACGAGCTCCGCGGTCTGTAGCGTCTCAATTGGTGCCTGTCCCCAATTGCTTGCTTTTCTCATCTCGAGGGCAGGCCCCAATCGCCCGTGGGGACCGCGGACGAGAAGTTGGACCGTCCGGCGTTCAATACCACTTTTGAAAGGAACACGTTCCATGGAACATATGATGATCGACCGCGCCAATGGTCGCGCGGCAAACCAGATGCGCACGGTCAACCTCACCCGCGACGTGATGAAGCACGCCTTGGGCTCTTGCTTGGTCGAGTTCGGCGACACCAAAGTGCTGTGCGCCGCCACCATCGAGGAGGGTGTGCCCGGTTGGCGCAAGGCGAGCCATCAGGGCTGGGTCACCGCGGAATATGCCATGTTGCCCGCTTCGACCAATCGCCGTACGCGCCGTGAGACGAACAACCGCAAGGGCCGCTCCATGGAGATCGAGCGCCTGATCGGTCGCAGCTTGCGCACCGTTGTGAACATGAAGTCTCTGGGCGAGCACACGGTCACCGTGGACTGCGATGTCATCCAGGCTGATGGCGGGACCCGTACGGCGAGTATCACCGGCGCATGGGTTGCCCTGCACGACGCACTCATGGCCTGGGTCGAGGCCGGCAAGATCGCCCGCCTGCCGTTGACGGGCCAGGTCGCCGCCGTCTCCATGGGTCTGGTGGACGGTTGCGAGCTGCTCGACCTTGACTACTCCGAGGACAGCCACGCCGAGGTGGACATGAACCTCGTTGCCACGGATGCTGGCGAGATCATCGAGATTCAGGGCACCGGTGAGCAGACGCCGTTCGACCGCGCCCGCTTGAACCGCCTGCTCGACCTTGGTGAGCTCGGCATCAAGCAGCTCATCGACCTGCAAAACGAGGTTACTGCTTTCCGCGATTAGCGGGTTTTGCCGATGTGCATTTGGGGACGGGTGCGTTTTGCACATCGGCGAGGCGGCTCGCTTGCAGCCCGCGTGGGCCGCAGCGGGTGTGCAGTTTGCACCCGTCCCCCATTACACATCGAGAGGAAGGCCCCTTATGGCACTTGAAAAGATCGACATCGAGACACTGGACCCCAAGCGCACTATCGTGGTCGCCACGGGCAACGCGCATAAGCTGACCGAGATCGAGGCGATCTTGAGCCAGGTCTTGCCCGACGTTCGGTTTGTGGCGCTCGGCCAGCTGGGAGATTTCGAAGACCCCGAGGAGAACGGCACCACGTTCGTCGAGAACGCGATCATCAAGGCCGAGGCCGCCGTCGCGGCGACGGGCCTGGCGGCCATCGCCGACGATTCCGGCCTGGTGGTGGACGCGCTCAACGGTGAGCCCGGCGTTTACTCTGCGCGCTACGCCGGCACCCATGGTGATGATGAGGCCAACAACGCCAAGCTCCTCGACAAGATGCAGGAAGTGGCAGACGCCGACCGTACGGCGCGCTTCATGAGCGTCGTGGCGCTCATCGACGCCGCAGGCTGCGTCCTTACGGGCACGGGGGCCTGCGAGGGCATGATCGCGCGCGAGGGGCGCGGGCGCTTCGGCTTTGGCTACGACCCGTTGTTCCTGCCCACCGATACGCCCGGCAAGACCATGGCCGAGCTCACGCCCGAGGAGAAGAACGCCATCAGCCATCGCTTCCATGCGCTCGAAGACCTGTCTGCTCAGCTCACGACTGTGGGCGGCGCTCAGGCGCAGGAGTGCTAACCCATGCGCGCCGTCATTCAGCGCGTTGAGCGCGCGAGCGTGACAATCGCCGGGGACGTCGTGGGTAAGATCGGCGCCGGGTATCTGATTTTGCTCGGCGTCGGTCATGCCGATACCCGGGCTGAGGCGGATAAGCTCTGGGGCAAGATCTTCGCCCTGCGCATCAACGATGACGAGGAGGGGAAGACGAACCTCTCGCTTCCCGATGTGGACGGCGAGGTTCTGGTGGTCTCTCAGTTCACGCTGTTCGCCAATTGCAGGAAGGGCCGCCGCCCCTCCTTTGTCGAGGCCGCGCCACCGGCGCAGGCCACCGAGCTATATGAGTACTTCGTCGACCTCGTCCGTGCCGACGTGGGACGTGTCCAGACGGGCCGTTTTGGTGCCGATATGCAGGTCGAGCTTGTGAACGACGGACCTTTCACCATCGTCCTCGACACCGACGAGCTATAGAGAAAAGCAGGGTTGATTTTCAGGTGGTTGTTTTTCAACGGTTTGAAAATTGATGATCTAAAACCAGACTTAGCATAAAGTCCGAGTGCTTGCATTTTATTGTTGAGATAATAGAATATGGTAAAGGAGGTGGAACGATGAACAATCAACACTCCATGTTCCTTCCCCTGATTTTCTATAGATTACTCCAGGCGCCATGCGTCCCGAATCGTCTGTGGTCTTAATTAGACGTATTGAGGCATCTGGAGGTAGTGATGAACGGTAAGATGAGTGACCATTTGTTTGATCGTCGTCATCTTATTGCGACGATTGGTCTTCTGGGTATTTCTGTTGCCACGCCGCAGTGTTCTTTTGCGGGGGATGAGTTATATACGAATATAGTTGAATGCCCCGCGTATCCTGATCTTACCCATCAGGAGTTCTTGGATTTGTGCCAGGCAAACGCAGAAGCTGAAGCCGAACGGGTGATAAGCCAAGCTTTGAAGCTGAGTGGCGAAGAACGCTCCAATCGAGGGCGTCCGACGTACGAAACCGTTTATGAGGCTCAGCGGGTGGTGAACAGCCCGTGGAAGAGGTCTGCTGGGCAGCCGCCTGGCGGAACAAAGGTGGACAATGGCGGAGGGCTCTATGTAACGACCTCGGGGTCAGGAAGTATTGATTTTAGCTACAGCTTTCCCACTCCGTATGGAGATGTGGGTTTTTCTGGACCACTGGGCGGTCAGGCAGTATCCGGAGTTCTTGTCGAGATAGATTCGAGTGGATATTACGTAGTTGAGCAGTTGAACATTCATTACGCAACGCCCTACCGCGTTTACGAAGTGAAGGACGGTGTCAGGCGTTTGTATGCGGCGCTGGTCAGCAAGTCGCTCTATCGTTCTCGTCTACGGGCGGTTCGTACCTAGCATGGTGGTGGGGAAATGGGGAGGTTGATTAATCCTAAGCTGGTGCTTTCATGCGCATGCGTTGCCTTGTGCGTAATTGCGGTGTTGCTGTCTTTGAAGCTCGGACATTCTCGTGAAGCGGCGCTACGCGGGTACGATGTCGAGGGCACTTTTGCATATTGCGACGGCGCGTCTGCTGATAACAAAGTGTCAGGGCCGTCCGCCTCGCGCATTATCTCCCTTTGGCCTAATTTGGATTACGCTGATTGCGGCATGTGGGAAGCAAGTGGCGTGACCATTGGTGGTGCCTCATCGGGCGTGTATAGAAAAACCGAAGATCCAAATGTTTATATGCTTTTCGATGAAGGCGATTTGAGAATCGGTTGCGTTCATGTCGCTTACTCATCTGGGGAAACCGCCGAAGCCTACCTATTTGAATCGGGTGGGGTTCATCGGATTACCCGGATATCTCGGAGTGCGGTGACGGTCGAGTAGAGAAGATGGGCCAACCTTATGAGGTGGGGGCTCGGTCTTTATGCCGAGTCCCCGCAGTTTATACGGGCTCCCGCTGGGCTCTCGGATCAACAGCATACGGTTGTTGATTGGGGAAACGAACATATTGATTCTGGCGATGACGATAGAAAGATGCCCGTTGTGCTGGAGGCGTTCAACCAAACAGCTTGAAAGGTTGGAAAAGCGCAAGTAGCTGCCGCATGTCCGGGAAGGCTATATTCTCACACTTACTGTAACCCTGCTATACTCCAATGTGTATGTGTATACTTGGGCGCATTCTATCGAGCGCCCGTGTGTGGAGGCCATAGCATGGAAGAGATGGAAGTCAATCACGTCGCGGAGATCCAGGAGAAGCTGTCCGGGATGGTCGGCGACCGCGTGAAGGTCAAGGCCAACATGGGCCGCACCCGCGTCATCGAGCGCTTGGGCATCATCAAGAACGTGCATCCTGCCGTCTTCATCATCGAGGTTGATGAGCGCCGCGGCCGCAAGTCCCGCCAGTCGTATCAGTACGTCGACGTTCTGACCGGCACCGTCGAGCTGTTCGACCCCGAGACCGGCGAGCATATCTTCACCCCGCTCGGCACGCAGCTCGAGGAGCACTAAATGCCGGCGCCGAACCCCGCGTTCGACCCGCTTCGCGCGGCGGGCGTCCGTGCCGAGGCTCCCCAGGGCCGCTTCATGCTCATCACCGCCCCGGCGAAGATCAACCTCTATCTGGGCGTTCACGAGCAGACGGATGAGGAGGGCTATCACGGTGTCGACACGGTCATGACGACGTTGGACATCGCCGATACTCTCGCCATCGCACCGTCCGATCGCCTCATGGTCAAGACGGTCCCGGAGGCCGATTTCCCGCAGGAGAGCAACAGCGCCTATAAGGCCGCCGTCGCGATGGGGGAGGCCTTTGGCCGCGAGCCGAATTTCGCGATCCTCATCGATAAGCACATCCCCATCCGCGCTGGCCTGGGCGGCCCGTCCACCGATGCCGCTGCAACCATCATGGGCATCTGCCGGTACTGGGGCGTCGATCCGCGCGATGAGCGCATCGACGCGGTGGCGCGCTCGATCGGCGCAGACGTTCCGTTCTTCCTCTACGGCCCGCCAGCGCACCTCGATGGCCGCGGGGATACGATGCGCGAGATGTTCCGACCTCTCACCGGCACCCCGGTCGCGCTGGTCAAGCCTATGACGGGCGGTGTCTCCACCGTCGAGGCCTATCGCCGTTTCGACGAGAGCCCACAGCCCGCGGGCGAGCTCGAGCCCATGCTCGACGCCATGCGCGCCCACGACGAGGATGCCGTTTTCTCACACGTCTCGAACAATCTCGCCCCGGTGGCGCGCGAGCTGTGCCCCGAAATCGGCGAGATTCTCGATTGGCTGCGCGAGCAGCCGGACGTCCGCGCCGTCGATGTCTGCGGATCCGGTGCCACTGTTTTTGCCGTCTGCAAAACGCAGATGGCGGCCGAAAAGATCGGCATTGCCGCTATGAAGGAGCACGGATGGTGGGCCCAAGCTGCGAAGATGGAAAAAAGTGGACCTTTTATCGCTGTGGGCTAGCATTGGAAGAAATCTTCTGATATTATAACCGAGCTGCGGGTTGTGGCTCAGCTTGGTAGAGCACCGCGTTCGGGACGCGGGGGTCGCTGGTTCAAATCCAGTCAACCCGACCATTGCATTGCAAAGGGTCGCCTTCGGGCGGCCCTTTTTGCGTTCAAACCGCTTACCGACTCTTAACCGAACGGGCCCGTTGCCCGTGTAGAATTGTCAAATGTTGTGCAGAGCCGTGATGGCGGGTTATACTCTTTCGAGCTAGCGCGCGGCGCATATCGCGCATGTCACGCCAAACGGAAAGTTTCTGGAGGAAATGGTATGTTCCCTAAAGGTTTTGAGTGGGTTGTCATCCTCATCGTCGCCCTGCTGATCTTCGGCCCCAAGAACCTGCCGAAGCTCGGCAAGTCCCTGGGCAAGACGGTCAAGAACATCCGTGAGGGCATGTCCGGTGACGGCGAGCAGCAGGCCGAGGAGGCCGAGGTCGTCGAGGAGGACGACGAGGTCGCCCAGCTCGAGGCTCAGCTTGCCGAGGCCAAGGCCAAGAAGGAAGCCGCGGCCGCCAAGGACGCCGAGTAACCCGCGTACACAAGGGTTGATCGCGGCCGGTTGACCCGCCAGGGTTCGCCGGTCGCTTTGCTGTTATTTCTGCACGCACACGCTAAGAGGGGATCGTCGCATGGACGTAAGCCAGATCGTACTGACTGCCGAGGGCCGCAAGAAGCTCGAGGAGGAGCTCGCGTATCTCGAGGGCGAGAAGAGCCGTGAGATCGTCGAGCACATCAAAGAGGCCCGTGCATTCGGCGACCTTTCCGAGAACGCCGAGTACGATGCCGCCAAGGAGGACCAGGCTCGCAATGCCGCCCGCATCGCCGAGATCCGCGCCACCCTGGCCAACGCTCAAGATGCCGTTGCCGGCTCCAGCATGATCGTCTCCATTGGCAGCGTCGTCACGCTGATCGACGGCGAGGGCGAGGCCTCCGACTTCACCATCGTCGGTACCACCGAGACCAACGTTCTCGAGCACAAGATCTCCAACGAGTCCCCGGTCGGTCGTGCCATCATCGGTCACGGTGAGGGCGAGAGCGTCGAGGTCGTGCTTGCAAACGGCAAGACGCGCGTCTACACCATCGCCAAGATCTCGCGCTAGGGTTCGTTCGAATCCTAGCGCGCAACTCCGCTCCTTGACGCCGCATGGCGCCAGGGGGCGGTTTTCGTTTGAAGCCCCTTCGCGGTACGCTTGATGAGCGATTGCCGTGCCGAAGAACAGCCGGGCCACGGTCCGGCACCACGAGAGGAGTCACCGAGATGGCCGAGAACCTCGAAGCCGCCGAGCCCGCCAACATCCTGAACGACGAGCGCGCCCGTCGCCTCGCCGACCGCGCCGCCCTGTACGCCGCCGGCAAGAATCCCTACCCGGAGCGTTCTTCCGTGACCGATCACGCCGCCAACCTGCTCGACCGTTACGAGCATCTCGCCAACGAGGAGGTCGCCCCCGAGACCGTCACCATCGGCGGTCGCGTCGTGGCCAAGCGTGGTCAGGGCAAGATCATGTTCATCGTCGTGCGCGATCCGTCCGCCGACATCCAGCTCTTCTGCCGCGTGAACGATGTGGAGGAGGAGTCCTGGGAGGTTCTGAAGGAGCTCGACCTCGGCGATATCGTCCAGGCGACCGGCCAGATGACGCGCACCAAGCGCGGCGAGCTCTCCATCGCTCCGCGTACCGCCCAGCTGCTCTCCAAGGCGGTCCGCCCGCTGCCCGAGAAGTTCCACGGCCTCTCCGATAAGGAGACTCGCTATCGCCAGCGTTACGTCGACCTCATCGTGAATGAGGACGTGCGCGAGACCTTCCGCAAGCGCTCCGCCATCGTCTCCGCCTTCCGCCGCTACATGGAGGACAACGGCTACATGGAGGTCGAGACCCCCATCCTGCAGTCCATTCAGGGCGGCGCCACGGCCAAGCCGTTCATCACGCACTTCAACGCGCTCAACCAGGAGAACTACCTGCGCATCGCTACCGAGCTGCACCTCAAGCGCCTGCTTGTGGGCGGCTATGAGCGCGTGTTCGAGATCGGCCGTATCTTCCGCAACGAGGGCATGGACCTCACCCACAACCCCGAGTTCACCACCATGGAGGCCTATCGCGCCTACTCCGATCTCGAGGGCATGAAGGAGCTCGCCGAGGGCGTCATCAAGGCCGCCGCGCGTGCCATCGGGCTGGAGGGCATGATCGACTACCAGGGTCAGGCCATCGACCTGTTCTCCCCGTGGCCGTCCCGTCCCATGACCGACGTCGTCTCCGAGGTTCTGGGCCGCACCATCACCATCGATACGCCCGTCGAGGAGCTTCGCGCCGCCTGCGACGAGCATGACATCGAGTACAAGCCTGAGTGGACCGCCGGCAAGCTCATCGCCGAGCTGTTCGACGAGCTGGGCGAGGCTATCCTCATCAACCCGACCTTCGTCGTGGATTACCCCGTCGAGGTTTCCCCGCTGGCCAAGCGTCACGAGGACGACCCGCGCCTCACGCACCGCTTCGAGCTCTTCATCGCCGCGCACGAGTACGCCAACGCGTTCTCTGAGCTCAATGACCCGGTCGATCAGGCCGAGCGCTTCGCCGCGCAGATGGAGGAGAAGGCCGGCGGCGACGACGAGGCCATGGAGTACGACGAGGACTACGTGCGCGCGCTCGAGTACGGCATGCCTCCCGCGGGTGGCATCGGCATCGGCATCGACCGCGTGGTCATGCTGCTCACCAACTCCACGTCCATCCGCGACGTCCTGCTGTTCCCGCACATGAAGCCCGAGAAGGGTTCCAAGTCCGGTGCCGCTGCTGCCAAGGCCGCCCAGATGGCCGAGGCCGCGGGTGCCGCGAGCCCGTTCCTCACGTCCATGAAGCCCACGAACGACTACTCCAAGGTGGTCGTCGAGCCGCTGTTCGAGGATTTCGTCGACTTCGACACCTTTGCCAAGAGCGACTTCCGCGCCGTGAAGGTCAAGGACTGCGTGGCCGTTCCCAAGTCCAAGAAGCTGCTGAACTTCACCCTGGACGACGGCACCGGCACCGACCGTACCATCCTTTCCGGCATTCACGACTACTACGAGCCGGAGGACCTGATCGGCAAGACGCTCATCGCCATCACCAACCTGCCTCCGCGCAAGATGATGGGTATCCCCAGCTGCGGCATGATCATCTCCGCCGTGCATGCCGAGGCCGAGGGCGACGAGACTCCCGAGCGCCTCAACGTTCTGATCGTGGATGATGCCATCCCCGCCGGCGCCAAGCTCTACTAGATCGGTTTCGCCGTTCTGACGAATAGCGGCCCTCTGTAGGTTGCCCCTATCTGGGGACGGCTCCCACACCTCAATTTAGGGACAGTCCCTAAATTGAGGCTGACGCCGGATACT
Source organism: Collinsella intestinalis (assembly GCF_902501455.1). Lineage (NCBI taxonomy): Bacteria > Bacillati > Actinomycetota > Coriobacteriia > Coriobacteriales > Coriobacteriaceae > Collinsella > Collinsella intestinalis. The sequence goes on from NZ_CABWIC010000011.1 coordinate 433,143, forward strand.
TGAGGTTGGCCCTGGGTGCCGAATGGCCTCCGAACGCTGATCGAAGTCAAATGAAAGTCACGTTTCCGCCCTTGGAAACGTGACTTTTGTTATGTCTCGGTGGGGGATGGGGTCGGCTGCAGACGCCCCATGCGCAGGGTGCGGTCGGTCTAGGGCCGATTTCGCCCGTTGGACGTGAGCGAGGGGCCTCTCGTCGAGTGCGGGCTGGTTTCTTCAACTGAACTTTGGGAATATATAAGTCGCATGGCTAATGTCCGCATCAGATGCGCCAAGGAGGCACCCATGGACTACAAGATCACCGGCTATGAGCCCGCCAAGCTGTTCCATTACTTCGAGGAGATCAGCGCCATCCCGCGCGAGTCCGGCAACGAGAAGCAGATCAGCGATTACCTGGTGACGTTCGCCAAGGACCACGGCCTGTGGGTCTATCAGGATGATGTCCATAACGTGATTATCAAGAAGGCCGCCTCCGCCGGCGCCGAGGACAAGCCCGCCGTCATGCTGCAGGGCCACATCGATATGGTGTGCGACAAACTCGGCTCCGTTGAGCACGATTTCACCAAGGACGGCATCGATCTCGTGGTGACCGACGGCGTCCTTACCGCCAACGGCACCACCCTGGGCGCCGACAATGGCATCGCGGTCGCGCTCATGCTCACCGTGCTCGATGACGACTCCCTGGCCCATCCGGCCCTCGAGTGCGTCTTTACCACCGACGAGGAGTCCGGCCTCGTGGGCGCCGAGACCCTCGACAAGTCCCAGATCGACGCCCGTACCATGATCAACCTCGATTCCGAGGAGGAGGGCGTGGCCACCGTCAGCTGCGCCGGCGGCGTCGTTGTCACCTACACCCGCCCTATCACCCGCGAGCACAAGTCCGGTAGCGTCCTCGCGCTTGAGATCTCCGGCCTCCTCGGCGGTCATTCCGGTGCCGATATCCATCTCGAGCGCGGCAACGGCAACCTCATCATGGCCCGCATCGTCGAGCGCCTCATGATCGCCGGTGAGCCCGCCCTGGTGAGCTTCAACGGTGGCACCAAGGACAATGCCATCAACCGCGAGTGCAAGGCCGAACTCGTCTACGCCGATCATGCCGCCGCCGAGGCGGGCGCCGAGCTCGCCCGCGAGATCGCCGCGAAGGTCGCCGCCGAGCTCGAGACCTATGACCCCGGCTTCACCTGCGATGTCGCAATTTTCGATGACGCCGAGGTCGAGGCCATCAACGAGGACACCGCGCTCGCCTTTGTGCGCGCCATCCGCCTCGCCCCCAACGGCGTGATGCGTCGCAACCTGGCGGCCGACGGTGCCGTTGACGTCTCCTCCAACATCGGCGTTGTCGCCACGTCCGACGACGAGGCCAAGATCCTGCTGTCTCCGCGTTCCTCCATCACCTCCCTGCAGGAGGAGTTCAAGGACCGCCTGCAGACGCTCGCCGACGTGCTGGGCTTCGACGCCAAGTTCGAGTACGAGTACCCGGGCTGGAGCTACGCCGAGCACTCCCCGGTGCGCGACGTCTTCCTCAAGAGCTACCGCGAGCTGTTCGACACCGAGCTGCGCATCGAATCCATCCACGCCGGCCTTGAGTGCGGCCTGTTCGCCGAGGCCCTCGACGGCTTGGACGCCATCGCCGTCGGTCCGACCCTGAAGGATGTTCACACGCCCGATGAGTCCATGGAGCTCGCCTCCTCCGAGCGCTTCTATACCTTGCTCGTCGACGTGCTCAAGCGCCTCGCCGCCTAATGCCTCAATTGGGGACAGGTACAAATTGAGCCGTCTTCCCTAGGGATGCGAAAGGCCCGTAGCGATGAAGTTCGCTGCGGGCCTTATTGGATATGGGCACGAGCAGCGGTGCTGTCCCTTGCGTCAGCTGTCGCGTTTTGACCTCAATCGGTTATCATGGTGCGCCATTGGGTACACGTTTTTCGATAACACGCCACGAGCATAAACGAGGTAGACGCATGTTGGACCGATTCACCGATCGAGCGCGCAAGGTCATGTCGCTTGCGAAAGAGGAGGCTCGAGCGCTCAAGACCTCCAAGGTCGGCACCGAGCATTTGCTGCTCGCCCTGGCCAAGGAGCAAGAGGGCGTGGCGGCCGAGGCGCTGCGCGATCTCGAGATCACGTACGACGACATCCTCGAGCAGCTGAACGAGATCCATAAGGCCGCACCTTCGGAGCCTGAGCCCGAGGACGCTAAGCTCGCATTCACGCCGCTCGTCATCTCGGTGATGGAGAAGAGCTTCCGTCTGGCGCGCGAGAACAACCAGACCTATGTCTCCACGGAGCACCTGCTGCTCGCCATCGTGAGCGAGGGCAACGGCCTGGCTGTGGACATCCTGCGCCGCCTGGGCGTCTCGGGCGCGAGCGTCCGCGGCGCCGTGGAGAAGCTCACGGCCAAGGACCAGGGCAAGCAGCGTCCCCTGGCGGGCGCCGGCTCCGGTCGTCCGGGTGCGGGCCTGCCGTTTTTCGGCGGCGGAGCGCAGGGCCAGGCCGGTGGCAAGCCGGAGAGCGTGCTCGCGCAGTTCGGCACCAACCTCACGCAGGAGGCGCGCGAGGGCAAGCTCGATCCGGTCATCGGCCGAGAGAAGGAGATCTCCCGCATGATGGAGATCCTTTCTCGTCGTACCAAGAACAACCCGCTCATCCTGGGTGACCCCGGTGTGGGCAAGACCGCCATCGTCGAGGGGCTGGCGCAGGAGATCTCCGCCGGCAACGTCCCCGAGAACCTCATGGGCCAAAACATCTGGACGCTCGACCTGCCCGGGCTGGTGGCCGGTGCAAAGTATCGCGGCGAGTTCGAGGAGCGCCTGAAGAGTGTGATAGCGGAGGCCACCGAGGCCGACGACATCATCTTGTTCATCGATGAGATGCACACGCTGATCGGCGCGGGCTCCGCGGAGGGCTCAATCGACGCGAGCTCCATGCTCAAGCCGGTCCTCGCACGCGGCGCCTTCCAGATCATCGGTGCCACCACCGCCGAGGAGTTCCGTAAGTACCTGGCAAAGGATCCGGCGTTCGAGCGCCGCTTCCAGGCTATCGACGTGGATGAGCCGAGCGCGTCCGACACCGTGGCGATCCTTGCCAAGCTCGCTCCCAAATATGAGGAGCACCACCACGTCCGTTACACGCAGGCGGCCCTTGAGGCGGCGGCGAGTCTTTCGGCCCGCTATATCCAGGACCGCTTCCTGCCCGACAAGGCGATTGATCTCATCGACGAGGCCGGCGCCCGCGCTCGTATCGCGCGCAACAAGGCGCCCGAGCCCGTGCGCGAGGCCGAGGCCCGCGTGGTCGAGCTCAAGGCCGCCGTCGAGGAGGCGAGCGCCGCGGACGACATGAACCGCGCCGCCGAGGCCAAGGAACAGCAGCAGACCGCCGAAATCGCCCTGGGTGAGGCCCGCGCCGCCTGGAACGCCGAGCTCGACGCGAGCCCGGTCGTCATCGATGTGCCCCAGATCGCCGACATCGTCTCGGTGACCTCGGGCGTGCCCGTCTCGTCGCTCACGGAGGACGAGAGCCGTCGACTGCTCGCCTGTGAGAGCGCGCTCAAGACGCGCATCATCGGGCAGGACGAGGCGGTCGCCGCCGTCGCGAAGGCGATCCGGCGCAGCCGCAGCCCGCTCAAGGACCCCCGCCGCCCTGGCGGTTCCTTCATCTTTTTGGGCCCCACGGGCACCGGCAAGACCGAGCTCGCCAAGACGCTCGCCGAGTACCTGTTCGGCAGCAAAGATGCGCTCATCAGCTTTGACATGTCCGAGTTCGGCAGCCAGTACGAGGTCTCCAAGCTCATCGGTTCGCCCCCGGGCTACGTGGGACATGAGGAGGGCGGCCAGCTCACCAAGGCCGTGCGCCGCAACCCGTACTCGGTGGTGCTGTTCGACGAGATCGAGAAGGCGCATCCCGACATCTTCAACATCTTGCTGCAGGTGCTCGACGAGGGCCGCCTGACCGACAGCCAGGGCAAGACCGTTGATTTCCGCAACACGGTCGTCATCATGACGAGCAACGTGGGAGCCCGCGAGATCGCACAGGATTCGAGCGTGGGCTTTGGCACCACGGGCGAGGCCGGTCTTACCGCCGACGAGATCCGCGGCCGTGCGATGGGGGAGCTCAAGCGCCTGTTCCGCCCCGAGTTCATCAACCGCGTGGACGATATCGTGGTGTTCCAGAAGCTCGCTGGGGAGAGCCTCACGCACATCGCCGAGCTGCTCGTCGACGACCTGCGCCAGCGTCTGATCGCCAACGGGATGAATATCGTGGTGACCGACGCCGCACTCGAAAAGATCGTGCGCGAGGGTACCGACCTCACCAATGGCGCTCGTCCGCTGCGCCGTGCCATCCAGCGCCTCATTGAGGACCCGCTGTCCGAGGAGCTGCTGGCGGGCGAGTGGTCCGCGGGCGATACGGTCCAGTGCGACCTTGCCGACGGTGAACTCGTGTTCACCCATGTTGCCGGCGAAATCCCCGCTCCTCGCGCGACCGGTGAGCTCGGTGCGGGTTTTGACGCCTCGGCGCCGCGCCGCTCTACGAGCGCCCCGCGCACCGCAAGCACCTCCGGTGGGCTTATCCAATCGGGCGCCGGCGCGCACTGAGTCATCGGCGCGCACTGAGCCATGTGAAATTGCGAGCCTTGAGCGGCCAGTCGGATAGATTTCCGGCTGGCCGCTTTGCAGTCGGCTCGTCTGACACGGCCGTCAACCGCGTCTGTTTGACCCCTCCGCTCCGCAGGCGTGGTGGCATCGTAACTTTTCTGCAAATCTGAAGAGGGTCCTGCGATTCGTGCGACAATAAAACGAGCGAGAAACAAGGGAGGTCCGCCGTGGAACAGAAAAGCACCGACGAGCGCATGAAAGAGGCCGTTCGCCTCACCGCCCCGGGGCAACCGCTGAGGACCGCCCTCGATATGATCATCGCGGGCCACATCGGCGCGCTCATCTGCGTGGGCGATACCGAGGCCGTACTTGCCGCCGGCAACGATGGCTTTCCGCTGAACATTTCTTTCACGAGCAACCGACTTTTCGAGCTCTCCAAGATGGATGGCGCGATCGTCATCGACGGCGGGCTCAACAAGATCCTGCGCGCCAACTTCCACCTCAATCCGGATCCCTCGCTCTCCACGAGCGAGACGGGCATGCGCCATCGCACCGCGGCCCGCATGAGCGTGCTCACCGACGCCACGATTATCTCGGTGTCCGAGCGCCGTGGCGTGGTGAACGTCTATGTGGATGGCAAGTCCTATCAGATTCAGCCGGTGACCGAGATCATGAGCTCGGTGAACCAGCTCGTTTCCACGCTTCAGACCACGCGCTCCTCACTCGACCGCTCGCTCTTGCGCCTTACGGCGCTCGAGCTGGACGATTACGTCACGCTTGCCGATATCACGAGCATCTTCTCGAGCTTCGAGATCATGGAGCAGGCCAAGGTGGAGCTTCAGAACTGCATCGCCAAGCTGGGCAACCAGGGGAAGCTCGTGCAGATGCAGCTCGAGCAGCTCGCCGGCGCCGGCATGGAGACCGAATACAGCCTTATGATTCGCGACTATGCGGCCGATGCCTCCGAGGAGAATGCCGAGCGCGTGCGACAGGTGTTCTCGTCGATGTCGGCCCAGGACCTCACGAGTCCCAGCAAGGTCGCCAAGGCCCTTGGCTTTGAGGACCTCGACGAGGACTCCGTCATGTCCCCGCTTGGTCTGCGCACCCTGTCGCGCGTATCCGTCGTGCGCGACGGCGTGGCAGAGCGCATCGTGGATGAGTACGGTTCGCTGCAAGATCTTATGGACGACATCAAGAACGATCCCGACCGCTTGGGCAATTTCGGCGTCAACAACCCTGCGATTCTCGCGGATTCGCTCGCGCGGATGCACGGCAGCAAGCGCGAGGCTTAAGGCCCTCGGGTGCCGGGCTGTGCGCTTCGTTGGCCTCGCATGGGGCCGGGGCGCACGGATTTTGATCGATGAAGAGTGCGAGAGGGGCGCGGGTGCGCCTCTTTCGCGTTGAAGGGGAGGGAAGCATGGCCGAGGGCATGACGCGCGCCTGCGCGATCATCGTGGCGGGCGGTTCGGGTACGCGTTTTGGCAATCCGGGCGGAAAGCTGTTGATCGAAGTTGCCGGTAAGCCGCTCATTACCTGGACGCTCGAGGCGTTTGACGCGGCCGAACGCGTGTCGCGCATCGTCGTGGTGTGCCCGCCCGATAAGTCCGATGAGATGCGGCGCCGCGCCGTCGAACCGTTTTCGTTCTTGACGCCCATCGCGTTCGCGCCCTCCGGCGCCGAGCGGCAGGATTCAACCCGCAACGGCTTGTTTGCTGTTCCGGCCGACTGCGAGATCGCGCTCGTGCACGATGCCGCCCGCCCGCTGATCTTGCCCGAGACCATCGACGCCGCCATCGAGGCGCTCGTTGCCGGAGATGATGCGGGGCCGGATGCCCTTGTGGATGCGGGCGGCGCCGAGGCGGCTGGTAATCCCGCGGGGGAGAGCGCCTGTTCGACTGCGGGCGGTGTTCGTCGGGGGCATGCTCTTGACGGTGTGGTGTGCGGTCAGCCCGCGGTCGACACGCTCAAGGTCATCGATGAGGCCGGCTGCTTTGTGGAGACCCCGCCGCGCGCTCGGTTCTGGACAGTGCAGACTCCGCAGGTCTTTTGGACCAAGTCCCTGATCAAAGCATATGAATGGGTCGATCGCACGGGTTTCGTGGGCACCGATGACGCATCTTTGGTCGAGGGGATGGGCGGCCGCGTGCGCGGGTTCGAGGCCCCACGCGACAACCTCAAGGTTACGTTGCCCGAGGATCTGGCGCCGGTCGAGGCGGCCCTGCGCGCCCGACTTCGTGGGTGACCATGGCGATGCGTCCGGTTTTGGCGGACGGTTCCTCCGATGTGGGCCTCTTCCACGTCGCCCGGCGCCGCGCCGGAGAGTCCTTCTTGAGGTTTTTCGTATCGTATTTCGATTTCTCGAAGTAGGCCTCCGATTTTCAGAGCAAAAGCGCAGGTCGTGATTGCTCGAAAAGGAGGTCTATCCGGGGTTCCTCAAAAACGATACGAAAAACCTCATCAAGCAAGATGCGAGCGATCGTCAAGCCCGGATGTGAAGCGAAAAAGCGCCGCAGGGTATATCCTTAGCCCGTGCATTTTGTGAGATAAGGGGGCAGCATGGCATCGAATCTGCGCATTGGCCATGGATACGACGTACACCGCCTGGTGGAGGGGCGCCGCTGCATCATCGGTGGCGTGGATATCCCGCACAGCAAGGGCCTGCTCGGCCATAGCGACGCCGACGTGCTCGCGCACGCCCTAGCCGATGCCATCCTGGGCGCCTGCCGCGGTGGCGACATTGGCAAGCTCTTCCCCGACACGGACCCGGCCTACGCTGGAGCCGATTCGCTTAAGCTTCTCGCCGCGGTGATGGAGCACGCGCGCAGCTTGGGCTACGAGTTCGTCGATGCCGATTGCACTATCGCCTGTCAGGAGCCCAAGATCGGTCCACACCGCGAGGCCATGCGCGAGAATCTGGCCCGCGCCATCGGCTGCCCGGTCGAAAACATCGGCGTCAAGGCCACGACCACCGAAAAGCTCGGTTGGGAGGGCGAAGGCGAGGGCATAGGCGCCTGGTCCGTCTGCCTGCTGGAGCGATGTAGCTGAAAGAACCGCCCGCGGCGGTTCGCTATCCCTCTTTTTCTTTGGAGCGGATCTCCTTGTCCGACGAGGAGGAAGTCCGAGCTTCTGCAAGGTTGTCCGCTCGTATAGACTATGCAAGGAAGACAACGATGTGGTCGAGGCGGGGCATATCGTCCGCGCGCAGTTTCCGCATGAGCCGAAGCGTGCTGTGGACGCTTCGTGCGAGCCAGGACTGTTTGAGCACGGATGATGTGCCCCGCCCCGCCCCGGAGGAGATACCCATGAAAATCTACAACAGCGCCACTCACCAAAAAGAGGACTTCCGTCCCATCGAGGAGGGCAAGGTCCGCATGTACGTGTGCGGCCCCACCGTCTACGACAACATCCACATCGGCAACGCCCGCACCTTCATCAGCTTCGACGTGATCCGCCGCTGGCTCATCGCGAGCGGCTACGAGGTCACGTTCGCTCAGAACCTCACCGACGTGGATGACAAGATCATCAACCGCGCCAACGAGCAGGGTCGCACCGCCGAGGAGGTCGCCACCGAGTTCTCCGACAAGTTCATCGGCGTCATGCGCGCCGCCAACGTGCTCGACCCGGATGTGCGCCCCCGTGCCACCAAGGAGATCGGCGCCATGATCGGCATGATCAAGACGCTGATCGAGGGCGGTCACGCCTATGCGGCCGACAACGGCGACGTGTACTTCTCCGTGCGCAGCGACCCCTCTTACGGCGAGGTCTCCGGCCGCAACATCGATGACCTCATGGTGGGTGCCCGCATCGAGGAGAACGAGGACAAGCGCGACCCGCTGGACTTTGCCCTGTGGAAGGCCGCCAAGCCCGGCGAGCCTTCCTGGAAGAGCCCGTGGGGCGAGGGCCGTCCCGGATGGCACACCGAGTGCGCCGCCATGGTGCACCGTTATCTGGGCACGCCCATCGACATTCACGGCGGCGGCTCCGACCTTGCCTTCCCGCATCACGAGAACGAGTGCGCCCAGGCCACCTGCGCCTGGCACGAGGGTTTTGCCAACACCTGGATGCACACGGGCATGTTGCTCGTTGACGGCGAGAAGATGAGCAAGAGCCTGGGCAACTTCTTCACCTTGGCCGAGGTGCTCGAGAAGCATTCCGCCGCCGCCTTGCGCCTGCTCATGCTGCAGACCCACTACCGCAGCCCGCTCGACTTCTCCTGGGAGCGCCTCGAGGGCGCCGAGAACTCGCTCGCGCGTATCGCCGGCACCTGCCGCAACCTCAAGTGGGCGGCCGACCACGCGGAAGGGGAGCCGAACGCCGAACTCGCCGATGCACTGACCGCCGCCATGGAAAAGGCCGCCGCCGACTACGAGGCCTGCATGGATGACGACTTCAATACTGCCGGTGCCGTGGCCGCTTACTTCCAGCTTGTGACCGAGGCCAACAAGTACCTCGAGCAGGCCGCCGGCGCGGTGGACGAGGGCGCCGCGCGCGTCTGCGCCGCCGTGATCAGCGGTGCGCTCGCACAGCTGGGCGTCAAGCTCCCCGTGATCGAGGAACCACTGCCCGCCGAGCTCGCAGGTGTGGCCGCCGAGCTCGTGGGCTTTGAGGGCGATGACGTTGACGCGGCCGCCGAGGCCATCCTCTCTGCTCGTGCGGAGGCCCGCGCCGCCAAGGACTGGGGCACCGCCGACGCCATCCGCGATCGCCTGAAGGAGCTCGGCCTCGCTATCGAGGACACCGCCGCCGGCTCCCGCATCAAGCGCGCTTAGCTCCCCCGTCTCAATTAGGGGGTAGGCGCTAAATCACCTCAATTTGGGGACAGTCCCTAAATTGAGGTTGGCGTACGTTAGAAATGTCACGCCGCATCCGGAGTGCCCGGGTGCGGCGTGTGTGTTATGAGCGCGTGCGGGTGTGGGAGACGGGTGCATTTTGCGTACCGAGATGTGACAATGTCAGCGAGTGAATCGCTTTGAAAGGGGCCGAGATGGCACAGAAGAAGCGCCCGCAAAAGGGCGGCGATTATCAGGGAAAGCCGAAGCGCGGGGCCGAGGGCCGCGCGAAGGGCGCGCAGGGACGCGGGGCTAGGTCTGTGGCCCATCAGCGCATGCCTCAGGCGTCTCGGTCCCAGCAGACCGCAGCGCCTCAGCGCCGTGACGTCCATGCCGCCGAGGGCAATTACATCGAGGGGCGCCGTGCCGCGTTTGAGGCGCTGCGCACCGGCTTCCCCATCAAGCGCGCGCTGATCGCGCAGGGTGTGGAGAACGAGCCGGCTATCCGCGACTTGCTCGCCGGCCTTGGCGAGGCGGGCGTGAGCGTCAAGAGTGTGCCCCGCACCCAGCTTGACGCGATCTCGAGCCATGGCGCCCACCAGGGCATCGTCCTCGAAGTTGGCAAGTTCCCCTATGCCGACCTCTCCGACATCATCGCCGCCGCACCGGCCGATGCACCCGCGCTCGTGGTGGTGCTCGACCATGTCACCGACGCCGGCAACTTCGGTGCCATCGTGCGCTCTGCCGAGGTTGTGGGTGCAGCTGGCGTCGTGATTCCCAACAAGCGGTCGGCCGAGGTCACCGTCGCAACGTACAAGACCTCCGCAGGAGCCGTCATGCACCTGCCCATCGCACAGGTTCCCAACATCGTCCGTGCCCTCGAGGACCTCAAGTCCGCTGGCTTTTGGGTTGGCGGCGCCACCGAGCACGCGGAGGATGTGTGCTGGGATGCCCCGTTTGAGGGCCGCGTGGCGCTCGTCATGGGGTCGGAGGGCGACGGTATCTCCCGACTGGTGCTCGATACCTGTGACTTCACCACCAAGTTGCCGCAGCGCGGGGAGACCGAGAGCCTCAATGTCGCGCAGGCCGCCACGGCCCTGTGCTTCGAGTGGATGCGCCGCAACCGCGACTCACTAGCCTAGGAGCGCCCCATATCGCGGGCGTAAAATTTGCAGACACCGGAGATCTCCGAACGGAAGTAGAGGAAACGGGTCGTGACGAAGAAGAATCGACAGAAGTCAAAGGCCAAGCGTTTTGGCGAGGGTTCGGCCAAGCCGATCGTCGATGCAAGCACCTATGGTGTTGGCAACGCGTTCGCAGGTCTCGGCGCCTCGAGCACGCCCGTGCCGCCTCGCGGCGCCCGCTCGGGCAAGAAGGAGCTGCTCGTGGTCGACGGCTACAACGTCATCCACGCCACGCCGAAGTACGAGCGGCTCATGTTCGACCGTGGCGACCACCCCTATTCCAGCGATGTGTATGAGCGCGCCAGAACGGCCCTGGTCGGCGACGTGGCCGCGTTTGCGGGCCGACAGTACGAGGCGGTCGTGGTGTTCGACGCCGCGGGCAACGTGTCGCCCGATCGCCCGAACCTTCCGCAGGGCGGCGTGCGCATCGAGTTCTCACCCACGGGCGTGACAGCAGATACGGTGATCCAGGATCTGTGCACCCGTGCGCGCGAGGAGGGGAGGGCCTGCTCGGTGGTGACAAGTGACGCGATGATCCAGGCGACCGTCATGGGCCATGGCGTGACGCGCGTCTCGGCCCGCATGCTCGTGGAGGAGATCGAGGATATGAATCGCGATTTCGAGCGCGCCCGCGAGGAGAACGTGGACATCAAGTTGACGCTCGGGAGCCGATTGAGCCCCGAATCCCTCGCCAAGCTGCAATCCTTGCGCGGCCGTTAGAGCTCCGCTATCCTAAACAAGCTTTGCGCGCCTGCGGCGCCCGAAGTGCCAGCGTGGCTCAACGGTAGAGCAACGGATTTGTAATCCGTTGGTTGCGGGTTCGATTCCTGTCGCTGGCTCCATAGAATCAAGAAGCCCGGTTTCCAAGCGGAACCGGGCTTTTTTCAACAAGCGGATCAGAATCGCATTCGATTGCGGACAGGCGATTAAACGGTGCTGCATCACGCAAAAGTAGAACCTGGCGATTTGAGACTTGAAAGAGAAAAGGTCATGTCACCATATGTCGAACATAAGCAGATTAAGCCATCTACCTGCACTGCGATACGCCCGGGCACGTGTATATAAAACCTTTTGTTGACACGCTTACTCGCCACGTTCTATTATTCACTTCGCTCGAGCACAGAGCACCGCAGAAATGCAGCTTCGTGCGAGAGTTTGACAATGACTGGGGATGTGGCACAGCGGCAACTGCGGCGGACTGTAAATCCGCTCCCTCTGGGTTCATAGGTTCGAGTCCTATCATCCCCACCAGTCAGGCCTGTATAGCTCAGTCGGTAGAGCACTTCGTTGGTAACGAAGAGGTCACCAGTTCAAGTCTGGTTGCAGGCTCCATCTGGCGGTGTAGCTCAGTTGGTCAGAGCGCACGGTTCATACCCGTGTTGTCACTGGTTCGAATCCAGTCACCGCTACCAGGTAACTATGGCGGCTTCCGAGGAAACGAGGAGGCCGCTTAAGTTAAGTAGGGACTTGCTCCAAAAGGGAGCAACCTTTTCCAGAAGGAGGGCTTCATGGCCAAGGAAAAGTTTGAGCGCACTAAGCCGCATGTTAACATCGGCACCATCGGTCACGTTGACCACGGTAAGACGACCCTGACCGCCGCCATCACCAAGACTCTGTCTGAGACTGAGGGCTGCAAGGCCGACTTCACCGCCTTCGAGAACATCGACAAGGCTCCCGAGGAGCGCGAGCGCGGCATCACGATCTCCGTCTCCCACGTCGAGTACGAGACTGCCAGCCGCCACTACGCTCACGTTGACTGCCCCGGCCACGCCGACTACGTCAAGAACATGATCTCCGGTGCTGCTCAGATGGACGGCGCTATCCTGGTTATCGCCGCCACCGACGGCCCGATGGCCCAGACCCGCGAGCACATCCTGCTCGCCCGTCAGGTCGGCGTTCCTTACATCGTCGTTTTCCTGAACAAGTGCGACATGGTCGACGACGACGAGCTCATCGACCTCGTCGAGATGGAGACCCGCGACCTGCTCTCCGAGTACGAGTTCCCGGGCGACGATCTGCCGATCGTCCGCGGCTCCGCCCTCGGCGCCCTCAACGGCGAGGAGAAGTGGATGGACTCCATCCGCGAGCTCATGAATGCCGTTGACGAGTACATCCCCACGCCTGAGCGCGACAACGAGAAGCCCTTCCTCATGGCCGTCGAGGACGTCATGACCATTTCCGGTCGTGGTACCGTCGCCACCGGTCGTGTCGAGCGCGGCGAGCTCAAGCTCAACGACAACGTCGAGATCGTCGGCATCAAGGAGACCAAGTCCACGGTCTGCACCGGCATCGAGATGTTCCGTAAGTCCATGGACTTCTGCGAGGCTGGCGACAACGTCGGCCTGCTGCTCCGCGGCATCAAGCGCGAGGAGATCGAGCGCGGCCAGGTTCTGTGCAAGCCGGGTTCCGTTACCCCTCACACCAAGTTCACCGGTGAGATCTACGTCCTGACCAAGGACGAGGGTGGCCGTCACACCCCGTTCTTCGATGGTTACCGTCCTCAGTTCTACTTCCGTACCACTGACGTGACCGGTTCCGTCCGTCTGCCCGAGGGCACCGAGATGGCCATGCCTGGTGACCACATCACCATCACCGGCGAGCTCATCCACCCGATCGCCATGGAGGAGGGCCTGCGCTTCGCTATCCGCGAGGGTGGCCACACCGTGGGTTCCGGTATCGTCTCCACCATCATCGAGTAACTTCGGTTACCCGCTGATCTAGGCGTACTTGTAGGACCCGGCGCCACAATTGGTGCCGGGTCCTTTTTCTGCCAGCCTTTACGCTCGTGATTGGCTCGGCAAGGCGGCATTCCCGTATCTGCGCTGCCCTCTGATCGCATTCTCTTCCGAGTTGCGTTCAAGTTGTGAATCTCCTTTGCAGAATAGATACGGTAATACCGTTGGCATTGACATCACATGATGGTCGATGGTAATGTTAGCGACCGTGCCCGTAGGGGCGGTAAATGGAGGTTTAGATACATGCGCACTATGGTTACCCTGGCTTGCACTGATTGCAAGCGTCGTAATTACACGACCACCAAGAACAAGGCCAACATGCCTGATCGCATGGAGATCAAGAAGTACTGCCCTTGGTGCAAGAAGCACACGCTGCACAAAGAGACTCGCTAGTCTCTAAGCATACACGCCAGTAGTTCAATTGGTAGAGCAACGGTCTCCAAAACCGTCTGTTGAGGGTTCGAGTCCTTCCTGGCGTGCCAGTCTGTAATCGTAAGCCTCCTTGTGAGGCTTACGTTTTCTAAAGTCTAGGCGCAAACGCGCGGAGGTAAGCCACAATGGCCAATAACAAGAGCACCAAGAAGTCCGCTCAGAAGAAGACCGAGAAAAAGACCGGTCTGTTCGCTCGCGGCAAGGCGTATCTGGCTTCTGTGCGCTCCGAGATGAAGCGCGTCGTGTGGCCTACTAAGAACGAGCTCGTCAACTACACGGTCGCGGTGTGCGCTTCGCTCATCGTCGTCGGTGTGGCCATCGCGCTCCTCGACCTTGTCATCGGTCAGGGCCTCGTGCTCTTCGCAAGCCTGAGGGGGTAAGCAGATGTCCAAGCGTTGGTACGTCGTTCACACTTATTCCGGATACGAGAACCGCGTCAAGTCCGATCTCGAGCACCGCATCGAGACCATGGGCATGCAGGATCGTATCTTCGATATCCAGATCCCGACCGAGCATGTCACCGAGCTCAAAGAGGGTGGCAAGCGCGACGAGAAGGACGTCAAGATTTTCCCCGGCTATGTCCTCGTCCGTATGGAGATGGATGATGATGCCTGGACGTGCGTCCGCAACACCCCTGGTGTCACCGGTTTCCTCGGCGGCAGCGGCAAGCCCGCTCCGCTTTCCCGCGATGAGTACAACAAGATGATGCGCAAGACCGATAAGGGTTCTTCCGCTCCCAAGCGTGCTGTCGTGGATATTGAGGTCGGTACTTCGATTCGCGTCACCAACGGTCCGCTCGCCGACTTCGACGGCAAGGTCTCCGAGGTTATGCCCGAGCAGGGCAAGGTCAAGGTCACGCTCCTCATCTTCGGCCGCGAGACGCCGGTCGAGCTTGGGTTCGAGCAGATCGAGGTCATCGCCTAGTTTCCGTGTTTGTCCGCGTGCCGCGCTTCGAGTCCGACCGCTCATCGGAACTCGTGCTTCTAACGCGAATGCGCTGACGATATATAGCTTTTTACGTTCATTCGTTGTTAAGGAAGGTGTGACATGGCAGAGAAGAAGATTGCCACCGTCATCAAGCTTCAGATTCCGGCCGGCAAGGCCAACCCGGCTCCTCCCGTGGGCCCCGCCCTCGGTGCCGCCCAGGTCAACATCATGCAGTTCTGCCAGGCCTTCAACGCCGCCACGCAGGACAAGATGGGTGACATTATCCCGGTCGTCATCACCGTCTTCGAGGATCGTAGCTTCGATTTCGTGTGCAAGACCCCGCCTGCGGCTCACCTGATCAAGAAGGAGCTCGGTCTTAAGGGCGGCTCCGCCGTTCCTCAGCGCGACAAGGTCGGCCAGCTCACCGACGAGCAGCTCACCAAGATCGCCGAGATCAAGATGCCCGATCTCAATGCCAACGACATTGATGCCGCCAAGAAGATCGTTGCCGGCACTGCCCGTTCCATGGGCGTCACCATTGCCGAGTAACGCGCATCTCATCGCATTTCAGTAACTCTCGTGCCACAAGGGCACGTGAACGATGTGGGAGGGTTTTCCCGCTTGTACCACAGGAGGTAATGACATGGCTACCAAGCATGGCAAGAAGTTCCGTGAGGCCGCCGCTAAGGTTGACCGCGCTGCCGTTTACACGCCGCTCGAGGCCGTCAAGCTCGTGAAGGAGCTTGCTAACGCCAAGTTCGACGAGACCGTTGAGGCTCACTTCCGCCTCGGCATCGACACCCGTAAGGCCGATCAGAACATCCGTGGCTCCATCTCCCTGCCCCACGGCACCGGCAAGACCGTCCGTGTCGCCGTCTTCGCCGAGGGCGCTCAGGCCGAGCAGGCCGCTGAGGCCGGCGCCGACGTCATCGGTTCCGACGAGCTCATCGCCCAGATCCAGAAGGGCGAGATCAATTTCGACGCTGCCATCGCCACCCCGATGATGATGGCCAAGGTTGGTCGCATCGGTAAGATCCTCGGTCCCCGTGGCCTCATGCCGAACCCCAAGCTCGGCACCGTGACCATGGACGTCGCCAAGATGGTCTCCGAGCTCAAGGCTGGCCGCGTTGAGTATCGTGCCGACCGTTACGGCATCTGCCACGTTCCGCTGGGTCGCGTCTCCTTCGATGAGCAGAAGCTCGTTGAGAACTACGCTGCCCTCTACACCGAGATCCTGCGCGTCAAGCCCGCTTCCGCCAAGGGCAAGTACGTCAAGAGCATCTCCGTGTCCTCCACGATGGGCCCTGGCGTCAAGATCGACTCCGCCGTCCAGCGCAACTTCATGGAGGCCTAAGCGATATTTCGCTTAACTCATTTGACTCGGAAACCCGGTTCGCCTTGTGCGAGCCGGGTTTTTCTTTTAGCTCTTCAAGGATCGGGCTGAATACCTGGAGTGCCCTGTGCGACGTAACAGGAAGAGCAACCTTCTCTGAGTGTTTCATAAATATATATCTGAAAGAGTACATCGACACACATAGTACTCTGTGATACAGTTACCTCAACGTCAAACAATGGGGAGGTGACCGATATGGCGAGCCGTGATGCCGTGAGCGATCTCATTCGAGGCAATATCGACGCCATCATTCTCAAAACGCTGTCGAAGGGTGACAGCTATGGGTATGAGATTCTCAAATCGATTGGCACCGCGAGTTTGGGCGAGTATGAGATGAAGGAGCCTTCTCTCTACACGAGTCTCAAACGTCTCGAAGGTCAAAAGTTCGTTGAGAGCTTTTGGGGAAACGAGACGCAAGGCGCGCGTCGAAAATACTATCGGCTGACGGATGCCGGTGCTCAGGAGCTTGTCGAGGCAACTGAGCGTTGGGAGCGCGTCCGTGGAATCATTGACCGACTGTTGATCATGGATGGGAGCGAACAATGAATGAGCTTCGCATGTACGTTGAGCACCTGTTCGAAGGCAAGGTGCTTACTCCTGAGAACATCGAGCTAAAAGAAGAGATCTACGGCAATCTCGTTGCCCGCTACGAGGATTTGATCGCCAGTGGCTTGGATGAATCCGAGGCGATTGCTCAGACAAAGGAAAGCATGACGAGTATCGATGACGTCATCATCGAGAATCCGACGGACTCCTCGTCGGATGAGTGCGATGGGGACGACATAAGCGATGCTGTCGATGAATCTGGGGATTCGCATGACCCCGATCAAGTGGATCCCGTTGCGAGCACGCCCCATGATGGCCCCACGCCAATTACGGAAAATGTCGCGGTTCTTCATCAGCAACCTGAGCAATCAGCGCCACGCAAGCGCACATGGCCCGTCGTGCTGGCATGCGTTCTAATCGGTCTTCTGGTTATGGGTGTCGGCTTTGCCGGGTGCAGCCTGATGTTTGGCATCAAGGCACCCGATCAGTACGATGGCGAGCAGACCGAGCACGTGGAGAACGTTGATGCCTCCCGGGGCGAGGGTTCTTCCGAATCGGGGTCGACTGCTGCAGGCAATGCCAGCCCCACCCCTACTAAGAAGAACTCTGAGATCTTCATCGATGAGAATGGCCAGGTCTGGGTCGATGGCGAGCTCGGGGATGAGCTCGCCGAGGAGGTTGTGAATGCCGGCTATGGTGTCGTCGCGGAATATGTCGACACCGATCTCACTGACGCCGCCAAGGTGGAGACGCTTCTGCGCTCACTGCCCATGGGAGAATACGCGAGCGATGTCGATGTGACGAAGGGCGTCGATGTGCTGAGTCTCGCGTATCGCGAGCTGCCCGAGACCCTCGAGGGCGATTCGGTCGATGCCGCTCTCGCATACGATGTGACCGCTGTGTTCTGCGCCATGCCGCTCGTCAACGAGATCCAGATTACGCTGACGGAAAGCGATGGGCCGCTCGATGAGAGCTACTATGTCTTCAAGCGCGACGAGGTGCAAAGCCGCTACGGCGTGCGCCTGGATGATCTGCTGGTGAACGAGGCGGGTTGGCACCAGATAAAGGAGGATAACCTGTATCGCCGCAAGTTCATAGAGAACATGGTGGATGTTGCTGAGAAGGAATGGAAGTAGGGGAGAGGCTTCTCAGTTGAGCTGACGGAAGATGAAGATGGCGCCCGTGGATGCCGATCCACGAGCGCCATTTGTTTGAAGGGGTGTATGAGCGGGAAGTGGGGCGAACGGGCCACGATACGCGAATCGCGGCATTTCGATTGCGGTGCTCGAAACGCGGAGAGCGGATCGCGGAGGCGACTCGACTGCGAGAAGGACCTATACGAGCGCTGCGATAGCGCGCACGATGGCGTCTGCAGCGGCGGAGGTCTTCGACGTGTCCTCGACCTGCAGAATGATCTTGCCCTTGATGCCGAGCTCCGAGATCTCGGAGAACAGGACGCGCGGGCCGTCGATGACGGGGGAGACGCCCTCGCCGGCTTCGAGCGCCAGGGTGGCGAGCTGCTTGGCGAGATCGTCCATGTGCTGAGTATGGGCACAGCCATCCTCGCCAACGCGTGGTACAGCGAACGGAACAACCACGCGGTTGGCCGGCAGCAGATGCACGAGGGCGGTCTTTGAAATGATCGAGTTGGGGATGATCACCGTCTGCCCCATGGCGTCGCGGATGGTGGTGTGACGCCACGTCACGTCTTGCACGACACCGGCCTCCGCCCCGACCTCGATATTGTCGCCTGGCTTGACGATCCCCATGAAGGTCACCTGCAAGCCGCCGATGAGGTTGGACAGCGTGTCTTGGAAGCCGAGCGAGACGGCGATACCGCCGACGCCAAGAGCAGCTACGAGAGCATTGGCGTTGACGCCAAAACATGCATCCAAGATGACGCTGATGCCTGTCGCCCAGATCACGCCGCGGGCGATATTGATGATGATGCTGGAGGAGGGCAGGGGATTGCTCTCCTGGTTGAGGTAGCGCTTGAGGATGCGCGTTGCCACGCGAGCAGCGATGGCGGTTGCGAGTGCAAGGGCGAGTGCCCACAGCGAGCTTTGCACGAGCGGGATTTTGAAGATGGAGAACAGGCCTTCCACGGGAACTCCTCTGGTGCGTACAACGGGTTCGATTTGAATTCTCACACAACTGAGTGTTCCCAATCACGGGCGCTTTATGACGGGCGGCCGGGGCGTGCCGAGCCGGGCCAGAATCCGGCTCGACAAGCCCCGGCCGCCCGGATGCCATATCGGATGCGTCAGGCCTCGGTCGACGATATGCACCCACCGTGTTCCGCGCGCTCGGCCATGCGTCGCGTGAACCGCGTGAACAGCTCGTCGGACGCGGCAATCTGCGCATCGTTGTAGTGTGCCGAGGCCATGTTCTCGAGTACGAGCTCGTAATCCTTGTCGGGCCGGAGCCAGTTGCGGACGTCGAAGCAATCGTCGATCTTTTCGAGGAAGGCCAGGCCGGCTTGGATGGCGGCCTCGCGGCGCTCGGTGCTCGCGTGAGCCGGCAGCGAGTCCATGAGTCGGCTCACATGGAGGTACTCCTGCGTGAGGCCGCGCTCGGGGATGGCATGGAAGATGCGTTCGATTTCGGCGAGTTCGTCATCGGAGTACAGGTGCGCCGCGACGCCCATCGCGGTCTTGTCGTTGCCCGTGAGTGCGCAGAGCAAAAAGCCCTGTCCATGGCTCGTGCGCTCAAAGTCCTCGATCGCTTCGAGTGCGCGGGCGGCACGGGCGGGATAGTCGGGCTCGCCCTGGCCGGAGCGGATGCGCACGATGAGCTCGCGTTGTCGCTCGAGTTGAGTGATCTGCTCTTGAAGCTGTCTGTCGAGGTCGTCGAGCAGTCGATCGGACGCACCGCGGCACTCGTCGCCCTCGGCGCGCTTGGCGTCGAGGTCCTGAAGCATGGGACCGATTTGCTCGAGCGAGAAACCGAGTGAGGCCAGCTGACGGATGCGAAGGAGGCGCAAGAGGTGCGTGGGCTCGTAGTCACGATAGCCGTTCTCGCCGCGCGGCGGCTCGGGCAGCAGGCCGATGGCGTGATAGTGCCGCAGGGTGCGGACGCTCACGCCGGCCATGCGTGCAAGCTCGCTGCTTTTCATCTGAGCTCCTCTGTGGGGTCGGCTGGTTTGGGCTCATCGCGTGTTGTACCCACCGATAGTAAAAACCCAGACGTAGCGTACGAGTCAAAGCGCCCACAAATGCTCCATACCAAACATGTCTCAATTTGTGCCTGTCCCCATGTGAGACGGGGATGCGCCCCAAACTCTGGAGACGCTAGGCCGCCAAGCCAAGCGATTTCCTGTACTGCATTGGACTCATCCAGCCCAATGACTCCTTGATGCGCTCGTCGCGATAGTATCTCATGTATTGCTCC
>NZ_CABWIC010000012.1:0-340 GCF_902501455.1 Collinsella intestinalis
GTCGTGAAGATGCGACTTACCCGCGGAAGGACGGAAAGACCCCGTGAACCTTCACTGCAGCTTGGCATTGGCCGCTGGCCCGTCGCGTAGAGGATAGGCGGGAGGCTTCGAAGCCCGGGCGCCAGCCCGGGTGGAGCCGACCTTGGAATACCGCCCTCGGCGCGCCGGCGTCCTAACCCCATGCCGTCATCCGGATGGGGGACCGTGCCAGGTGGGTAGTTTGACTGGGGCGGTCGCCTCCTAAAGGGTAACGGAGGCGCGCGAAGGTCCGCTCGGGACGGTCGGCAACCGTCCTCTTGAGTGCAAGAGCATAAGCGGGCTTGACTGCGAGGCCTACAAG
>NZ_CABWIC010000013.1:0-335 GCF_902501455.1 Collinsella intestinalis
AGCTGCCCGCGGGCAAGGTCCTCGCCGGCTGGAAGTGGACCGGCGACTCCGACAAGAACCTCATCCCCGGCGACTACAAGGTCGAGGGCGAGTCCGCGAACGTCGAGGCCGTCTTCGCCGACGCCGCCAAGCCCGTCGAGTTCACGACCGTGAACTTCTACGTCGGCGGCAAGGTCGTCTCCACCGCGGCGCTCCCGTCCGGGACCGACTTCGCCCAGTTCCGCTCCTTCGCCGACGGCGCCGTCGAGCTGCCCGCGGGCAAGGTCCTCGCCGGCTGGAAGTGGACCGGCGACTCCGACAAGAACCTCATCCCCGGCGACTACAAGGTCGAGGGC
>NZ_CABWIC010000014.1:0-303 GCF_902501455.1 Collinsella intestinalis
GTGGCTGTTCAACCCCGGCAGCGTGTCGATTCCCAAGGACGGGTCGAACAGTTGCGGCATCTACGAGAGCGGGCTGCCCCTCTGTGAGGCCTTCCGCCACATCACCCTGGACTAATCGCAATTGGGGCCAGGGACAAATTGTGACTTTGCAAACAGTCACAATTTGTACCTGTCCCCAATTGGGGCGTCAGAGCAAAAGGAGCACGAGACATGGGTTCATGGACCGAGACCGGGTCGTCGAGTCTGGCGAGCATCACACGCGACACCTCGACGCTTTCCGACGCGCGCGAGGAGATGCAATCC
>NZ_CABWIC010000015.1:0-276 GCF_902501455.1 Collinsella intestinalis
GCCTTCGCGGCTGGCACCACCGCTGTCAGTGCAAGCGCTGCGCCCAGCACAACCGAGGGCAGCACCTTGGCCAGACGCCTTACCGCTGCACGCATGGTACCCCCCCCCCCGTACACCAAAGCAGCGCCCCAACGTCATTCGACTCCCCTCACACAACATTCGATCCCCCAAATCAACAGCAACCGATAATTGATTCGCTTCGCATAGCCATCCGACAGAAGGGTGGCTTATAAATGTGATAATACTCTATATATATTTTTATGCCACAAATTTGGT
>NZ_CABWIC010000016.1:0-273 GCF_902501455.1 Collinsella intestinalis
AACACCGTGGCGCACAATTCCGGGACCGACTTCGCCCGGTTCCGCTCCTTCGCCGACCCCTATGTCAAGGTGCCCGCGGGCAAGGTCCTCGCCGGCTGGAAGTGGACCGGCGACTCCGACAAGAACCTCATCCCCGGCGACTACAAGGTCGAGGGCGAGTCCGCGAACGTCGAGGCCGTCTTCGCCGACGCCGCCAAGCCCGTCGAGTTCACGACCGTGAACTTCTACGTCGGCGGCAAGGTCGTCTCCACCGCGGCGCTCCCGTCCGGGACC
>NZ_CABWIC010000017.1:0-256 GCF_902501455.1 Collinsella intestinalis
GCCCTCGACCTTGTAGTCGCCGGGGATGAGGTTCTTGTCGGAGTCGCCGGTCCACTTCCAGCCGGCGAGGACCTTGCCCGCGGGCAGCTCGACGGCGCCGTCGGCGAAGGAGCGGAACTGGGCGAAGGTGGTCCCGGACGGGAGCGCCGCGGTGGAGACGACCTTGCCGCCGACGTAGAAGTTCACGGTCGTGAACTCGACGGGCTTGGCGGCGTCGGCGAAGACGGCCTCGACGTTCGCGGACTCGCCCTCGACC
>NZ_CABWIC010000018.1:0-255 GCF_902501455.1 Collinsella intestinalis
GTCGAGGGCGAGTCCGCGAACGTCGAGGCCGTCTTCGCCGACGCCGCCAAGCCCGTCGAGTTCACGACCGTGAACTTCTACGTCGGCGGCAAGGTCGTCTCCACCGCGGCGCTCCCGTCCGGGACCGACTTCGCCCAGTTCCGCTCCTTCGCCGACGGCGCCGTCGAGCTGCCCGCGGGCAAGGTCCTCGCCGGCTGGAAGTGGACCGGCGACTCCGACAAGAACCTCATCCCCGGCGACTACAAGGTCGAGGGC
>NZ_CABWIC010000019.1:0-255 GCF_902501455.1 Collinsella intestinalis
CGATGGTACTGCGGGGTCAGCCCGTGGGAGAGCAGGGCGCCGCTGACCGGTGGACGGCTTTCGCGCTTTCCCGGCGCGGGAGCGCAAGGGGGTCCCCTCGGGGGCCCTCTTTTGCTATAGGTAGCTAGTCCTACTCCCAGTTCATGCACGGCCTGAAGCTCGCCGGCATCGAGCTCGACCGCAAGGTCCTCGCTCAGATGGCTTATGAGGACATCGAGTCCTTCAACGAGCTCGCCGCCATCGCCAAGAAGGCCC
>NZ_CABWIC010000020.1:0-248 GCF_902501455.1 Collinsella intestinalis
GAACACCGGTGGCGAAGGCGGCCCTCTGGGCCGAGACCGACGCTGAGGCGCGAAAGCTGGGGGAGCGAACAGGATTAGATACCCTGGTAGTCCCAGCCGTAAACGATGGACGCTAGGTGTGGGGGGGGACGATCCCTCCGTGCCGCAGCCAACGCATTAAGCGTCCCGCCTGGGGAGTACGGCCGCAAGGCTAAAACTCAAAGGAATTGACGGGGGCCCGCACAAGCAGCGGAGCATGTGGCTTAATT
>NZ_CABWIC010000021.1:0-222 GCF_902501455.1 Collinsella intestinalis
AATTAAGCCACATGCTCCGCTGCTTGTGCGGGCCCCCGTCAATTCCTTTGAGTTTTAGCCTTGCGGCCGTACTCCCCAGGCGGGACGCTTAATGCGTTGGCTGCGGCACGGAGGGATCGTCCCCCCCACACCTAGCGTCCATCGTTTACGGCTGGGACTACCAGGGTATCTAATCCTGTTCGCTCCCCCAGCTTTCGCGCCTCAGCGTCGGTCTCGGCCCAG
>NZ_CABWIC010000022.1:0-212 GCF_902501455.1 Collinsella intestinalis
GTCGTGAAGATGCGACTTACCCGCGGAAGGACGGAAAGACCCCGTGAACCTTCACTGCAGCTTGGCATTGGCCGCTGGCCCGTCGCGTAGAGGATAGGCGGGAGGCTTCGAAGCCCGGGCGCCAGCCTGGGTGGAGCCGACCTTGGAATACCGCCCTCGGCGCGCCGGCGTCCTAACCCCATGCCGTCATCCGGATGGGGGACCGTGCCAGG
>NZ_CABWIC010000023.1:0-203 GCF_902501455.1 Collinsella intestinalis
TGCCCGCGGGCAAGGTCCTCGCCGGCTGGAAGTGGACCGGCGACTCCGACAAGAACCTCATCCCCGGCGACTACAAGGTCGAGGGCGAGTCCGCGAACGTCGAGGCCGTCTTCGCCGACGCCGCCAAGCCCGTCGAGTTCACGACCGTGAACTTCTACGTCGGCGGCAAGGTCGTCTCCACCGCGGCGCTCCCGTCCGGGACC
>NZ_CABWIC010000024.1:0-178 GCF_902501455.1 Collinsella intestinalis
GGGGGGGGAACGGGAAGGCGGTCCACCTCGCGAGCGCAGCGGAAGCGACGACCTTTGCGCAGACGTAGAAGTTCACGAAGGAGCGGAACTGGGCGAAGTCGGTCCCGGACGGGAGCGCCGCGGTGGAGACGACCTTGCCGCCGACGTAGAAGTTCACGGTCGTGAACTCGACGGGCTT
>NZ_CABWIC010000025.1:0-170 GCF_902501455.1 Collinsella intestinalis
GCGGAGCGACGGCGGCCGAACACCAAGCCGGCAGCCGGAGGGGGGACCGTGCCAGGTGGGTAATGCCGCCCTCGGCGCGCCGGCGTCCTAACCCCATGCCGTCATCCGGATGGGGGACCGTGCCAGGTGGGTAGTTTGACTGGGGCGGTCGCCTCCTAAAGGGTAACGGA
>NZ_CABWIC010000026.1:0-165 GCF_902501455.1 Collinsella intestinalis
GCGGCGTCGGCGAAGACGGCCTCGACGTTCGCGGACTCGCCCTCGACCTTGTAGTCGCCGGGGATGAGGTTCTTGTCGGAGTCGCCGGTCCACTTCCAGCCGGCGAGGACCTTGCCCGCGGGCAGCTCGACGGCGCCGTCGGCGAAGGAGCGGAACTGGGCGAAG
>NZ_CABWIC010000027.1:0-152 GCF_902501455.1 Collinsella intestinalis
GAACACCGGTGGCGAAGGCGGCCCTCTGGGCCGAGACCGACGCTGAGGCGCGAAAGCTGGGGGAGCGAACAGGATTAGATACCCTGGTAGTCCCAGCCGTAAACGATGGACGCTAGGTGTGGGGGGGACGATCCCTCCGTGCCGCAGCCAAC
>NZ_CABWIC010000028.1:0-128 GCF_902501455.1 Collinsella intestinalis
CCCCCCCCCCCCCCCCCCCCCCCCCCCCCCCCCCCCCCCCCCCCCCCCCCCCCCCCCCCCCCCCCCCCCCCCCCCCCCCCCCCCCCCCCCCCCCCCCCCCCCCCCCCCCCCCCCCCCCCCCCCCCCCC
>NZ_CABWIC010000029.1:0-128 GCF_902501455.1 Collinsella intestinalis
GGTCGAGGGCGAGTCCGCGAACGTCGAGGCCGTCTTCGCCGACGCCGCCAAGCCCGTCGAGTTCACGACCGTGAACTTCTACGTCGGCGGCAAGGTCGTCTCCACCGCGGCGCTCCCGTCCGGGACCG
>NZ_CABWIC010000030.1:0-215238 GCF_902501455.1 Collinsella intestinalis
GGCCTGACTAAGTCAGACCTTACACAACTGTTCTTGAAAAGTACATCACTGCTGACACCTTCTAAATGGTGTCTCCACTTGTTCCGTCTCTTCGCGGTATCCGGTTCTCAAGGTACCCGCCGCGGGTTCCCGGCCTCGTCTTCACTCGGCCACCCGCGCGGCGAAGAGATATATTGCCAGAGTCCAAGACGCTGTGCAGTGAGAATCAGCACTTCACATTTCCTCCATAGATGGCATATTCGACCCTTTATGCAAAGGAAGGCGCTTCAGGCGATCTCTCACCTCATATGGATGACGACCATTCGGTTCTCGTACATATGTGCGGCGGTCATCTGTATGGAACACACACCCTGTTCCGGCCGGGCAACGCCGCGCCCCCGCCTCCCCACGCCGATCCGCCTGGACGCTCGGCAACTTCGCACGAACCCAAGGGAAGAAGGGGCCCGAACTCGGCCTTTCCGGAGGGCTCCGAACCGGCCCGGGGATCGCGAGCGCATATAGGAAAACGGGACGCCCCCCTGCAGGGGCATCCCGTTTGAAGGCGCATTAGGCCTCGAGGGCCTTCTTGGCGATGGCGGCGAGCTCGTTGAAGGACTCGATGTCCTCATAAGCCATCTGAGCGAGGACCTTGCGGTCGAGCTCGATGCCGGCGAGCTTCAGGCCGTGCATGAACTGGGAGTAGGAAATGTCGTTCATGCGAGCAGCAGCGTTGATACGAGTGATCCACAGGGAGCGAATCTCACGCTTCTTGTTGCGACGATCGCGGTACTGGTACTGGAGGGAGTGCTGCACCTGCTCCTTGGCGTACTTATAGGAACGAGATGCCTGACCGTAATAACCCTTTGCACGGTTAAGGACGGTACGACGCTTCTTCTTGGCGTTCACAGCGCGCTTCACACGAGCCATATCTAATCAACTCCTAAATGAGATTACAGCGGTAAATACGGATTAACGGCCGGCGAGGCGGGCGTTGATGACCTTGGCGTCAGCGGCGGCCAGCTCGGCCTCCTGGCGGAAGCCACGCTTGCGCTTGGTGGACTTCTTGGTCAGGATGTGGCTCTTGTAAGCCTTGGCACGCATGATCTTGCCAGTGCCGCTGCGGCGGAAACGCTTCTTGCTGCCGCTGTGGGTCTTCATCTTAGGCATGGAAAACTCCTTCTAATACCTGGTGGTTAACTACTTATCGCTCGGCTCGGCGTCGCCCTCGTTGTCGAAGGCTCCCTTGATCGGGGCGAGCAGCATGAGCATGTTACGGCCTTCCAGCTTGGGCTGGGACTCGACCGTAGCGAACGGTTTGAGGTCCTCTGCGAGGCGCTCGAGCACGTTCAGACCCTGCTCCGGGTGGGCCATCTCGCGGCCGCGGAACATGATGGTGATCTTGACGCGCGCGCCCTTCTTGAGGAAGCGCAGGACGTGACCCTTCTTGGTCTCGTAATCGCCCACATCGATCTTCGGTCGGAACTTCATTTCCTTGACCTCGACCTTGGACTGGTTCTTACGAGCCTGCTTGGCCTTCATGGCCTGCTGGTACTTGAACTTGCCGTAGTCCATGACCTTGCACACGGGAGGCTCGGCGTTGGGCGCGATCTCCACCAAGTCAAGGTTCTGGTCGTCGGCGATGCGCTGCGCATCACGAGTGTCGAACAGACCCAGCTGCGATCCATCGACGCCGATGAGACGGACACGCGGGGCGCGGATCTCATCGTTGATGCGGGTGTCATCAGACTTAGCTATCTCAATACCTCCTTCTTGCAACTCGAACAAAAAACCCGGCCACCTCAACGGTATCCGGGTCTACAGATCTTGGGAGATGTACGCACCGAGGTGCGGACATACATCTTGATTTGTACGACCAGACAGCTACCGATATGGCGCCGAAAGGTGGGGACCCGCAGGTCCCTCTTTCCTGCTGGAAAACCAGCGACTTGTGAATGATAGCACGGAGGTCATTTGCTCCATGGTTTCATCACGAGAATACCGCCTCCCTCGATCTTGCATCAAAGGGATGCGAACGCGCATATGGTGCCCGAGGTGAGAGTCGAACTCACACGCCCTCGCGGGCGGAGGATTTTGAGTCCCCTGCGTCTGCCATTCCGCCACTCGGGCATAAAAAAATGCGCTGGGCTATGGTACCACAGCCCAGCGCGCGCATCAAAGCTGAAATGAATCAGTTACGCCTTGTTGACGGAGCCGAACTCCTCCATGAGCTCCTTGGTGCGAGCCACGATGGCCTCGCGACCGGGCTTGAGCACCTTGCGGGGGTCGAAGCCCTTGCCCTCGAGGTCCTTGCCGGCCTCGATGTACTCACGGGTAGCAGCAGCGAAGACGAGCTGCAGGTCGGTGTTCACGTTGATCTTGGAAACGCCGAGGGAGATGGCCTTCTGAATCTGGTCCACCGGGATGCCAGTGCCGCCGTGGAGAACCAGCGGCAGGTCGCCCACGGCCTCCTTGATGGCAGCAAGAGCGTCGAAGGACAGACCGGCCCAATCCTCGGGGTACACGCCGTGGATGTTGCCGATGCCGCAGGCGAGGAAGTCGACACCGAGAGCGGCGATCTGCTTGCACTGATCGGGGTCGGCGATCTCGCCCTGACCCACGATGCCGTCCTCGACGCCACCGATGCCGCCGACCTCGGCCTCGACGGAGATGCCCTTCTCGTGGGCGATCTTCACGATCTCAGCGGTGCGGTCGAGGTTGATCTGGAAGGTCTCCTCGTGGGAGCCGTCGTACATGACGGAGGTGAAGCCGGCCTCGATGCACTCAAGGCAGTTCTCGTAGGTGCCGTGATCGAGGTGCAGGGCGACCGGGACGGTCACGCCGGTGGCCTCGACGGCGGCCTTCACCATGTCGGCGCAGACCTTGAAGCCGCCCATCCACTTGGCGGCGCCGGCGGAGCACTGGATAATCAGCGGGGACTTGGCCTCCTCGGCGGCCTGGAGGATGGCGAGCGTCCACTCCAGGTTGTTGGTGTTAAACGCGCCGAGGGCGTAGTGACCGGCCTCGGCATCCTTCAGCATCTGAGCTGCATTGACGAGCATATTGGACCTCCCATTGTCCATACTCTGAACGGTAAACGTTTGCATTTTACCACGCGAACGGAGGCGCGGCGTGTTCAAACGAGGTGTAAACCCACCTAAACCGCGGAGATGAGCGCTATCGGTAATGACGCAGACCGCGACGCATGAAGAGATTGCTCTCGAGCTCGCGCTCGATGGTGGTCGTGTCATTGTGGCCGATCAGGCACAGGGTATCCGCGGGCAGGAGCGCTCCGATCTTGCCGAGTGAATCGATAATCTGCTTCTCCGAACCGCCCTCCAGGTCGGTGCGGCCGTGCGCACCGGGGAACAGCGTATCCCCCACAAAGGCAACATTGCCGGTGGCGGCGGCGCAGAAAAGCACAATGCCGCCCGGCGTGTGCCCCGGCGTTGCCACGACCTGCAACTCCACATCGCCAAAGGCAACGACATCTCCCTCGCTAAGCAGGCGATCGGGCACGGGCGGCAGCTCGTGGTCGAAGCCCCACATCTCGCGCATGTCCTCGATGGCACGCCCCATGATCTCCGAATCGGCTTCGGAGATGAGGAACGGGACGTCGCTGCCGAGTGCGCGACGCATGCCGGCGACGCCACCGATATGGTCAGCGTGCCCGTGTGTACAGATAATGGCAGCGACCCGCTTGCCGGGACAGCGATCGGCCAGCACCTCAGCGAGCCTCTCCCCCTCCCAGGCGGGGTCGATGACGACGACCTCATCGTCGCTCACGGCAAAATACGTATTGGTTTGGATGGGACCGTTCGTCACGCAATGGATGGCGAGGCTCCCCTTCCTGTTCATATCAAGCGTCATGTCCATACCGCGCTCTCGTTCACGTCTAATACTCAACAGGGCTCAATTTTACCCATGGCAACTCCGATATTACCTATGGTCACTCGGAGATCGCTTATGGTTTTCCACCATTTGAACCGCTCAAACGGCGAAAACCCATAGGCAATTCATCGCTTCGCATGGCGTTCGGCTGAGGCCGGCGTGACTCAATTTATACCTGACTCAATTTGTACCTGGCCCCATTTGAGACGTGGAGACGGCGCTTCTTTGAGGCACCTGACCCCATTTGAGTCGGTTAGCGGCGGCGCTTCATCGTCTTGCTGCCCTCGCCCGGCATGAGGCGGCGAGCATCGTAGACGCTCTCGACGGCGCCAATTGCGCCGAGGAGCGGGTCGAGGCGGCTCGCGTCGGAGATCTCGATGAGGAAGCGCAGAGTCGCGATTCCCTCGCGATTGGTGGACGTGGCGGCGGAAAGAATGTTGCCGCCGGCGTCGCCGATCGCGATGGTGACGTCCTTGAGCAGGCCCATGCGGTCGATGCACTCGACAACTATCTCGACCTGGAAGAGGGCGTCGGCGCCGTTATCCCAGCTCACGCCAATCATCCGCTCGGGATGCTCCATGAGCCCCTTGACGTTGGGGCAGGTGGCGCGATGGACGGAGACGCCGCGGCCGCGGGTGATGAATCCCA
Organism: Collinsella intestinalis; assembly: GCF_902501455.1. NCBI lineage: Bacteria > Bacillati > Actinomycetota > Coriobacteriia > Coriobacteriales > Coriobacteriaceae > Collinsella > Collinsella intestinalis. The sequence goes on from NZ_CABWIC010000030.1 coordinate 4,516, forward strand.
CGATGTCATCGCCCGTCACGGGGTTGCAGCAATGCGCGAGGCGCACGAGCATGCTATCGCCCTCCGCCCCCTCGACGAGCACGCCGCTGTTGCCCTTGGAACGCTTGCCCTTGCCGCTACCGCCCGTGCGCGGCGGCTGATGCACCACGCTCGCGATGGCCTCCGCCTTGGCATCGGCGGCGCTCTGGGGCCTGGGGTCGAGAATCGCCTGGACCTTGTTTCCCACGGCTCGCGGCTGGACCTTGCCGGCACCCACCGCTGCAAACAGATCCTCGAGGGACTTGTAATTCATATCGGTGGCGACCGCGTTCAGCGCGCGGGTGGAGCGGGGAGTGGAGATGCCGTAGCCGCGCTTACGCAAATCGCGGGAGAGCATCTCTCGACCAGCCGCGGCATCCTCGTCCTTGGTAGCCGCCGCGAAATACCGACGGATCTTGGACTTGGCGCTCGGCGTCTTGACGATGTTCAGCCAGTCGCGCGAGGGCTTGGCATTCTTGTTGGTGAGGATTTCAACACGGTCGCCCATCGACAGCTCGTGGGTGAGCGGGGCCACGGCGCCGTTGATGATCGCGCCCACGCAATGGTTGCCAACCTCGGTATGGACCGCATAGGCGAAATCGAGCGGAGTGGACCCCACGCGGAGGTTGAGTACCTCGCCCTTGGGGGTGAAGACGTAGATCTCCTGGTCGTACAGCTCGACCTTGAGAGAATGCAGAAACTCCTTCGGATCCTCGATCTCGTCGCTCGCGGCCCAATCGAGACTGCGCTTGAAGGCGTTGATCTGGTCATCCAAGCTCTGGGCGCCGGCGTCCTTGCGAGCGCTCGAACCGCCCGAACGCTTGTAGAGCCAATGCGCGGCGATGCCATATTCGGCCTGCTCGTGCATCTCGTACGTGCGAATCTGAATCTCGAGCGGACGGGCCGTGGGACCGATGACCGTGGTGTGCAGGCTCTGGTAGTTGTTGGCCTTGGGCATGTTGATGTAATCCTTGAAGCGCCCGGGCACGGGCGTCCACAGGGAGTGCGCGGCGCCGAGCGTGGAATAGCAATCGACGACGCTCTTGGTGATCACGCGCAGAGCGACCAGGTCGTAGATCTCGGAGAACTCCTTGCCTTTGCGCTTCATCTTCTGATAGATCGACCAATAGTGCTTGGAGCGGCCCGTGATCTGATAGCCCTCGATACCGGCGCGCTTCAGCTCATCGTCGAGCGCCTTGATGGTCTCGGCCAAGAAGCGCTCGCGGGCCTCACGACTCTCGCTCACCATACGGGCGATGCGCTGGTACGCCTCGGGCTCGAGGTAGAAGAAAGACAGGTCCTCGAGCTCCCACTTGATGGAGCTCATGCCCAAGCGGTCGGCGAGCGGCGCGTAAACGTCCATGGTCTCGCGCGCCTTGAACAAGCGGCGATCGGCGGGCAGCGCCGCCAGGGTACGCATGTTGTGCAGTCGGTCGGCGAGCTTGACGATAACCACGCGGATGTCGCGGCTCATCGCGAGGAACATCTTGCGCAGGTTGAGCGCCTGCTTGCCGTCCATGGTATCGACATCGATGTTGGTGAGCTTGGTCACGCCGTCCACAAGATCGGCGACAGTCGCGCCGAAGAACGCCGTGACGTCCGCGAGCGAGGTGGTGGTGTCCTCGACCGTGTCGTGCAGCAGTGCCGCGCAAGCTACGTCGCAGTCCATCTTGAGCTCGGACAAGATGATGGCCACCTCTACCGGATGGTTGATGTAGGCCTCGCCGCTACGGCGCTTCTGCGCGCAATGCTTCTCGGCGGCGAAACAGTACGCCTGCTCGACGAGGGCGCAATCCTGCTCCCCCATGTACTTGCGCACCAATGAGGCCAGTCGATCGTAGTTGTCCGCCTGGAACTCGGTGGGCAGGTCGTCTGCATGCGCGTAGTGCACCATCTCGGCGCTCGGGCGCAGAGATTCGGCACCCGCCTTGTACTCCATGGCCTTGTCCGGATGGGTCCCTGTGGCCGTCTGCTTATCCATTGACGGCACCCCCCTCGTGTACCTGCGGTGTTATGGGACGGTTGATGCGTGTCAGCATATCATGCGCGGACGCGGAAAGCGCCCAATCGCGGAAGGCGGAGAACTCTCGGCGGGCGTGAAGGCCCTCGAGATACAAAATCGATCGATTCAGGTCGACATGACCGGGGTTCTCGACCATCTCGATGGCCCAGGCATCGTCATCTCCGGTCACACGAGCGAAACCGAGCTCCTCGAAAATGGCCAGGCCGCTGGGCACCGCACGTTCGTCGACGGGCGTGCGGGCGTCGACTGCCAAGCACATCTGCGCGATGTCGAGATCGCTCGCGGGCAGCGGGCCCGTGGGCGCACCACCGCGATGGCGGCGCCACATGGTCTGCAGCGCGCGATACAGCGTCACCAACTCGCGACGATCGGGGGCCGCGGCGTCCAAAAGCCGCTCGTTGATGCGCGCGTCGCGGCCGGAATAGAGCAGGTGGATGCTAGCGGGCGCCCCATCGCGCCCCGCGCGGCCGCTCATCTGATTGAACTCGATATCGCCAAAGGGCATATGGTAGAGGACCACATGGCGGATGTCGGGGATGTTCACTCCCTCGCCAAAGGCGGAGGTGGATACGATGCATGCGAGTTCACCGTCGCGGAAAGCGGCCTCGACGGAGGCGCGCTCGGGCCGTGTGAGCCCCGCATGGTAAAACGCGATGCGAGCGCCCAGCTCGGGCACTCGCCGCCGCAACGTACGGCACAGCGCCTGGGCCTGATCGCGCGAGTTCACGTACACCACGCTCTTCTGCCCCGTGGCAACGATCGACACCAGCCTGTTCTCGCGGCTGGAAAGATCGCGACCATCGTCGAGCTCCAGATTCTCGCGCACGGCGGCGTCCACGACCTGGGCGTCGATGGGCAAAAGACGGCGGATCTCTGCCGCGACCTCGGCCGAGGCGGTCGCAGTCACCGCAAGCACAGTCGGCTCGAGCAGGTCGTGCAGGATCTGGGGCATGTCGAGGTAAGCCGTACGGTCGCCGCCCTTGGCGCCCGCCACATGATGGGCCTCGTCCACAACGACGAACCCGATGCGACGTAACGCGGCGAAGCGCGCGCGATGGATGGAAAGGAACTCGGGCGTGGTGAGGACGATGTCAAGCTTCCCGGCCCCCAATAGGGAGAACGCACGGTCGCGCGCAGCCGTGGGCGTGTCACCCGTGAGGACGCCCACGCGGATTCCGAGGGAGGCGAGCGTCTCCTGCAGGTGATAGGCCTGATCGGTCACAAGCGCGCGGAGCGGGTAGACGAATATGCTCGCGGAGCCGTTGAGTATCGCCTCTCGAACCGCATGGACGTGGAAGATGAGGGACTTACCGCGGCCCGTGCCCATCACGGCGAGCACACCGCGACGCTCTTTGAGAGCGTCGAGCGCGTCCATCTGCGCGCGATGGGGCTCGGCCGGGCCGATGAACGTATGAATGAGGCTGCGCGTGAGCTGCTCGTAGGGAAGACGCGCCAACGCGACGCGGCGATCGACGTCGACCGAAGTCGCGCACGGGCAGGCGCACGCGGGCTTCGAAGCGCGATCCCCCTCCCCCGCCCGCTCTCCGACTCGGACAAGGGCCTCGTCCGCCGAGACGGGCTCCTCACACGAGCGGCACAGGATGTCCTTGACCATGAGCTTGGGCTTCACGCGCCCTTGCCAGCACTCGGCGACCGCCTCGAACACAAGGTCAACCACCGTATCGCAATTCACCAACTGCTCGACCTCGGGCGCCCGGAACATGATCGCCGGCACGCTCGCAGCTCCATCCGTGGCGATGAAGCGCATATGGTCGCCGGTCTTGCCCACGGCAGCGCGGTCGCACATCGTCACACCGCGGGCGGCCAGCAGAGGAACGCGATTTCCCTGGCCGAATGGCTCGAGCATCCCGATCTGGCGGATGGTCTCGATGTCGAGCTCGTCGAGCCCCACCGTGGCGGCAATCTCGCCCCGGTCCTCGAAATCCTCAGCTGGAAGATCGGCCAGCACCGCGTTCAAGCGGTCGCGCAGGGCGTCGAGGTTCTCGACCGCGCAGGTGACGCCCACGGCGCCGGCATGGCCCCCGAAGCGAATGAGCAGGTCGGAGCACTTCTCCACCGCCTCGAACAGGTTGACGCTACCCACCGAGCGGCCCGATCCGCGGGCAACGCCGTCCTCGATGGAGAACAGCAGCGCCGGCACGTGATAACGGTTGACCAGACGGCTCGCGACGATGCCCTTCACACCTTCGTGCCAGCCCTCCCCGCCCACAACGATGGCGCGGCCACCGTCGTACGTGCGCTCGGCGAGCTCCTCGGCCTGGCCGGTGAGCTCGGCCTCGATTGCACGGCGTTGCTGGTTTATCTCCTCGAGCGCAGCGGCGAGGCGGCCGGCCTCCACGGCGTCGCGGGCGAGCAGCAAGTCGAGGGCGAGCGTCGGGTCCGCCATGCGACCGGCTGCATTCAAGCGCGGGATGAGGGAGAAGGACAGCGCATCGGCCGTGATGGTGGACAGGTCGGTCCTGGTGACCGCCGCCAGGGCGATGTAACCGGGACGGGCGGTCGCGCGCATATGCGCGATACCGTCGGCCACGAGGGCGCGATTCTCGGGCGTGAGGCACATCATGTCGCTTACCGTGCCGAGCGCGGCGACCTCCGTATAGGAACGCCAGAGCTGCGGCTGCCCCAGTCGCTCGCCCAGGATCTGGACGAGCTTGAGGGCCACTCCGGCGCCCGCGAGCTCGCGGCTGGGGCTCTCGTCGACCATCTTGGGGTCGGTCACCGGAATGCCCACGGGAACAAGATCGGACGGCTCGTGATGGTCGGTCACCACGATGTCGATCCCGCGGCCGGCAAGCGCCACCACCTCATCACGTGCGGCGATTCCATTGTCCACCGTGATGACGAGGGAAGGCTCACACGCCTCGACCACGCGGTCGAGCGCCTGGGCCGTGAGGCCGTACCCTTCCTCGAAGCGGTGGGGAATGAAGGGGTGCACACATGCGCCGAGCTGGCGCAGGGCCTCGGTCAGCAGGCAAGTCGAGGTGATGCCGTCCACGTCGAAATCGCCGAACACCGCAATGGCCTCGCCGTCGCGCACGGCGCGCTCCACACGGGCGGCCACCTCTGCCATACCGGGGATGATGAGCGGATCGGCCCAATCACGTTCGAGGGAAGGGGTGAGGAAGAGCCTGCCCTCCTCGACGCCGCCGATCCCATGCGCGACCATGATGCGCGCGACCAAAGGCGCGACGCCGAGAGCGGAGGCGAGCCGCTCCTCGAGTTCGGGGTTGTTAGGGGCAATGCACCAGCGGTGCGTGGTGGAAAGCGAAGCCATGCGATCAAATCCTTTGTCGCCCGCTACGGCGGGCATGCACGTTGAACGAATCAAAGTATACACGTGCGTTCCGACAAGAATCTCACCCGCTCGGCGAACGCGCCGCAGCGGCCGGCGCGGAACCCGTAACGAAACGGCAATGCGCGCGGGGTATGCTGGGTGCCCAAAGACCAAATGAGGAGGTCGGCATGGAAGCATGGAAGCAGCTTGGAGGATTCATCGGGGCGAACATGCCCGTCATCGTCGTGGGATGCGTCGCCACGGGCGTGCTGTTCCCACGCGAGCTTGCCTGGCTCAAACCGCTCGTCCCGGCTCTCTTCGCCTTCATGACGTTTCAAGGATCCCTCGGCAACACCTTGGGTCAACTCGGCGAGGTACTCCGCCATCCGGCGCCACTGCTCGCCATCCTCGGCGTGTCCCTCGTCGCCATGCCCGCCCTCGCGTTCCTCCTGTCGAGCGCGATCTTCGCCGGCAACACCAACATCGTCACCGGGATTTTGATCGAGTACAGCGTTCCCATAGGAATCGTCAGCTTCATGTGGGTGGGCATGTTCTCGGGCAACACCGCCCTCGCTCTGACGGCGATCCTCGTCTCCACCCTGGTGTCGCCAATCACCATCCCGCTCACGCTTAAGCTGCTCATGGGAGCAAGCATCGATGTCGATGCGCCGGCCATGATGTTCGACATGACGCTCATGATCGCGGCGCCGGCGCTCGTCGGCATGATCGTGAACGACCTCACGAGAGGCTGGGGACGCGACGTGCTCTCGCCCGCCGCCGCCCCGCTCTCCAAAATATTCCTCGTGCTCATCATCACGTCGAACTCGACGGCCATGAGCGAGTACGTTTTGCACATGACCTGGACGCGACTGGGCGTCGCGCTGTTCATCCTGTTGTTCGCGCTGAGCGGCTTTGGCTGGGGCGCGCTCGTAGCCCGGGTCCTGCGCGTGAACGCGCCCACGGCCGTGACAATGAGCTTCGATTGCGGCCTGCGCAACATCTCGTCGGGCGCCGTGATCGCCACGCGTTATTTCCCGGGGGAGGTCGTGTTCCCCGTCATGTGCGGGACTTTGTTCCAGCAGCTGCTGGCGTCGTTGGTGGGACGCGCCATGACTCGCGCGGTCGGGCGGAGGGACGCACCGCAGGGACAAAAGGGCCGATGCGACGAGGGACGCGGCTAGAGGACGACGATCTTGGTGCCGTGCAGCTCATCGACGCCCAGGGCACACGCGACCTGCTCCGCGTTCTTTGCGGTAATACCGCCGCCGGGCAGGATCGTGAGTCGATCGCCCGCATGGGCGATCAGGGCGCGGAGGTGCTCGTAGTTGTCCTCGATGGGCGTGTTGGCCGGACCGCCATGCGTGAGGATGTGGTCGACCCCGAGCTCCGCCAGCGCATCGATCGCGGTGAGCTGCTCGGCCTCATCGAGCGCATCGAACGCCATGTGGAACGTGATACCGAGTTCGCGGCCGCGCATCTCGCCCACACCCTGAGTGACCTTGACGAGGCGGCCGGTGGCATCGAGGTCGAGTTCGAAGCCCTTGCCCTTGGAGCGGCGCTTGAGGCAACCGAGGACGACGCCGTCGACGCCGTTGGCACCCGCGTAGCGGATGTCGGTCTCCATCGCCCTCATCTCCGCCTTGGAATAATCGAAGTTGCCGCGACGGGGACGGATGATCACACGGAGCTCGGCCCCCTCGTGCTCACGCACGATGCGCACGGCCTGCTCGATCACGCCGGCGGACGGTGTGGTGCCGCCCTGGGCGAGGTTGTCGCACAGCTCGATGCGATCGGCACCGGCGCGCAGGGCCGCCTCGATATTGGTGAAGTTCTCGGCGCAATATTCGAACAGCATAAGGTCTCCCCAAAGTAGAAACGTTTGCCCCCAGGATAGCGCACGCCCCCGCGTCGCGATCGGGAACAGGCGCAAATTGCGACATTGGACGTACTCCGATTCGCGCTGATTCCCAAATAACGCGCGCTCCCGTGCGGCGGCGACGCATGAAAATGCGCGCCTCCCGCCGGATGGCATTGCGGGAGGCGCGCTGAGGCAAGGACGCTCGTCTCGGATACGGATCCGAGGCAAACGTCAGCCACCGAGATAAGCGCGACGGACGTCGTCGTTGTGCAAGAGCTCCTCGCCCGTGCCGGAGAGCGTGACCTTGCCCGTCTCCATCACATAGGCGCGGGTGGCGATCGAAAGCGCCATCTGGGCATTCTGCTCGACGAGCAGAATCGTCGTACCCGCCTCGTGCAACTCCTTCACGATCTGGAAGATCTGCTCGATGAGAATGGGTGCCAGGCCCATGGAGGGCTCGTCGAGCATGAGCAGATGGGGGCTGCTCATAAGGGCGCGACCCATGGCGAGCATCTGCTGCTCGCCGCCGGACAGCGTACCGGCCACCTGCTTACGACGCTCCTTCAGGCGTGGGAAATGCGCGTAAACGCGCTCCAGGCCGGGGGCGATCTCGGCGTTGGGGCGCGTATAGGCGCCCATTTCGAGATTCTCCTCGACGGTCATCTGGGCGAAGACACGGCGCCCCTCCGGGACGTGCGCCAAGCCGCGAGACACGAGCTTGTCGGCGGGGGTGCGCATGATATCCTCGCCCATGAATTCAATAGAACCGGTGTTGGAGCGCAAAAGGCCGGAGACGGTCTTCAGCGTAGTGGACTTGCCGGCGCCGTTCGCGCCGATGAGCGCCACGATCTCACCGTCGAACACCCGGAAAGAAACGTCCTTGATGGCATGGATCGCGCCGTAATATACGTTGATGTCCTCGACGTTCAGAATGCAATCGGCCATGGCCCTTACGCCTCCTTCCGCTTGCCGAGATACGCCTCGATGACGGTCTCGTTGTTCTGGATCTCCTCGGCGGTGCCCTTAGCGATCACCTTGCCGAAATTGAGCACGCAGATGCCCTCGCAGATATTCATGACGAGGTTCATGTCGTGCTCGATGAGCATGATCGCGATGTTGAAGGTGTCGCGGATCTTGACGATGTTCTCCATGAGCTCGACTGTCTCGGACGGGTTCATGCCGGCGGCGGGCTCATCGAGCAACAACAGACTCGGGTTGGTCGCAAGTGCGCGAACGATCTCCAAGCGGCGCTGAGCACCGTAGGGCAGGCTACCGGCTTGATGGTCGGCGAGGTCCTGCATGTCGAAGATCGACAGCAGCTCCAGCGCACGCTCGTGCGCCTCGCGCTCGCGCCTCCAATACGCAGGCGCGCGCAGGATGCCCGAGAGCGTGGAGTACGCCTCGGTGTTGTGCAAACCGACCTTTACATTTTCCTCCACCGTCATGGTGTCGAACAGGCGGATATTCTGAAACGTACGGGCGATGCCCATGCGGTTGACCTGGTGGACCGTCTTGCCGCTCGTGTCGTTACCGTTGAGCAGAATCGTCCCGCGCGTGGGCGCATACACTTTGGTGAGCAGGTTGAACACCGTGGTCTTGCCTGCGCCGTTGGGTCCGATAAGGCCAGCGATCTCGGTCTTGCCGATGGTGAGGTTGAAGTCGTCGACCGCCTTCAGACCGCCGAAGTCGATACCGAGATGCAGGGCCTCCAGGACGGGGGTGGAGTCGACGTCGCGCTCGGGCACGATGGAATGGCTCGGCACCGGCACCATCTTGCCACGTTCAAACTCGAATTTAGACATCGGCGCCCACCTCCTTCTCACGCGATGTGAGCCGCGCCTTGAGGCGCCCCACGGCCCCCTTGATCGCATCGTTGTTCGACACGATCATGACCAGGATGAGCACGACCGCGTAGACGAGCATGCGGTAATCGGAGAACTGGCGCAGGGCCTCGGGCAGGATGGTGAGCGCCACGGCGGCCACGATCGACCCGCGCATGTTTCCCAAGCCGCCCAGGACCACGAACACCAGGATCAGAATCGAGGTGTTGAAATCGAACTTAGTGGCAGACAGCTGTGAAAAGCCGTTGCCGAACAGGGCGCCGGCGGCTCCCGCGAGCGCGGCGGACACCACAAAGGCGATCATGCGGTACTTGGTAGTCGAGATGCCCACGCTCTCGGCGGCGATGCGGTTATCGCGCACGGCCATGATGGCGCGGCCGGTACGGCTGCGTACCAGGTTGAGCACAACGACGAGGGCGACCATGACGAGCAGGAAACCGGCGATGAACGTGGAGATAGTCTCCACACCCGAGGCACCCTGGGCGCCCTTGATGATCGCGGTGCCTCCCTCGGAGAGGTTGAGATCGCTCACCGAGAGGCTGCCCGTGAGATTGAACAGCACGTGCAAACCGCGCTCGTCCACACCCACGATCAGGCACGTGACGATCTCCTTGATGATCTCACCGAACGCAAGCGTCACGATGGCGAGGTAGTCGCCCGACAGACGCAAGACGGGAATCCCGATGACGAACCCCGCCAGCGCAGCCGACGCGGCACCGACGATCATGGCGATGACCAGACGCAGGCCATCATCGGGGACGGCCTCCGTCAGGCTCATGGCCGCGACGATGCCGGTGTACGCACCGACGCTCATAAAGCCCGCATGCCCGAGCGACAGGTCGCCGGCAACGCCGACCACCAGATTGAGCGAGAGCGCCATGACGACATAGGAGCAGATCGGCACGAGCTGGCCCACGATCATGCGGGGGATCATGCGGTTCGCCTGCAGGAAGTAAACGGCGACGAAAGCGACGATCACGAGCGTGTACGTGATGAGGTCCCGGCGGGTCCTCTTGTTTTGCAAGCACTTCATCATGGTCATCGCCTACACCTTCTCCGGGACGTACTTACCGAACAGACCCGCGGGTTTGACCAGCAGTACGACGATGAGCACGCCGAACACAATGGAATTCGCAAGGCTCGTGGAGATGTACGCCTGCGCCATGGCCTCGATGATACCGAGCAGGATACCGCCGACGAAGGCGCCGGGGATCGAACCGATGCCGCCGAACACGGCGGCCGTGAATGCCTTGATGCCGGGCATGGAGCCCGTGGTGGGCTGCAAGACTGGCGAATAGGAGCACAGCAGCACACCGGCGATGGCGGCGAGCGCGGAGCCAATGGCGAAGGTCATGGAAATGGTGCGGTTGACATTGATGCCCATGAGCTGCGCGGCGGCCTTATCCTCAGAGCAGGCGCGCATGGCCTTGCCCATCTTGGTCTTGCCGGTGAACCACATGAGGCCCGCCATGATCACCAAGCACGCCACGACGGTCACGATACCGACCGCGGAGACGTTGTAGGCGCGCAGGGCCTCGGGCACCTGGAAGCTCACGATGGACGTGAAGTTCTTGGGCGTGGCGCCCCAGATGAGCTGAGCGGCGTTCTGCAGGAAATACGAGACGCCGATGGCGGTGATGAGGACGGCAAGCGGGCCGGCCTGACGCAGGGGCTTGTAGGCCAGACCTTCGATGAGAATTCCGAGCGCCGTACACACCGCGGCGGCGGCGAGCACCGAGACGATAGCGGGCAGACCCATGTAGGAGGTCACCACAAACGAGATATACGCGCCGATCATGATGACGTCACCGTGGGCGAAGTTCAGCATCTTTGCGATGCCGTAGACCATGGTGTAACCGAGTGCGATGATCGCGTACACGCTGCCCATGGTGAGGCCATTGGCGAGGTATTGCAAAAAGACCGTCATGCGCGAATCCCCCTTTCTTCGCGTGAAGGGAACCGGAGTTCCCGCAACCAAAAGCAGGGACAAAGCGTCCAAGCCCTGCCCCTGCGTCGGGTTCGACGTGTGTTTACGGACGTTATCGGGAGCACCTTACGCCAGGACGTACTTGCCGTCCTTGATGACGTACACGGTGGTCTCCTTCTCGACCTCGCCCTTGTCGTTCCAGGTGAGCGTGCCGGTAAGGCCCTCGACGGTGATCTTGGTCATAGCCTCGGGGAGCGCATCGGCGACCTCCGCCGGATCGGTGTCGGCGCCGAGACCGATTTCTGCGAGCGCCAACGCCACGGCATGCACCGAATCGTAGGCGTCGGCAGCGAACTGATCGGGAACCTCGCCGTAAGCCTCCTTGTAGGCAGCCACGAAATCGGCGTTCTCGGGATCGTCCGCGGAAAACGGCGTCATGAGGTACAGCCCCTCGGCGAGCGCGGCGTCAAAACCCTCGACGCCCAAGATGCCGTCCATACCGTCGCAGCCCATGACCTTCACGTCGTAGCCCATTTCGGAGGCATTGGTGAGCATGACCGAGGCAGGGGTGTAGTAGATCGGGGCGTAAATCAGCGTGGCGCCGGCGTTTTTGGCCTTCGTGAGCTGATTGGTGAAACTCGTGGCGGAATCGTCCTTGAAGGTTTCCTTGTCCACGATATCGAGCTTGAGCTCCTCTGCCTTCTCGAGGAAGGCGTCGTGAACGCCCGCGGAATACGTGTCGCCGGCGTTATGGAAGGTCGCGATCTTCTCATTCGGGAAGTTCTGCGCGAGCCATTCGGCGGAGTGGACGCCAATCGCAGGGTCGCTGTAGCACGCACGGAACACGACGGTCTTGCCGTCCGTGACATCCGGGGCCGTGGCGGAAGGCGTGAGCATGAACAGATGGGCGTTCTCGGCCTCCTGGGCGACCGCCAGCGAACATCCGGTCGTGGTGGGACCCACGAGAACCTGCATGCCCCAGTCCGCCAGGCTGTTGAAGGCGTTGACGGCCTTCTCGCCATCGGCGACGTCGTCCTCAGCCTTGAAGACGAGCGGCAGCTCGTCGGTGGAGAAGTCCTTGCAGCCCAGCTCTGCACCGCCGGTGACAGAGGTGCCATAAGAAGCGGCAGGGCCGGTCAGCGGACCCATGGAGCCGATCTTGAACCCGGCGGAATCGGAGCCGCCGTCTGCGGCCGAGCCGCCATCGGAGCAGCCGCTAATAATGGAACACGCCCCCAGACCTGCTACGCCTGCGATAACGCTCCTGCGATTCATAACAGGATTGAATGACTTACCGGTGAGGCTCGACATGCGGCTCTCCTTTCAAATGCGGCCCGTCATGGTGCACGGGCGATGTAGCTGCCCTCATGGCGATTTGCCAGCAAGGTTGCTTCAGCTTACACGCTTTACCAAAGAAAAGCGCCGTAGGGGCCACTCGAAATCTCGGCGAAACAATTCATGCCTTCTGCCCGCGAGCACTCGCCACTTGCATGACCCACGCCCCACGTACCCGCTTTTGTGCTAGACGCCACCCGCCTCGCGCTTGACCGTTCGCGTCTCAAAGCGAGTAGAATGCTGGGAACACAAGCACACCCAGCCCCACAAGGCGGCACGCCCGGGGAGAACAGGAGCCTTCCATGCAGCCGAGCACCCGCACCGTCAACGTCGGCATCATCGGATTGGGCACCGTGGGCGGGGGCGTCTATCGTCTCATCACGACTCACGCCGAGCGTTATCGTAAGAACCTCGGCATCGACTTGCGTATCGCACGCGTGTGCAACCGCAGCGAGAAGCGTGCCCACGAGCTCGGCATCGATCCCGAGCAGTTCACCTCGGACTGGCACGACGTCGTGTCCGACCCGTCCATCGATATCGTGGTCGAGGTCATCGGCGGAGAGCATCCCGCGACCGAGATTTTCGAACAGTCCTTCGCTGCCGGCAAACACGTGGTGACGGCCAACAAGGCCCTGCTCGGCCGCCATATGGAAAAGCTCTCCGCCGCTGCTCGCGCGGCCGGCGTCCAACTTCGCTGCGAGGCGTCTTGCGGCGGTGGCATCCCCATCGTGAACACGCTCGAACGCGACCTCTCCGGCAACGAGGTCATCACCGTCGCCGGCATCGTGAATGGCACCACCAACTACATCCTGTCGCGCATGGCCGAGGAGGGCCTGGGTTACGAGGAGGTCTTGGCCGACGCCCAGCGCTTGGGCTACGCCGAAGCCGACCCCACCGCCGACGTCGACGGCCTTGACGCCGCCAGCAAGATCGCCATCCTCTCCTCTATCGGGTTCGCCACTCGCATCACCACCGATGACGTGCATGCACAGGGAATCCGCGCAATCTCCGCCCAGGACATCGAGGTCGCTCGCAAACTCGGCTACGCCATCAAGATGCTCGCCATCGGCCACCGTACGGGCTCGGGCATCGATGTGCGCGTGCACCCCGCCATGATCCCCGCATCGCACCCACTCGCCGGCGTTTCGGGCGCGATGAACGCCGTGTACGTCGTGGGCGACGCCGTGGGCGAGACCATGTTCTACGGCGCTGGCGCGGGCGCCTTCCCCACCGCGAGCGCCGTGGTGGGTGACGTCCTAGCACTCGCAGAGCCCCTTTCGGTCGGTACGAGCCCGCTTCCCGAGCCCGAACCTTTCAAGCGCGAGCTTGCGATCCGCGATATCCGAGACCTCTCGACCCGGTATTACGTGCGCATCGTCCCCGGTGACACGGGCGATGCCCAAGCGCGCGCCGAAGAGGTCCTTACGGAGCACGGTATCGCGACCGAGCAGGTCATGGAGCTCGAAGACGGGTCATTCGCGCTCGTCACGGGAGCTGTCTGCGAGGGAGCCATGACGAATGCGCTCGCAGAGATGGCTCACGGCGAAGGAGCCGTGCGCGAGGTGGCCAATGCCATCCGCATCGAGGACATGGCCGCCTGGACGGAAGGCGTCGAGGCGAATTAAGACGCACGTGGCACGAACCGCGAATCGCATCCGTCGCGAGCCAGGAACATGTTCGCCGCAGTGAAGCCTTTACTTTGCGCACGGTCTCTTGACCCGATTTTTCTTGCCAAGGGGTTATTTTTCACGGTAATCTAAATCATCGCGCCTGTTAATCGATGGTATAGACGCACATTTTCCGCTCTTGGACCCAAGTGTGGCGATTGCCGGCGCCCGTCGCAGACCAGCGACGGGCGCCGGCCGTTTAAACGGGCGCACCGTAGTATCACGCGATCAAGAAAGACCGACATGCTTTTGCAACTCTTCCTCATCATCGTAGGATTCGCGCTCCTCGTCTGGGGCGCCGACCTGCTCGTCAACGGCTCCAGTCAAATCGCCGCGCGCGTGGGCCTGCCCGACCGCGTTATCGGCCTCACGGTCGTCGCCGTGGGCACCGCCATGCCCGAACTCGTGGTGAGCGTAGTCTCGGCGATCGACGGGCATGCCGATATGGCGTTCGGCAACGTCGCCGGCAGCTGCCTGGCGAACCTCCTGCTCATCCTGGGTATGAGCGCCGTCATCACGCGACTGCCCCTCGCACGTCACACCCAGCGCTTCGAAATCCCCGTGAGCGTCGCCTCCGTGCTGCTGCTCATGCTGCTCGCCAACACGGGCGGAGAGCTCACCGCCCTCGAGGGCATCATCCTGCTCGTCGTCTTTGCCGCCTTCATGTCCTACACCGTATTCTTGGGTCTGCGCGAGGGCGATAGCGGCCACGACGACCTCGACCCCGAGACGCAACTCGAGCCCCACGAGCTCGAAGATGACGACGCCGACGCCGATGAGCCCCGAGGCATGCTCGTGTCCATCGCGCTCGTGCTGTTCGGCATTGCGCTGCTCAAGTTCGGCGCCGACTACGTGGTCAACAACTCCGTGACCGTCGCCACTGCCTTGGGCATCAGCGAGCGCGTCATCGGCATCACCATCATCGCGCTGGGCACGTGCCTGCCCGAGCTCGTCACCTCCGTCGTCGCTGCGTTCAAGGGCAACACCGATATCGCCGTCGGCAATGTCGTGGGCTCCAACATCACCAACGTCCTGCTGGTCATGGGTGTGCCGGCGCTGTTCTCCCCCGTTGCCTACGCCACTGGGTACAACCTCGATTTCGCCCTGCTCGCCATCTTCTCCATCATGCTCGTGGGCTTTGCCTTTGTGGGCACCAAACACACCATGACCCGCCGCGAGGGTGTCATCTTCGTGTTCCTCTACGTCATCTACATCGTGGCCTCCACCGTGCTGTAGGACGCCGACTCGCACCGATTGAGTGCGCGGGCGTCCCGCATGCATCGCCCGGCAGACCGGACACTTCTCGCAGACCAGACCCGTGAACCCCAAGTTCGCGGGTCTTTTCATGGCACTCGATGCACCCCTTGCGCTCTATATTCTAGAACATATGTTCTGTTTTGTGCTATACTCTTTTTCCCAAGATTTGGACGGGAGGGGGCCAACGTGAACGCATTCAACCGCTATGCGCCTTTTATCCAAGACTTCATCTATGCCCATGACTGGGAGAACTTGCGCTCCATCCAGGTTGCCGCAGCGGACGCGATCTTCAATACCGAAGACAACGTCCTGCTCACCGCATCGACGGCGTCGGGCAAAACCGAGGCGGCCTTCTTCCCCATCCTCACCGAGTTTTGGGAAAACCCACCGGCAACCGTCGGAGCCCTATATATCGGCCCGCTCAAGGCCCTCATCAACGATCAGTTCCAGCGACTCGACGCCCTTTGCGAGGAAGCGGACATCCCGGTCTGGCGATGGCACGGAGACGTCTCCTCTTCCCACAAGGCGAAGCTTCTCAAAAAGCCGAGCGGTATCCTGCAAATCACACCGGAATCGCTTGAGGCGCTACTGCTCCACCGTCACGCGGCGGTCGGGCGTCTGTTTGGCGACCTGCGCTACGTCGTTATCGACGAAGTTCACTCCCTGCTGCGGGGAGATCGCGGTGGACAGGCCCTCTGCCTCATAGAGCGCCTATCTCGCATGGCGGGAGTCAATCCTCGGCGTATCGGGCTATCGGCAACCATCGGCGACCCCGAGCGCACGGGAGCCTTCCTCTCATCTGGCACGGGAAGGGGCTGTGTCATCCCGCGCTTCGAGGAACCACGCCGCACATGGCGTCTATCCATGGAGCACTTCTATATGGCCGGGCCACAGGCGCCGGAGCGAGCCGTCGAGGCCCTTGGAGCGCTCGAAGCCGATGTGGTGCATGGCGGTAACCCGCATGAGCCCTACGCGGATGACGAGGTGCGCATCGATGCGCTTCCCAGCGGAGAAATCATGGCCCGAACTGACATCGCGCCACAGGAAGCCGATCCGGGCCTCGGCTACATCTTCGAGCACACGCGCGGGCGCAAATGCCTCGTCTTCGTCAATTCCCGCGAGGAAGCCGAGGCCGTCTGCTCGTGCCTGCGCTCGTATTGCGAAGCCCAACACGAGCCCGACCGCTTCCTCATCCACCACGGCAACCTCTCTGCTTCATATAGGGAGAGCGCCGAAGAGCTCATGCGCGATGACGAGCAACGCCAAACAACCGTCACCACCGCGACCCTGGAACTCGGCATCGATATCGGTCGGCTCGAGCGGGCCTTCCAGATCGACGCGCCATTCACCGTGTCGAGCTTCTTACAGCGGATGGGGCGCACAGGCCGGCGCGACCTGCCGCCTGAGATGCACTTCGTTATGCGAGAAGAGCAACCTGAGCCGCGAGCGATGCTGCCCGAGACCATTCCCTGGAAGCTGATCCAGGGAATCGCCTTGGTCCAGCTTTACCGCGAAGAGCATTGGGTCGAACCCCCGGCGCTCGACCGCTTGCCCTACAGCCTGCTGTATCACCAGGTCATGAGCACACTCTCGAGCTGCGGCGAACTCACGCCAGCAGAACTCGCGAACCGCGTGCTCACCCTCTCGTACTTCCATCGCATCAGCGCCGACGACCTGCGCTGCCTGCTGCACCACCTCATCGAAACAGAGCACATCGAGGTCACCGAGGGAGGGGGCCTCATCGTCGGGCTATCCGGGGAGCGAATCACAAACTCCTTCAAGTTCTATGCGGTGTTCCAAGAAAACGAGGAATTCACCGTACGATGCGAATCCGCGGAACTCGGAACGATTGTGAACCCGCCGCCTGCAGGGGAACGCATCGCTATTGCAGGCCACTGCTGGCTTGTCGAAGAGGTTGATTGGAAGCGGCATCTCGTTTACTGCACCCAGGTGAAGGGTCGCGTTCCCGCCTATTTCGGAGACTGCGCGGGCGACATCGACACCCATGTGCTCGAGCGCATGCGGCGCGTACTCGAGGAGAACGATGTCTATCCATATCTGATGGGCAACGCCCGCGCACGCCTCGCGCAGGCGCGCCACGTCGCAGCCAACGCGGGGATAACCGGCAGGAACCACGGTTCAATCGCCGTATGTGCCAAAAACCACATCGATGATGCCGAGGATATCTGGGAGGCCGATGAGCACGGCGCGATTCATTGCGTCGGCTCCGCGGTCGCATCAGTTGACACACGGACCCCAGACGAGGCGCGTATAGCAAACGAGACCGAGACCGTCCCGTCAATGGGAGCAGGACCCCTCATCAACCTGGGCGGAGACACATGGGCGCTCTTCCCATGGCTGGGTAGCTACGCATTTCTCGCACTCGAACGGCTGCTCAAAATCAAATGCGCAGCCGAACTGGGAATCAAGGGGCTCGATCCGTCCCGCCCCTATTTCATGCAGTTTCGCATGAAAGCGGATGCGCGCACGTTCTTCGAGGTGGTGGCAGCCGAAGCCGAAATGGACTTCGACCCAATCGAGCTCCTATATCCCGGCGAGGTCCCCTATTTCGACAAATACGACGAGTTTTTGCCCGCCGAGTTGGTCCGCAAGGGCTTTGCCGAAGGCGTGCTCGACATAGATGGCATGCGTCGAAGGGTCGTCGGCTGGCGCGATGCGATGATGCGAGGAAGGGAGTTGTAGTACCGAGAGAGCGCGAAGCAAGATGCGGAGAGGCGGAAGCAAAGATCAATCGATGGGGCTACAGCGGATTGACCTCAAGCAGCAGAGACGATGACGCACGGTCATATGACGCGCCGAGGACTTTCGACGCAAAGTCATGGCAACCGGCCACCGCGAACGAGGGGAAATCCTCAGTTGTCTCCACGTTGTTCCCGCCCGCGAGCTCGTCACTGTAGTCGGCGAGACGATAGACTCGCATCCCCGTATCCGATCGAGATGTCTTGTGCATCACGGTCGGCTGGATGGAACACGAGGTGATCGCGCATACATTGCCGATCTTCTCCACCGTGAGACCAGCGAGACCGCCAACGGTCCGAGGCGCCTCCATCTGACGTGAGATGAGATTGCCAAGCGACCAGAAGACTGGCACACGCCGTCCATCCGGTCGATGCATCAATTCAACGGGCTGCAAAACATGCGGATGCGTTCCGATGATCGCGTCCACCCCCGCCTCAATCAGACGAGAGGCGAGACGTCGTTGCGCCGCATTCGGCTCGTAGACATACTCAGTCCCCCAGTGAGGACAAGCGATGACGATGTCGGCACCCGCCTCGCGAGCACGGGAGACATCCGCCGCGAAATTCGACCTGTATAAGCTTTTGACGCAATACGGATGCTCAGCCGGCATGGGGATGCCATTGGTGGTCTCTGTGTAGTTGAGAATCGCAACCGCAATGCGACCGCGTGTGACGATATACGGTCTATCTGCCGCTTCATTCGAATCGGCAATGCCCGGCACGAACATCTCAGGATGCCTTTCGCGCCAAAAACGCAGGGTCGCTTCAATCCCCTCGAAGCCCTTGTCGAGCGCATGGTTAGTCGCAGCGAGAGCGACATCGATGCCGGCGGCCGCTTCGGCATCGCCAAGCTCCTGGGGGCTGTTAAAGGTCGGGAAGCCAGATAGGCCCATCTCCACCCCGCCCAGCACCGTCTCCTGGTTGACTATCGCTATGTCGGCAGATTTGAACGTAGGCGCGATCGCGCTGAAAAGATGGTCGTAATTGCGCGTGCCGTCGGCGCGCTCGCCGCTCATCCAAATGCCACGATGCGCCAAGACGTCTCCGCCCATGACGATTGAGATACGATGCGCGCCTCGTTCGCTGTCCTGAATCGTCGCAAGCGAGGCGTGGCCCGCAGCGCCGAAGTCGCGCGACCCCGCCTCACCGGGGAGCCCCGAACAACCCGTCGCACATGCTGCCACAACCATACCGAATCCCGCTACGGCGGTTGCCAGGAAGCGGCGACGGGTCATGCCGGCGGCAAGTGCAGACCCGGGCCGTTCGTCCATCGCAGAGTGAGTGGATGACGCACACGCAGGACCGTCCTCACGGCCAAATCGGGCATCGGGGCGGCAGGGACCGAAATGGGACCCAAAAAGGGCCTCGTTCTTAAACATCGCGCATGACCTCGCCGTACAAGGCTTCATCGAGAGGCAGTTCGCCATGGAAGGAATACGCGCCGTCGGTTGCGATGAGCAGGTAGTTGTCCTCGGCGCCAAACGCGACATCCTCGCAAGGGACCACATGGACATGCGAGAATACCGCTGCAGCGGTCGCCACGGCGTCGCGGAGAAAATCGATGTTCTCCCCACCCGCGGAACTAACGACATTCGCCAGGTACAAACCTCCGGGATTCAGGCAGACCTTGACCTGGCACAGGGCTTCCACCGTGGCGAGAGCGCGAACGGGCTCGCAGCCCGCAAAGCAATCATTCACAACCGCATCGTAGCGTGTCCCCTCGGCAAGGGCCTGGGAGATGAACGTGCGTGCGTCCGCCGTGATCAGACGCAGCCGATCGGCAGCGATGCGCTCGAGCTCATCGAGGAAAAACCACCGGCGAGCCAGCCTCGTAATGGAGGGGTCGATTTCAACAACATCCATATCGAGGGCCGGATGCGCAGTGAGCGCGTGCTTGGGATACGCGTATCCGCCACCGCCCATCACGAGCACGCGATCGATGCCGCCACCCGTTGCCGCGCGCTTGGACGCCTCGGCATCGAACATGCGGTCGAACGCCCGGTAGTACGCAAACACCGGCTCAAAGCGCCGCTCATCCAAATACGTGGCGCTCTGATACACGCCGCCCTGCTGGAGAACGCGAACCTGGTTGCCCGCCTCATCTCGAACCTTCTTCACCCGCGCCATGCCCGACTTGGTGCGCACGAGCTGCAGGCATTGAGACCCTACAAAAATCGCCGCCGCGCCCACGGCGACGGCGCCGAGGGCCACCCCCGCCGCGATTCCGGCGCCCGCAGAAGCGTTCGAGGGCTTTTGAGTCATGAGAGCTCCTTTTGCTGATACAGGCCATGGTCGATGAAGCCGAGATGACGATAGTATTCACGTGTGCCCACCGCGCTGATCACATTGAGACGGCTGTAGCCCGCCTCGCGAGCGATCTCGGAGGCCCGCTCGATGAGTCGGCGGCCCAAGCCCAGATGCTGGGCAGATGTTCCACCCGCACCGAGCTGCGTGGCCATGCCGTACACATGGACCTCGCGAATCATCGCCTCACCGGGCACGACGGGCAGGCGCCGGCCTCCAAAGCAGGCCGCCTCGGATTCAAGGCCCACCTCGCAGGGAGCGGAAAACAAGCGCACATACTCCTCGTCCGGCAGAGACAGGCGTAGGAAACCCGCGATACGGTTTTCGGGCGTCACCCACTGCAGGAAGTGCTCGCACGTGTTCGATGTCCCATACGAGACGTCCTCCATGCGCAGCGCATCGACAGGAACTTCGCCCGTAGCGACCTCGCGAAAACGAATCTCCTGGATGCCGCGCACATCCCCCTGAGAACGCAGGCGGTTCTCGACGAGCTGACGAAGGTTCGGCTTCTTGTTCCCCGCCACGATGTCGTGCGATGAAAAGTCACGGATCATGCGGGAGATCCGGCAAAACGGAGGGGTTGCGGCGACGTCGCTTACCAGAATGTCGAGCAACTCCGCCTCGGAATAGGGCGCCCATTCCCCCGCCTCGAAGCGCTCCTGCAGTCGGGCGCCCTCGATAAGCGCGCACGGGTAGAGCTTGATCTCGTCGGGCTGGAACGGCAAGCCTCGCACGAGGCGCAGATAGTCGTCCTTATCCCGTTCCGGCGTAGAACCCAGCAGGTTGACCATCGCGTGCGCGTGGATTTTGAACCCGAACACGCGCAGCAGCTCGAACGCCCGCTCGATCTGGGAGACCTCGATACCGCGATCGTTCGCATCCAAAACCGCCTGGCCAAGGGACTGAATGCCCATCTGCACCTTCGTGCATCCAAGGCGGCGGATCATCGTCAGCGAATCGGGGGTGATGGCGTCCGGCCGCGTTTCCACCACAAGACCAACCACGCGGCAACGGGCGGTTTCGTTCTCGCGCTGCAACCGCTCGAGCTCATCGAATGTGGCGACTTGCTCGGCTGCGACGGCGCGCCAAGGAGAACCGGCTCCGTAGTGCTCGGAAAATGCCTGGTTGTAAGAGCATGCATGCTCGTCCAGCCGGCGCTGGATATCTTCCGCCGCTCGACCGAACTGCGAGCCGTCTTGGGGGAATCCGAGCGTTCGGTATAGCTCTCCCCGTTCCTCGGCACTCGAACGGGTGAGGACGCAGGGCCGCTCATCATCTGACGAGCGCGCGGTGGAAGCGCACGCCCCGTCCACAGCGGGCACAAACTCGTTCAGCGCGCGGAACATCTCCGCGATGAACCACACCTGATAGCCCCGCGGATAGTCGCTCCACGTTCCGCCGAGCACGATGAGCTCGATCTTGTCGATGGCGTGACCCATCTGGCTGAGCGCGGTCAGGCGCGAGGTGACCTGCAGATACGGATCGAACCAGTTTTGCTCGGCACGCTCGCACGCAGGCTCGTTATGCAGATAGCTCTTAGGCATGCGGATATCGTTCGGGCAAAACAGGCAATCACCGCCGCACGGCCAGGGCTTGGTGATGACCGTGATGGTCGCCACGCCCGAGGCGCTGCGTCGCGGCTTCATGCGCAAGACGGAAAGGAGCTGCTTTTCAAGCTCGGGGGTCACGCCCCACGACTCCCAGCGAGCACGGTCATCGCTCTTCACCTGCTGGTAAAACGGCAGCAAACGTCGCTTGGCGAACGCGCGCTTGTCTGAGCCGGAACGACGCGCCGCCGCGTGCCCCATCTTGAGCAAGGTGCGATCGTCGACGTTCCGGCCGGCACGCAGCTCTTCGAGTATGTCGAGAATAATCTGTTCCATGGGCCCATTGTATATGAGCCCCGCGCCGCCGCCCCAACGGATGCAAGCCGAGCCACATTGTCGTCCCTGTGTTCCGCTTTACAATAGCCGTACCGATATGATCGCATTTTTGCCGGGAGCCCCATGGACCTCACCACTGCGCACGAACTCATCGAGCTCAACAACCGCTTTTACGCCGAGCACGCCGCATCATTCTCCGCAACGCGCAGCGCGCCGTGGGAGGGTTGGAATCGCGCGGCCGAGCTCTTGACGCAGCTCCGTTGGCCTCGAGCGCACAACGGCGGCGCCGGCTGCCATTCGCCGCTCGTCCTCGATCTCGCCTGCGGCAACCTACGCTTCGAACGGTTCCTCCTCAACGCCTTTCCCGACGTCGATCTCCGATTCCACGCGGTCGATGCCTGTGCCGACCTCGCGAAAGACGCCTCCCAGATCCCCGGCGCGGACTTTTACGAGATGGATGTTCTCGGAAGCTTTCTAGATGACTGGGCACGGCTCGGCGACCTTGGACACACCGTCCCGAATCGCCGACTCGCCGACGCCGGCATCCCCGAGTGCGATTTGGCCGTTTGCTTTGGTTTCATGCATCATGTCCCGGGGTTTGACATGAGGGCGTCCGTGCTCGACGCAATCGTTGAGCGCACCGCGCTCGGCGGGGTTGCGATTGTTTCATTTTGGCAGTTCATGCGCGATGAGAGACTGGCGCGCAAGGCCCTCGCGGCCGATTCCGCCGCCCGCGAGTCCGCGTCAAGCGGCACGTTCCCGCTCGACGAAAACGACCACTTCCTCGGCTGGCAATCCGACCCCTCCCCCTTGCGCTACTGCCATCATTTTGACGAATCGGAAATCGACGAGCTTGTAGCATCTGTGGGAACATGCGCCCGCGAGGTCGCGCGCTACTCCGCGGACGGGGGCTCTGGTACCCTCAATCGGTACCTCATGCTCGAGCGATTCGCATAATTAACCCGCTCCGACCAGAAGCTCCAATCCCATCCGAGAGGCCCCCATGCACGCACGTATGCCCAAGAACTTCGTCCTCGACCAGCGCATCGAGCGCGCGTCCGACGCCATCGAGACCGGCGCTGCGGCGTACCGGGGCCGTTGGGCCGAAGCATGCTGCCCGCTCATTCCGGGCGGTGTCGAGCGCTTCGATCATGTGCATCTCGATTTGGGCTGCGGCAAGGGCGCTTATATCGCCGCCATGGCGCAGCGCCACCCCGACACCCTGTTCATCGGCATGGACAGCGAGCCCGTGTGCGTTGTGCACGCAGCCCAGCTCGTTCTCGACCTGGGCCTTAAAAACGCGCTGGTCATTCCCGGCGATGCCGCCAACCTCGCCGGAATCTTCGCACCCGGCGAGCTCTCGAGCATCTCCGTCAACTTCCCCACGCCCCATCCCAAGCGCCGCCATGCGCGACTTCGCGTAACCACGGCCGAACATCTCGACGGGTATCGGTCGCTCATCGCCGAGGGCGGCATGCTCACGCTTCGCACCGACAGTCTGCCGCTGTATGAGTATTCGTTGCCGCAGTTCAAAGCCATTGGATGGGAAGTGGCGTGCGCCACGCATGACGATCGCACCGCCCATCCCGAGCAGCCCATCACCGAGTACGAGCAGCGCCTCACCGAACAGGGTGCGACTGTGCACGCGGTCTATGCGAGGCCCGCGAGCAAGCCGGCCACCCCCGAGCAGCTCCAATCCGCTCTCGATATGCCCCAGAGCCTCATCGACTATCTGCCTGAGGACCTTTTCGCCGAGGGCTATATCCCGTACGGCATGAGCTACGCCGTCGACAACCTTCGAAATCGTCGCCAACATCTCGCAGCGCGACAAAATGTATAAATCCATTACCTATTAAGCTTCCGCTGCATATCTTTTTCTCGTTTGCCGCGTAATGGGCGTACGTTTTCCCGATGATGGTCAAAATACCCTGATTGTGCGGCGAAGCTGCGCACGCCGCGCAACAAATGCCCAGGATTCGATCGGGCGACCGCGTTGGCAACGACCGCGCTGAAACGGACTGCCCGTCAGGCGATATCAAAACCCCAGGATTTTTCTAGCGGTAGGGATATACATGCCTCCCGACGGGGCTCGCTCAGCGCACAATCAGGGTATTTTGGCCACTTCAGTGATTTCGTATATTTAGCGACCCCCTATCGAGGCCTGAACGGCTCGCTTTTACACTCCGAACCACCAACAACCTGCACCCAGCACTCCAAGCGCACGTCCAACACGCCGCGTTCGGTCATAATAGGCACAGCAGCATCGACGAAACGGAACGCATATGCCTGACACGACCAACTCCACCGACCCCTTTGCCCACGGCTCCCTGGGCTCGCTCGCACCTAGCTGGTGGGAGCCGGAATCCGATGAAGCCGAACAGGCCTTGGAGCCCGAACCCTGGCTGACACCTGAAGAGGCATACGAGCGATTCATGGAATGGGTCTCCTCTCGCGGCATCGAGCCCTGGGGACACCAGGAAGATGCATTGTTCTCTCTGGCCGCGGGCAGCAACGTAATCCTGGGCACACCCACGGGCTCGGGCAAGTCGCTGGTCGCGCTCGGCATGATGTTCATGGCCATGGCCAGCGGACAGCGCGCATACTACACGGCGCCCATCAAAGCTCTCGTTTCCGAGAAATTCTTTTACCTGGTCGACATCCTCGGCCGCGACAACGTGGGCATGATCACCGGCGACTCGCACATCAACACCGGCGCCCCCGTCATCTGCTGCACCGCTGAGATCCTTGCCAACCAAGCGCTGCGCGAGGGCGAAGACGCCGATGTGGGCTGCGTCGCCATGGACGAATTCCATTTCTTCTCCGACCCCGACCGCGGTTGGGCCTGGCAGGTCCCGCTGCTCACGCTGCCCCACACGCAGTTCCTGCTCATGAGCGCCACCCTGGGCGACATGACCGCCATCGGCGATACCCTCACCCGCACCACCGGCCGCGACCTGGAGCTCATCGCCGACGCTCCGCGCCCGGTGCCCCTCTCCTACGAATACGTAAAAACCGCCCTGGAAGGGACGGTTGAACTCGCGCTTCGCCAAGGCGACTCACCGCTTTATATCGTGCACTTCTCCCAGGACGCGGCCCTGCAATCCGCCCGCGCACTGGCGAGCTACGGCGTTGCCAGTAAAGAGCAGCGCGAGGCGATCAAGGAGGCGATCAAGGGAGGGCGCTTCACCACGGCGTTCGGCAAAACACTCAAGCATCTCATCTCGAGCGGCGTGGGCCTACACCACGCCGGCATGCTACCCCGCTACCGCCTGCTCGTCGAGAAGCTCGCCCAGCAGGGCCTTCTTCCTGTGATCTGCGGCACCGACACACTCGGCGTGGGCATCAACGTGCCCATCCACACCGTCCTGCTCACCGGTCTTACGAAATTCGACGGCTACAAGCAGCGCCGTCTGCGCTCGCGCGAGTTCCACCAGATCGCCGGGCGCGCGGGCCGCTCGGGCTTTGACACCGAGGGCGTGGTCATCGCCGAGGCGCCGGAGTTCGAGATCGAGAACCATAAGGCCGAGCTCAAGGCCATGGGTGACCCCAAGAAGATGAAGAAGCTCAAGAAAAAGCGCCCGCCGGAGGGCTTTGTCACCTGGAACGAAGACACCTTCACCCGTCTGATCGAGAGCGAGCCCGAGACCCTCAAGCCCCGTCTGCGCATCACGCACTCCATGGTGCTCGCGGAGGTCGAGCAGGGCGGCGACGCATGGGAGCGTGTGCTGACGCTCATCGACGCATCGCTTCAAACCCCTGAGGAAAAGGCCAAGCTGAAGGGCCGTGCCGCCGAGATCTTCGCCACGCTCATCGACGCTGGTGTCGTGGTCCGAGAGGCTTGCGGGGCGGACGCGGATGCCGATAACGGCAACGTCGATTCGATTCCTGCGGTCTCGCTCACCGAGGCACCCGAGAACCTGGAGGAGCTCAGGGCACTCGACGCCGAGCGCGATGAGGAGGACGGCGCGAATGACGAGGTCAGCCGCGTGATCGTCGAGGAGGGCACCGCGACGGGCCACCCCCTCGACGGGGCGGCGAACTACTTCCTCACGGTCGACCTGCCTGAGGACTTCGCCCTCGACCAGCCGCTCTCGCCGTTTTTGCTCGCGGCGCTCGAGCTGCTGGATCCGGAGAGCCCCACGTACACCCTCGACCTCATTTCCATGGTTGAGGCGACGCTCGAGGACCCCAAGCAGATCCTGCGAGCGCAGGAACGTCGCGCCCGCGATGCGGCGATGAACGCCATGAAGGCGGAGGGCGTCGACTTTGAGGAGCGCCTCGACCGCCTGCAGGACGTCACCTACCCCAAGCCGCTCGAGGAGATGCTCGACGTTGCGTTCGCCACGTACTGCGCGCAGGTCCCGTGGGCAAACGATTACGAGCTCAGCCCCAAGTCGGTCCTGCGCGACATGCTCGAGACCGGTTGCGACTTTAAGAGCTACATCGCGCAGTACAAGATCGCGCGCTGCGAGGGCATCCTGCTGCGCTACCTCACCGAGGCATATCGCTCGCTCGACCGCACCGTCCCGGTGGAGCGCCGCACCGAGGAGCTCGACGACATCGTGTCCTGGCTGGGACTTGTGGTGCGCTCGGTCGACTCGAGCCTTGTGGACGAATGGGCCAACGCGGGCATGAAGCCGGGTGCGGCACCCATCAAGCACGGTGACGAGGTGGTTGCCGATCGTCGCGGCATGACGCTCATGGTTCGCAACACCCTGTTCCAGCGCGTGCGACTGGCCGCCCTCGACCGTGCCGACGCCCTCGGCGACCTCGACGTCGACTGGGGCTTCGGCGAGAGCCGTTGGGCACGCGTGCTCGATGCATTCTACGAAGCACACGAGGACCTGCTCATCGACGCCGATGCGCGATCCGCCGCGTTCCTCGAAATCGACGAATCGGACGAGCAGACCGATCACGTCTGGCACGTGCACCAGGTATTCCACGACTCGGACGGCGATCACGACTTTGGCATCATGGCCGACGTCGACCTGGACGCCACGCAAGACGGCGACGGCATCGTCTTCAAGAACTACCGGGCCGGCGTGATCGAGGACCTCGTTCGCTAACCCCTGTTCCTTCCATCGATTCTCCTGTGCATCGCCGGCCCGCTCTCATTGGGCCGGCGATGCGCCGTATTAAGTCATTTTTAACCTCCCGTTAAGCACCGTGACCAACCTGTCACGCAGGCGTCACGGGAACGCATGGGGCTCTCTTCATCATGGTTGGCATAGCAAGCATCCAAGGAGTTGAGCCATGGGTATCTATGGGAGAAATGACGACCGGCGCCCTCTTAGGGAATTTGACGGACCCCTTGAGGGAGGCAGATTCCGAGCCGATCACGGGACACGGCAACGACGTGCCGCTGCACCGCAGAGAACCGGCGCACCTCAGCGAAAGCTCGCCGCGGCCAATCGAAGGCCCGGTACGGCGCCGAGAGCACGGAGACCCAAATCGCGCATGGGAAATATGGCGATCATCGGCCTCGGCATCGTAATCGCCTTTGTTCTCGCAGCCCAATCGCTCACGCAGCAGAATGTTGGAACGGGCCGAAGGAACGCATCACCTCAAGAGGAAACCGCCCACTCGACGCCGACGCACGCCTGGCGCAAGGGAGAGGTCCCGTTCCTGTACCAAATCGACCCCCAATGGTCCGACGAACCCTATGCGGGAGGAAACATCCACGAGAACGGATGCGGCCCGACCTGCCTTTCCATGGTCTACATATCGCTCACGGGAAAGACCGACCTCGACCCCGCGGCAATGGCGCGCTTCAGCGAACAAAACGGCTTCACCGTCGACGGCATGACGGCATGGGTGCTTATGACGGACGGCGCGACGATGCTCGGCCTTCGCGGTACTGAACTCTCTGCAAGCGCCGACGTCGTCCGTGTCGAGCTCGAGGCGGGGCGGCCGATCATATGCAGCGTGCGACCCGGCGACTTTACCAGCACGGGGCATTTCATCGTGCTCGCAGGCCTAACCGACGATGGGCAGGTCATGGTGCGCGACCCGAACAGCGCGAAAAACGGCGATCATCCCTGGGACCTCGACCGGATCCTTGGCCAGTGTGCGAACCTGTGGGCGTTCAGCTCCTAGATGAGCCCCGCAACCATGCCGAACACCATGGGCACCAAGATTCCCACCAGGAATGCCGCGGCGGCGCACATCGCCTCCTTGCGACGATCGATGCCGGCGAGGCCCGGTATGTGCGCCCGTAAAAATCGCTTGTCGCTCAGCAGATAGGCCAATGCCCCAGGGGACACCATCCCCACGCCTACATATTCAAGGACCCTGAACCATAGGGGAAGTTGGGCATCATGGGCATTGGGAGAGACGATGGCCATCACGGACCCAATAGCCAGCAAGGCGCACCCCGTTGCCAACAGCGCATTCCACACCGCCAAAGGCATTCGCATCAGACGCCGATGTTTCGTGGAGAGGGACTCGAGCATCGCCCACCCCTTGGACGCAATCGACCTTGAAGCGCGTTCCGTGCGCGACGAGGGAATCGCAGACGAATCTGACCGGGCGTCAACGCGGCCCATCTCCGCATGAGCCGCGAGATGTTGGGCATCGGCGTTCCGGACGCGCTCGGGACCGACCGAGAAAGAGCCCCCACCGCCACGGAAGACCGCCTGCCCACAGATCTCGGCACACAGCAGGGCGCCCTCCACGGCATCACCCAGCGCACGGGCGCTCTCATAACGGCCATCCGGATCAAAGGCGCAGGCACGACATATCACCTCGCCAAGACCACGAGATATCCCCGCGGCCTCGCAAGCCCTCGCATCGCACACATTGGGAGGATTCTCGCCGACGAGGCAGAAATACAGCACCTTACCCAACGCATACACGTCTGTTCGCTCATCGGTCTGGCCGAAGCCGAACTGCTCCGGCGGGGCATAGCAGCGTGTGAGAAAATGCGTGGTGTCGCAACTCGCGCCATCACGCCACTGACGGGCGGCCCCAAAGTCGATTATGACCGGTTTCCCCTCTCTCATGATCACGTTGCTCGGCTTGAGATCGCGGTGGATCAACGGAGGCTCAAACGCCCGATGCAGCAGTTCCACAGCGTCGCAGAGCCCGGGCATGATCAAGGTGGCAGTCGCCAGGCCAGCTCCGAGCGAGGCGACGAGCTCCATGATCGTGCTGCCCGCGACGTACTCCATGACCACAGTCAGCTCATCGCCTTGAACACCCAGCTCAATCAGCCGGGGAACGCAAGCGGGACATTTCCCTGTGCGCTGCGCATCCCATAGCGCGTGATACACGGCGCCCGCACCGACGACCATGTCGATGCGCTTCCGAATGTAGCGGCCAGGAGCACTCCCCCTGGGTTCGCCCTCGACCAGCTCGGTCGTCTCGAAATCCGATTGCTTGAGCAGTCGCTCCACGCGCCACGTGGTGGCCTGAGCTGAACGCGCGACAAACGCGTCAAGCTCGCGCTGAAAAACGTCGTCAGACAAAACGCCCGCCTCGCTGGAGCCGCTCATCGCCGCACGCGCCCCTTCGGCCACCGACCCTCCATCGCCAGAAGCAAAGGGCGCCCGGCGCTCCGATATGTCACCCATGTGTTTCATGAGCAGCATCATAGCAGCCCGTACGGACGGTTAGCAGACGGTGTTCTCGCCCAAGCGGTACAGCTCCTCGTTGACCTTTTGCAGCGAACAGCCCTGATCGATGCAGAAGATGATGATCGCATCGCGGCGGCACTTAGGGTCGAGCGAGCTCGCGCCCGCCGCCTTAAGCGCCCGATTCGTTTCGCG
This sequence comes from Collinsella intestinalis, assembly GCF_902501455.1. Lineage (NCBI taxonomy): Bacteria > Bacillati > Actinomycetota > Coriobacteriia > Coriobacteriales > Coriobacteriaceae > Collinsella > Collinsella intestinalis. The sequence goes on from NZ_CABWIC010000030.1 coordinate 34,449, forward strand.
CAACGACAGCGCCATGGCGAACGCGATCTGCAGCACCTTGTCGCGCGACGGGTTGCGCGCGCCCGTGAATATCTGGTATCCGAAGGTCTCGTTGAGGTCCGCCATACGCACCACGCGCGAACGCTTGAGCCCCTTCTTTTGAAGCATGTGCTCGAGAAAATCCGGGAGCGTGGCAGCTGGAAAATCGTGCGATCCGATAAAGCCGTCGAGGCTCGGCGCCTCGAGCAGCTCCTGCAGCACTTCCTCGGTCAATCGCTCCGTCATGCGTTCCTCCACCACATTTTCCCGTCCTCATTGTAAATGCATTGCGGGCAAAGGGCGCACCCTTCGATTCGCCCCTTGCCCGGCACGTCAAACCATCGGGGCGGTCCGGCAAGCGGACCCCCGCCGGGAATCAGCGCACTCGGGCTGTCCGCCCCTCGACATGGACCCGAGCGCTGCCCGCGCAACCTGCCTACGCGATGCCCCATGTCGCCGCGGGCCCATCCGCAAACGGCGACGAGAAGTACAAGACATTCGCGAGGTCCCCCTCGAAGTACACATAACCGCTCACCGTTCCGCCCGCGGACAGGTCACCGTAAGAGAGCTCTTCGGCCGCCTCGGAATAATACGTCGCATCGCTCTGAACGCCGCTCGCGCTCTCCCCCTTCCAGTCATACGAGTTGAACGAGAGCGCTTCGTCGCTATTGTTCGAATACGTGACGCGAACGCCGGTCACGGTCGTGCCATCGTAGTTGGCCAGACCCGGCACGATCTCGTCAACAGAGATCGTCATGCCGTTCGAGAGCTCGACGGACGCGCCAACCGACAGCTTCTTCTCACTGACAGGCTCGTCGGCCCTGGACTCCCCGGCATCATCGTCCAACGCATCTTCGGCCTGCGATTCCCGCACCGCCTGCGGGCCGTTCATGGCATCGTCAATCGCCGCGCTGTACATACCTTGACTGGCGATAACCGCGACGACCGAGATGACGTTCACGGCGATCGCAGCGATTGCAAGGCCCTTCCCCGCGCGTTTGCCGCGCGTGCAGGCAACCAGGCCCACGATGGCGAGAACCGCCCCGACAAGCGCGGCGAAAAACGACATGTTGTTGATGATCGGCATCAAAGATGTCACGAGTGCGATGATTCCGAGCACCAGGCCGGCGATGGCAAGCCCCGATCGAGGCTGTTTCGGCTGTTCAATTTCCACGTTTTCCCTCCCATTGCAGCGGTTTTTCCTTCAAACCACTTCGGCGACGCCCATTATCTCCACCCCTGCGCGCCATTTCATTAGCTGCGAGCTAAGGGGCGAGGTGAGCCTCTACACGTAAACGAGCTACCATGAGACGAGTCAACACTTTTGCGCGCCGCACGCGCGCTCTCTCGAAAGGCGGTTATTCCTATGAAGCTCGCAGTTCCCTCCGTCGGCGAAGGCGGCCTGGACGCCCAGCGCTCGGCCCACTTCGGCCACGCCGATTGCTTCACGATCCTGAACATCGAGAACGGCGCCGTCGCGCTCGACGGCACCATCGCCAATCCCCCGCATGAGGAGGGAGGCTGCATGCGACCCGTGAGAATCCTCGCCGACGCGGGCATCGACGCCATCGTTGCCGTGGGCATGGGCATGCGCCCCATGCAGGGCTTCGCCGCCGCCGGCATCACTGTCTTGCACGACGCCGAATCCCCCACCGTGGGCGCCGCCGCTGAGCGCGTTGCCGCCGGGCAGCTCGAGGCCATGGGGCCGGAGCACGCCTGCCACCATTAGATGGGCCATCTCGACTGTCTCGGGCCGAGCGCACATTCGCGCTCGGCCCTGTTTTCGATGAACGGAGGGCTCTGTGGCAAGCAACAAAAGATCGGCGCGCGTCAAGCAGCGCGCGGCATTTGAGGCCGGGTTCGACGGAAACGCCATGGGCGACCTGTTCACACGCGAGCGGGAACGCGAAGATCGTCTCGATGCCGAACACGAGGCCGCGCTCCGACGCAAAGCCTGCGAGTCCAAGAACCGCTACTCGAGCAAAGCGGAAGCGGAGAACGCTATAGCCGCATGCGCCGAGCACGGGCGCCGGGGCCTTTCAGTCTACCGCTGCCCCTACTGCAATGGATGGCACCTCACAAGCCATCCGAGGTAGAAGCGCGCGACCATCGCTCGGACGAGAGCCGCAAGCCACCGGCACTCAGACGCCGCCCAAGGCCCTCTTGAACTTAAGCGTGGTAAGGGCATTCGCTTCCGAGGCACGCCTTGTTCAACGACGCCACGGCGCACTCCGGCACCTGCTCACCGACCTTGAGACGCAACCCAAAATAGTCGTTAAACCATGGGACGGCCGTGCGAACGGCGATGCGCGAATCGCGTTTGCAGCAACGAGGCGACCCCGACCGGGCGATGGCGGACAGGACCTCCGAGACCATGAGCTGCCCCTCGCTCCACCCCTCGGAGCGCAAGGGTGCGTTGCCGGCCAGAACGGCAAACGCCATGCCGCAAGAGGCCGCGGCGCCGCACATGCCCCACTTGGCGCATGTAGCTCCCGGTACGCAAACCGCACGGGAGTCGAGTTCGGTCAACGCCTCGGAAAGGCCGACGCCGTCATGGTGGACGGTCTGCCATGCGCAGGCGAGGAGCGAGGCGCCGACCAGGAAATGATGCACGGGCCCAAACGCCGCACAGCGCTCATCGGACATAAGCGCCTCCAACAGCGCCGCGGGATCTTCGCCCCGCCACGCCAGACACGTCTCGTGGATCCAGACCTTGTCTTCCGTGGTCGCCATGTCCCCACCTTCCCATTTTCGCATAGACATCTGTCGATATGTTATCATATAGACATATGTCGATATGTTATTACGGCAGGTAGATGATGGGAGATTCGGGGATATGGGCAAGCCGGTCGTGGCATTCGTCTGCACGCACAACGCCTGTCGGAGCCAGATCGCAGAGGCGATGGCGCGCCGATTCGCAGATGACGTCATGCTCGCCCGCTCCGCGGGAACGCACCCGGCGAAGATCGTCAATCCCGATGCCGCGCGTCTATTGGCAAGCGAATACGAATTCGACGTTGCCTCCCTCGAGCCCAAATCCCTGACCTGCCTGCCCGATATCGACATCCTCATCACCATGGGGTGCGGCGTTGAATGCCCCTCCCTACCGGCGATGTACCGTGAGGATTGGGGGCTGGAAGATCCAACCGGCAAGGGCGACGATGCGTTCCTCCGCACGATGCGCGCCATCCAGCAACGCGTCATCGGACTCCGAGCCCGCATCGTGGCCGGCGAGTTCGACCGCGAGCGGCTCGCATCGAACCTCAAGGCACTGGGCGACCCCAACCGGCTCCGCATCGTCGAGCTGCTATGGGACGGCGAGGAGCAGTGCGCCTGCAACCTCCTCTCGAAGCTCGAGATCTCGCAGCCCACGCTCTCCCATCACATGGCGGCGCTCCGAGATGCGGGGATCGTCCGTGCCCGCAAGGACGGCCGTTGGATGCACTACCGGCTCGACCACGATGTCCTCGATGCAATCGCCGCGCTGCTCGGACAGAGCATCGCCTACCGCGCATGGGAGGATCCAGAGGAGTAGGCAGCGCGTTCAGACATCAGCCAATCGAACGGTAGGCGCTTGCCGGGCGGGCGTCGGGCACCCAACCATCTCGCGCCCGTCGGCCAGGCGATGGACCGTCGGCTTCGGCCGTGCTACACTCACCCTCGCCCGCCCGATGGATTCGGGCCCCATGCGAGGGCACCACCGCGAAGAGACAAGGCGACCATGCGCTTTTAGACATCTACCTCAACGATTCTGTTGACCTCCGATCGAACAAGGAGGGGATGTCTTTATGCAGCTCGCACTCTCGCGTGTGACCTACACGCACCCCGCAGCGCAAGACCCCATTTTGAATAACGTGACCATCGCCTTCCCGCAAGGCTGGACCGGGCTTTTGGGCGACAACGGCTGTGGCAAGTCCACGCTCGCCCGCCTCGCCTGCGGCTTGATCGTGCCCGACTCCGGCACCGTATCGAACGGGCTTTTCGCCGTCTATTGTCCGCAAGAAGCTGATGAGGCACCTCATGCGCTCGCGGACTTCGCGCTCGACTTTGGCCGCGAGGCCCGCAGCCTCCGCAAACGCCTGAGTCTCACCGATGACATGCCCTGGCGCTGGGACGAGCTCAGCTTCGGTGAGCGCAAGAAACTGCAGATCGCCTGCTCGCTCTGGCAGCGACCCGATGTGCTCGCAGTGGATGAGCCGACCAATCACCTCGATCGCGAGGCCCGTGCCCAACTGACAGGACTGCTGGCCAGCTTCACCGGCGTCGGCATCCTCGTGAGTCACGACCGCGAACTGCTGGATGCGCTCGCATCGCGCTGCGCGTCGTTCGAGGCAAGTGGGCCCCGCGGGGAGACTCACATCGTCATCCGCCCCGGCGGATACTCGCAAGCAAGCAGCCAGGCGGAACGCGAGCGAATGACCGCGATAGACGAACGAAAGAGGGCGAAGGATCATCTCGCGCGCCTTTCCGCTGAGCGCGAGCAGCGTGCCCAGGAGGCTGCGCGGGCGGATGCCAGGCGCTCGAAACGAGGACTCGACCCCAAGGATAAAAGCGCCCGCGCCAAGATCGATCTCGCAATCGTCTCGGGCCAGGACGGGGCCCGAGGCAAGCTACTGCGACAGATGGACGGGCGCATGGCAAGCGCCCAGGCCAGAGTCCATGCGGCATATGCGCCCAAACGCTATGACGGCAACCTGTTCCTGGATGCCGAGCCCAGCGCTCGCAAAACCGTGCTTCACATACCCGCGGGCAGTATCCCATGCGGGGCGGGAACCCTCGAGCTACCTGAGATCTTTGTGGGAAACACCGAGCACATCGGCATCATAGGACACAACGGCGCAGGCAAAACCACACTTCTCGACCACATACGCGAGCTGCTCGCGTGCGATGGCGCCAAAGGAGGCCGACGGCTTTCGGTCCTCGACATCCCCCAGGAACCGAGCCCCGAGCAGCGCGAGCGCGTCCTGGGGAACATCCGCCGCCTCTCCCCCATCGACCGCGGACGCGTTCTCAGCTGCGTGGCGCAACTGAACTCCGATCCCGACCGAATCCTGGAAGGCGCTGCCACCAGCCCTGGCGAGCTGCGAAAACTGATGATTGCCCGCGGTTTGCTGAACGCCCCCTCCCTCATCATCATGGACGAGCCCACCAACCACCTCGACCTGCACTCGGTCGAGGCGCTCGAACGGGCGCTCGCACAGTTCAATGGTGCGCTGCTGTTGGTGAGCCACGACCGCGCGTTCCTGCGCGCGTGCACAAGCATCACCTGGGAGATTAAAGGCAGGACCCTAAAGACACGCCAAAGGTGAACAATATGCTGCAATGTCTATTCGATCTCACCTCATTGTTCCAGACTCCCTCTCACTGGAAATCACAATTTGATTGCCTACTTGTATACGAACATATGTTCTTATAGAATTAGAACAGGTGTTCGTCTCAAATAGTATGTTTTGCCAATTATTATCATATGTGATAAGTTTAGGAGTAAGATGGCAATGGAGGTCCAGTATTTCGAAGACGATCAAGGACGGCAACCTGCAAGGGAGTTCATCGATGGACTCGACCCAAAGATGAGAGCCAAAGTTTTCGGGAGGCTGCTCCTTTTGGAAGAATATGGCGAACGGCTACCGATGCCATTTGCCCGGCATCTCGAGGATGGCATCTTCGAGCTGAGAACACCCCAAGGCTCGAACATCACCCGCCTCCTCTATTTCTTCTTTGTTGGCAATCGCGCTATCGTCACCAACGGTTTCGTGAAAAAGACTCAGCGAACGCCAAGAAAAGAAATAGAGCGTGCAAAGAAGTTCAGGGAGATCTGGAGGTCGCACAATGACTGGCTTTAGGGAACATCTTGATGAGTCTCTCAAAGACCCCGCCTTCCGTCATGAATGGAGTGCTCAGGAAACCGAACGTGAAGTCATGAAAAGCATCGTGAAGGCGCGCATCGCCGCGGGGCTGACCCAAAAGGAACTGGCCGACCGCTGCGGCATGAAGGCGGCCAATCTCTGTAGGCTGGAAAATGGCAATGGCAATCCTTCGGTGGCGACGCTTTCCAAAATAGCCCACGGTCTCGGCAAAAAGCTGCAGATCAGCTTTGTGTAGCACAATCACCAGTCGAGTAAACAGGGCCGATCCCATATGGGACCGGCCCTGTCGCGTCATCATCGCCACGGAAGGGCCCTCGAATTGAGAGGAATTGATTTTTCACAAGCGCAAAAGAGACCCATTCGAAGGTCTGCCGCGGTTTTCGAGCACCTCGTGAGCAACGACGATTGCACCCCGCCAAAGTCCCAGGTAGAACGCTTGGCGGTTTTTCGTCTACGTTCAAGGTCGCCGAAAACTGCGGCAGAACTACCCTTCGGAAGCGAACAGGGGTTCCGCTCATCGCAAGCGGAACCCCCTGCATCAACAACAGCCGGATTCGGGGAGGGCTCGAGCTTGAATTATCGTCAATCCTCATGGGGATCAACTTGCGCCCGTCCCCAATTACCCGATTACTCGAATTCGATCGTACCGCAAGGCTTCGGGGTGAGGTCGTACAGGACGCGGCAGATGCCGTCGACCTCGGAGGCAATGCGGTCGCCGATCTTCTTGAGGAGTGCCCAGTCGAGCTCGGGCACCTCGGCGGTCATAGCGTCGACCGTGTTGACGGCGCGGATGAACGCCGGCCACTCGTAGAGGCGCTTGTCGTCCTTCACGCCGGTAACGCGGAAGTCGGGCACGGACACGAAGTACTGCCAAACCTTGCCCTCGAGGCCGGCGGATGCGAACTCCTCGCGCAGGATCGCGTCGGCCTCACGCAGGGCCTCCAGGCGATCGCGGGTGATGGCGCCGAGGCAGCGCACGCCCAGGCCGGGACCCGGGAAAGGCTGGCGCTCGACCATGCTCTCGGGCAGGCCGAGCTCGCGACCAACCACGCGGACCTCGTCCTTGTACAGCAGGCGGACGGGCTCGCAGAGCTCGAACTGCAGGTCATCGGGCAGACCGCCCACGTTGTGGTGGGCCTTCACGCCGTCGGACTCGAGGATGTCGGGGTAGATGGTGCCCTGAGCGAGGAAGGAAACCTCGTCGCCGACCTTGCGGGCCTCCTCCTCGAACACGCGGATGAACTCGGCGCCGATGATCTTGCGCTTGGCCTCGGGCTCGGCAACGCCGTCGAGCAGGGACAGGAAGCGGTCGGTGGCGTCGACGTAGACGAGGTTGGCGTCGAGCTGGTTGCGGAACACGTCGACGACCTGCTCGGACTCGCCCTTACGCATGAGGCCGTGGTTCACGTGCACGCAGATGAGCTGCTTGCCGATGGCCTTGATCAGCAGCGCGGCGACCACGGAGGAGTCGACACCGCCGGACAGGGCCAGAAGGGCCTTCTTATCACCGATCTGCTCGCGGCAGGCGGCGACCTGCTCGGCGATGAAGGCCTGAGCGAGCTCAGGGGTGGTGATGCGGACCATGTCGTCGGGGCGCTTGTTCAGATCCATGGGTCTCCTTTCAAGGGCACGCGCAGCGAGCGCGACGGGACGTCTTGTAGGCGGGACGTCATATATTACACAGCATTATGCCTTTTCCGCGTGATAGATGCAGGAGAATCGTGCGGTGATGATACGATTTCCACCGTAGAAATCTTCAAAAGGAGGGCCGATGGTCACCCTATCCGACGCGCGCATCGACGAGCTCATCGCCGAAGACGTGCCCTATATCGACCTGACCAGCCATATTCTGGGCGTCGGCACTCAAGCCGGCGCCATGGAATACTTCACCCGCGAGGCCTGCGTGCTCGCCGGAGGCGAGGTCGCGTCGCGCATCGCCACCAAACTCGGATGCGTCGTCACCAACATCCTGCCCGACGGCACGGCGCTCGAGGCCGGGCAGTCGTTCATGACGATCGGCGGGACCGCCGCCCAGCTCCATCAGGCCTGGAAGGTCTGCCTCAACGTCTTCGACCATCTTTCCGCCGTGGCCACCAAGACCCGTGCGATGGTCGACGCCGCGCATGCCGCCAACCCGTCCTGCGAGGTCCTCACCACGCGAAAGAGCATGCCGGGCGTGAAGGACCTCCTCGTTGAGGCCACCATCGCGGGCGGGGCGTTCCCCCACCGCCTGGGCCTGTCCGAGACCGTACTCGTATTCGACCATCACCTCTCTTTCATGGGAGGTATCGACGCGTTCATCGAACAGCTACCCCAAATCCGTTCACGCTGCATCGAGAAGAAGCTGTTCGTCGAGGTGAACGCCGAACAGGCGCTCGCCCTCGCATGGCACAACGCCGCCTGCACACGCGCCTGCGCCGCCTCGCGCGGGGCCGTTGCCTGGGCCGGCGTGGACGGCGTCCAGCTCGACAAGGTCGCGGTCGACGAGCTGACCGAACTGGTGGGCAACCTGCGCGCGCTCGACCCGCGCCTCACCATCATCGCCGCCGGGGGCGTCAACCCCGAAAACGCGGGGGAATATGCCGCCACCGGCGTGGACGGACTCGCCACCACCGCGCCCTTCACCGCCAAGCCCATCGACATGAGCGTCCGCATGCGACGCCTAGGATAGGAAACCATGACATCTTCCTCCAAGTCCGCCACCGAAGGCGGCGCTACCAACGCCGATGCCGCCCCGGTGAAGCGCTACTCGCTGTTCACCGCGATCTGTCTGATCGTGGGTATCTGCATCGGCTCCGGCATCTTCTTCAAGTCCGACAACATCCTCATCGCCACCGACGGCAACGTCGCGCTCGGCGTCGCCATGATGCTGCTCGCCGCCACGACCATCGTCTTCGGCGGCCTCACCCTGGCCCGCTTTGCCGCGCGCACCACCGGCCACGGAGGTCTGATCGCCTACGCGGAGGAATTCCTGGGCCCGCGCCGTGCCGCGTTCATCGGCTGGAACTTCACCTTTCTGTACATGCCCGTCGTCTGCTCCGTGCTCAGCTGGGTTGTGGGCGTGTACGCGTGCATGACCTTCAACCTGCCCGGGACGTTTGCCTGGCAGATGGGCATCGGCCTGGTCTTCCTGTTGGCTTGCACCGCGTGGAACATCCTGTGGCCCACCTTGAGCGGCTACTTCCAAAACCTCACCACACTGGCCAAGGCCCTACCGCTGGTGCTCGTAGGCGCGATCGGCCTCATGGTGAACGACCCGGTCGCTCAACTGAGTTCCGACATCGCCGCCGCCCCTGCCGCCGGCACCGTCTGGATCGCCGCCGCCGCGCCCATCGCCTTTGCCTTCGACGGCTGGAGCTCCGCGGTGAGCATCGCCCCCGAGCTCAAGGACGCACGGCGCAACCTGCCCCGCGCCCTCGTCGCCGCGCCCATCATCATCCTCGTGCTCTATCTGGGGTACTTCGTGGGCATCTCGTGCTTCCTCGGCCCGCAGACCGTCATCGAGGCGGGCGACGCCAGCCTCTCGCTCATGTTCGTCAAGCTCTTTGGCGAGCAAGCCGGTGCGCTGCCCAACGTCATCGCCTTCATCGCCGTACTCGGAGGTGCCAACGGCATGGTGCTCGCAACCTTGCGCATGCCCCAGTCCCTGGCGCTTCACCACATGATGCCGTTCGAGCACATCGTGAGCCGCATGAACCAGACCCTGCGCTTCCCGGTGGTGAGTGCCATGATCGCGCTCGTCACCACGTTGTTCTGGGTAGGGGTGCACACGGTGGTGAGCACTCTTGGGCTGCTCCCCAACGGCGACATCTCCGAGGTCGTGGTGGCAATGACCATGCTGATCCTGCCGCTGTACTACATCGAGGCCCTGCGTGGGGCGCTGCGCGAGGATGCCCCTGCGCTCAAGCGCGCCCGCCGTGCCGCAGCGCCGGCCATCGCGCTCGCCAGCTCGCTCGCCATCGGCCTGTCGAGCATCTCAGATCCCACGCGCTGGCCGTTCGTCGTCGCCTTCACGGCGTTGCTCCTCGTGATGACCTTTGCGCTTACGCCCAAGCGGGACGCGTAGAGGTCCGGGAGCGCACACTCCTCTCGGGCCACGGCAAACGCGGCCTTCATGGTGGGGTTATTCCGCGTGAGCTTGCGGATGCTGAGCCCCGGGCTTTGTCGTTCACCAGACGTAGGTTGCTCTCGCTCGAGACCAGATTGCTTCTTCTATCGCGATGAGCGGACGCGCCGTCGTTCGCGCTGCGACTCGATCATATGGCGTATCGCCATCACGGGGTGATGTAAGAGCATGCGTGGACCCGCATACCGCATCACCGTGCGGATGCGCTCGCGCATCTCGGGTCGGTAGCAATGCACCGTGCAATTCGAGCAGAACGTCTTCTCCTCCATGAACGGGCAGCGCTCGCTGCGCGCGTGGGCATACGCCTCGAGCTCGGCGCATTCGGGACAGAGGTCCCGCCGCTCCCCGGAGTCCCGCTCCCGAAGGGCCGCCCCCTCCCGCATCTGCCGTATCTCGCCGCCCCGCTCTCGCTGCGACGCCGAACCATGCGCGGAATGATTACCCTTGCAGTACAAGGCGATCATCTGGCTTACGATTTCCTGCTCGCGCTCGCGCTTGCGCTTCAGCGCATCGGCCGTCACACGCGGTTCACTCTTCCCCATCGCTCGTTACACCTCGCAACTATCCGCAAGATCGGGCTCGGCGCCCGGTGCCTCCTCGACGGTGACACCCTCGCGGGCAGCGCGCTCCGCCTCCTCGCGGGCCTCGTCGAACTTCGCCTTCATGGTTTTGTTACCCCAGGTAAGCTTGCGGATGCTGAGCCCCTGGGCCTTGTCGTTCGCCAGACGCAGGTTGTTCTCGCTCGAGATCAGGTTGTCCTTGACCTTCTGCAGGTGTTTGATGGTAGTGTCGATCTCGTCGATAGCCGTCTGGAACTTGCGGCTTGCCAGGTCGTAGTTGCGGTTGAAGCCCTCCTGGAATCCCAGCAGCTTTTCCTCAAACTCCGTGACATCGATGTTTTGCTGGCGTACGAGCTCGAGCTCCTGCTTGTAGGCAAGCGCGTTCATGGCAGCGTTGCGCAGCAGCGTGATCATGGGAATGAAGAACTGCGGGCGAATCACGTACATCTTCTCGTAGCGATAGCTCACGTCCACGATGCCCGTGCTGTACAGCTCGCTCTCCGGCTCAAGCAGAGTGACCAGCACCGCGTACTCGCAGCCCTTCTTCTTGCGGTCCGAATCGAGCTTCTTGAAGAAGTCCTCGTTCTTGTGCTTGGTGGCCGTGGTGTCGTTCTCGTTCTTCATCTCGAACATAATCGAGACGATCTCGTTACCGGCCTCATCGCACTCGCGGAAGATGAAGTCGCCCTTGGTGCCGTCGGAAGCGTCGTTGTCCTTCTCGAAGTAGGCATGCGGGAACGCCGTGGCGCGCAGCTGATTGAACTGAGTCTCGCAGTGCTGCTCGAGGGTCTCGCCCACCATCTTGGTGGAAAGGCGCGCCTTCATATCGCGCAGGCGCTCGATTTCCTCGTCCTTATAGCGGATGAGGTCCTGAGCGCTCTTGCGGGCCTGCTCGATCTCGAGCGCATGGGCGGTCTCGATCTGCTGCTTCTCGGCGGCGCGGACCTCCTGCTCATGGGAGAGCTCGAAGCGGGCGGCGTCCAGGTCGCGGGCGAGCTTGGCACGCTCCTCCTCAAATGTTGTACGTGCCTCGGTCACCGCCTGCGTCACCGCAAGATCGCGCTGAGTGGCGCCGGCATCCAACTGGGCCTTGAGCGAGGCAATCTGCGCATCGCGCGCGGCCAGCTGTTCGCGGAGCTCCTCCTTTTGATCGGCGGCGTCCTGCTGAGCGACCATGCGCTCGCGCTGGGCGGCGACCCTCACCGCCGACTCGCGCTCCTCAACGGCGGACTCGAGCTTGGCGGAAAGCTCGGCGATGCGGGCATCCGCCTCGGCGCGGACGCGCATGAGCTCGGCCGTACGCTCGCTCTGCTCCTTTGCGAGCTGAGCGGCGCCGGCAGACTGGGCCTGCTGCAGGGCCGCAGCGCTGGCGGCACGGGCCTCCTGCAACTCTGACGCACTGCGAGCCTTGACCTCCTGCAGCTCAGCCGAGCTACGGGCGAGTGCCTCCTGGAGCTCCGCCTTTTGGGCGGCCATCACGCGGTCGAGCTCGGCCTTGGCCTGAGAACGGGCAAGCTCGAGGGCTTGCTCGTGCTCGCGACGCAGCGAGGCGGCACGCTCCTCCACCTCATGGACAAACTGGTCGTCGCGCACTTGGCGAACGATACCCTCGTAATCGCTCTCATCTAGATTGATGACCGTCCCGCACTTGGGGCACGTGATCTGGTTCATATGCGCTCCTCGCTCCGCCGCAACGCCCGGGTGCGCCCTACACACGCCGCTGCATATTCCTTACCGTCAGACTATACCCGCCCGTGCGGACAAAAGGCCGGCCCTTCACCAGCGCGTCGCTGCAGACATCAAAACGGCCCTGCGGAGACATGTCTCCGCAGGGCCAGCAGACTAGCGCTGATCTTTGACCGCATCAGCAATATCTTCGATGAGAGTCGGCGATGCTACTCTTCACCATGAAGATTGCGGCGCTTCGAACGAACGCCGTAGCCAATCGCCCCCGCACCCGCGAGAGCGCATGCAGACACGGCAACAAGACTCAGCGGATCGCCCGTCTGGGGTAATCCGGAACCGGGCCTCTTCGAGGGCTTCGAGGTATCCGGCGTTGTGGCCGGGGGCTCCGGCTTAGGATCGGCCGGCGCGGCGGGGGCCTTGACGGTCACAACCGCCACATTGGAATCAACAGCGAGGCCCTGATCGTTGGCCACGCGACAGAGATATGCAAACTCACCAACCTTGGAAGTATCGACGGAGAAAATAGCGGTTTTTACACCAGTAGAGACCAGATCGTCGCCCACCTTGTTAAACCACTCATAAGAGAGCTCCCCCGCTCCACTTGCAGAAGCGGCGGCAACCGTGAGATCGACGGCCTTGGCGCCCTGCTCATACGTGGCACCGGCAGGCTGCTGGGTGATGGTCGGGGCGATGATGGCGTCGGCATACGCCAGGCGGTCCACCAGGCCGTTGCCCTCGGCGTTGAGGTCGGAGGGAGTGAAGGGCTTGGAGAAGTCACCGGCGTTGATGTAGGCGCGCATCTCGTCGAGAAGCTTGTCGCACTTGAGATAGGTCTGCTCGACCACGGCCATCTGGGCCTTGTTAGCAAGCGCCGTGCGGCCCTCGGCGGGCGTGTTCTTCATAACGCCGTCGACGGCGTCCTGCTGGGCGATGATCTGGGCCTGCAGGGCATCGAGGTAGGCACGGGTACCGGCAGCCATGGTGCTGCGATTGTTGTAGGCGAGCGTATTGATGTCCATGAGGACGAAGGACAGGGAGTTCTCAGGCTCTTCCTTCATGGCCCACTCGACGTTGTCCTTCTGGCCCGGGCCCTGATGGGACGCATCGCAGCTAAGGTCACTAAAGTACGGGCTCACCTCGGTGAGGAGGGCGGAGTACAGCGGCACGAAGACGGAGAACTCGGTGCGGGACAGCGCTTCCCACTGCACGGTGGCGATATCGGCGGTCAGGCCGTCACGGATCTGGAACATGTGGCTCTCGACCGTGCGGCTGTTGCCGATGGCGCCGAAAGCGGCGTCCTTGTTGGCGTCGACATCGGTGCCCTCGCCGCGCGTTGCAAGCGAGCGCAGGATCTCGTTAGTGGTCCAGCCGCCGCGACCGGGCGTGAAGAACTGGGTGGGTTCGGTGAGGTTGATCACGCCCTTGCCGGGCACCACGGTGTAGCGATCGGCAGCGAGCGGGGCATCGAAATAATGGCGACCCTGGACATAGCGGGTGGTGGTACCGCTGCTATGGTCCGCATCGGAGACGCCGTAGGTGGAGGCGATATCGGGGGTGCCGTCCTCAAAGGTCTTGAGCAGGCCGGCCTCCTCGGGCACCGAGAGGAGTCCCTTGGAGTGCAAGCAAGTCTTGGTATCGTCCAGGTCGATCTTAAAGCGCAGGTTGCCCATGTTGGGATTCACAGACACCTGGTCCTTCGGCATGATGTAGGCCACCCACTGATGACCGGACAGCGCGCAGAACAGCCAGGTCTCGTTTGGATCGGATATGGTGATCTGATCGCGACCGCTCGCACCCTGCTCGTCGATCAAACGGCCGAGCAGCTCCACGCCCTCACGTGCAGTCTTGGATTCGCCCAGGATCACGCCGGCGTAGGTGTACTCGCCAATACCCGTATCGGTGCTAGGGTCGACCTTCTTGATGCCGGCGTTGTAATTAGTGGTCAGCGTGGCAGAGCAGGAGACGCCGTGCTCGTTGATGCCGGCCTCAGAATACGCGTCGTAGCGGTCGTTCCAATCACTCGGATGATCGCGCACGTAGGTGTAACGATACGACGTCTTGTCGCTCGTCCAGTCAAAGCCGGACTCGTCGGACGTATAACGCGTGTTCTTCTGGGGTTCCTGAATACCGAAGATCTTCACGTGGCGAGACGCGTAATCCTCGGATCGGCCGACGTAGCGGTCGCCATTCGCCGTGAACTGATTTGGCACCCATACCTGCGTGCAGGCCAAGGCGTTCAGAGGTGCCGTGGTCAGGAGCGCGGCACCTACAGCGAATCCGCAAGCAGCACGCTTAAGCCACGACCCCCCCCCATTAGAAAATGGTGCGCGCATAGCGCCCTCCTTTCACGACTAGCAGCTCGCAGCAAAACGCTGCTCCATACTCCAAACCGCCAGTCACAACGCCCATTCTAACCACCGGCAACTGGGGTCCGCGCGGCCTTCCCGCAGGCGGCGAAAAGCGTCGATAAGCGGGCATTATCGTGTTTGATAACTCGTTTGACCACTACCCCGAGATACGACAAGGCAGCTCAGCTGCAACTCTCCATACGATACGAGATGCAATCCCGAGTGCGGCGAGGATCGCATTCGAGAAGCCGTCCCACGCCGTCAAAGCTGCCATCAACCCATTTACATGAAATGCAGCTCAAGAACGACCATTCTATCGTGCGTCGCGCACGAATACGGCGGCTCGAACCTGATGCCAGGGACTGCGCTCTGGGGCGACCTGGAGCACGCGGCACTCGAAGGCAGCACCATGCCCGTAAAAGAACAGGGTCGAAAGCGGACCCACCGAGTCCGCGGGAACGTAACCGAGCATGGTGCCATGGAATTTGACCGCAATGGCCTCCGCGTCATAAGGGTTGTCGCGCTCGGGCACGAGCTCCAGAGTGTCGCCGGCCTTGAGCTCGCCCAGGACCAGCGCACCGTCATGATGCTGGAACCCGGCGATATGGAACGAGAACAGATTGCGAGACGGCTCGTACATGATGGGACCCCCTTCAAGCCCTGCACCGCGCCTTGCGAGCACGGCCGTTTTCATGGCTTAAAGGTACGACCCCGTGCGGACAAAACTATATCGACCACACCTCAAGCAATCTAAGACGCCCTATAATCGGTGCGAAAAGATCTCGACCCCTGGAGCATCATCGTGAAGACCATCCATGTAGCAGCGGCAATCATTCTAGACGGCAATAAGATCCTCGCCTGCCAGCGCGGATATGGCGAGTTCAAGGGCGGCTGGGAGTTTCCCGGCGGCAAACTCGAACCCAATGAGACTGCTGAGCAGGCCTGCATCCGCGAGATCAAAGAAGAGCTGAGCGTCGATATCGAGGTCGCACGCCATCTCTACACCGCCGAGCACGACTACGACACCTTCCACCTTTCGATGGATTGCTTCGTCTGCTCGATTGTTTCCGGCACCATTGTCGATACCGAGCACGAAGACATGAAGTGGCTGCCCCTCGACAACCTCTGGTCGGTCGATTGGCTTCCGGCCGACATCAAGGTGGTAGGGGCGATCGAGGCAAGCCTGGCATAGAGCCCCCGACTTTATGCCTCGTCGCCCTCAACAAACACGCTCGTGATGTACTCATAGATATCGCGCCTGACGGGCGTTTCCAACTGATAGCCGATTTCGACGGCGTTCTCGTTCGCGATCGTCATCGTCTGCACGAAATGCCCCGTTGGGTGCATCTGGCCGAGGAAATAAAACTCCTTACTTCCTTTGTCGTTCGTGTTCTTGCGAACAAACAGATAGATTTTCATGCCGTTACCCGGCCATGCCATGAGCCGCTGAATATCCTTCGATGCAAGCGTTCGTCTCTTTTTCGAGATGCCGATGAGCTCGCAATCCGAGACAAAACGATCCTCGTATTTGATGGTGTCGCTGATGTCGGGCGCTTTATCGTAGTTGATGAACACCGGGAACGTATTCGTCTTCTCGTTGTACATATAACCGCCGATGTTTTGCGGCGTTTCGCTTCGATCCCATCCGAGCAGGCGACATACCTCCTCATAGGTATACTTCGCGTTCAACACGAAGCTCGTATCCCGATATGTCTGCGCGTAAAGTTCCTCATGGCGATGAATACCGAATTCGACGACCTCATTCAACTGTCGCCTGAACTCCGGATCCAGCAGACTTGCACGGGCCGCATCCGTCCAGCGAAGGACACCATCGGCCCCCTCCTCGACGAGAGAAACGAACCAATTCGGCGAAGAAAAGCCACCGTTAAGCACATTCGTTGCAGACTTCAGAGCTGCCGCTCTCGTGCCAACAGGGCTCTCCGTGCTCGACTGCTTACCGCCATCGACAACAGCAAAAGCCCCATCCCGTGCAAGAAGCGCACGCAACAGATACAGTTCATCGGCGCGCTTACCGTTCGCGAGCTTCTTTGAAACGAATTTGAGAATGTTCTCCTGCGCCTCGCTGAATGTGACGTCGTACGCCTTTTCATATCGAGACAGAAAACCGTGATAAGAGTCATATTTATTAAAGATGAGCAATGGGTCGATCGATCCGTTGCGATCGAAATCGAGCAACGAGGGAATCGCGCCGAGCATCTGGCGCAGCCCAAGGTACTCGTCCTTCAAAAACCGAGCAGCGGTAAAATCGCCCTGATCGATTGCCTGGTAAATTCGTCCCTCCGACACGCGGTCGAAGCTCACGGTAGAGGCGCCAGGAATAACCGTGCTCCCCTCTTTTACGATCGCGCGCAAACGATCCTTGTTGTAGGTCTTATCGCCCGACAAGGCCACGGGAATCAAGAAGTTCTGCTGGTAATTTCCAATGAAGTCGAGAACCAGCGTGCTTTCCTTGTTATCAGCCTTACGCAAGCCACGACCAAGCTGCTGCACGAACACGATGGAAGACTCCGTCCGGCGCAACATGATGATCTGGTTGACCGCAGGGATGTCGACGCCTTCGTTCAGAATGTTCACCGAAAAGATGTACTCAAGCTCGCCGCTTTCAAGCTTGCGGATCACCTCATCTCGTTCCGCATCGCTATCGCTGCCGTCAATCGCTTCCGATTTATATCCGCGCTGGGTGAACTGCTTCGCCAGCTCACGCGCCTCCTCCAGCCTGCTGCAGAACACCAGGCCCTTCCTGCCATCTTTCTTGACCGAGTACTCCTCGATCTTATCGATGATGTGGTTCACGCGAGCCTCGCTCGTGAGCTTGGAAAACAGCGTGAAGTCGCTCTGCTCTTCCTCGTCGATGGCAAGGTCGGCGATACCAAAGTAGTGAAACGGCGCGAGCATGTCCTCGCGCAAAGCGTCTTGCAAGGTGATCTGGTAGGCGATCACATGGTTGAACAGGGCGAAGACGTCATAGCCGTCGGTTCGATTGGGGGTCGCCGTCATGCCCAAGCAAAACTTTGGTTTAAAGTGCTCGAGAATGCGCTGGTAGCCCTTCGCACCTACGCGATGGACCTCGTCAATGACGATGTAGTCGAACAGCTCGGCGTCTATTTTGTCAAGATAGCCGCAGATGGTCGAACACATCGCAAAGGTGCAGGTAAACTCAGTTCCATCGCCACCGGCCCTATACAAGCCGTACGTGTAGTTATCCCCCAACAACTTTTTGTAGCTCGCCATTGATGCGGTGAGGATGCGCTTCCTGTGCGCCAGAAACAGGATACGGACCGGGGCCGCCGCCTTCACATCAAAGGCCGAGAGGTACGTCTTTCCGGTACCCGTTGCCGAAACGAGCAGGGCGCGAGGATCACGTCGCTCGTGCAGAGCAGCAAGGGCCTCAAGCGCCTTCTCCTGCATTTTATTCGGCTTGATCTTTTTGCTCGAAGCCTCGTTTTCTCCAAGAACAGCAATGGTGCTGCCGTCCGAAAAGGCGGCCTTGCCCTTAGAACGGGGTGCTGTTGCGGTCGAAATGTACTCGCGATAATGGCTGATCCACGTTTCGGTAAGGGGCGCCGTCTCCGAGCAATTCCAAAGCAGCTCGAACTCGCGCTTCAAATCTCCGACCGCACCATCCGCACTATAAGAACGGAAGAGGACATTCCACTCCTGATTGCAGGTCAGTGCTCGGTCCGTCAGGTTTGAGCTGCCCACGATCACGGTGTTCAGGCCAGACCTATTGAACATATAGCCCTTGGCATGCAGATTCTGCTGGTAAACGCGCGTCTCGATATTGTCGTACGTCAAGAGCTTTCGATACACATCGGGGCTGTTGAAGTTAAGGTACGTCGAGGTGAGCAGTCGTCCTTTGATGCCCCGGGCCTTCAACTCCGAGAGCATCTGCACCAGACACGTCAGGCCGCCCTCGGAAACGAATGCGACGCAGAAGTCGAATGTGTCGTTCTCCCCCAGATCCGCGAACTGACGACGCAACACCGACAGAAGGTTGTCGCCCGTTGTCTTCGAATTCGAAATGAAATGAGGACGACTATCGAACTCAACGCTCGCCCCGGCCGAAGCGCCAACCAGATCGAGCCGACTCAAGCCATTTTCAGCAGTTGCATTCACGTGTTCCTCGACGTTAGCCATGCTCACACCATTTCAAAATACAACAGGTCGTGGCCAGGATACCAAAGCGCCGCATATAATGGCAGGCAGCCGGCATTTCAGATGTGCCCCAGCTCAACTCACCAAAGGAGCCCTCGCCATGTCCAACTCCTACCTCATCGTCGTTGATATGCAAAATGACTTCATCGACGGCGCCCTGGGCACGCCTGAGGCGCAGGCCATCGTCGAGGCAGTCGCCCAGCGCGCCAGCAGCTTCGACGGTACGGTCGTTTTCACCAAAGACACCCACGGCAGCGACTACGCCGCCACGCAAGAGGGTCGCAACCTGCCCATTCCCCACTGCATCACCGGCACGACCGGCTGGGAACTCGCACCCACCCTCGAAACGATTCGCGCCCGCCGCAGCGCTCCCGTGTTCGAAAAGCCCTCGTTCGGATCGCTCGACCTCGCCCGCTGGCTTGTCGCACAAAACAACGCCGCTCCCATCGACTCCATCGAGCTCTGCGGTCTATGCACCGACATCTGCGTGGTCAGCAACGCCCTCACCATCAAGGCGCACCTGCCCGAGGTCCCGCTCGCGGTGAATCCCGCCCTGTGCGCCGGCGTCACCCCCGCCGCGCACGACGCCGCGATCGCCACTATGGCGAGTTGCCAGGTGCAAATCCTGTAACCCGGCTCGGGCCTCGTCTTGCGGCAGCTTTTCGCCCCGATGACCCGCCGGAGACAGGCCCCATGCCCACGCACGGGCCTCACCCCGCGCCGCCTCTCGCGACCTCGCGATTGGCGGCGTTCTTGTATTTTGGCCAACTACCGCGCCAACGCCGTAGCGTACTGTTTGAATGCGGGGATGAGCTGCATGCGCAGCACATTGCGACGAGCATCGAAACCGCCGCTGCGGATTCTCAGCCGAATGCCCATCGCGCGCGCAACGTCCGCGACGAGCTGATTATATAGATGCTCTTCGACAATGTCCTCGTACCAGACGTTCAATATGGTCCATCCCGAACCCACCAACTTGTTCTGCCTGCGGTCATCGCGGCCGGCCTGCTCGATTGCATGGAACTTGCGGCCCTTGTACTCGAGACCGACCTTATGGCCTGGGAATGCAACGTCCACATAGCGGTCCCCGTCGGCAGCTGAGACGCGGTGGTTAAGCGAGACGGGCCCGAGGGCATAACCACCGAGTCGCCGCGGCCAGGTAAGCAATGCGCACAGAACGGATTCCATGGGCGAGTTGGACCCGTCGCTGACCAGCTCAAGCGCCTCACGGGCCCGGACGATTCCCGGCGCTCCGGGCATCGCATCTAACACGCGTGCGATCTGCTCGACGGAAGTCAGGGGCTTCGCCGTGTTGGTAAGGCCATCCCACGAATCATCGAGGAGGTAGGTTCCACACAGCTCGAGGCCGATCAGCGCCAGCTCCTCGACGGTGCGCTGCCGCTTCTTGTGCAGGTCAACCGTTGCAAGATGCAGAAATGTCAGAGCCGGGCTCGTCACTAAGACATCCCTATTCACGTAAATAAGCGAACGAGGTGGCAACTCCGCCGCGCTGCGGTGGCACACGATGTCGTCCCGGCTGCGGGCGCCCGACTCTTTGGACACCAGGATATGCACGGGGCGCGTTTTCACACCCAAGCGCTCCATGTCGTCCGTAAACATCGCTTTTGGCGATACGCCGCAGCCATCCAGCTTTTGCGTGCGCGGCTTATCCAAAAACTCCGGCGCCAATCGCCCGCTCGATCGCATAAATTCGAGCGCTGACTCTCCAAAAATGCATACGCTCATGACCGTCACCCCCTCGGCCCGATACGTTTTGCTCAGTGTGGTCAAAATACCCCGATTGTGCGCCGAACAATCAGTGGCGCAGTCGCGTTTGCCCAGGATTGAGAACACCGATCCGACCAATCACGAGCCGTGGCAACCATTGCCTCCAGCCGCCATCGGCAAAACCCCAGGATTGCCCTGCGCGAGAAAATATGCACGAGCGTTTTGACCCCGCTTTCAGCGCACAATCAGGGCATTTTGACCAGTTTCTCGGAAACGCATATTTTGTGACCCCCTTTTTGAGGGCTTGAGCGCTTGTTCGCGCGCCACGTTGCCGCTGCAGAACCACCCCGCCGCCACCCCTCTCTGAGCGCCCAGACAAAAACAGGAGCACAATCAGCTCTTGGCCTGTTCAGACGAACACTTGGACGCTCCATCTGCCCCGTCAACACGCCGATCGCCATTCCGCGACCATCTCCCTAAAGCCTTGAACTGCACGTTCGTCCATTTGTGAACTATTTGAGAATGAATCCTAATATGTTTCCGTTTTAGGCTCATATGATTCTGAAACTGTGCCATAATGCAGATGTCAAAGCGCGACCGCGGGTTCGCCCCAAGGAGCGCATTCGCCTGTGTTCAAAGGAGAACAAACATGAAGTTCGTTTGCCCCGTTTGCGGTTTCGTTGAGGAGTTCGACGGCGAGGAGCTGCCCGCCGACTTCAAGTGCCCCCAGTGCGGCGTCTCCGGCGACCGCTTCACCAAGGTCGAGGAGGGCAAGATGACCTGGGCCGCCGAGCACATCGTGGGCGTTGCTCACGAGGAGGGCGTCACTGAGGACATCATCATGGACCTGCGCGCCAATTTCGAGGGCGAGTGCTCTGAGGTCGGTATGTACCTGGCCATGGCTCGCGTTGCTCACCGTGAGGGCTACCCCGAGATCGGCCTGTACTGGGAGAAGGCCGCCTACGAGGAGGCCGAGCACGCTTCCAAGTTCGCCGAGCTCCTGGGCGAGGTCGTGACCACCTCCACCAAGAAGAACCTCGAGATGCGTGTTGAGGCCGAGAACGGCGCCACCGCCGGCAAGTTCGACCTTGCCAAGCGCGCCAAGGCCGCTGGCCTGGACGCCATCCACGACACCGTGCACGAGATGGCTCGCGACGAGGCCCGTCACGGCAAGGCCTTCGCTGGTCTCCTGGCTCGTTACTTCGGCTAAACCGAGGCAACGCTTCGCAAAACGCTTTCCATAACGGATCGCAAAAGACCCTGGGGTTCGCCCCAGGGTCTTTTTCATATGCGGAAAGCAGGGCCCACGGCACTAGTTTTTATGAACGAACCCCCGCGTCTACAGAGCATTCGCATCCGAATGGTAACGTTGTATCTTTAACGCTGGGCAACCGTGTCGGTTTGCGCCCAAGGGACACTCGTGAGGAGCCACTCGATGACAAATGTGCTTGAGGATCGCACGATTTGCGAATCGCAAAAGGCCTGCGCGGAAGCCTGCCCCATGCGTTGCGCAACCAGCCCCATCGACGAGGTTGCCCACATCGCCCATGTCTTAGAAACGCAGGGCAGATTCGGCCTCACACGAGGCTTTATCCAGCACGGCACCATGAGCGTGCATGCACACGTGATCTCCGTTGCGCACGCCAGCCTCGCCATGGCCGGGCGACTCGAGCGCCTGGGGGTCCGTATCGATCGCGCTTCGCTCATCCGCGGTGCGCTCCTTCACGACTACTTCCTCTACGACTGGCACGACCCCGACCCATCGCATCGCCTACATGGGTTCACGCACCCATTCGCCGCGCTCGCCCGCGCGGAAGAGGACTTTGACGACCTGACCGAACGAGAGCGCAACATCATCTCCCGTCACATGTTCCCGCTGGTTCCCATCCCTCCCACCTGCCGCGAAGCATGGTTGGTGTGCCTGGCCGACAAGGCCTGTGCGCTCCATGAGACCATCGCGGGGCGGCTACCCAAGCGCTCCACAGGCCGCAAGGAGGTATCGCAATGATGACGGACTTGAGCGGGATCATCTCTGAACTGAACTCGACGGGCGCTCCCCTATCGGCGCTGTTTTTGTCGTTCATCGTCTTCTCATTCATTGGCTGGCTCTACGAATCCACCATCTGCGCCCTTGCGAACTACGGCCACTTTGCCAACAGCGGGTTCCTGCTTGGCCCATGCTGTCCCATCTACGGCGTGGGATCACTCGCATGCTGGTTCTTGCTGCGCGACATTCCGAACGTCGCTGTTCAGTTTGCAGCCGCCGCGCTCGTATGCAGCGCCATCGAATACGGCGTGGGAGCGGCGCTCGAACAAATCACCGGAGCGCGATTCTGGGATTACTCTAAGTTCCCCTTCAACATCAACGGCAGGGTCTGCCTATATGGCGCCGCGCTCTTTGGAGCGGGGGCGGTGCTCATTTGCCGTATCGCCGAGCCCGCCCTGCTGAACGCATTGGAACTCATGCCGCCGACCATCCTGGCAGCGGCAGCCTTTGCATGCGCAGCGCTCCTGGTCATCGACACCGCTTTCACGCTGGTCAGCTGGCGCCAGCTCTCGCAAAAGCTCGAGCTGCTCAGAATCGAGCTCGCTGACAAAGTCAACGAATCCCTCAAAGATGCTTCCGACTCCCTGCTCGACAGGGTGCCCGACGCGGCACTGGATTCTGCAGCGGAGATCAAGGCCCGAAGCGGAGAACTCAATTCATGGCTCGCCGAGATGTCGGATGGCGCCTTCGAGGCCGTGCGCGGCAAGGTGGAGATGCCCTCGTTTATAGCCGAGGGCAAGCAGAACCTCAGGCTGGTTGTGCGCCATGCACGCAGCATAGCCCAACGCGCCGAGATCTCCACCCCCGAAAAGCTGAAGACCGTCCTCACCCGCCGTGAGCTGCGTTTCTTCAACGCGTTCCCGGAGATCAAGCTGAAAGCATATGAGGGAATCATCCGTGCGACGAACCTCAAGGAGCGGGCGCACGAGCTGTTTTATAGGAGGTAGTGGGTAACCACAACGGGCAGCGGCATTATCACTCCATTCGCGGATTGGGGCCGTCGCCTCATCATATGCCATCCCCTCCTGCGCCATACTCAGGAGAACCGAGGCGCACCGGCGGCGGACCTTCCCAAAAAAGAGGGGCGCGGCGGCGCAGCCCGGAGATGAAAGAGCAGCGTCAAACCCGGGAGGGCCCGTGCTCAGCACACGCGATGCAAAGCTGGTTAAGCGCTATTACCTGCTCCCCAAGGCAGCCTGGTATTCCCTGGTCGCCTTGTTTCTCACAGGCGGGCTCGCGATCTTGCTCGTGATGATCGACAACATCGGACTGGGTTCCAAAGGCTTTGGAGACCTGCAGCTGATCGCCATGGCCGCCCTCATGATCGCCGAGGGCGCGGTGTGCGTCGCCTGCGGGGTAGTTGCCAGGCATGGGCTTGGCAGCGCCCACTGGCAGGAGCTCGAACGCGAGGCCATCGGTGGCAACGCGGACATCGGGACGAACCCGGCCGTCGCGGGCGGCATCGGCGTGGCGGCCGCGGGGCGCTTGGTCGACACCCTGGACAACGACGACCTCGACGCCCTGAGCACGGGGCTGGAAATCGCCGGCGCCGCCATGTCCGCATATGGCTTTTTCGACACCATGCGTCGCATGAGCCGGGCCGCGGCCGCAGTTGCGCACGCTCACGGGATTGAACTCCCCGGGCTCGGCCGCACGCGCTTCCTGATGATCGGTCTGCCGCTCCTGCTCCTCACGCTCGCCTTCGTCCCTCGCTTCATCGACTCCACCGCGCAATCCTCGGAAGCCCAAGAGGCCTCCGCGCGCGCCATTCAGGCCCTCAACACCGCGCTCGAACCGGCGTGCAGCTACACTCTCGCCGACGACCCCCTCGAGCACCGCCAGGACAGCGGCTACCGCGTGAGCGGAAACATCACCGATGAAGACGGCGACATCGTGGCGAGTGTCTCCGTTGAAACGGACGAATACGGCGCCGTCGATAGCGTGGTCTACAACGCCGACGTAGATATCGCGCGCACGCCCGAGGAGAACCTTGCCTTTGCCGAAGAGAACTTCGCTCGCTTCTATGAGGCAATTTCCAGCGTGAACGTCGAGGCGGAGAGAATCGAGCTGCTGGACACGGGGCTCGTCAACGCCCCCGTTCTGCCCGATCAGTTCCGTCAGGCGTTCCTCACCGGCGACTATTACACCGCCATCGACACGGACCTCGACGACACCGGCACCCTGCGCGCCTGGGCCCTCTTCGACACGGAACCGGAAGAGGAATTCGACGAGTACACGAACGCGAGCATCTCGATTTACCTGCTGGCTCGAGCTTAGTGCTGCAAGAATTCCTTGCCGTAAATTATCAGCGCCTCAGAGTCATTTTTCCGGCATATGGCATGGAGGCATCGGTCCATGCGCAAGACGATGGCGCGGAGGAGCAGCTGGTAGCGCGCGTCATCACCTAGCGTGAGCTGTCCACGCAAGAGCGAGAAACTGCCGAGGGGCTCATCCGGCTCGATGTCCCCGAACTCGGCCGCGTGGAATTCGCAAGCTCGTAGCGGCCGAATCCGCTCCTGCAACCCGGAAGCGCAAAGCCGTTGCGTTGACATATCGCATTGATGGCCCTTGCCGGCTCGAAGGTCGTCAGCTTTTTCTGACGTTCATACACAACAGTCCCTTCGCGCTTCATGGAGCATCATCTTGACCCGCACTCAACTTGCGCATAGAGGTCTGGCTGGCTACCACCACCTGCAAGAATCGCAAAGCTGCATCTTGCTGGAGGACTATGCCGACTTTAAAATGTCACCCGCGATCCTGCTTGGCTGGCACGCATGCGATGGCATCGCGTGGCGCCTGGAGGAAAAATACCGGACGCCCTCGCCTCCAGACATAGCAAATCGATTAGATTTGGCGGAAGTTACACGGCCGGCTTTGGATACCGCAGCCGCGCGGGAACATGGATGCGAGGCGGCGGGCGATATGGTTCGGGCATCGAAAGCCCCTCCCCTTGCGGCCCCTCCGGGGGTGGACGGCGATGGTCGTGGCGCCAACCGCGTAGTGGCCTGACCCGCTCCTGCAATCGGGCGCATCTTGACCCCCGTCCCAGTAGGGAGAAGCCCCTTTCTCCAATATGAAGATCCCCAAGCTGCTTTGCTCCTTTTATATATTTTTCAACCCTCTATTGGTAGCGTTTTTTCATAGGCATCTACCAGCGGGTTTATAAAACTTATTTATTATTAGGGAGAGGCATATTGGAGATTTTACTATTGTTTAACCCCTCCCTGAAAGGAGAAGGTATGAAGACAATCGTTGTTGGGGACATGCATCAAAAGCAACATCCGATCTTGCCGATTGTGGACAACGCCATCCGGTTCCTTGGCGCGCGGCGGGTCGTGCTGCTCGGGGATTATTGCGATGATTACAGCCCCAACAGAGACACAACCGATGCAAAAAAACTGCTAGAAGGGTTGGAATTTCAGGCAGATTGGATCGATCGAACGCGCGGGCGCGGCATACAAGTAGACGCCCTGCTGGGAAACCACGACATGCAGTATCTCATCGAGCGACAGGGGCCGGGCACCAACTTGAACTGCATCATCCCCGCACAGCGACTGCTCGCCCAGATGAACGTGCGCATGGCGGCAGCCGTCGATGGATGGCTCGCCACGCACGCAGGCCTTACCAGCCAATTCGCGGACATCGTCCTCGAAATCGATGTCGAGGCAGAGTCGTTCGGCGAGCCGTCATATTCCGCCGATTCACTCGCCGCCCAGCTCAACGCCACGTTCGACCACGCGCTGAGCGAGATGTTCGAGCACGGCAACGATGAGGAGCTCCTGCTGTTCAACCTCTGCGGCCCCGGCCGCGGCGGCATCAGCATCCCCGGGCCACTATGGGCATCGACCAGCGAACTCACGGTCCTCGGGATGCCGCACCTCAACCAGATCGTCGGCCATACGCCCGTCTATTCCGCCCGCGAGCTGGAGGAGCAGGGTTTCCGCGGCGAGCGATTCATAGCCTGCGACACGTTTTCGACCGATTTCGATTTCCGCCCGCTCGGCGATGGAAGCATCCTGCTCGCCGATGATGAGACGCACGAGATGCGCGCCGTGACACCCGAGGAAGTAGACTGCGAGTGGGCGGGAGCATGCTGATTCTTACGGGCATCAGACCTACCCGCCACATACATGGGAAGCCACATGAACTGAAAGAAAGAAGGACGACAAATGAGCGACAACTCTGTCCTTACCTGTAATAAATTTCTCGAAGCGATCTTCGAGCAGATCCGACCCCATGCAGACAATCCCGAAGAGTTTACAAGCGAGTGGAAGAGAATAACGGGCGAGCTCGACAATAAGGTCAAGGAGCTTGAGCGAAGCATGTCCGAACGAGATGAGTTGGTACGGGAGCTCCTTATTTTGATGCGCACTCAACTTGTTAAAAGAACCGATGAAAGTACCCCGTTTGATGATTGGGATCTTCAAGCCTCGCAAGGCTGCACCATTTTGCGCGACTACGCAGACCTCGATCCCCGACCCTCCAAATTCGGCGGTCATCAGTGCGACGGCATTAAGTGGACTGAGATTGAACGAAGCATGATGCCCGACCATCCTAAAAGGCGATTTGATTTCCGCGGCAGCGAACGCAACGGCCAACCCTATTATAGCTGCCTGGATCACGCCATAAGCAATTTGATTTGCAAGGTCTGGGGTTTCTCCGGCTTTACCGATTCAAAATTCAGCGAACCGAAGAAAAGCATGCTGCCTTCAATCCGCTTCGACACCGAATGGTGGAAAGATGCAAGCATGTACTTTGCCGTGTTGCTCTGCTTCGGAGACAGCATCCTTGATGATCATGTTTTTCTCGACAACATCAGCGTGACCTTCAATGAGCCCGCCTCGTCGCAAGATAAGCTAGAAACCGTATTAAGCGCAAAGAAGGCGCACGATATTCGTGAAGCACTCTGGGAACGCATACAGGAACTCATTTCGGACAGAGGATAATGCGCAGCCCTCTAAGCAGACATAGCTCAAGCAGCCTGCATGAACGCTAGCCCTGACCCCAGCCCGCAGAAGGTCAGGGTCAGGTCGCCCTTACCCCGCGAGCTTGCAGACGTCTACCCACGTGGCACCTGGCATGGCAACCGAAAGCTCCTTCGGCGTCGGCGCACGGTGCTGTTGGAGCTGCCGCACGCGGGACACGCGCATCCAAACCGACGGATGGATTCGTCCAGATACACGGGCACGCCTTCTGCCACCGCGAAGAGACACACGCCATCGGGGGCATGACCCACCAGCCCCTCCACGCGGTCGCCGGAAATCATCTTCACCTTGGCGTGGAACATGGCCTTGAACTTGGATTATTGATCTTAGTATCGCCCGCAGCACACACGGGCATCGCGCCCTCGCTCATCGGACACGAAAGCGTCTTCACAATCTCGCCCTCGCTCGTGCCAACGGCCTACGCCGCTATCGACACCGTGGCAGATGAGACGTCGAGCTCCATGACTCGACCACCGAGCCGCGTTGTTCCAGATACGCTTTCGCCTGATCAAACGACATCGAGCCCTCCAATTTAAGCCCCCTTAAGCGACGGGGAAATCCCGCGCCCGTGCAATTGCCTTACAAAGCTCGCGTCGATTGGATTACGCATGCGCGTCATTGGCAACATCATCTGGATGCTCTGCGGCGGCATCTTCACCGCGCTCTACTGGTTCGGCGCTGGATGCCTGTTCTGTATCATTTGATAATCGCTGTCGTCAGATCGCTCATTTTAACCAAGACAACGTTGGCGGCGCGCACTTTCGGAGATGCGCGCCGCGCTTCTTGAGGTTTTTCGTATCGAAATTAAGAACTCGCGAGCAGGCCGAAAGTGGCGGTAGGAAAAACCGCAGGTCGCTGGAGGCCACAAATGCCGCTTACTCGACGAATCCCGATTTGAATACGAAAAACCTCATTTAGGCTTGCCGACTTGGAACGTAAACGACAAAAGGAGATGAGCCCGGGATGAGCCGCCTCCCATTTCTTGGACATGAGAGAAAGAAGGCGGCTCGAGCGGCCGCCTTCTTTTCCATCGAATCTTATCCTCAGCCAAGGCGCCCAGTCGAGGTGTTTACTCCTCCGCGTCGCCCTTGCTCGCGCGCTTCCAGTGCAGGCCGCGGCTCAGGCGGTGCGCCACGCGCTCCACCTCGGCATCGCTCGTGAGATGGTGCGGCTTCATGCGGCTTGTCACCGAGTCGCGGCGGATGGTGGCGATGGGTTCCATCACAAAACCCTTGCCCGCGCGCATGTTCTCCTTGGCCACGCTGATCATGAGCTTGATACGGTTGAGCTGGTTGACCTCGCTCGCGCCCGGGTCGTAGTCAACGGCCACGATATTGCTCTCGGGGTGCAGGCGGCGCAGCTCCTTGATCACGGCCTTGCCCACCACGTGGTTGGGCAGGCACGCGAAGGGCTGCGTGCAGATGATGTTCGGCGCACCATGGTCGATCAGGTCGAGCATCTCGGCAGTGAGCAGCCAACCCTCGCCCATGTTGTTGCACAGGGAGAGAATCTGACGTGCCTTGTCCTGCATCACGGAGATGGGCTCGGGGCGCTCGAAGCGATCGCTCTTCTCGAGCATCTCGTCTACGGGCTTGCGCATCCAATCCACCAGGCCGATCGCAGCGTCCATGCTGGCGCGCGCTGCGGCTGAGCTGCCCAGCTCGTCCTTCTGCACCTGCGCGTTGCTCATGGAATACAGGAAGAAGTCGAGCAGGCCCGGCACCACGGCCTCGCAGCCCTCTGCCTCGATGACGTCCACCACGTGGTTGTTCGCCGTGGGGTGGAACTTCACCAGGATCTCGCCGACCACGCCCACGCGCGGCTTGGAGCCCTCACCCGTGAGCGGCAGCGTGTCGAACGCCGTGATGGCCTCGCGGGAGAGCTTGGTGAAGCTGCGGCGCGTGAATGTCGGCGCGAGGCGACGGGCGCGCTCCATGAAGTCCTCGAACAGCTCGTTGGCAGCCCCCTCCTCCGCCTCGTAGGGACGCGTGCGATAGAGCATCTGCATCATGAGATCGCCGAACAGCACGCTGTACACGCAGGACTTGAGCAGCGGGACCGTGAGCTTAAAGCCCGGGTTGCTCTCGTCGAGCTTCACGGCGGAGAGGCTGATCACCGGGATGTCGGGATGCCCGCTGTCGCGCAGGGCCTTGCGGATGAGCGCGATGTAGTTGGTGGCGCGGCAGCCACCGCCAGTCTGGGTGATCACCACGGCGGTCTTGGACAGATCGTAGCGTCCGCTCTCGATGGCCTCCATGATCTGACCCGTCACCAGGATGGACGGATAGCAGATGTCGTTGTTCACATAGCGCAGACCCGCCTCCACGGCACCGCGGTCGGTGGAGGGCAGAAGCTCCAGGTTGTAACCGCCGGCACGGAAGACCTCCTTGATGAGGTCGAAGTGGATGGGCGCCATCTGCGGGCACAGGATGGTGTAGCCCGCCTCGCGCATCTCCTCGGTGAAGGGCACCTTGGGAAACGCCGCGCTCGCGGCGGCGCGTTGCGGCTCGAGGGCGTATTTGTGCGTGGCGAACACCGGCGCATCAGGGCTCGGCGCGACGGGCGCGGCCTCGCCCTGCTCGTACGCCTCGCCCGCGGCAGCCGCCTCGGCGGCGCGCTCGGCCTCCTGGTCTTTCAGGGCGGCCATGAGCGAGCGGATGCGGATGCGCGCGGCGCCCAGGTTGGACACCTCATCGATCTTGAGCACGGTGTAGATCTTACCGCTCGCCTCGAGGATCTCCTGGACCTGGTCGGTGGTAAGCGCGTCCAGGCCGCAGCCGAACGAGTTGAGCTGGATGAGGTCCAGGTCGTTGCGCATGGTCACAAAACGCGCCGCGGCGTACAGGCGGCTGTGGAACATCCACTGGTCAACCACGCGGATCGGACGCTCGGGCTTCACCAGATGCGCCACGGAATCCTCGGTGAGCACCGCGAACCCAAAGCTCGCGATGAGCTCGGGCAGGGCGTGGTTGATCTCGGGATCGTTGTGGTACGGGCGACCTGCCAGCACGATGCCGCGGCCGCCGTTGTCCTCGATCCAGCGCATGGCCTCCTCGCCCATGGTCTGGATATCCTGATGGAAGCGCGCGTCGGCCTCGTAAGCGGCGTTCACGGCCTGATCGATCTCGGTGCGGGTGAGCTTGGGCCCGCGCACACGGCCGCGACCCGCCTCGGCGTCGGCCACGCGCTCCACGGCGAGCAGCTCGTACAGGCGGCGCTTGAGCTCTACCTTGTCATGGTAGGGCACGAACGGGTACATGAACTCGACGTGGTTCTCGGTGATGGCGTCGACGTTCAGGCCCAGGGCCGTGGGGTAGCTCATCACGATGGGGCAGTTGTAGCAATTGCCCGCCGTGGGGTCCTCCTTGCGCTCCCAGCGCACGCAGGGCATCCAGATGAAATCCGGGTCCTTGGCGATGAGGTTCATCACATGGCCGTGGGAGAGCTTGGCCGGATAGCACACGCTCTCGCTCGGCATGGACTCGATGCCGCTCTCGTAGGTCGCCTTGTTGGAGTTGTCGGAGAGCATCACCGAAAAGCCCAGCCGCGTGAAGAACGCATGCCAGAACGGATAGTTCTCGTACATGTTGAGCGCACGCGGAATGCCCACCGTGCCGCGCGGGGCCTCGTCGGGGCTCAGGCACTCGCGGTCGAACAGCAGCTTGTTCTTGGCGGCGAACAGGTTGGGCGCCTCGGTCTTGCGCTTCTTGTGACCCGCGCCCTTCTCGCAGCGGTTGCCGGTGATGAATTTGCGCCCCTCGCCGAAGTCGTTCACCGTGAGCTGGCAGTTGTTGGAGCAGCGACCGCAGCGCACATGACGCTGAGCCACCGTGAGACCGGCGATCTCGTCGGCCGAGAGCACGGTGGAGGTGCCGGTGGCGCCGGCACGGTCGCGCGCGAGCAGGGCCGCGCCGTACGCGCCCATGCAGCCGGCGATATCGGGACGCACGGCGTTCACGCCGGTGAGCAGCTCGAACGCACGCAGCGTGGCGTCGGACATGAAGGTGCCGCCCTGGACGATCACCTGACTGCCGATCTCCTTGGGGTCACGCAGCTTGATGACCTTGAACAGGGCGTTTTTGATGACGGAGTAGGACAGGCCGGCGGCGATGTCACCCACCGTGGCACCTTCCTTTTGCGCCTGCTTCACGCGGGAGTTCATGAACACGGTGCAGCGGCTGCCCAGGTCGACGGGGCCGCGGGCGGCGATCGCCTCGGCGGCGAAGGCGCGCACGTCCATGTCCATGGACACCGCGAAGCTCTCGATAAAGCTTCCGCATCCGCTGGAGCATGCCTCGTTCAGCATGATGTGCTCGATCACGCCGTCGCGGACGCGCAGGCACTTCATGTCCTGGCCACCGATGTCGAGGATGAACTCTACACCGGGCAAAAACGCGCGGGCGCCGCGCAGGTGCGCCACGGTCTCGATCTCGCCGGAATCGGCCTTGAGCGCCTCGATGAGCAGGGCCTCGCCGTATCCAGTGGTGGTCACGTGGCCAATCGTGCACCCTGACGGGATGTGCGCGTAAAAGTCGGCCATGATCGTCTTGGCCGTGCCCAGGATGTCGCCGTTGTTGTTGCCGTACCAGGTGTGGAGGAGCTGGCCGTCCTCTCCCACCATGGCCGCCTTCATCGTGGTGGAACCGGCGTCCAAACCGATGAACACGCGACCCGTGTAACCCTCGAGATCGCCGCGGGGCACGACTTCCTTGGCGTGGCGCGTGCGGAACTCGGCAAGATCGTCGTCGGTCGCGAACAGCGGCTCGAGGCGGGCGACCTCGGCGCCCTGCGTGTCGCCCAGGCCATCGATCGCCTCGACGAGCTCACCGAGGCGCACGAGCTTGCTCGACTCATGCGCCATGGCAGCGCCGGAGGCCACGAACAGATGCGCGTTCTCGGGCACGATGATGTGCTCGTCGTCGAGGTCGAGCGTGAGGTAGAAGCGGTGGCGAAGCTCGGAGAGGTACTGCAGCGGGCCGCCGAGGAACGCCACATGGCCGCGGATGGGGCGACCGCACGCCAGACCCGAGATGGTCTGCGTCACCACGGCCTGGAAGATGGAGGCGGCCACGTCCTCGGGACGGGCGCCCTCGTTCAGCAGCGGCTGGACATCGGTTTTGGCGAACACGCCGCAGCGGCTGGCGATGGGATAGATGTTCTCGGCGCGCTTTGCGAGCTCGTTCAGCCCCGCGGCATCCGTGTGCAGCAAGGTTGCCATCTGATCGATGAACGCGCCGGTGCCGCCGGCACACGTGCCGTTCATGCGCTGCTCGATGCCCGAGTCGAAGTAGATGATCTTGGCGTCCTCGCCGCCGAGCTCGATGGCGACGTCGGTCTGCGGAATCAGGGTCTCCACCGCGCGCTTGCTCGCGATGACCTCCTGCACAAACTCGAGGCCGAGCCACTGGGAGAGCAACAGGCCGCCCGAACCCGTGATGGCGCAGGTCATCTGCGCCTCGGGCAGCAGCGACGCCGCACCCTCGAACAGGTCGCGCGCGCATGCGCGAACATCGGTGTGATGGCGCTGGTACTTGGCGTAGACGATTGCGTTCTCGTCGTTCAGGACCGCGAGCTTGACGGTGGTGGAGCCAACGTCGATGCCCAGGTGGAGCGCGCCGCGCGCGTTCTCGGGGTTCCAAACCGCGTTCTCAACGGCCTTGGTCTGCATGTCGGTCATCAGTCGTTCCTCCCTGTGGAACCTGAGGTGATGTCGTTGAAGTCTATAGCTGGAATGTCAATATTCAGTCCCATGAGCTTGGCACCGTAGGCGGGGACCTTGACGTCAATGGGCATGCCGTACAGGTCGCCCGGACGCACGAAGGCGATCACCGTCATGATGCGCGCCATGGTCTCGGGGCTCTCCGCCAGATCGCGCTCGAACCACAGCTGGACCACGCCGACCTCGGCGGAAACAACCGAAGCGAGGTAGTAGTCGAAGAACGCACCCACGGCGGCGGGAAGGATTCCGGTCTGCATGCGGTCGGACACCTCAGAGCACGACATGTCGATGACCTTCTTGATGAAGGCCTGGTCGCCGCCGGGCCCTATGAGGGCGCCAATGAGGTCGCGGTTCTCGGAGATGTACGTAAGCAACTCGACCGAGCCGGGCGCCGGTTCGAGGCGCTCGATGTTCTTGTACAGATCGGGCAACGTCGCCTCGGCAATGGCGCGGACGCGGACGCGAATCTCATCGAACAGGCCGTTCTCGACCTGCTCGATGAAATCGGGGATGTCCTTGTAATGCGAGTAGAACGTGCGGCGCGTGAGGCCCGCACGCTCGGTGAGCGCGGCCACGCTCACGCGGGCAATGTCCACGCCCGAGCTGAGCTCCGCCACAAGGGCCTCGCGCAAAGCGCGCTGCGAGCGCAGGATACGCCGATCCGACTTCAGGGGACGCATGGCCTCCATCTGGGCATCGAGTCCTTTCCATATGGGATATTTCACTCGACGTGCATTATTGCACGCAGTGTGAATCATCACGGAACGTCTATCGAATTGGGGCCATATCTGCACAGAGCCCCAACGGGGGGTCTCAATTGGGGACAGGTACAAATTGAGACGTTTTTCACCGGTCAAACACGCCGCCCGCAATCGAGAATGGTCTCAATTTGTACCTGTCCCCAATTGAGATCTAAGAGACTCTGTGCTGGTAG
Organism: Collinsella intestinalis; assembly: GCF_902501455.1. Lineage (NCBI taxonomy): Bacteria > Bacillati > Actinomycetota > Coriobacteriia > Coriobacteriales > Coriobacteriaceae > Collinsella > Collinsella intestinalis. The sequence goes on from NZ_CABWIC010000030.1 coordinate 68,643, forward strand.
AATAGGTCGCGATTGAATTTGAAGATTGGAGACCCATGGCACCTGTCATCGCCATCATCGGAGCGCTCGAGAAGGAAGTGCGCCAGATCTACGCCGCCGTCGAGAAGGGCACCGTCGTCGACGAGGCCGGCCTGCACATCGTGGGCGGCGAATACCACGGCTTCGAGATCGTTGCCACCACGGCCGGTATGGGCACCGTCAACGCCGCGGCCGCGGCGCAGCACCTCATCAGCGCGCACGGCGCCAACGCCATCATCTTCTCCGGTATCGCCGGCGGTCTCAACCCTGCCCTGCACATCGGCGACGTCGTGATCGGCGAGCAGCTGCGCTACCTCGACACCGACACCGCCCTGATCGCCGAATCCGCGCCCGGCCTCGAGGAATTCTCCAGCAGCGATTTCCTCGTCGAGCTTGCCGAGCAGACCCTGCGCGCCCACGGCTTTGTCGATGCCGCGCTCTCCGAGGGCGATGCAGCGACCGCCCGGGCCGAGGCCGACGCCACCCTCTTCCGTCGCAACAACACCGATTCCGAGCCGCAGCGCTTCCTGCGCGGCACGATCGCCACGGGCGACCGCTTCGTGAGCGGCGCGGAGGCTAAGGCGGCCGCGATCGCTGCGACGCAGGGCGACTGCGTGGAGATGGAGGGCGCCGCCATCGCACACGTCGCTGCCAAGAACGGCATCGACTGCCTGGTCTTGCGTGCCATCTCGGACAACTGCGACGAGAGCTATGACGCCCTTTCCTCCCGCGAGTTCGATCTCGAGGAGTACGCCAAGAGCGCCAGCTCCCTCGTGCTTTCCATCGTTCGCCGCCTCGCGGTCCAGCTCGGGATCGAGCCGCGCGACTAACGGCGCACCGCACATTCCCGGACGCGCCGGCCGTATCCGCACGTTCCGCAAGCCCCGCCCCCGATCACACAGAGAGGCATTCCCATGGCAGAGGCCATCAACTACAACAAGGTCCATTTCGTCGCCAGTTACGGCAAGGCATCGCAGATCCCGCGGTCGACCTGCCCCGAAGTGAGCTTCGTGGGCCGTTCCAACGTAGGCAAGTCCTCGATCATGAACAAGCTGTTCAACCGCCGCGGCCTCGTGAAGGTCTCCTCCACCCCGGGCAAGACCGCCAACGTCAACTTCTTTGAGGCCGACGGCGTGCACTTCGTCGACCTGCCCGGCTATGGCTTCGCACAGCGCAGCAAGGCCGAGCGCGACCGCTGGGCCCAACTCATCGGCGACTTCTTCGATTCCGAGCGCAGCTTCAACCTGGTCGTCTCCCTTGTGGACATCCGCCACGACCCGAGCAAGCTCGACCTGCAGATGATCGAGTTCCTGCGCGAGAACGGCTTCAACTTCATCGTCTGCCTCACTAAGGCCGACAAACTCTCCAAGTCGCAGCAGGGCAAGCAAGCCGCGTCGATCCGCAAGCAGATCGGCGTCCCCGCCGATCGCCTCATCGTCACGAGCAGCGAATCCGGTCTGGGCATCGACCGCCTCAAGCAGGCCATCGTCGATTTCTGCCTGGATGACGAGGATGAGAACGAGGCCGCCGTCGACTAGTTGACGCCCCTGAAGCCCTTGCCCACGATCTCGGAGCTGTCCACGATCGTGATGAAGCACCCCGGATCGACCTCGCGCGCGTATCGACGCAGCTTCACGGCCTCACGGCGGCTCAGCACGCACATGATCACCGTCACGAGCTGACCTGAGAACGCACCGTATCCACGGCTGATGGTGGCCGTGCGGTTGAGCTCCTTGACGATGTAGGTCTCGACCTTCAAAGGCTCCTTGCAGATGATGGTGCAGACCTTCCTCAAATGGATGCTCTCGATGGCCTTATCGACCACCAGTGTCTTGGCGAACAGGCCGAGGACGCAGTAGAGACCCACGCGTGGACCGTACAGCACCGCCGCGATGCACACGATGCCGATATCCACCAGCAACAGCGCGCGCCCGATCTCGAGCGTACTATGGCGTTTGAGGATCATGGCGAGGATGTCGGTGCCACCCGTCGACGCGCCGATGTCGAACACCATGGCGCTGCCTATCGCGGGCAAGATCACGGCAAAGCACAGGTCGAGCCACATATCCCCCGTGATGGACGTTGTCGACGCCCCGGGGAACAGCATCTCGAACAGGGACACGTAACCCGAAAGCGCGAACGATGCGAACACGCTCCACAGGATCGCCTTGCGCTCCAAGAAGATGAATCCCAGCGCCACCAGCACGATGTTGATGATCCACATGAAAGCGCCGACCGGCAACGTGGGGAACAGCGTCGAAAGGATGACCGACACGCCGGAGGTACCGCCGAACGCAAAGTGGTTGGGCGTCTTGAACAACACGATGGCCAGGGCGGTGAGGATCAACCCGCCATTCAAGATGACAAAGAAGCGCAGGAAGCCCGGGTCCTTGCTGCGACGAGCGCCAGCTTGCTCGCCGCGGCGGATGTCCTCCTCGCTCACGAGATGCTCAAGGGGCTCGACCGGTGTCGTATGTTGGGTCGCCGCCCATGAAGAGGCGGCCTCCGTCGCCGTTGGCTTTGCTTGCTCTTTCTGCTCTTCCACGCCGCGCCCCGCTTTTCGAATCGGTTCCTCGCGCCCCTGATGGTAACGCGAACGGCCCCTTATGCAAGCAGCGTTTGCGACAGTTCGGGCAACGGACAATCACAGGCGTCATCGGCATGAAAAAGGCGGCCGCCCCTCGGCGACCGCCCCATATAGCCTCTTATCACCCGAGACGATACCCGGGCCCAGAATCGACAGCGAAACCTAGAACGCGGGAAGCACGTCCTCGCCGTAGTTCTCCTCGAGATAAGCCTTGAAGTCCCCAGAGGTAAGCACCTTGACGAGGGCCTTGATTCCCTTGGAATCCTCCTGGCCCTTGGCGACGCAGATGATGTTGGCGTACCTCTCAACGGCGAGCGAATCGGAGGACTCGTGCGCGAGGGCATCGGCAACGTGATAGCCGGCCTCGATGGCATAGTTGCCGTTGATGACCGCAAAGTCGACCGAGGAAAGGGCACGCGGCAGCGCAGCGGCCTCGAGCTCCTGGAACTTGAGGTTGTGCGGGTTCTCCTTGATGTCCTTGGGCGTGGACTCGAGGTTCTCGGGGTCGGAAAGGGTAATCAGGCCAAGATCCTGTAGCAGGAGCAGGGCGCGACCCTCGTTGGTGGGGTCATTCGGAATCGCGACCGTGGCGCCGTCGGAGATATTGTCGAGGTCATCGGACGCACCGGCGTACACCGCGAAGGGCTCGTAGTGAATCAAGCCGGCGGACACGAGGTCGGTGCCGTTCTTCTCGTTGTAATCCTCGAGATAGGTGATGTGCTGGAAGTAGTTGGCATCAACGGAGCCAGCGGACGTGTCCTTGTTGGGCTGGATGTAATCGGTGTACTCCTTCACCTTGAGCTTGATGCCCTGCTCGGCGAGAAGAGGCGCGGCGAAATCCGTCAGGATCTCGGCGTGCGGCGCGGGGCTGGCGGCGACAGTCAGCACGGCGGAATCGGCCGCGGCGGAGCCGGCGGGAGCGGAAGAGCCGCCGCAAGCGGTGAGCCCGCCCAGGGCAACAACGCCCAGACCGGCAGCAAAAGAGGTGAGCAGGGAGCGACGAGAAACGGAAGCGTTGAAGTTCTTCATGATGGGATCCTTTCGAAGGACGTTGTTGAGAGATGAATGGTCTGGGGCCAGACAGGGTTTCCCAGATGCTGCAGGTTGACGCAAGCGACGATTGAACGCAGAAATGCGATGCCCGGGAAAGCCCGTCAGCGGTGATCGACCTTGCGGGCAATGAGATTGCACACTGACTGGATGAGCTGGACGAGCACGATGAGCAGCACGACCGTGGCGATCATGGCACCGTCCTCGTAGCGGTAATAGCCGTAGCGGATGGCGATATCGCCCAGGCCGCCCGCGCCCACGGCGCCGGCGATGGCGGTGTAACCCAGCACGGCGATGAGCGTCACGGCGATGCCACGCACGATGCTCGGCAGCGCCTCGGGCAGAAGCGCCGAGAACACGATACGGGGCACGGACGCGCCGCACGCCTCGGCGGCCTCCACGGCGTCGCGGCTCACCTCGGCGAGCGATTGCTCGACCATACGGGCCACAAACGGGGCGGTCGCAACCACCAGCGGCGGGATGACGCCCACCACGCCCGTGGAGGTGCCAACGAGCGCCTGAGTGGCGGGCATAAGGGCGATCAGCAGAATGATGAACGGCAGGGAACGGCCGATGTTGACCACCCAGCCCAGCACCGCGTTCAGCACGGGCACGGGGCGCAGGCCGTTCGGCGCGGTGAGGTGCAGCACGACACCGAGGACCGTGCCGATCACATAGGCGACCGCAGTGGACGCGAACACCATGACGAGCGTGTCGATGGTGCCCTGAATGAGCAGCGGAGCAAACTCCGCGAGGAAATCGTTAAGCATCCCAATCCACCTTTCCGAGCAGCACGCGCGTAGCCTCGGCCTGGGGATCGGCGAACACCTTCGCCACGCTCCCCTGCTCCACCACGCGACCGTGCTCGAGCACCGCGACGTTATTGCAGATCTTCTCGACCACATCCATGGAATGGGTGATGACCACCAGCGTCACGCCGGTCTCGCGGTTGATGTCGCGCAGCAGCTTGAGGATGGTGTTGGTGCTCTTGGGGTCGAGCGCGGAGGTCGCTTCGTCGCAGAGAATCACCTCGGGCTCGCAGGCCAGTGCGCGGGCAATGGCCACGCGCTGCTTCTGACCGCCGGACAGCTGGCTGGGATAGCTCTGGGCCTTCTCGGCCAGTCCGACGCGATCGAGCAACTCGAGCGCGCGGGCGCGGTTCTCGGCAGTCACCTTGCCGGAAGCGGCGAGGAACGGGAAGCACACGTTGTCCAACACGGTCTTTTGCGCGAGCAAGCCGAAGTTCTGGAAAATCATGGCCACGCGACGACGATACGCGCGCAGCTCCTCGCCGGACAGGGCGGTGACGTCGCGGCCATCAACCTCGATAGTGCCCGACGTGGGGCGCTCGAGCAGGTTAATGGTACGCACGAGCGTGGACTTGCCCGCACCGCTCATACCGATGATGCCAAAGACATCACCGTCGGCGATATCGATGTTGATATCCGAAAGGGCGTGCGCGCCGCCGTCATAGGTTTTGTCTAGATGCTTGATGCTGATCACGAGGAAAACTCCGCTTAAAGATGGTTTTGGGATAAATGGCCATCTCCCGCCGGAGACAACCTAGTGGAGGCGCCCGGTCTCGGTCAGCACGCGGAAAACGCGCGGCATGACAAAGTGCCCGGGCGAGGGCATCTCCATGACCATCATCATGCTCGCGATATGTCCGTCAAACGTAATCATGGGGATGAGCTTAACAGGGTACCCCATATCGGGCAACCATGGAAACCGCCATGAAACAAAAACGGCCGTCTGCAAACAGACGGCCGCATGCCCTTTGGCGACATGTTGCAAATTGTACCTGTCCCCAATTGAACAGCTTTGGCGATGTCTTACTCGTCGTCCTCGGCGTGGCGCTTCTTGCTTGCCTCGTACTCCTCGCGCGTCACCACGTCCTCGATGCGCAGGTTGATGCCTGCAACCTCCAGGCCGGTCATAGCGGTCAGACGCTCGGTCACGCGCTCCTTCACGTCCTCGAAGATCGCCGGCGCATAGCAACCGTACTCGATGATCACGGAGATGTTCACAATCACACGATTGTCGTCGGTGACCTCAACGGTAACGCCCTTGGTGAGGTTCTCGGCGCCGAAGGTCTCCTGCACGAGATGCATAAGGTTGCCCTTCATGCCGAGCACATGCGGGACCTCACGCGTGGCCATGGCGACGATCTTCTCGATAACGCCGTTGGAATAGGTGAGAGAGTCCTCAGAATCGTCCTCGAGATCCTCTTCGAACTCGGGCTCGTCCTCGAGCGCAGACTCGTCCGCCTCGTTCATATCCTGCTCCATGAGCTGCAGCTCGCGCTCGGCCTCGTCGTCAGCCTCCGAAAACGCGACCTCGATGCCGAACAGTCCCTGCTTCTTCTCGTCTGCCATGGTGTCCTCCCCTGTCGGGCTCTGCCGTCTGATTTCCTCATGCTATCGAATATGCCCACGAACGCGCGGTTCATGCACAGGCGCGGGCGGCGTCATGTTATTTGTCGAACAGACGGCGGATGAAGTTCACCGCCGCGTTATCGCCGTCACGCATTTGACCGATGACCACACCGACGCCCACGAACACGGCGATAACAATGGTGTCCCACAGCCCGATGACCAAGATGAGCACCGCCAGCACGAACCCCATGATGCCGTACAGCGTGGCATGCGGATGCGCATCGGCGTGCTCCCACATCCTGCGCCCCAGCTCGCGGAAAAAGCCGAAGGTCGCCTCGTGGAACGTCTCGGGGCGAGTGGTCCCATCCGCATCGGTCGCGCTCGCCTGCGAGCCAGCCTCGGCGGAAGACGTATGCGTCTTGCTCTCGACGGGCTCGACGACATGCTCGATGACGGCTTTGGGCGCTCTCTGCGCGCCCTTTGCAGTATCACTCACTTAGCAAACCTCCCTGGTAACGGTCACGGTCTTGCTCGGCAAGAACCGAACGCGCACGGAAACACCGGGCACACCGAGCATCTGCTCGCACGCCCGCTGCACGCGGCCCTGCATATCCTGTCCAAGGGCCGCAAGGTCCCCATCAACAAGAGCGATCGCCTCGATCTCGATATGGACCTCCGAACGGTCACGGCCCCGCACGTGCGCCCCGACCTCCTCGATGAGCACGTCATCGCACTCGGCGGCAGTGCGAGAAATGGAAACGAGCGCGGGTAGGGCGACTTCGATCTGCACATCGCCGGAAAGTCGCAAAAATTCAGGCTCTGGCTTGTCCGCAATGGCCGCGATCAAAAGCACCGCCATCTGGACGAGCACCACGCACACGCACGCAAACGCGAGAACGCGTACCCACGGCACAGCCAGCAGGGCATTGAAGCGATCCGTATGGGGGCCGAATTGAGAGCCCGCGAACAGGCCAACCACAACCACGGCGGCGATCAGGTACAACATCACGCCGATCTTGCGTATGCGCCTCATGGGCCCTCCTCTCTCCGGTGCAACGCGCGCAGACCCTCCGCGCGCGATAACGCTTTCCTATTATAAAGCGAGCCGGGCCCACGGCGATGCGGACCCGGCTTCACAAGCACTTCTTAACCAAGCGGCGAAAACCGCGTGGATGTTACTCCTCTTCGAGGGCGGCGATGACCTCATCGGTCATGTCCATGGTGGAGTACACGTCCTGGACGTCGTCCAGGTCCTCGAGGCGGTCGATGAGGCGCTGGACCTTCTTGGCGTCGGCGCCGGAGACAGCCGTCGGGGTGGTCGGGACCATGGTGAGCTCGGCGCCCTTGACCTCGATGCCCTGAGCCTCGATGCCCTTGGACACGGCCATGAGGTCGCCCGCGGCGGTCCACACGACCCACTCGTCACCGGCATCCTCGTAGTCGTCGCCACCGGCCTCGGCGATGACCATCATGAACTCTTCCTCATCGCCGGCAGCGCCGTTGGCCATGAGGTTCTCCTTCTTGTCGTTCGGGTCGACGATCTGCTTGGAGACCACGACCTGGCCCTTGCGCTCGAACTGGAAGGCAACGGAGCCGGTGGTGCCCAGGTTGCCGCCAGCGTGGGAGAAGGCGGAGCGGACATCGGCGGCGGTGCGGTTGCGGTTGTCGGTCAGGCACTCGACGTACACGGCAACACCGGCCGGGCCGTAGCCCTCGTACACGATGTTCTCGTACACGGCGGCATCGGCGCCGGAACCGAAGGCCTTGTCGATCGCGGCCTTGATCTTATCCTTGGGCATGGACTGAGCCTTGGCCTTGGCCACGGCAGCGGCGAGGGAGGCGTTGTTGTCCGGGTTGGGGTCGTTGCCAAGACGGGCCGCGACGGTGATGTTACGGCTCAGCTTGGAGAACAGGGCGGAACGCTTAGCGTCCTGCGCACCCTTGCGGTGCTTGGTAGTTGCCCATTTAGAGTGTCCGGACATATGATGCTCCTTCTATTTTCCCGCCCGCGGTGTTGGCGCGAGCCCATATAAACACACGTTCAGCATGATATACCGATTGCCGACCATGCGAAAGGTCTTTGAGTCAGCTTCACACACGGTCTCAATCGAGGAGGGGGCGATTGCCCGAAAGGCAAACGAGCGACCGATTGTCCTACAGCCAATCGCGATGTTGCGGTCGTCTGGTCTTCCACGCGTACACAAGCAGCGCCGCGCCCACAGCGATCAGCGGTAGGCTCAACAGCTGCCCCATGGTGAGCCAACCGCCGGCGAGGTAACCAAGCTGCGCGTCGGGCAGGCGAACGAACTCGATGAGAAATCGCACGATACCGTAGCCGAGCACGAAAATGCCGAGGTACGAACCCTGGGGCAGCGGCTTTGCACGACGGCTCAGCACATACAGGATCGCGAACAGCACAACACCCTCGAGCAGCGCCTCGTACAGCTGGCTCGGGTGACGCGGCACGTTGCCCGCCGCACCGCCAAAGACGACTCCCCACGGCAGATCCGTGGGCTTGCCCCACAGCTCACCGTTCACGAAGTTCGCGCAGCGCCCCAGGCAAAGCGCCAGCGGTACGCCCACAAAGGAGGCATCGGCCACCGTGAGAGGAGAGATTCGCAGGTAGCGGCAGGCGATGAGCCCTCCCAGCAAGCCTCCTGCAAGACCGCCGTGGAAACTCATGCCGCTGATTCCGCCGCCGTTCGTGCCAAAGAAGATCTCAAGCGGATGCGTGAAGTAGTATCCGTTGCTATAGAACAGCACGTATCCCAGGCGCCCACCAATCAGCAGGCCGAATACGACGGCGATGACGACGGTCATGACGTCATCGGGGGTGAATCCGATGTTCCAGCGTTTCTGGGTCCGGTACATCACGAACCCTGCCAGCAGCGCACCGACCATATAGGCCAATCCGTACCAGTAAATCGTGATGGGACCCGCCGAGAACGCGACGGGATCGAGGCTGTGATACAGCTCGTTGAGCATAATGCCCCCTTGCGGCGCCCCGACGAGGCACACCTTTACACAAAGAGCCGGGCCGGCCGTGGTGTCCACGATCCGGCCCGGCTCCATCACGGATGATTAGAACGGCATGTACTCGTCGTACAGGTCGTTTGCGGCATCGGCGCCGCCGCCAACCTGCTCGACGCGCGTCACGCCGGGCACATGCTCCTTGAGGATACGCTCGACACCCATGGAAAGCGTCAGCGAGCTCATGGGACAACCGGCGCAGGCGCCCTGCAGCTCCAGCTTGACCACGCCATCCTCGGTCACACCTATGTACTCCATATCGCCGCCGTCGGCCTGGAGGTTGGGGCGGATCTGCTCAAGCACCTCTTTGAGGAGGGTCTCGTCTACTGCCACGGAGACTCCTTTCATCTACAGCGAGCCGGCCGATGGGCGGGCCCGCGTCAATCGCACGGGTGGTGCACATGATACTACAGCGTGATACCCGCCCGCAGGGCTTCTATGCACCCCGGTTGCCCACAGAGCCGCCCATGGGCCCTCGCACCGGAAACGAGTGGCAAGCCCTACTTGTGATACGGCTCGCCGCGCATGATCTTGAACGCACGGTACACCTGCTCGAGCAGGACCACGCGAGCAAGGTTGTGCGGGAGCGTGATGCGCCCGAACGAAAGCCGCTCGTCGGCACGAGAGCGCACCTCGGGCGAAACACCGCACGAACCCCCGATGACAAACGTGATCGAGCTCTCGCCGCGCAGCATCAGGTCGTCCAGATGTGAGGCGATCTCCTCGCTTGAACGTTCCTTGCCGCCGATGTCGAGCAGCACCACATGCGAGCGTTCGGGGATGGCGGCGAGGATGCCCTTGCCCTCGAGGGCGCGGCCCGCCTCCTCCCCGCCTGACTTCGCGGGGTCCCGGTCGGCGATTTCGACCATCTTCACGGTCGCGTACGCTGAGAGACGTTTGGCGTATTCCGCGCAGGCATCGGCCCAAAAGCGCTCCTTGAGCTTGCCGACGGCGACGACGGTGATTTTCATGCACGCCCCCTAGCGCTGGCGATACGTCTCGAAGAATTCCGCCAGGTCCTCCATGGCCTCGTGGAGCACGTCCATGGGCGGAAGGTAGACGATGCGGAAGTGGTCGGGCTCTGGCCAGTTGAAGCCGCCGCCGCGGGTGATGAGGATGCCCTTCTGATGCAGGAGGTCGAGGGCAAACTGCTCGTCGTCGCGGATATTGAACTTCTTGACGTCCATCTTGGGGAAGATGTAGAACGCCGCCTTGGGCTTGACCGCGGTGATGCCGTCGATCGCGTTGAGGGCCTCGTACACGTAGTTGCGCTGCTCGCACACGCGACCGCCCGGCGTCACATAGCTCTTCACGGACTGATGCCCACCGAGCGCCGTCTGGACGATGGACTGCGCCGGCACGTTCGAGCACAGGCGCATGTTGGAGAGCATGTTCACGCCGAGCATGAAGTCCTCGCCCAGACGCTTGTTGCCCGACACGATCATCCAACCGATGCGATAGCCGGCAATCATATGGCTCTTGGAGAGGCCGGAGAACGTGACGCAGAACAGATCGGGCGCGAGGCTGGCGATGGAGACGTGCTCCGCATCGTCCATGCACAGGCGGTCGTAAATCTCGTCCGCGAAGATCATGAGCTGGTGCTTGCGGGCGATCTCCACAATGCCCTCGAGCACTTCCTTGGCGTACACGGCGCCGGTGGGGTTGTTCGGGTTGATGATGACGACCGCCTTGGTGCGAGCCGTGATCTTAGCCTCCATGTCGGCGAGGTCGGGATTCCAATCGGCCTGCTCGTCGCAGCGATAATGCACGGGCGTGCCGCCGGCCAGCGTGGCGCAAGCGGTCCACAGCGGATAGTCCGGGCTGGGGATGAGAATCTCATCGCCGGTGTCGAGCAGGGCCTGCATGCACAGGTTGATGAGCTCCGAAACGCCATTGCCGGTGTAGATGCCGTCCATGCTCACGTTGGGCAGGCCCTTGAGCTGGGCGTACTGCATGATCGCCTTGCGCGCGGAGAACAGTCCGCGGCTGTCGGAGTATCCCTCGCACTCGGGCAGCTGCTCGCGCATGTCCTGGATGACCTCGAAAGGCGTGCGGAAGCCAAACGGCGCAGGGTTACCGATATTGAGCTTGAGGATGTGCGCACCCTCGGACTCGAGGCGAGCCGCCTCGTCGACCACGGGACCGCGGACGTCGTAGAGGACGTTATCGAGCTTGGAAGACTTTTTAAAAGTGCGAGTGTTCTCAGACATGATGTTCCCTTCGGAATGCGAGCTGGAGGTCGAGCGGTCCGCGAATGTGCGGGGCTCCGGGAAGGCGGCGGCAGGCCGCGCCTCGGCTCGTCCGGGAGGATCGGACATCACGGGGCTGGAAGGGGTGAAAGCGGACGTGGCAGGCGCAACGGCTCCGTCGGCCGGCGCGGACGCGGGGGCGGGGGCGCCATCAGCCGTGGCGGGCGCGGCGGACGCGGGCGTGGCGGCATCATCGGGCACGGCGGGCGCGAGGGCGGCAGGGGCTGCAGATTTAGTACGCGCGACGGGTGCGGGCGCGGGCGTGGACTCGTACTCAGCCGCCCAGCTCTCCCCCGTAAGCTCGAAAGGTTCAATTTCAAGGATATCTGCGAGCAGCTGCACCACCGCGCGACGCGGGAGCGTTTTGCCACTCACGTACTGGCTCACCTGGCTCTTGCCGAGCTTCGACCCGCGGTCCGCAGCCATGCGAATCAGGTCGGCCTGCTTGAGACCGCGCCCGTCCATGGCGTGGCGCAGGCACGAGGCAAAGACCTCCACCGTTGTCGGCGATGTATTCACGGTGTTTTCACCCTCAGCCACTTCTACTCCAATCATGAAATTGAACTCTAAGTTCAATTTCGCAAGAGTCTATCACGAGAGTTCAATTCTTCGATCAAAAGAGTTCAATTTTCATTGCACATCAAGAAGCCCACATCCAATCGGGACGCCGCATGCGGCTGCACGTCAACATGCGCCTGCACGTCCACATGCGGCTGCACATCCTCATGCACCTGCACGTCCGACTCGATCTCTCCTCCTCATGTAACCAACGCACGCGATCTGGATGCCGTGCACGGTTTGTAGGCTATGAACGATTGGAGGATATGAACGATTGCCGCTTCTTGCACTATTGGACGCTCAGCATTTTCCCAGGTAGATACATGTACAGAAATGGAGGTTGTGAGCGAACCGTTCATAGCTTGCAATTTCTGCCAGGCAAATCGTTCACAGCTTCCAACCGTTCATATCCTGCAAAAATGCCCAGGCGCTGGGCCCAGGCGCCCGTGCCCAGGCGCACCCGGGCCCGCGCCCGGGCCCGGCACGGGCCTGGCACCGCAAACCCGGACAACAAAAAAGGGGCGCACGGGAGTTTCGAATCCCGTGCGCCCCCGACGTGCGCGTTTTCTTGCTGTAGCCACACTCGGCAAAACCAGCAGGCTCGATCGAGCCGGACCACTGCAACCAACCCGACCACTCGGGCCGATGCGATATTGCAATCGCGGCTTAAGCCCATGTGGCCAACGGAACCGCAGAGACGATCAGCTCCCTGCCCCGCTTTGGCCGGACCCGCCGGACCGCGCTCAGCCTCGCTCTAGAAGCGACGGCCACCGCGATCGCCGTAGTTGCCACGGCCGCCGCGATCACCGTAACCGCCACGACCACCGCGGTCGTCACGGCCACCAAAGCCGCCACGGCCACCACGGCCGCCACGGTCACGATCGCCGAAGTCGCGACGAGGGCCGCGATCGCCAAAGTCCTTGCGAGGACCACGGTCACCGAAATCGCGGCGCGGGCCACGGTCGCCACCGCGATCGCCAAAGCCACCACGGCCACCGCGGTCGCCGCCACGGCCACCGAAGTCCTTGCGCGGGCCACGGTCGCCACCACGGCCGCCGAAGCCGCCGCGACCGCCGCGGTCGCCGCCACGGCCACCGCGATCATCGTTGTCCAGACCCATCTCGGTCAGCGGGTCGATGAGCTTGTCCATGAGTGCGACGATATCCTCGGCGTCCAGCTGGGACAGCTGCGGGACGAGCTTCTTGCGCTTGCCACCGATGGAAGCGGCGAGCTCCTCGGCGTTCTCGTTGGCGGAGACGAGGATGGCGCGCATGTCCTCCTCCTCGGGCATGATGCGCGTCACAGCGCCGACTTCCTCAGCCTCGCGCAGGATGCCGTCGAGCTCGCGCAGACGCATGCCGAGCAGGTCGGACATCTCCTTCTGCTCCATCTGGGGCTTGAGCTCGAGGAGCTTGAGGGCGCGCATGAGCTCGCTGGCGCGGGCGGCGTCGGCCTCGGCCTCACGGCCCATGGCGAACTTGCGGTTACGGAGCAGGCGAGCGGCGCGCTGCACCTTATCGAAAAGCTGGTCGTCCAGGCTGGGCTCCTCAGCGGCCTCCTCGGCGGTCTCCTCGACGACGTCCTCGGCCTCGACAGCCTCCTCGACGACCTCGACGGTCTCGGAAGCCTCGACGACCTCTTCCACGTTCTCGTTCTCGTTCTCGATGTACTCGGACATTTCGTCCTCCTTCTGCGCCCTCGGACGCGTTCATTGGGGGCCTCGCCCCGATGCCGGCGACCTCTATTTCCGCCTGGGCACCATCTCCACGCCTTCCGGCGTCTCATGCGGCACGCTCCATCTGAGCCTCGAATGCCGCCGTGCACCAGTGTACGCGCCGCGGAGCCACTTCAATCGTGCGCTTTTGGTGACACACACCTTTCGCATCCACCTGGGAATGTGGCTCCAATCAGCGGATGCCGCCGGCTATGCCAAATAGCACCTCACGTCCGCAATCCGCGCCTCGCCGTCGCGGCGCCCTACCTGGTAGATCCGCTCCAAGATCTCCGGGTCCTTTACGACGAGCGGCGCCTTGACCGACTCGCTCGGGCGGATGACGAGCGCCTTCCCGTCGCGCTCGAGGCGGGCCACCTCTTCGAGCTGGGCGTTATAGCGCACGTGGCGGTTGGCTAGCAACTCCACCAGCTTGGGATACGTACCGTATGCGCGCTTCAAGAGCGGCATGAGCCTGTTCGGCTCCTTCACGAATCCCGCGGGCTGTGTGAGAACGACCACGTTTCTGTCGTACCCCTGCGCGACCATCCATGCCGCTGGGATCGAGTTGGCGATGCCGCCGTCGAGGAGCTCGCGGCTATCGAGCTCGACGGGTCGCGCGAGCAGGGGCACCGAGGCGGATGCCCGAATCCAATCGAGGTCATCGCCATCGCCGCGTTCGATGTCGCGATAGACAGCCTCGCCCGTGACGATATCCGTGCAAACGGCCGTGAAGCGCATGGGATTCGCGACGGCGGCCTCTATATCGAAGGGATCGAGGTGCAAAGGCACCTCACGATAGGCGAAATCGATGCTGTAAAGCTCCCCGGTGCGCAGGAGGTTCTTAAGGCTGGCGTAACGCGGATCGGCGCAGAAGCGCTTGTTATAGCGGATGGCACGGCCCACCTGGCGCGACTTGATGTTCACGCCGAACGCGGCGCCCGCGGACACGCCCACCGCATGGGCGAACTCCACGCCGTGCTCCATGAACACGTCGAGCACGCCCGCCGTGTACAGACCGCGCATGCCGCCGCCCTCGAGCACCAAACCCGCCGTCATATCGCCCAGCCTCCCATCGTCGTGGTTTCGACGGGCCATTCTACGCCTATCGCACAGCGTGGCGTGAGGCCCCGCATGGGGAACCCATTTTTCGCTTCGCCGAGCGAGGGAGACGGATGCGGTGGGCCTTCCAGCTGTGCGCCTGCCGCTGCGGGCCCGTCCGCGGCGAGCCTGAACGCTGTGGGCGAGCCCGCCGTAGGCCCGTCAGCGCGGCGGGACGATGCAGTCGTAGCGCACGGCCTTGCCAGCGATTGCGTGGCTCGGCTTGACGCCGGCGAGATAGGGGCCCTTCACCGGGCGCTTGATCACGACTTTACGCGGACGCGCGGCAAGCGCGGCCTGGAGCAGCGACTCCTCGTCGAGGGGCTCGGTCGGGCGCTCGAGGCCGTGGATGAGCTGGAACTTCTTCTTGACCGCGGCGCTCTTGGTGCGCCCCGGGAACATGGGGTCGAGATAGACCACGTCGGGCTGCGCGCCCGTGCTGGCCCCGGCCCGCTCGAGGGCGATGCGGCTGTCGCCCGCGACCAAGTGCATGCGCTCGACGATAGGCCCGAGGACCTCATGCGCCGATGCCCGCGCGAGGGCGTCCTCGAGCAGGGCGGCGATCACCGGATCGGCCTCGCACAGCGTGACCGTGAAGCCGGCAGCAGCGAGCAGCAGGGAGTCTTCGCCCAGCCCCGCCGTGGCATCCACGGCACGCGGGGCCTCAACGCCCTTCACCCGGGCGGCCTTGACGAGCATCTCTCGCTGCAGGGCGCCCTGTTTGATGCGTGGCAGCATCTCGGCAAAATCGGGGCGGAGCTCCATGCCATCGCGCATGAGGGAGAGACCGTCGCGGGACACCTTGAGATACAGGAGGCCCGGCTCGGGAATGAAAGCCGCCTCCGAACAACCGGCCTCGCAGACCGCGAGCGGGGCGTCCAGTCGATCGGACAGTCCCTGTGCGCGGTCGAGCGAGCCCCCGTCGATGCAAAGCACCGTCACGGGCGATTCGGCAGAACCGACCCTCAATACGGCGACATCCGGCGCGCCCCGCATGCCGTCCTCCTCGATTCGAGACCCCGTCATGACCGGTCCCCGCCCTTGATGGCGTTGACCGCGCCACGGCGCACCTTGGCCGGGTTGAGCGTCGACGCGGCGGCGTGAATATCGATATTCACGCCCAGCAAGATCTTCGCCATCCAAAAGTAGAAGAGAAGCACCAACAGCGGAATGAGGCACGAGGTCACGAGCATCACCGCCAGCGACTCGATGAACTGGTTGAGCGACTCCTGGGCGCCCTCGACGGCGCTCGAAATCCCGCCGGTCACCGTGTCGATAGCGCCCTGGAAAAAGCCGAGGATGCCGCCTTCGTCCTTCTTGCCGCCCTCCGACTCGGCCTCCGCCGCGCCCTCGGCCAACGCCTCGGCCGCCTCGACCGACTGCGCGAGCGAAGTGTCGTACATGGCGTCGACCTGGTTGGTCACCCAGGTGCTGGTGGGTATGGCCAACAGCAGCACCGCGCCGATCAAGGCGAATTTGACGCCGAGGCGCACCGGCACGGCCGACCAGCGCGCACGGCCGTACGCCCAGGTGAACACAATCGCGGCGAGGAGCGCGAGCGGCATCACGAGCCCCAGCGCAACACCGCTGAAGATGGCGATGAGGTATTTCTCAAGGAACAGGGCAGCGAGCACGATGAGGAAACCGGTGCTCAGATCCATGAGCTTCTCGGCGATGGGCGAGCCCGCGTCGCCGGGGATCGCCGAGATGAGCGCTGATGCACCCGCGGAGCCCGCCGTGAGGGTGAGCACGTTGTCAATCTTCTCGTCGATGGTGGCAATCACCCCCGCATGCGCCTCGGGCGAGGCGAAGTGCGGGGCAAGGCCGAACACGAACAGGGCGATGAGGGCCACAAGGACCATGGTGACGATCGCCCGCACCTGGGTGCTGGGCCCGAACGTCTCGTCGTACTGCTCAATTTCGTTCATGGGAACACCTCTCATCGATTCGCGTGTCAGTGGCGATTGCGGAGCCAGATATGGTGCAAGCCGCGCAGGGTGAGGGTCTCATCGACCACCGCATCATGGGAGATGAGAGCGGCGACCTGCGCGGCGCCGTCACCCGTGATCACCACGGGAGCGTCGGTGCCAAGCTCGTCCATCACCGCGTCGAGCAGGCCGTCGATGCGCGCCGCCTCGCCCAGGACCACGCCGGACTGCATGGCGGAGCGCGTGCTGCGTCCGATCACGCGCTCCGGCGCTCGCAGCTCAATCATGGGCAGACGCGCCGCCGCGGCGGTAAGCGAACGCGCACCCAGGGCGACACCAGGGGCGATGATGCCTCCGGCAAAGGCGCCGGACTCGTCCACGACCTCGATATTCGTGGTCGTCCCCAAATCCACCACGACCACGGGAGCACCGTAGGTCTCGCGCGCCGCCACCGCGTCGGCCACACGGTCGGAACCAACTTCGGACGGATCGTCATAGCGCATGCGGATGCCGGTCTTGAGACCCGGGCCCACCGCGTAGGGACGGGTTCCACACAGCTTGCCCAAAGCGGAGCGCCACACCTCGGCAAGGCTCGGCACCACGCAGGAGAGGATGGCGCTTGTGGGCTCGGGCGCGCCCAGCATGTCGATCGCACAGGCGGCCTGCGCCCATGCCTCATCGGCCGTGCAGCGCTCGGAGGTCGTTACCTCCCACGTGCCCGCGAGTTCATCCGCGGCGAACACGCCGAACTTGGTAACGGTGTTGCCCACGTCGACGGCGAGAAGGCAGGACGCCGCCGAGGGCTCCGAGATGCCCCGAGCTTGCAGAACCCGGTCGCGTGAATCCGGTCCCTCGGGCCGAGCGTCCGTGGCCTCCATATCGACATCCATCGCGCCCTCCATGTTCTCGAACGCATATCTCTCAATCGAGCTTACACTATAGCGGTCCTATTGCCGTAACCCGACTCCCCGCATAAGGGGGAGCGGATATACGAAGGAGCTACAAATGAGTTCTCTGAACCAGCGCGCGCCGTGGCGCGGGCAGATCAGTGCCGCCGGTATTCTCATCGGCTGCATCGGCTGCGTCATCATCACGGCATCTTCCGTCTACACGGCCCTCAAGATGGGCGCCCTGCCCTGGCCGACCATCTTCACCTCGATCACCGCGCTGGTCCTGCTGCGCGCGGCGGGCCGCACGAGCCTGAACGAGGCGAACGTCACTCAGATCATCATGTCAGCCGGCTCCATGGTCGCGGGCGGATTGGCTTTCACCATCCCCGGCGTATGGATGCTCGGCCTCGGCGCGGAGCTGAGCTGGATCGAGATCGGCGGCGTCGCGCTGGCTGGCACGCTGCTCGGCCTGGTGTGCACGGCGCTGATCCGCCGCCGTTTTGTCGAGGAGTCCGACCTCGAGTACCCCATCGGCACCGCCGCCGCCGAAACGCTCATGGCCAGCCGCGCGGGCGGCGCAACGGGCAAGAGACTCTTCGGGTCCATGGCGGCGGCCGGTATCTGGTGCGCGCTGCGCGACCTCGCGGGCGTCATCCCCGCCATGATCGGCGCACTGCCCATCCCCGGTATGGCCTTCGGCATCTACAACTCGCCCATGCTGCTATCGGTCGGCTTTTTGGTGGGCGGCGCCGCCGTGGCATTTTGGCTGGCAGGCGGGCTCATCGCGAACTTCGGGATCATCGTGGGCGGCAGCGCGGCGGGACTCTGGGACGTGTCAAGCGCGCAGGGAGTCGTGTCGAGCCTGGGCATGGGCCTCATGATGGGCTCTGGCATCGGTGTCGTGGTGCGAGACATCCTGCCCGCCGCCTTCCGTAGCGCACACAATGGGCGACGCGACGACGACCACGCAAACGTCCCCGCACGCGCATTCGGAAAACTCGACCGCAGCGTCCTCTCCCTGTTCGTGGCGGCGGCCGCCCTCCTCGTCTGCCTCGTGCTCGGCCTCTCCCCCATCGCCTGCGCCGTCGCGGTGGCGCTCGCATTCGTCACCACCATCATGAGCGCGCAGTCGGTGGGCCAAACCGGCATCGACCCCATGGAGATCTTCGGCCTCATTGTCCTGTTGGTCATCGCCGCCCTGGGAGAGTCCGATCAGGTCAGGCTCTTTTTCGTCGCAGGCGTGGTGGCCGTGGCATGCGGCCTCGCGGGCGACGTCATGAGTGACTTCAAAACCGGCAAAATCATCGGCACCGACCCGCGCGCCATGTGGATCGGCCAGGCGATCGGCGCGCTGATCGGCTGCGCCGTATCGGTGGCGGTGATGTGCGCGCTCCTCAACGCCTACGGCGCCGACGCATTCGGCCCCGGAAAGCTCTTCGTGTCCGCCCAGGCAAGCGTGGTGGCAACCATGGTGTCGGGCATCCCGAGCGTCCCCGCCTTCGCGCTCGGCCTTGTCGCGGGCGTGGCCCTGTACTGCCTGGGCATCCCGTCCATGATGCTCGGCCTCGGCGTATATCTGCCGTTTTACATGACGCTCTCGGCCTCTCTCGGCGCAGCCGTGAAGATCGCCTACGATCGCGTAGCGTCCATCCGGAACGCGCGTGCGAACGGCGACGCGACGACGAATGCCAACACGGGCACCGATGAGACGTCGCACGAGGAGACCGGCATCATCGTTGCCTCCGGCGTGCTCGGCGGCGAGTCGATCGTGGGCGTGATCATCGCGCTCGCATCCGTTGCGAGCGGCCTTTTGGGGTAAGCGCACTCACGTCGACTCTTTCCCCATAATCAAACGACCATGCCCCATGCCGCGGCATCACGATGCGCCGTATGGGTACCTTCAAGGCCAATTCGGGGCCGTCCACCGAGGAGCTACACTCGATGGACGGCCCGCGCTTTATGCTTGATTGCATCTGAGCGCACCGCCCGGTCCCGGGGATTCGGCCCACACGACTCCTGGCCGCATGCACGACACCCCTCCAAAGCCTCGGGCGATGCGCCCTCCTTGCGACTGGTCCCGCGAAAGGCGCTCGCCATGCGGGTTTTCGACACCACCCTGTACCAAATCTATCCACTCGGCATGTCGGGCATCCCCTGCCTGTATTACGGCAGCGAGTGAGGACAGCCTGGAGAGAAGGGCACCGGCTACCTGGCCGACATCGACCTGCGCCCGGCGATTGCGGCGCCTCCTGTCGAGGCGCCAGGCCCCTCGGGCTCGTGGCGAATGGGCCGGAAAGGACTACTTGCCCATGCGGCCCTTCACCATGGTGAGGGAGATCTTGCCGCGCGCCTTGTCGACGCCGGTGATCCACACGGTCACGGTATCGCCCACTGCCACGACCTCGCTCGGATGCTTCACAAAGCGATCGGCGAGCTTGGAGATGTGGACCAGACCATCCTGATGCACGCCGATATCCACAAACGCGCCGAAGTCCACCACGTTGCGCACGGTGCCCTTGAGCTCCATGCCGACCTCGAGGTCCTCGATGCTGCGCGCCGCCTGGGAGAACACGACCTCGGGGGCGTCGTCGCGCGGGTCGCGGCCGGGCTTTTCGAGCTCCGCCACGATATCGCGCAGGGTGGGCACGCCGCAGCCCAGCTCGGCGGCCACCGCGCCCAAGCCGCCGATCTTGGCGCCGATGCCCGGCACGCCGCCCGCCGCCAGCGCACTCGGCGCCACACCGGCACGGCGCAGTAGCTCACCGGCGATCTCATAGCTCTCGGGATGCACACTCGTGGCGTCGAGCGGGTTCTTGCCGCCCGTGATGCGCATGAAGCCCGCCGCGTTGAGGTACGCCTTGGGGCCGAGCTTGGGAACCTTCTTGAGCTGACGGCGATCGGTGAAGGCGCCGTTCTCCTCGCGGTACGCCACGATGTTCTTCGCCACGGCGGGCGTGATGCCCGAAACGTATCCGAGCAGACTCGCGCTCGCGGTGTTCACGTCCACGCCCACGCGATTGACCACGTTCTCCACCACGTTGCCCAGCGCGCGACCGAGCTCGGCCTGATCGAGGTCGTGCTGGTACTGGCCGACGCCGATGGACTGCGGCGGGATCTTGACGAGCTCCGCCAGGGGGTCTTGCAGGCGGCGACCCAAGCTCATGGCGCCGCGCGTGGTCACGTCGAGGTCCGGGTACTCCTCGCTCGCCAGCTTGGAAGCCGAGTACACCGAGGCACCCGCCTCATTGACGATGGTGTAACGCAGCTCGGGTGCGGACTCGGCGATGAAGGCGGACACAACCTCCTCGGTCTCGCGACTCGCCGTGCCGTTGCCCACCACGATGGTGTTGATGCGGTGTTTGCGGGTGAGGCGCAAAAGCTCGCGCTTGGTGCCCGCGATGTCGCGACGCGGCGGCGTGGGATACAGAATCGTGTGGTCGAGCAGTTTTCCGTACTCGTCGAGCACCGCCACCTTGCAGCCGGCACGATAGCCCGGGTCGAGCGCGATCACTCGTGCGCCGCGCACCGGGCGCTGCTGCAGCAGGCCCTCGGTGTTCTTGGCAAAGACCTTGATGGCGTCGGCCTGGGCTCGCATGGTGAGGTCGACGCGCAGCTCGCGCTCGAGCGAGGGGGCCATGAGGCGCTTGTAGCCATCGGCGATGGCGGCGTTGAGCTCGAATGCGAACGGCCCACGGCGACGCGGGTAGCGGCTCTGGAGGCGCTCGGCCGCGGCCTCGCCGTCCACGCGCACGCGCACGCGCAGCTTGCCCTCGCGCTCGCCGCGGTTGATGGCGAGGATGCGATGGTTGGGGATGGAACGAGCCGCCTGCGAGAACTCGTAATAGGGCTCGTACGGCGTTTTCTCGTCCGCGTCCATCGCCTCGGACTCGATGGCGGCCGTCTTATGCGTGTACTCGCGCAGGTCCGCCGTGTTCTCGGGGTCCTCCGCCACGAGCTCGGCAACGATATCGCGCGCACCCGCAAGCGCCGCCTCCGCCGTGGCAAAGCCGCCCTCGGCGTTGACGTATTCGGCCGCCGCCACGAGCGGCTCGGCCCCCTGGGCGGGCTGCATGAGAATGAGGTTGGCGAGCGGTTCGAGACCGGCGTCGCGCGCCTTGGACGCACGGGTAGCGCGCTTCTTGCGGTAGGGCTTGTAGAGGTCCTCCACGCGCTGAAGCGTGGACGCCTCTTCGATGCTCGCGCGCAGCTCCTCGGTGAGTTTGCCCTGGGCGTCGATCGCCGCGATCACGTCGGACTTGCGCTGCTCGAGATTGCGAAGGTAAGACAGGCGATCATCGAGCGTGCGCAGCGCGACGTCGTCCATGCCGCCCGTGGCTTCCTTGCGATAGCGCGCGATGAACGGGATCGTCGCCCCCTCATCGATGAGCGAGATCACGGACTCGATGCGAGCGGCGGGCTGGTTCAACTCGGAGGCGAGGGCCGCGACGATGCGCTTATGACGGGCCGCCAGCTCCTCGGGCGAAGTCTCCGCGCGGCGACCGGTCGCCGGGGCATCCGCGACATCGTCGGCGGTGAGCGAGCCGGCGGAGCCGAGGGTGCGCACCGTGGCGGCACGGACCGGTGCCACGGAAGGCGCGGGGTCCGAAACGGGCGCTGGCGCTGGCGCAGCGGGCTCGATGATGACATCCTTGCGCGCGCCGCTCCCCTCCGGGCTCAGCGTGGCGACCATATTCATGATGGAGGCGATGTCGACGTTGTTCGTTTCGGCCATATGAAGACTCTCCCATCGAATTCGGCTAGGCATTACATCCTACCCGACCGTTGGGACACATCATGCAATCCCTATGCGGCGGCACGGAGGCGATCACGCACCGCCGGGCCATCCTCACCCGAGTGTGCGCCAAGCCGATCTCGACGACCAGAGGCAAACCATTGGGGGCCGAGCCCGCGCGACTGGAGGCAAAACCGCCGCACGCGCAAGCCATGCTGCCGCGCACGGCACCGTGCCGTCCCGCCCTCGCGCGCTCTGGTAAGCTGTGCTGTGAAATCATCCATTGAAAGGCCGCTTGCGACATGCATCGCATTCTCTTCATCTGCCATGGGAACATCTGCCGTTCCACCATGGCCCAATTCGTCTTTGAGGAGCTCGTGCGGAGGGCCGGGCTCGAGGGCGAGTTCATAATCGATTCCGCGGCGACGTCTCGCGAGGAGATTGGAAACCCTCCGCATCGCGGGACCGTCGCCAAGCTCCGCGAAGTCGGCATCCCCGTCGGGGCGCATCGCGCTCGTCAGATCACGCGCGGCGAATACGGAAACTGGGACCTCATCGCGTACATGGATCGCGAGAACGAACGGGGCCTCAATCGCATTCTCGACGGCGACCCCAACGGCACCTGTCACAAGCTCTTGGAATTTGCCGGATGCAACCGCGACGTGGCCGATCCCTGGTATACCGGGGACTTCGACGCGACCTATCGAGATATCGCAGAGGGCTGCTCGGCCCTGTTCGAGCACGTAACCGGAATCAACGCGCCTCTCTTACCGGGCATCGAAGCACACTAGGAGCCCCTATGATCGGACTCGGAACGCTCATCGACGTCACGCTCATCCTCCTGGGCGGCTTCGCCGGCCTCGCCTTCGGACGGTTCATCAACGAGCGCATACAAGACACCCTTCTCAAGGCAACCGCGGTGGCCATCATCTTCATCGGCATCTCCGGCGCCATGAGCGGCATGCTCACCGTATCCGGCGGCGAGATCTCGGCCGGCGGCTCCGCGCTCGTCGTCATCTCGCTCGCGTTGGGATCGCTCATCGGCGAAATGCTCGACCTCGAACGCCAGATCGACCGCTTTGGAGAGTGGCTCAAGTATGCGACCGGCAGCAGCGGCGACTCCGAGTTCGTGGACGCCTTCGTCACCGCGTCGCTTTCCGTCGCAATCGGCGCCATGTCCATCGTCGGCTCCATTCAGGACGGCATGACGGGCGACTGGACGACGCTCGCCATCAAAGGCGCCATCGACGCCCTGCTCGTATGCACCATGACGGCGTCGATGGGCAAGGGTTGCATCTTCGCCGCGATTCCCGTGCTGGCGCTCCAGGGCGCCCTCACCCTGCTCGCGAGCTTCTTGCAGCCGCTCATGACCGCCGCGGCACTCGCCAACCTCTCGACGGTCGGCTCGATCCTCATCTTCTGCATCGGCATCAACCTGATCTGGCCCAAGACCTTCCGCGTGGTCAACATGCTCCCCGCGGTTGTCGTTGCCATGACGGCGGCATTTGTGGTGTAAGCGACGGAGGATCGTCGCGAACACAAGGTAGGGCTTTCGAGCACGGGTCGTCACGCGCCGTATGCTGGTCCCGTGGCTGGTCCCGTGGCTGGTCCCGTGGCTGGTCCCGTGGCTGGTCCCGTGGCTGGTCCCGTGGCTGGTCCCGTGGCTGGTCCCGTGGCTGGTCCCGTGGCTGGTCGCAAAATGCCACTCTGTACAAACGTGGCATTTTGCGACCATTTTTCGCTTGAATGACCCAAAAAAGTGGTCGCGATTTACCACGCTAGAACAGAGCAGCAAATCGCGACCACTTCATGGGAGCGGAGCGCCTGAGAAGCAGGCCCGGGCATCGCGACGTGCGCGTCTCATGGCCAATGCCCGGGCCCCGCCTGCATCTTAGAACTCCACGTTGCCGAACTCGGACAGCTTGAGCTCCTTGTTGTGGTCCGTGGCCCAATCGATGTTCCACGGGCTCGTGAACAGTAGCAACTTGCCGCCGCGCATGTCCTCGACACGCAGCGTGTCACGCGTGAGGGAGAGCGCCGGAATGTCGATGGTGCCGGGCTCGTTCACGATCCAGCGGATGTCGGTGTAGGGCAGCGGCTGGCGGCGCACCTCGACGTGGTACTCGCTCTTGAGGCGCTGCTCGAGCACCTCGAACTGCAGGGTGCCCACCACGCCCACGATGACCGACTCCATACCGGCGCCGAGCTCGCGGAAGATCTGGATGGCACCCTCCTGGGCGAGCTGCTCCATGCCCTTCACGAACTGCTTGCGCTTGAGCGTATCGACCTGCGTGACGCGCGCGAACAGCTCGGGCGCGAACGTGGGGATGCCCGTGAACTGCACCGGCTTCTTGCCCGTGCAGATGGTGTCACCGATGGAGAAGATGCCCGGGTCGAACAGGCCCACGATGTCGCCGGCGTAGGCTTCGTCCACGATGGCGCGGTCGTCGGCCATCATGGTCGTGCCCGTGGCCAGCTTGATCTTGCGGCCGCCCTGCACGTGCGTGGCGTCCATGCCGCGCTCGAACTTGCCGGAGCAGATGCGCACGAAGGCAATGCGGTCGCGATGGTTCTTGTCCATGTTCGCCTGGATCTTGAAGACGAAGCCGGAGAAGTCCTCACGCGTGGGCTCCACGGGCTCGCCGGTCAGCGCGTCGGTGTGCGCGCCGGGGCCGGGGGCCAGGCGCAGGAAGTCCTTGAGGAAGGGCTCGACGCCGAAGTTCGTGAGCGCGGAGCCGAAAAACATCGGGGAGAGCTTGCCCGTGAGAACCGCATCGAGGTCGAACTCGGAATCGGCACCGTCGAGCAGCTCGATGTCGTCCATCAGGTTGTTGTGGCTGTGCTCGCCGATGAGCTCGGTCAGCGCGGCGTCGCCGAGCGTGGCCTCGACCTCATCGACCTTCTTGGTGCCATTGGCGCGGCCGTCACCCTCGAACGCAAGGACCTTGCGGCTGGCGCGGTCGAATACGCCGCGGAAGTCGCGGCCGTTGCCGATGGGCCAGTTCATGGGATAGGTGCGGATGCCGAGCACGTTCTCGACCTCTTCCATGAGGTCAAACGGGTCGCGCGTCTCGCGGTCCATCTTGTTCACGAACGTGAAGATCGGGATACCGCGCATAGCGCAGACGCGGAAGAGCTTCTTGGTCTGGGCCTCGACGCCCTTGGCGCCGTCGATCACCATGACCGCGGCGTCGGCGGCCATGAGGGTGCGGTACGTGTCCTCGGAGAAGTCCTGGTGGCCGGGGGTATCGAGAATGTTCACGCAGCAGCCGCCATAGGTGAACTGGAGCACCGAGGAGGTGACGGAAATACCGCGCTGCTTCTCGATGTCCATCCAGTCGGAGACCGCATGGCGGGAGTTCTGCTTGCCCTTGACCGAACCGGCGGACTGGATGGTGCCGGTGTAGAGCAGGAGCTTCTCGGTAAGGGTGGTCTTGCCGGCGTCGGGGTGCGAGATGATCGCGAACGTGCGACGCGAGGAGATCTGCGGGGCGTAAGAGGCCATGGGCGCGTGCGTCCTTTTCTAACGTGGCGGCGCAGATGCGCACGCCGTTCCATGTATCGTGATTTGAACCGTACGTATTGTAGCGGCACAAAGCACTACATCCCGGCCGGACTCCCCCGCAAACGCATTATGCAGGGGATTTCCACCGCAGAACTTGCAGCATTCCGAATGCGGGAACTCACAGGCCGAAAAACGCCGTGTGGATCCGTTCGTTCTAATCAACCAGCTGCCGCCAAGATTCGCACAGCCTTCTCCACAGCGGCCTCGCGCATGAACGCAGACTTCTTGATCCCAAGCTCCTTTGCCGCCGCGGCAATGAGCGCGGCGCTGCTTTCCGGGCATTTAAATGAGAGGTTGGCATTCGGTTCCTCAGACAAACGGGGCCTCCCAACGCGCAGCTCAACCAAAGGCCCTTCCCAAGTGCCCTCTTCCCACTCACGAGCCATTTCCTCGATGTCGCGGTCTGTTAAAACTTTCCCGTCGGCGAGTTTATACGTAGCCATCAAGTCCTCCTTCCCTTGACCTCATCTCTCACGCGCTTTGAAAGCGGAGTGTTCGCGTGATAGATGAGATATCCCGTCGCCGTCGGCACGCCAACCATTTCTACCTCTCTCCCCTTTCCATCGATTCCAATCCAGAGATATTCCGGTGAATTCTTCGAACCGGTCCGCAACGCCTGGAAAAACGAGTTTTGCCAAGCGACGCGCACATCTTCATCGGAAAGCTGGGGGTGACGCGCACTCACTCTAGGATGAACAACGAGCTCAAGCATGGTATTCCACCTGTCATCCATTTTATACTACTATATTCTACTACTAAATGACATGAGAGAGATTTGGCTTGGTGCTGTTCCAGATAGCCTCCGGCCAAATTTGAACTAACCGCAAAAGCTGCGCGCCCTGTCCACCTCCCAGCAGCTCCATCGCGACGCCAAAAGACGCCCATGTAGAACACGCTCACTGGGGAAATGAAAGCCGAATCAACGGCCCCGTATAGCCACAGGTTCTCACGCGGATAGAGCTTGTCCGTGCTTGACGCAAACAGCCGCTTCAGTCGACAAGCTCCCATAACAGTCAGTATACGAACATTTGTTCTGTTATCAAGTTTTGCCGAGGGCACTAAAACGCCCTGGACCTCATGAGTCCAGGGCGCCTAATTCTTCGTATTTAATGCAGGAAGACGCACCGAATCACAAGCGCCTCATTCGCATCTGCCCCCGAGTGGGGCCTGCCTTCAAAATGGGCCTTACGCGTCCTCCCCCAGCAGCTCGCGGGCGTGGGCGATGGCGTCGTCGATACCGGTGCGGAAGTGCTCGCGACCCACCTTCTCCACAAAGCCGGCGCGCTCCATGGTCTTCATGGGCTGCTCGTTGGCGTGCGAAATGATGAGCTGCACGTCATTCTCGGCACAATACTCGCGCAGGTTCTCGAGCGCGTTCATGGCCGAGGAGTCGAGCGAAGGCACGCCGCGCATACGGATGATCAGGTAGCGGGTGAACTCCTTCACCGAGATCTCGGCGATCTGGTCGGTCATGCCGAAGAACATCGGGCCGTTGATCTCGTACACGCGCACGCTCTTCGGCAGCTCACGCAGGTGCGTGACCTCGGAGTCCTCGTCGCAGTAATACTTCCAACCGCGGACCTCGGTCTCGTCGCTCAGGCGCTTCATGAGCAGCACGAGCGTGATCATCATGCCAACGCCGATGGCCATAACCAAGTCGAACACCACGGTAAAGAGGAAGGTGACCACAAGCACGGCCACGTCGCTCTTGGGCGCGGTGCGCACCTGGTGCACCACGGTGCGCCAGCCGGACATGTTGTAGGCAACCTGCAGCAGGATGGCGGCGATGCAAGGCATGGGGATGAGCGCCGCATACGGCATGAGGAACACCATCACGGCGAGCAACACCACGGCGTGGACCATGCCGGCGATGGGCGTGCGGCCGCCGGCCTTCACGTTTGCGGCGGTGCGGGCGATGGCGCCCGTTGCGGGAATGCCGCCGAACATCACGGAACCGATGTTGCCCACGCCCTGGGCGACGAGCTCCATGTTGGCGCGATGGTGCGAGCTGATCATGGAATCGGCCACCACGCAGGACAGCAGGGACTCGATGGCCGCGAGGATCGCGATGGTGAAGCCGTTGGGCAGCTGCTCGCGGAACAGACCGAAGCTCAGCTGGGGCAGCTGCAGCTGCGGAACACCGGCGTTGATGGTGTAAAGGTCGCCGATGGTGTTCACGTTCATGCCCAGACCGCTCACCATGGCGATTCCTGCGAGCACCGCGATGAGCGAGCCGGGGATGCGCTGGCTCACGCGCGGCCACAGCACGAGCACCGCCAGACACACGAGGCCCACGATGAGTGCCTCGACGTTGAAGGTGGAGAAGTTGGCGGCCACGGCCGAGAGCTTGTCCATCGTCTCGATGGTGGGGGTGCCTGCCGGGTACGTGAGGCCGAACAGATCCTTGAGCTGGCCGGCCACGATGGTCACCGCGATGCCCGCCGTGAAGCCCGTGGTGATGGTGTAGGGCACGAAGCGGATGAGCGTGCCCAGGCGAAAGACGCCCATGAGGATCAGAAGCACGCCTGCGATGATGGTCGCGGCCACCAGGCCGTCCATACCGCTCGAGGCGACGATGCCCGCCACGATGGTGGCGAACGCGGCGGTGGGACCCGAGATCTGCACCGCACTGCCGCCGAGCAACGCGATGATGAAGCCCGCGACGATGGCGGTATAAAGGCCCTGCTCGGGCCCGACACCCGAAGCGATGGCGAGGGCGATCGACAGGGGCAGCGCCACGATGGCCACCACGATGCCGGCGACGATGTCGCGGGGGATCTGGCGCTTGAGCTGTTCGGGGTCCTGGTGTTTGATGATGCTGAAGAGGATGGGCTTGATCTTGTCGCGCGTCATATGGGTGCTTCCCGGCTTTCTACTCTTGATGTGCGTGCGGCATCGCCCAGGCGAATGGACACGCGAAAACGCCCGGCGGCGGTGCCCCGGACGGAACGCGTGAGGTCATTTCGTTGTAATCGCACTGGAACGACGCCCCCTGTTATACCACAGGCGCACCCTCCGCCCCGTTCGCATCTGGCACGTAACGCCAAATGGAGTAGTGCTGAGGGTACCCGAAAACCGGGAAACCACCAGCCGGATGCGCATAAAACGAACCCTCCCGCTCTCGTATCCATCCCGCACGGCCCAGATACGCAAAGCTCTCGCCGTTATCCGACATGTGCACGAGCGTGATGGAACGGCGCACCTGCGCCTCGAGCCGGTCGAGAAACTCGACGAGCAAGACTTGGTCGAATGGGTTGAACAGGTAGAAATGCGTATAGGCCCCCAAGGGGATGTCGAGTGCGCTGCCCGCGATGACCTCGAGCCCGTCGCGGCCCCTCGTCCACGACGCCGCCCGCGCGGCCAGCCGCCCATCGAGCTCGACCCCCGTCACACGGCACGGCAGCCGTGTCGCCGCGGCGTATGCCAGGACACGGCCCGCCCCGCAGCCCACGTCGAGCAGGTGGTCGGTCTGCTCAAAAGACAATCCCCCCAGCAAGTCGTCGAGAATCCAGTACGGAGTGGGCGTGGGCTCATGAGCGCCTCCGCCGAGAACAGTTGGGTCCCCCAGTGCCGCCAGCGGCTCGCCCGCCACTGCGACGTCGAGGGCACGATCGGCCCTGTTCTGATCGTCTTCGCACGCCGCGCGCGCCGATGCTGCGCGATACGCGCACATGGAAAGATCGTCCATCGTCAAACAGCCTTTCGCACGCGGCAACCGACCCGCGCGGCCACCGTTTCAGACGGGCCCTTTTCGCCATCTAAACACGCTTCCCACGACGCGATGTTCGAGCATGCCATGTTCGCCAAAATGACACCCATGCATAATCTTTCTGTAACAATTAATCAGTTTGCGCATGACCTTATTAGGCACCTTGACGATGTTGTACACTCACACCGTCAAAGCATGCGGCGCTGTGTGAAAGGACTTACCGCCATGACCAAGGAACTCGTGTACTCCGGCAAGACCAAGGACGTGTTCGCCCTCGAGAACGGCAACTACCTGCTCAAGTTCAAGGACGACTGCACCGGCAAGGACGGCGTCTTCGATCCGGGCGAGAACGCGGTCGGCCTCACCATCGAGGGCGTGGGCGACGTCAACCTGCGCATGTCCATCTACTTCTTCGAGAAGATCAACGCCGCCGGCATCAAGACCCACTACGTGTCCGCCAACCTCGACGACACCACCATGGAAGTCCTGCCCGCCAAGGTCTTTGGCGAGGGCCTCGAGGTCATCTGCCGCAACAAGGCCGTGGGCTCCTTCTACCGCCGCTACAAGCAGTACTGCAACGAGGGCGACGACCTGCCGTCCTACGTTGAGACCACCTTCAAGAACGACGAGCTGGGCGACCCGCTGGTCACCAAGGACGGCCTGGTCGACCTGGGCGTCATGACCGCCGAGCAGTACGACTCCCTCAAGGAGATGACCAAGCAGATCACCAAGATCGTCGCCGACGACCTGGCCGAGAAGGGCCTCGTCCTCTACGACATCAAGTTCGAGTTCGGCTACGACGCCGACGGCAACGTCATCCTGATCGACGAGATCGCCTCCGGCAACATGCGCGTCTACAAGGACGGCGAGTACGTTGACCCGATGACCCTCTCCGAGCTGTTCTTCGCGTAGGAGCGCAGCGCAACTCATACAGCGATGCCCCGCGGTTCCGATGGGCCGCGGGGCATTTTCTTTAGGCATGCGGGGCGGCAGGAACGCCTATCCTCGCGCTATCCCTCGATCAGGTACGCGCGCAGCGCCTCGAGATCCATGTCCTCGATGCCGAGCTCGGCCATGGAGCGGCCACCCTCCCAGCAATCGCTCTCGAGCAGCACGCCGCCCAAGCTCACCAGGGAGTCCATCACGGGCGTGGGCACGCCGATGAGGCGGGCGAGCTTGGCCCACGTCGCGATGCCGAACGGGATGTCCTCGGAGTAATAGCGGTTCTTGAGGTTCGCCGGGCCGGTGATCTTGGCGAAGTTGGGATCGCCGGCGATCGCCTCCTTGATGGAGTCGGTCTCAACCGCGCCGCCGATGCCGTGCGCCGCGATATCGGACTCGTAGCCCATGGCATAGAGCAGAGCGATGCGCTCGGCGTCGATGGCCTCGGTCAGGCGAGCCACGCAATCGGTGAAGCCCTCGGTGTAGAAATGGAAATCGCCCTGGGCGTACTCGATGCGACCGGCGTTCAGGATGCAGCCCGGCACGTGGATGATGGGGTTCAGGCTGGACAGGCCGCACGCGACGACGCTCTCCACTGCCTCGATGCCGGGAAAGACGCCGTCGAGCGCCGCGATGACCTCGTCGGTGCGGGAGGCGGGCATGACGCCCACCTTCAGCGGGTCGAAGCGGCTCATGACCAGCGAGGCGCCGGGGCCGAGCAGGCGGGTGGCGTACGGCAGGGTGTGGCTCTCGGCCACGCAGACGCCCTCGACGCCGTGGGCCTTGAATGCTTTCCAGAACATGAGAGAACCGAAGGTACCCGGCAGCACGAGCACGATCTGGCCGGCGGTGACGACCTCTGCGAGCTTCTCCGCATACGCGGCATGCGCGAACGCAGGCACCGCGACCAGGATGACCTTGACACCCTCGATGGCGGCGGCAAGATCGCTCGTGACCATGGCGAGCTCGGCCGTACCGGTGCCCGCGGCGCCCGAAAGCTCGATCTTCTTGGTGTCGAACACCTGCTGCATGTTGGGGGCGAACCGCTCGTCCTCATACATGTTAACCGTAAAGCCCCTCAGCGTGAGGTCCGCCGCGGCGGCATGCGCCCCGTTGCCGCCGCCCAAAACCGCGATCTTCGTCATGATACCGATGCTCCTTTCCAGCAAAAGGCGCGAGGCCCCGAGCGCCCGCGTCATATACACACCCCTCGAGTCTACTCCTCCGAGAGGCCTTTAGGGCGGTAGAGACGCGGGGGAACCGTATCTGCCATCGCATCAGCCATAAAAAAATCCCCCTGCGGACCCCTTCGCACCGCTTCTGGGTGCCAAGGGGCCGCCGGGGGATTCCGGTGAGTTATCTAAACCTTACGGCTTAGTACATGCCGCCGCCCTGGGCGCCGGCGGTAGCGGCCGCGATGGCGTCCTCGAGCTGGGTGTTCTTGGGCACGTCGGAAACGGTGGCCTCGGTGATGAGGATGAGGGAGGCCACGGAGGCGGCGTTCTGCAGGGTGGTGCGGGTGACCTTGACCGGGTCGAGCACGCCCATGTCGATCATGTTGCCCCACTCGCCGTTGGCGGAGTTCAGGCCCTCGCCCGCGGGGAGCTCGGAGACCTTGTCAACGATGACAGCGCCCTCGTAACCGGCGTTCTTGGCGATGGTGGCCACAGGAGCGGTCAGGGCCTTCTTGATGATGTCGATACCGATCTGCTCCTCGGGATCGGAGATCTCAATGTTCTCGAGCGCGGGCAGGGCGTCCATGAAGGCGACACCGCCGCCGGCGACGATGCCCTCCTCGACGGCCGCGCGGGTGGCCTGCAGGGCGTCCTCGACGCGGTGCTTGATCTCCTTGAGCTCGGTCTCGGTAGCGGCACCGACCTTGATGACGGCCACGCCGCCGGAGAGCTTGGCCAGGCGCTCCTGGAGCTTCTCGCGATCGAACTCGGACTCGGTGTGCTCCATCTCGCCCTTGATGGCGGCCACGCGGTCGGCGATGGCCTCCTTGGTGCCGGCACCGTCGACGATGGTGGTGTTGTCCTTGGTGATGGTCACGCTCTTGGCGGTACCGAGCATGTCGGCGGTGATGTCGGCGACCTTGATGCCGAGCTCGTCGAGCGCGGCCTGGCCACCGGTGAGGATGGCGATGTCCTCGAGCAGGCGCTTGCGGCGATCACCGTAGCCGGGAGCCTTGACGGCGCAGACGTTGAGGGCGCCGCGGATCTTGTTCAGGACCAGGGTGGGCAGAGCCTCACCGTCGATGTCCTCGGCGATGATGAGCAGGCCCTTGCCGGCACGGGAGACGGCCTCGAGCACGGGCATGATGTCCTGGACGTTGGAGATCTTCTGGTCGGTGATGAGGATGTAGGGGTCCTTCATCACGGCCTCCATGCGGTCGTTGTCCGTGACGAAGTACGCGGAGACATAGCCCTTGTCGAACTGCATGCCCTCGACGGTGTCGATGGTGATGTCGAAGGTCTGGGAATCCTCGACGGTGATGACGCCGTCCTTGCCCACGACGTCCATGGCGTCGGCGATCTTGTTGCCGACCTCGGCGTCACCAGCGGAGATGGTGCCGACGGAAGCGATCTGCTCCTTGGTCTCGACCGGCTTGGCGAGGTTCTTCATCTCGGCCACGGCGGCGTTGACGGCCTTGTCGATACCGCGACGGATGGCCAGCGGGTTGGCGCCGGCGGCGACGTTCTTGAGACCGTCGTTCACGATGGCCTGGGCCAGCAGCGTGGCGGTGGTGGTGCCGTCACCCACGGTGTCGTTGGTCTTGGTGGCGACCTCCTTGACCAGCTGGGCGCCCATGTTCTCGATGTTGTCCTCGAGCTCGATCTCCTTGGCGACGGAAACGCCGTCGTTGGTGATCATGGGAGCGCCGAAGGAGCGCTGCAGGGCGACATAGCGGCCCTTGGGGCCCATGGTGACGGTCACGGCGTCGGCCAGGGTGTTGACGCCCTTGGCGAGCTTGGCGCGAGCGTCGGTGTCGAACGTGATGTTCTTAGCCATTTGATGTTCCTCCAAATGTGTTATTAGGGACGGGTGCAAATTACATATCCGTCTCAGGACCTCGTTTTAGGGACAGTCCCCAATTTGAGGTCGCGGTTTGTCGGCTGCGGCTGAGTCGCGTGCCGCAGGCGACACCTCAATTTGGGGACTGTCCCTAAATTGAGGTTCGGGGTCGCGAAAGTTACTCGACGACGGCGTAGATGTCGTCGGCGCGCATGAGCAGGTACTCCTCGCCGTCGACCTTGATCTCGTTGCCACCGAACTTGCCGTAGATCACGACGTCGCCCTCGTGAACGTCGAGCGGGATGCGCTCGCCGCGGTCGTTCATCTTGCCGGCGCCCACGGCGACGACGGTACCGCGCTGGGGCTTCTCCTGAGCGCTGCTGGCGATATAGAGACCGGAAGCGGTCTTCTGCTCGACGGCGTCGGGCTTGATCAGAACGCGATCTGCAAGCGGCTTCAAAGACATGCTTGTCTCCTCCTTTTGCTGGGATCCGGCACACGCCGGCGGTCCATGCGGTTTGTGTACGCGTTGAATAGTACCCAGCCGTACGGACTTATACAACGTCACTTCAAAAAATCTTATAAAGCGGCACTTAGATTTCCTGAGCGTTGAATTACCAGCGGTAGGCGGTCGACAGAGGACTGAACGAAAACACTTTCGACTATCGTTGCCGAAAGCGCGAAGTATGCCCAGAACAGAGAGCCTGCTCCTACCGTTCGTACACTCGCTCGCCCGCCACATACGTGGCTACGACCCGAGCGCCCTGGATCTCGCTCGGATCACTCGCGGTGACGTCGCGGTCCAGCACCACAAAGTCCGCCAGGTAGCCCGGGGCGATCTGGCCGAGTTCGCCCTCGCGGCCCGTCGCCGCGGCGCTGCCGGCGGTGTAAATGCGCAGGGCCTCGGCGGCGCTGATACGCTCACCCGGCAGCCATCCACCCGCGGGCTCATGCGTGAACGGGTCCTGGCGCGTCACGGCGCAGTACAGCACGTCCATGCTGGTCACGGCCGTGATCGGAGAATCAGTGCCAAAGGCCTGTTCAACGCCGTGGTCCTCATAAGTCGCGAAGGGCCACATGACCCGGCTGCGTTCCTCGCCCAGATCGCGCTCGGGGCCGCCCGGATCGAGCGTAATGTGGCCGGGCTGGGAACTCGCCAAAATGCCGAGCTCGGCCAAACGATCGATGTCCTCGGGCAGCAGGTTCTCGAGATGCTCGAGCGTGTTACGGCCCTGCATGGGCGCCCCGTACCAGGCCATCGCCTCGCCGAAGATGTCGATGGCCTCGTGGATGGCGCGGTCACCGATGGTGTGGATGCGCACGGAGTGGCCGCGCTCGGCGGCGGCGAGCACCAACTCGCGCATGCGATCGGCCGGTACCGTGGGGCGCCCGCAGTCGCCGTCGAAGCGCGCGTTCGTGTAAGGCTCGGTCAACCACGCGGTATGCTGGCTGCTCACGCCGTCGAAGAACTGCTTGAAGCCCGGAGCGCGCAGCAGGGGGAACTCATCGCCCGCATAACGGTCCTGCAAATCCTCGAGGCGCGACTGATCGTCGAGCAGCGTGGGGTACATGTGCACGCGCAGGGTGAGCTTGCCCTCGCGCGAGAGCTTCTCATACACGTCGTCGCGGATGAAATCGCAGCCTGGATGCGGCATGAGGGCCATGTCGCAGATCGAGGTGATGCCCTGCTCCGCCATGCGCGCCATCTGGGCTTCGTAGGCGGAGGCGATGTCTTCCTCAGTGAGCCACTCGAGGCAGCGCGGAAGGAGCTCCATCGCCGCAGCCTCGCGGATGATGCCCGTGAGCTCACCGTTCTCATCCCTGTCGTAACTGCCGCCCTGCGGGGGCACGGAATCACGCGTGACGCCGAGGGCGTTAAGGGCGCACGTGTTCATCCAGAGCGTATGACCGTCGCCCGAGTACATCACGCAGGGACGGTCGGGGAACGCCTCGTCGAGCGAATGCTTGGTGGGCGGCACAGGCGGGTCCCAGCGGTAATCACGCCAGCCCTGGGTGACCACCCAGGCATGCTCGGGAAGCCCCTTCGCGAATTCGACCGTCCGCTCGACGAGCTCGGCCTCGCTCTCCCCCATGTGCATGAGCAGGTAGGGTGATCCCCCGAGGGCCGTATGGAAGAAATGCAGATGAGCGTCGTGAAAGCCGGGGCAGATGAGGGCATCGCCGTAATCGAGCACGGGAGTCGATGAGGGACAAGAGGCGATCACATCCTGCAGGGAGCCCGTCGCCACGACCCGCTCCCCCGCCACGGCGAACGCCAGGGGCCGGGCGGCGCACTCCGCAGGGGCGCTCGTAAACACGCGTGTGGACGTGACGATGTAATCGACCTGGGTGAATTCCATGTTTCGCTCCTGACCGCAGGGTGCTCTCATCTTGCTGAAATTGTCAGGCGGGCACTCGAAAAACTCAAGGTGTACGTTTTGGGGAAGGTTTTAACTCAAATCACGTCGAACGCCCTTTGCTCGCTTTGCGCGACCTGGGGTTTTGCTGCCGGATTGCCGCGCACAATGCCGTAATTCGATCAAAACGTTCCCCAAAACGTACACTTTGCGGAAAAGGACCCCCGGACACGGCCTTAAATCGTCAAAAGCCTTCCATCGAACGCAAAGGGCATGTAGACAGTGGGAAAAATCCCCCCAACGAGCCAAAGGCGCTCACGTGCGGGTGAAAAGATTTCCCCCAACACTTACACGCTGTCAAAAAATGCGACGTATAAAGAAAAAAGCCAGACACACATGGTGCCTGGCCTTTAAAATTCGATGGAGCCAGCGACCGGGCTCGAACCGGTGACCCCCGCTTTACGAGAGCGGTGCTCTGCCAACTGAGCTACGCTGGCGACTCCATGGCGGAGCGGACTGAGCCGTTCCGACGATTGTCTATAGTACGTGGAAATGCGCTCCCGCGCAAGTGCCTAACGCACGGTTAGAAAAACTCTTCTCCACGCGCTTATGCACCGATACGGCGGATCGTGGCAAGGGCAAGGGCCTGCATTGCCTCGGCGGCCGCGTCGGCGGCGCCCAGCACCTTGGCGTGGCTTTCGCCCGGACAGCCGGCCTTGTTGGTGACGAGCGTGATTCCGAGCACCTCCATCCCCATGGCGCGGGCCATGATGGCCTCGCACACGGTCGACATGCCCACGTAATCGGCACCGAGCGTGTCGAGCATGCGGATCTCGGCGGGCGTCTCGTAGCTGGGGCCGAGGAGACCGGCGTACACACCCTCTGCGAGCTCCATGCCAAGCTCGGACGCAGCCTCGCGCGCCAGGCCGGAGAGATACGGGGAGTAGGCCCCCGCCATCGAGACAAACGGGCTGTCCAGGCCGGCCGCGGCAACGCCCGCGGGCGATGCGAGCGGGTTGCGCCCGGTGAGGTTGATCTGATCGGTGATGATGCCGACGGTACCGGGAGCGATGGCGCCCACCGCACCGGTCGCACAGCTCAACACGATGCTGCGGCAACCCAGCTTATGAGCATGCCGCACGAGCGAGGTCACCTGCAGGGCGTCGTAACCCTGGTACATGTGCACGCGACCGGGATACACCACCACGGGCACGCCGTCGAGCTCACCCACGAGAACCGTGAAGCTATGGCCCTCCACTGGGATCGCCTCCGTGGGGAACCCATCGATGTCGCTGTACGGGATGTGTCGCACCACGCGCACGCGCTCACCCAGCGAACCCAGACCGCTGCCCAGCACGATGGCGAGCGGATGCTCCATGGTCGGCTTGCACCATGCGGCGACTTTCTCAAACGTCTCGTCCATGACGACCGTCCTTTCTCCTTGCATAAGCCGGAGGCGGGTCGAGTCCCTCCCCCACAGGCACTTCTCCAGCATAGCAAGTCACCCGTTTGCGACAGGCGCAACCCGTGAGCGGCCCCGATAACGAGCTGGGCGTCACAACACGCAGGTCCAGCGCGTAGATTCGGCACAAAAAATGGTCGCGATGTGCCAAGCTGTCGCAGCGTGGCACATCGCGACCAAAACGGCGGGCGCGGCGGGCGGCTACGGTCGTAAATTGCCTGCCTATCACAGCGCGGCACATCGCAACCAAACCTCGAGATACCGCAGCGCATGCAGCCGGCGCGCGCGGCTAGCGCAAGCGACCGAGCATCTTAGGCATACAGGCCAAAGAGCTCGACATCAGCCTCGCCGAAGAGCTCGTTGACATAGGACGTCCACTTGGCGTTCGCGCCCTGCGACTCGAGCATGTACTGCTGGTACGCGACGGCATAGGCCTTCTGGGCCTGGGCATAGGTCGCAGACTCGGGAGTGATCTCCTCGCCGGCGAGCGCGGTGGCGTAAGCGCCGTCGAGCTTAGCCCAGGTACCAGCCTCGGCATCCCACTCCTTACCAGCCAGATCGATGATATAGGCGGCGTACTCGGCCTTGGCCTCGTTCTCGTCGCCGCTCTCGGGCTCGGCGGGGGCCTCGGGCATGGCGGGCGCGTCGTCCATCACGCTCTGATACAGCTTTTGGATGGTGCCCTGCTCACGCACGATCTGCTTTGCCTGATCCTCACTCACGCCGTACTGATCGGCGATAGCGGAGAAGTCGGAGGTGCCCAGGGAGGCCTCGGCAGAGGAAGAAAGATCTTCATCACTCAGCTCGATGCCTTGCTTGGACGCCTCCTCCAACAGGATGCGGTTGCGCACATAGGAAAGAACCGCGTCAGCGGAAGGAGCGGGGTAGTTGCCGTCCTCGTCCTTCACGCTGTCAAGGCTGTACTGGCTCTCGATGGCCTCACGGGCACTGATCTTGTGCGAGGCCCCCTTGAACTTCCAGGTTGCGACCGTCGCGTCGAGCTCGCTCTCGGCAAAAACGGGAGCGCTCACACCCTTGGAGCCAAAGCCGCCGGAACCAAGGAAGTAACCGGAAACACCGGCAACGATCACGGCGGCGAGCGCGCCGGCGATAAAGTACTTGTGCTTGCCCATCATTGCTCGCTGCATGCGCGTCTTCTTCGGGCGCACCGCGCACGGCGTGGCGGCAGGTGCGGCGGTAGAGGAATCCGCAGAGGCGTCTGCCGCGGGCTCGGAGTCCTCGACGCCCTCAGGCTCGGACTCGCCATCGGCCTCGCCGGCGTCGGCGGCGCCGCCCTCCTCAGCGTCGGCATCCAACAGCTCGGGATCGGCCTCGAGCTCACGCTCGGCCTCGGCGGCCGCCGTCTTGCCGGAAATGTCCTCGGCGGTCAGACCCTCGTGAATTTCCACGTGCTCGACCTCATCATCGCCGTTCGGGCCCTCACCACGGCCGACGACCTCGATCCCGTCGATGTACTCGTTATCCTCGGAATCGTCCTTCTTCATGATCAGACCCATGCGGTCCGCTCCCTTCACCTTACCTGGCGGATTGTCGTATCAAGCCGATACGATACCCAAAAATAAACGGGGATACGCCTCAAAACGAGCGCATCCCCGTTAAGGTTTGCTTAATTGCACAATGTGATGCCCCAGTGCGACGCCGCGCGCATCGATACCGCGGATCGGCGCAAAAGGGAAGAGTCACACCTCATGTGTAAAATGCACCCGTCCCCAATTACACATCCGGCTACGAAAGGTGCGCGATGACCGCGTCGGCGTAATCCTGCGTCCCCGCAGCACCCTCGGTGCTACCGGTAAGCGCGCGCTGCACATCCCCGGTGACGCACGTCCCCTCGGCGAGCGTGGCGCGAACAGCCGCGCGGATGCGCTCGGCGGCATCGACCTCGCCCAAGTGGTCGAG
The DNA here is from genome assembly GCF_902501455.1 of Collinsella intestinalis. NCBI lineage: Bacteria > Bacillati > Actinomycetota > Coriobacteriia > Coriobacteriales > Coriobacteriaceae > Collinsella > Collinsella intestinalis. Next base: position 107,842 of record NZ_CABWIC010000030.1, read on the forward strand.
CATCATCGCGGCGGAAAGGATCTCGGCCGTGGGATTGGCGATGTCCTTACCCGCGATATCGGGCGCACTGCCGTGCGTGGGCTCGAAGATCGCCGCGTCCGTGCCGATATTGGCACCGGGCGCCATACCAAGACCGCCCACCAAACCGGCGCACAGGTCGCTCACGATGTCGCCATACAGGTTCAGGCATACGAGCACATCGAAATCGCGGGGCTCCTGAACCAGGCCCATGCACGTGGCGTCCACGATCTTATCGTTGAACTCGATATCGGGATAGCGCTCAGCCACCTCGCGCGCCACGCGCAGATACAGACCGTCGGTCGCCTTCATGATATTGGCCTTGTGCACGCACGTGACCTTCTTGCGACCGCAGCGACGGGCGTACTCGAACGCGTACTCGACGATACGGCGCGAACGCTCGATGGAGATCGGCTTGATGGAAATAGCCGAATCGGAGGCGAAGGGCTTCTGACCAGATGCCTCGACGAGCTCGGCGAGCTTCACGACCTCGGGCGCACCCTCGTCGAACTCGATGCCCGCGTAGAGGTCCTCGGTGTTCTCGCGCACGATCACCAGGTCGACGTCGCGGTAGCGCGAGCCGTCGCCGGGCTGGGAAAGGCAGGGGCGCACGCAGGCATACAGGTCGAACTCCTTACGCAGGGCGACATTGACGCTGCGGAAGCCCGTGCCCACCGGCGTGGTGATGGGGCCCTTGATGGCAACCTTGGTGGAACGCACAGCCTCGAGCACATGCTCGGGCAGCGGCGTGCCGTACTCATCCATCACGCCGGCACCGGCGTTCTGAACATTCCAGTTGATTTGGACACCAGTTGCCTCGACCACGCGGCGCATCGCGCTTGTGATCTCGGGGCCGATGCCGTCACCGGGGATCAGTACAACGTCGTGGGCCATGAGTTACTCCTCGTCTTCGTCCTCGGCATCGCTCTTCTTGGCGCGTACCTTCTTCTGCGGGTTGTCGAGCTTGAAGCGCTTGACCAGCGCGTCGTAAATCTCACGCGAGCGGACGCGCAGGTAGCTGCCCTTGCCGTTCTCGGCATCGAACTGGAGACGGCCGGCCAGCTCGGCGGCAACGGAACCCGAGATCTGGCCATGTGCGAAGGAGAAGAGCAGTGCCAGCATATCGCGGTACTCAAGATCGCCGTGATAGCACTGGATAGCCTCGTCGATAATGGGCCACACCTTCTCGGAGCGGCGGCGCTCCGTGGCACCCCACACCACGAGGAAACGGAAGGCGGACAAGCGCAGCGGGGCCGAGATCTCATCGAACAGGGCGGCCTCGGCGCCCTCGTACGCGGCGCCGCACTCCTTGGCATGCTCGGGAACGAGCAGCGTCAATGCGTCGAGCACCTCCCAGCGGGTCTGGGCCTCCGGGCGATACAGGGCGTCCACCAGCTGCTCGATAAAGGGGGCGAGCAGATCGGGCTCGCGCTCGGCGAGCAGGTTCACCACGCGTCCGGCGAGCTGGCGCGTGCGACGGCTCGAGCTGGACAGGTCCTCGATGAGGGCGGACAGGGCATCGGCACTGTTCTCGACGCTCGCGAGGCGGGCGGCCTCCTCGGGGGAAAGCTCGACAAGGTTCTCTTCTGCCATGGGTGCGTACCTCTTATCTTTCTCTTGCGGCGAACATCCGAATTATCGTATGGACGGGCCCATCGGTCCAGGGCAAATGTGCACGGTCGAAAGGCCTGAAGCGGACTCTGGGCACAACCGCCGCCCGCGGGCCCCATCCGAGTGCGCCCGCGGGAAGTCCGCGGGCGCTCGGGGTGTTGTTTTTAGGCGTCGCGGGACTGCCTTGAGGGCGAATCCGCAGAGCCCTTCTCGTCGATCGAAATCAGGTCGGGGGCGGCCTCTCCGGTCTTGCGACGGCGACGATACGCCTCGCCGGTACCCTTCTCGGCGACCTTTCGATGGCGCTTGTTGACGTCCATGAAGTTATCGAGCCACTTCCAGGGGCCCGAAGATTCGCCAAAGCCCATCTTGAGGCCAGCGATATACCCGGCCAAGACGCCCATCAAGATGATTTGGATCATCATGGCGGGAATGAGCGCAACGGCCAGCACGACCGCGACGAGGCCTCCGATATTGGCGGCCCAGTAGGCGCGCGCGGTGACGAGGTAGCGGCGGCTCAGCTCCTGACCGATTAGGAAACCGATGTAGACGGCAAAGCCGAACACCATGACGTAGGTGATGATGTAGACCCAGTTAGCCGGCATGCCCGCTTACCCCTCGTGATGGTGACCGCAATGGCACTCGTGGCTCTCGCCGTGACCGTGGCCACCGCAGCACTCGTGGTCTTCGCCGTGGCCGTGGCCACCACAGCAGCACTCGTGGTCCTCGCCGTGGCCGTGGCCATGGTCGTGACCGCAGCCGCAATCGCACTCATCGTCGTGCTCGTGCTGGGCCGCGTAAAGCGACCAATCCAGGCCCGCGGCGACGGCTTCGGCCTCCTCCTGGTACAGCAGGGTGATGGCCTGGGTGCCCATGCGGCCGCCGCCGATGGCGTCGAGCATGTCGTACAGGGTGAACGCGGTATCGGCGCCGGGCAGGGCGAGCTCCTTCTCCTCGGCGACCGTGAGCGCCAAGCCCAGGTCCTTGAGGAAGTGCTCGACCAGGAAGCCGGGCTTGTAGTCGCCGTCGATCGCCTTAGGGGCGAGCTGCTGCATGGCGCCGGAGCTGCCCGTGCCGGAGCAGATCATCTCGCGCACCTGCTCGACGTCGAGATCGTTTTGCTGGGCAAAGGAGAGGGCGTCGGCCATACCTACCATGGCGCTCGCCAGGGCGACCTGGTTGGAGAGCTTCGCGGCCTGGCCCTTGCCGGCACCGCCGAAGCAGCAGATCTTGGAGGTGAAGGTCTCGAGCGCCTCGCGGACGGGCTCGATATCGCGCTCGGTGGCGCCGATGATGGCCGTGAGAGTGCCGGCGATGGCACCGGACTCGCCGCCCGTCACGGGGCAGTCGAAGGCGTGCTTGCCGCACACCTCGGCGGCGCCGGCGATATCGCGGGCGAGCTCGGGCGCGCTGGTGGTGAGGTCGATGAGGTAGGCACCATCCTTGGCAGAGGCCAGCAGGCCCTCGCCCGCCAGGTAGACCTCCTCCACGTCCGTGGGGAAGCCGACCATGGTAAAGACTACGTCGGCGTCCTTGGCGGCCTCGGCGACGGAATCGGCCCAGGCGGCGCCGCGCTCGATGAGGTCGGCGGCCTTTTCCTTGGTGCGGTTGTAGACGGTGAGCTCGTAGCCCGCGTCCATGATGTGGCCGGCAATGGGTGCGCCCATGATGCCGGTGCCGATGAAGGCGATCTTGAGGTTCTTGCTTGCCATATGCAACGCTCCTTTTGACGTTTGTTCGACGAATGGGCGGCGATGGCGGATGCCACCGCCGGAGCCAGGCGGACCGACCCCGGTGCTCGCTATTCCCCGCGGACGCGGCTGGCGATGCGGTCGGTCAGGGAGATCTTCTCCGAGCGGTTCTTACCCCAGAAGATAAGGGCGACCATACCCGGTCCGACATGCGAGCCGATCGTAGGGCCCACCGAACCGCGCAGGATGGTGAGGTCCGCACAGCCGGGCTCCTTACGAACGGCAGCCTCGAGCCAATCGGCATCCTTCTCGGCGTCGGAGGAGACGATGGCGAGCGGCAGGGTCGGGTCGAACTCGTAGTTCTCGGTGAATGACTTGATGAGCGACTTGAGCGCCTTCTTGCGGCCACGGTTCACGCCGATGAGCGAAAGGGCCCCGGCCAGGTCGAAGGACAGCTCGGGCTTGATATCGAGCTTGGAGGACAGGGAGGCCGCCGCAGGCGGGATGCGTCCGCCGGCGGAGAGCGCATCGAGGCTGTCCAGGGTGAAGTAACCGTGGATGTAGGTCTTTGCCTCATTGGCCCATTCGGCCAGCTGGCGCGCACTCAGACCGGCCGCGCGCTGACGCACGGCCTCCATGGCGAGCAACTCACCGCACGCGCAGGGCAGCGCGTTGTCCACCACGTAGAGCTCGAAATCGGGATGATCGGCGCGCACCTGCTCGGCCGCATGGCAGGCGGAGTTGTAGCTTGAGGAGAGCGCGCTCGTGAAGCACAGATACACCGTGGGCGTGCCCTCTTCGGCGCATTTGGTGAAGAACTCGAGGTACTGACCGATCGAGATCGCCGAGGTCGAGGCCTTGGAGCCCTCACGCAGCTTGTCGTAGAACTCCGAAGGGGTGATGGTGCTCCAGATGTCGTCGGTGTACTCGACGCCATCGAGGATGTAGGGGAATCCCAAGATATCCACTTCGAGTGTGGCCGCGATCTCGGGGGTGAGATCGGCACAGGTATCAATGACGATGCGGCACATGCGCGGGACCTCGTACGAGGCGGTGATGTTGCCCATGGACGCTCCTCAATACAACAAGGCGGCCACCCACATGGGATGGCCGCCATCCAGATCATGCAATGGACGCTATTTTACTCGCCCTCGACCTCGATTTTGGGCTTGATGATGCCGTATCCACCATTCTTACGGTGATACACCACATTGACCAGGCCGGTGACGCTGTTCTCGAACACGTAGAAGTCATGGCCGATCAGATCGGTCTGAACGAGCGCTTCCTCATCGGTCATGGGGGTGAGCTCAACCTCCTTGACACGCACGAGCTGGTCGTCCTCATCCTCGGGGAGCAGCAGGTCGGCCAGATCGGCGACGGGCTCGACAGGGGCGACCTCGGCGGCGGACAGACCCTGCTGACGGTTGTCGACCACGCGCGTCTTGAACTTGCGGAGCTGGCGCGTCACCTTTTCGGCGGCGAGGTCGATCGCGGCATACATGTCCGCACCGTGCTCGGCCACGCGGATCACCGAACCGCGGGCGCGGACCGTGACCTCGACGATGGCGGGGTTGGGGTTGGAGGGGTTCTTCTCATAGCGCAGGACGACATCGGCGGTCATGGGCTCGATGTCGAACACTTTGAGGGCTTCGCCGATCTTCTCATCGACATGCGCACGCAGAGCATCGGTGACCGTGGTCTTGCGACCGGAGACCTTGATTTCCATACGTGGCTCCAATCTATCCGGGGATAGTACTCGTACAGCTGTTGTACCCAAGTTGGATGAAGACACACGTGAGGAAATTGTGCTCCCGTTCGCTGGAGCGTCCGAACCGACCGCCGAATTCCCATGCGCTGCATGGGCGCGAACGGGTAGCGGAGAAAGTCGGGCCTAGCCCAGGGAGTTCAGGCTGTCGGACTGCGCGAGCTCGCCCGATTCGCCCTCAGAAGCGGGGGTTTCCTCGTTTTCGGGGGCCTCCTGCTCGAACGTCACGCCATCAAGCGCGAGATCGTCGAGGCTGAAGGGCAGGTCGCCGTACCACAGGCGAAAAATAGCCTCGAGCGTGCCATCGGACAGGGCGTCTTCGAGAATCCCCATCGCCTGATCGGCAAGATCCGTACCGGAAGCGGCGATGGCGTCGTAAGAGACCATCGGGGCGATGGTACCCACAAACACGGTGCCGGGATAGGCGCGGGCCAGGTAGGCGCCGGCGGTGGAGTCGCAGGCGACGTAGTCGACCTCGCCGTCCGCAAGCGCCTCGAAGCACTCGTTCACGTTCGACTTGGTCTTGAGGGTGGTGTCGATGCCCGCGGAGTCCATGGCATCTTGCGCGGCGGAATCGGACTGGACGGCGACGACGGCACCCTGCAGGGTGGTTGCCGAAACCGTGGGGACCTCACGCGAACCATCGGCCGACTTGGCAAAGATGGAGGAGGCGTTTTGTACCAGGACGCCGCTCTCGACGACACCGTCCTCGCCGGTACGGGCGCCGATATAGAGGTCGGCCTTGCCCTTGGAAAGCGAGCCCGTGACGTCGGCGGAGGAAACGACGCGCAGGTCGAGGCCCATGCGCTCGGCGAGCAGGCGGGCGATATCGGCGTAGTAACCGCTCGGCTTGCCCTCGTGGTCCGTCATGGTCTGAGGGGCGTCGGTCATGTCCATGGCAACGGTGAGGACACCGTCCTCGATAAGGTCGTCTGCTCCGAGAGTCGCCTTGACGGGCTCGGGCTCGACCTCGGCGCGCGTGGGCGTGGTCAGCGAACAACCCGACAGGCCCATCGTCATCGCGCATGCGAACGCAACCAGGCCGGCCATACCTTTGCGACCTGCAACGAACTTGCGACCGATCATCTCGGCACTCCCCCACTCTCCTTGCGGCCCCTGCGGCCGGCACCCCGAACGCCCGCGCACGGGCGCGCGGACGGCAGCTATCACGATCCCCCCAGCTGACCTGGTTTTTGACCCCACACTTGCGCACCGGGGCGTTTGCTCGTACCGCCGCGGCGGTATCACGACTAACCCGCTCGCCCGCGAGGCACGTATTGCCTCAAAAAAGTAGCGACGGGCGGTGCGACTTACTTCTAGGACGCGCCATGATCGCCCTCGCGCGCACGCGACGGCTTACGTGGATCCCTTCGACCGCGTCTGTCTTGGACTGAGGAGCGCGACGAACCGATAGTCCGCGCGCACCCGCAACCACAGCCTGGGAGGAACTTCGGGGCATTATACCGCAGGTAACGTGCAGATTGCGCACGGGTGCGGGCACAATCGCCCGCCCCATCGCACGGCGACAGCCATCCTGTGGGAAACGGGATGGCGATCCCCCCCCCCCGCGGTCCATCGCCTCAACCCCATACGCGGGCGAACGCGAGACCGTCGACGCGCGAGGCACCCGCGGCCTTGAGTGCCGATGCCGCCGCGGACATGGTCGCGCCCGTGGTGATGACATCGTCGATCAGCAAAATGCGCTTGCCCCTCACGGGAAGTACGACCTCGTAAGCGCCGAGGGCCTCGGCCAGGCGGTCGGCGCGCCCGAGTTCGCGCTGGTCGGATGAGCCGTGCTTGACCAGGGCATCCAGCAAGGGAATGTCCGAGCGCCCACTCAGATGCCGCGCGATGAGTTCCATGTGGTCGAACCCGCGACGACGGAAGGCCGCAGCCGTGGCGGGGACGAACACCACCGCGTCCGCACGGACAAGCAGCCCTCCATATCGCCCGGGCGCCTCGCGCTGCGCTCGCACGGCCGCGCCGAGCATGATGCGGCCGATCTCGGCGGCCAGGCGGCGCTCGCCCCCGTCCTTGTACGCGCGGACGATGCGACCGACCGGCCCATCGAACACGGCGGCAGCCAAGCAGCGATCGAGATCGGTCTTCGCTCCCGCGCATTCCGTGCACACCATGGCCCCGAAGGGCGCGCCGCAGTGCAGACAGGAGCGAGCAGGGTCTATGATCTGCATGGCATTCTCGCATGCCGAGCAGATGAGTTCTCCCGGTCGCTCGCAGCCGGCGCACCTCGTGGGCGAGATCAATTCGAGGGCGGCCTCAATCAGCGCCCCGACGGAACCGCGACCTGTTTTTTCTGCCCCATTTCCAACCGACGTGAAAAAGCCCCTCCCCGCAGATGCGGGAAGGGGCTCGACGTCCGATGCGGATGCGGCCTGAAAACGAGGCGCGCGCACGGGCTACTCGGCGGACGCGCCGGCGTCTCCGCCGTCCTGCTTGGGTTTGCGGTTGCGACGACGGCGACGCTTCTTGGGAGCGCCCTCGGTATCATCGGAACCGGAACGGGCAGGGCCATCGGTCGCGGGACGCGACTTGGCACCGCCACCGTCACCCGGGCGACGACGCTGGATCTTGACCTCACCCTCGGCGATCTGGTCGGCGACAGAAGGCGTCTCGGGCTTGCGGGGACGGGAACGGCGCTTGCCCTCGCCGGATGCGGCCTCCGTGCCAGAGGGGGTGTGCTTGCGGCGACGGCTCTTCGCCGGCGCGTCTTCGGCAGGAGAAGCAGCCCCATGCGGGGTGCCGGCTGTGGGCGCGGGGGCCGCGCCGGCGCGATGACGGCGGCGGCGCGAGGGCTGCGCGGGCTCGAAGTCCGCATCCGTGCGCGGGGCCTTTGCCTCGGCGGCCTGCGGCACCGCCTGCTCGGCAGCGCCGGCGCGACGACGATGACGACGCGACTGCTGCGGCGCCTGCTCCTCCTCAGCGTCCTGGGAACGGCCCTTGGAGGGAGCGCACTTGCGACTACGACGGCCGGAGCCGCCCTGCTCGAACTTGGCGGCCTCTTCCTCGCGCATGCGCTTGCGGCGCGGCGTGGGACCGGAGGCGACGATGCGATCGGCCGTGTCCAGGCCGTCGCCCACGTCGACGCCGTTCTTGCGGTCGAGCTCCATGAGGGCGAGGGCGAGCTCGGGCGACTCGAGACGCTCGAGGACATCGCGCGTCACGCAGTCGGGACGGCAGGAGCACCCTTGTGCCTCACAGCGCTGCTTGTTCTCCTCGGTGCTCGTCATATCGGCAAGGTCGACGCGGAAGATCTTGCCGTTCTCCAGACGCAGCACCAGCTGCTCGCGCGGGGTGTTGTACTCCACGATGCGGGCCTTGCCCAGCGGCGTGTCGATGAGGGTCTTCTTCTTGGGGGCACGGCTCTTGAAATCCTTGTAGGCCTCAAACTCATAGCGAAGGCAGCACATAAGGCGACCGCACACGCCCGAGATCTTGGCGGAGTTCAGCGGCAGGTCCTGCTCCTTGGCCATGCGGATGGAGACGGGCTCGAACTGCCCGCCGAAACGGGTACAGCACAGCTCCTGGCCGCAGGTGGCGTAGCCGCCCTGCAGGCGGGTCTCGTCGCGCACGCCGATCTGGCGCATGTCCACGCGCACGTGGAAGTGGGCGGACAGGTCCTTGACGAGCTGGCGGAAGTCCACGCGGTCCTCGGCGGCAAAGTAGAAGACGGCCTTCTCCCCGCCGAACAGGTACTCAACGCCCACGGGCTTCATGTCCAGACCGTTCTTCTCCACCAGACGGCGGAAATCGAACATGGCGTCCTCGCCGGCGTCGGCCAGGTCGTCGGCACGATCGAGGTCGGCGTCGGTGGCAATGCGCACGACGGGCTTGAGCGGGGCGGCGAGCTCCTCGGGATGCACCTCGAACGGATCGGCCGTCACGAGGCCGATCTCGGTGCCGCGCTCGGTGGTGCAGATGGCGTGATCGCCGGCGAGGATGTCCAGGTCGCGTGGATCGAACCACAGCTCGTGCGCGGCGAACGCAAATTTGACAGGTACGACTACGGGCATTGCAGTGCCTTCCTGATATCGAACAGCATGACCTCGATGGCCAGCTGGGGTGTGACGTTTCTGGCGATGCGGGCCTCGGCGCTCGAAACGGCATCGAGCGCGCGGGCGACGCCGGTCACCGTGGCGCGGGCGGCGATGCGCTCGACGACGTCGGAAACGTCCTCGTTCACGACGGGCTCCGACTCAGATGCGAGGCGAACCAGGGCATCGCGCAGCAGGGAGCGAACGCTCGCCAGAGCCTCCATGATACCCGAACGCTCACGGGCGTTCAGTTCGCGCTTGTTGCGGTCTTCCAGCTGCTTTAAAGCACCACGGGAGAGATAGTCCTGATTTTGCTCCAGGACCGCCTGCTGGGTCGATTTAACCTCGGCGAGCGGCGCCTTGATCGCACCCATGAGGTCCTTGGCGGCGGCCAGGATGTCGGCCTCGTCGGCATGGGCGAGCAAGTCCACGGCGCGCACCATGGCACGGCGGGCTGCCTGGCGGTCGCCGCTCTTGAGGAACTCGACCGCGCGGGCGGGACTGCCGGCAACCGCGACGGCCATACGGCATTTGCCCGCGGGCAGGCCGGTGGCGTGCTCGACGGCCGTGGCGGCGTCTTCGAGCGAGAGCGGGCGGAACGGCACGCACTGGCAGCGCGACACGATCGTGGGCAACATGACATCGGCACTCGAGCCGAGCAGGATGAACGTCACTCCGGCGGGCGGCTCCTCAAGCGTCTTGAGCAACGCGTTAGCGGTGTTGGCGCGCAGCTGCTCGGCGCGGTCGACGATATAGACCTTAGCCTTGGCACGGATGGGCGCGAGCGCCACATCCTCGAGCAGCTCGCGCGTCTGCGCGATAAGGTAGCCCGTGGCGGATTCGGGTGCGAAGTAATGCACGTCCGGGTGGGTGCGGCGGGCAACACGGCCGCAGTCATCACAGGAGGCGCAGGCACCCGAGACGCCATCTTCGCCGCACAGAAGCGCCTGGGCCAGCGCCCAGGCGGCATCGAGCTTGCCGGAACCCGGCGAGCCGAGGAACAGATAGGCGTGGCTCGCACGGCCGCTCATCACCGCACGAGCGAGGAAGTCGCGCACACGCGGCTGCGTATCGAGCTTGGCGAGCAGGCTGTTGGGGGCGAGGCGGTCGAGCATGGCTAGCACTTCCCCTGACACGTCTGCAGCGCCGCGGCAGCATCATCCTCGGACATGGACAGGCCGGCCGATCGGAGCTCGGCAGCAACACCGGAGAACACCTCGGCAATGGATTCGCCGGCATCGATCAGCTTCACGCGATCTGGCTCATCGGCGGCAACCGCGCGGAAACCCGCGGCAACGCGCTCTTGGAACTCCAGACCCTTGAGTTCGAGGCGGTCCTCGGCTTCACGGCCGGAACGGCGGCGCAGGGCGTCCTCGACCGGCAGGTCGAACACGAGCGTGAGGTCGGGACGGCAACCGTCCACCGCGAGCTCGTTTGCCTGAGACACCATGTTGCGGTCCAAGCCATCGGCAAAGGCCTGGTACGCCGTGGTGGAATCGTAGAAGCGGTCGCAGACCACCGTCTTGCCGGCGGCGAGCGCCGGCCTGATCACCTGATGCACGAGCTGGGCGCGGGCGGCCTCATACAGCAGCAGTTCGCACACATCGCCCATCTCGGCGTTTGCGGGGTCGAGCAGGATGGCACGGATCTGCTCAGAGATCTTGACGCCACCCGGTTCGCGCAGGCGCAAGACGTCGTGGCCCGCAGCCTCGAGCGCCGCCGCGATGAGCCGCGCCTGCGTGGACTTCCCGCAGCCGTCGATCCCCTCAACCGTTATGAACAGGCCTCGAGAACTCATGTTTTACGCCTTCTCGGTCGCGGTCTTCTCGGCGGCAGCCTTCTTCGCCGTCGTCTTCTTCGCAGTCGTCTTCTTCGCAGTCGCCTTCTTGGCAGTCGCCTTCTTGGCAGTGGTCTTCTTGGCCGTCGAAGCCGTCTTCTTCGCGCCCGGCTTCGACGCGGCCTTGCCGCGGACGGGCTTCTTCTCCTTGCCGGGGCAGTCCATATTCACGCAGATGCGCCACGGACCGCGCGCGGTCTCGACCACCACCACGGGAGCGCCGCAGTGCTCGCAGACCTCCCCGGTGGCGGAGAGCTTGCCGCGAGCGGGCAGCGGGTAGCTCACACCGCAGTCGTCGTAGTTGGTGCAACGGATGAAGCGCTTGCCGCTCTTCTCGCTCTTATGCGCAATCAGATCGCCGTGACGGCCCGCCTCCGCGCAGACGCGGCACTCGCCCACCTTGAGGTCGGGTTCGTAGTTGGTGGGGCACTTGGGATTCACGCACTGCTCGTAGGCCTTTTGGCGGAACGGCTGACACTTGATGCGCGGCGCGCCGCACTCGGGGCATACGGCGGCCTCGCCCTCGAGCGGACTCACCTTCACGCCGGAGGGCACGGGATAGGTTACATCGCAGTCGGGCCAACCCATGCAGCCGATAAAGCTGCCGCGCGTCTTGGCGCTCGTCTTCATGACGAGGTCTTTGCCGCACGTGGGGCAGGCGCCCACGCGGGCGTCGGCGGTGACGGCGTCCGAGATCGCCTCACCCAGATCGTCCTTGTGCTCGATGAGCGCGTCGAGCATGCCGGCGAGCAGGGCGCGGGAGTGGTCCACGACGTGCTCCTGCGTGTCGGCGCCCTCGGCGACCTTGGTCATGTCGGCATCGAGCTCGGCGGTCATGTCGGGCGTGGTGACGCGAGGCGCGAACTCCGAGAGCGCATCGATGATGGCGATGCCGAGCTGGCTCGGCTCGATGGGATCGTTCTTGAGGTAGCGCACCGCATAGAGGCGCTCGATGATGCTCGCGCGCGTCGACTTGGTGCCCAGGCCGCGCTTTTCCATCTCCTGGACGAGCTTGCCCTGGCTGTAGCGCGCGGGCGGCTCGGTCTGCTTGGCCTCGAGCTTGATGTCGCGCACGTCGATGACGTCGCCCTCGGCCAGCGCGGGCAGCTGCTCGTCGCGCTTGAGGCCATACGGGTAGGCCTCGCGGAAGCCGGCCTCCACCAGCACATCACCGCTGGCGGCAAACGGCTCGCCGCCGACATCGATGGACAGCTTGGTGTTCTCGATGGTGGCGGGCCCCATGAGCGTCGCCAGGAAACGGCGGGCGATGAGGTTGTAGAGCTTGAGCTGGCCGCCGTCGAGCGTGGTGGGATCGCCCTGGCCGGTGGGATGGATCGGCGGGTGGTCGGTGGTCTCGACCTTGCCGCGCGTAGGTGCGAGCGGGCCGGCGAGGATCTTCTTGCACACGGGCGCGAGCGCCGGGGTGCCGGAGGCCAGGCCACGCACGATGCCCTCGATGTCCAGCGTCTTGGGATACACCGTGTTATCGACACGGGGATAGGAGATGAAACCGCTCATGTAGAGGGACTCGGCGATGCGCATGGTGCGCGCGGGGCTGATGCCCTCGGCCGCCGCTGCCGCCTGCAGCGCGGTGGTGTTGAACGGCACCGGAGGCTGCTGCTTGCGACTGCGCTTGGCCACAGCGGTGACGGTGCCGGTGGTCTCGCCCTCGACGTGCGAGAACGCCGCCTCAGCCGCCGCCTTGTCCGTGAAGCGCGCCGTGGTGTGGGCGACCTTGAACTCTTGGTCGGAAGCCTCGCCAAGCCCTCGGATCTGCCAGTAATCCTCAGGCACAAAGGCCATGCGCTCACGCTCGCGCTCAACCACCAGGGCGAGCGTAGGAGTCTGCACGCGGCCGGCGGAGCGCACGTTGCCAAAGCCGCCGAACTTGGCGAGCGTGAGATAGCGCGTGAGGACCGCGCCCCAAATGAGGTCGATGTACTGGCGGGACTCGCCGGCGTCGGCCAAATCCTGATCGAGCTCGACCAGGTTGGCAAAGGCCTCGGTGACCTCGCCCTTGATGAGGGCGGAGTAGCGGGCGCGGCGCGCGGGCAGCTCAGGGGCCACCTCGCGAATCATGTTGAGGGCGTCAGAACCGATGAGCTCGCCCTCGCGGTCGAAGTCCGTGGCGATGATGACCTCGTCGGCCTTTTTGGCGAGGTTCTTGAGAACGCGGATGATCTCCTTCTCCGCGGGGTTCTTGATGATCGGCGACCACGTGAGGTACGGCAGGCTCTCGACCTTCCAGCCCTTGATGTTGATGCCGTTGGCAAGAAAGGGCTTGCGCTTGGTGTCGTACGGCGGGCGGGCAAGGCCGTCGGGCACGCCGGCGGGCAGGACCTCGCCGTCCTCGGTCAGGCTGTACCAGCCCATCTTCTTATCGAACAGGATCTCGTCGGGAAAATCCGGCGCGAGGATATGGCCGGCCAGGCCCATTGAGACCCAGTCCTCGCCGTCGACCTTGAAACGGTAGACCTGCGTGTTATAGACCTTGTCGTTCTTCGGCGCGCCGGCGTCGGCCAGCAGCTGTGCGATCTTTTGCGCAGCGATGTTCTTCTCTGCAACGACGAGCTTCACAAGGGCTCCTTTTCGTACGGCGCGGGTGCGCCAAACGTATTTATATATAGTGTGGGTCAGTGTACACGAGTTCTACCCTTCACGCTAAAAGCCCATGCTGCGGCAGAGGGATCCACCTCGCACCACTCGCGAACGCCCTCGCTCGGCCGCCTTTGCCTCCATCGGCCGCTTTCGCATTGCTCGGCCGCCCCCGCGTCACCGAGATGCAACCAAAGTCACGATCGAGCACCCGATTTTGTGACTTTGGTTACATTTCGAGCTGTGACTTCGGCTGCATTTCGAACACGGAAAAGAAAGTACCCGGGATCCTCATCCCGGGTACTTGGCATCATTGCGATTGTGCTTCGGTCGAGCTTGTGCTTCGGTCGAGCTTGGACCGTTCGGCTGGGGGCGCGCCACGTGCCCGGGTGCATCCTGCCCATCAGGGCATATGCCACCCGCCTGGGCGTGTGCCGTGCGACTACTCGTCGTCGTCCTCGTCGTCGCCGAAGAGGCCCAGACGGCTCTCGGTGAGGCCGGCCTTGCCGTCGCGCGCCACAACCACAAAGCGTGTGATCATGAGCGAGACCTCGTACAGGGACAGCATGACCGCATACATGAAGATCAGCGTCACGGGCGAGGCATCGGGCGTGATGGACGCGGAGACCACGAGCATGATCACGTAAACGTAGCGCCATGCCGCACGGAAGCTGGCATAGGGCACGATGTGGAACACGGCCAGGTAGAACACGATGAGCGGAAGCTCGAACGAAACGCCAAAGCCGATCATGAGCAGAAGCTCGGTGTTGATGAAATCCTCGAGCTGGGGCATGGCGGCGCCGATGGAGCGGGTCTCCTCGAGCAGCCACTCAAAGGCGGCCGGCGCGATGAAGGCATAGCAGAAGATGACGCCGGCGAAGAACAGCATGGTGGCGACCAACACCGTGGGGACAACCCAGCGGCGCTCATTGGGGCGCAGGGCTGGCAGAAAGAACGCAAGAATCTGCCAGATGATCATGGGCGTGCACATGGCGAGCGCGACCTTGATGGCGATGTTGAACTTGATGGAGAAGCCGCCGAGCGAGGTCATGACGGAGAGCTGCTCGCCGGGCTGCAGGGAACCGTTGATCGGGTCCTTGAGGATGTCAACCAGCGTGGGGGCTGCAAAATACATGAAGACGGTGGCGGCGAGCACCGACACGACGACGATGGTGAGGCGACGGCGCAGCTCACCGAGATGGTCCATGAGCGGCATGCGCGCGGGTCCGATGGGCATTACTGCTCCCCTCCCTTCGACTCATCCTCGACAGGTACGGCCTCGGCCTCCACAGCAGGAGCCGCGGCGCGCTTGCGCGGACGGCGGGCGTACAGGTCCTCGGTGGTCAGCACCTCGGGTTCGGAAGCCTCCTCGGCCACCTGCTCGGACTCGGGCTCAGGCTCGGCAGCGGGAGCATCGTCTGCAGGAGCATCCTCGGCGGGAGCGCTCTTGCCGTCCTCGGCGTCGCCCGCAGTGGCCTCGGCCTCCTTGGCGGCGCGCTCCGCGGCCAGGCGGGCACGGCGCTCGGCAAAGGTCTCCTTGCGCACCGGGGCCTCCTCAGTTGAAGCGGAGCCCTCGGCGTCGGCATCCTCGTCCTCCGCCGCAACGGCCACCTTGGGGGCCTTGGCAGCAGCGGCCATGGGGTCCACAACCTCGGTCTGGACGACGGCGGTCAGCTTCTCCTGCGTCTCACGGAACTGACGCAGGGCACGGCCGATGGTGCGCCCCATCTGCGGCAGCTTGTCGGGACCGAACAGCAAGAAGCCAAAGACCAGGATGATGACCAGCTCGGTCGATCCAATTCCTAGCACGGGATACCTCCCAGTTTCCTCAAATGTCCATGCGGCGCTCCGTGCGCCGTCCAAAGCGGCAATATTCCAAGTATAGCGCCGCCGTACGCCACGCCCCGCGACGAGTCGCCGTACGGATAAAGCCTTACGCTGCGCTGATGCTGATGTCCTTATCGACGCCCAAAAGCTGCGCGACGCGCAGGACGTTCGGCTGGGCGCCCGTGATCGACAGGGCGCGTTCACGCTCAGAGGCGCGGCGGGCGGCGCCGACCAGCACGCCGATGCCCGTGGAATCGATATAGGGAACCTGGGAGAAATCAAGCTCGACGCGCTCAGTGGGCTGCTCAAGGGCCAGATCGATTGCGTTGCGGAGCTTGTCGGCGTTCGAGATGTCGATCTCGCCCTCGACGACGATGAGGTAGCGCTCTGCACTGGGATGCGTGGTGATGGCGAGTTCCATATCCATGCCTTTCGATTGAGTCGCGCTCGGCGCGATCGTTTACTTGCTCAGCGCCTCGAGGCGCTCGCGGGCGTAATCGCCCACACCGTAGGTATCGTCCTCGGCGGCGGTGTCGACGGCCTTGCGATAGGCCTTCTCGGCCTTGTCCGCATCGCCGTGGGATTCGTAGAACATGCCGAGGTTCGCCCATGCGGGCGCGAACGTTGCATCGCGCGCGACGAAAGCCTCGAGGTCCGCGATGGCCTGCTCATGCTCACCGGCGTAGAACACGCAGATGGCGCGATCCACCTCGGCCGCCGGAGAGGCGTTGTTCGCAAGGTACTCGTCGTAGTGGACGATGGCCTGCCTGAAGACGTCCCGGGCCTTCAGCTGGTCCTCCTCGCTCTTGGCGCCGTTCATGGCGGACATGCCCATATCGAAGAAGTTGTTGGCCAGCGTGAGCGGGTCATTTGATACGGGGGCGGCGGAACCGTCGACCACCTTGGCGTTACCCTCATCATCAAGCTCGATGTCGGGATGGCCCTCGGGCATCTCGACCGAAGCATCCTCGGAGGCGGCCTCGGGCTCGCGCGAGCCCAACTCGTTGATGGTCACCGTGGTGCCCACGAGGTAGCCGATCACCACGCCGAGCACCAGCGAGATGCCGGCGATGGCGAGCACCATCCAAAACGGCGGGGACTGACGCTGCGGGCGGGCGGGATCGGAGTTGGCCGGAACGGCGGGCTCGGAAGACGGGCGACGCACATCCGCCTCGGCGACGTTATCGGATGCGGGCTCGGGCACGGACTCCGCCTCAGCCAGCTCGTCGTCGAAGAACTCGTCGAAATCGTCGGTCATTTAGGCACGCTCCTCGAGCGCGAGCTGGGCGCTCACGAGCTTGACGGCCAATATGAGCACCTCGAGCGCGGAAGAAAGATCCTCAACGCTGGGGTAGCTCGGGGCGATGCGGATGTTGGTATCGTGCGGGTCATCGCCATAGGGCCAGGTGGCGCCTGCCGGGGTGAGGGTGACGCCCATCTCGCGGCACAGGGCGCCCACACGCTTGGCGGAGCCCTCGGGGCCGTCGAAACTCACGAAATAGCCGCCGCGCGGATGCGTCCAGGTGGCGCAACCGATGCCGTCCAAGCCCTCATGCAGCTTGGCATCGACGCACTCGAAGCGCGGGCGCATGAACTCGGCATGACGACGCATATGGGCGCGCACGGCGTCCAGGTCGGGCAGGAAGCGCACGTGACGCAGCTGGTTGAGCTTGTCGGCGCTGATAAGACCGGCCTGCAGATGGTGCGCGATCTCCTTGATGACCACGGGAGAGGCGGCAACAAAACCCACGCCAGCACCGGGGAAGGTGATCTTGGAGGTGGAGGCGAAGGCGATCACGCGATCCTCGTTGCCGGCCTCGCGCGCGGCGTCGAAGACGTTAAGGAGCTCGTCGCCCTCGTCATACAGGTCATGCACGCAGTAGGCGTTGTCCCAGAAGATGCGGAAATCGGGGGCGGCCGTCTTCATCGAGGTGAGGCGACGGACCGTCTCGTCGGAGTAGGTGTCGCCCGTGGGGTTGGAGTACTTGGGGACGCACCAGATGCCCTTGATGCCCTCGTCGGCCGCGACGAGGCGCTCAACCTCGTCCATGTCCGGACCGTTCTCGGTCATGCGCACGGGAACGTTCTCGATGCCCAGATCCTCGGTGATGCCGAAGTGGCGATCGTAGCCGGGCGCGGGGCAGAGGAACTTGACGCGCGCGCCGTCGTGCGCGGCGGAGAACTCGGACCACGGGGCATGGCCGCACGTGCCCTTGAGCCAGCACATGGCCACGGAATCATGCTCGATCAGCAAACTGGAGCTACCGAGCACGAGCGTCTGGGACGGATCGACGCCCAAAAACTCCCCGGCGAGCGCACGAGCGGAGGGGATGCCCTCGAAGCAGCCGTAGTTGCTGCAGTCCACGCCGCCGTCGGTAAGGTCGGAGTCAGCGCTGAGCAGGTCGAGCATGGGGCGAGAGATGGCCACCTGCTCGGGCGACGGCTTGCCGCGAGCCATATCGAGCTTGAGCTCGCGCTCCTTGACCTCGGCGACGCGCGCCTCGAGATCGTCGATGGCGGCGGCCAGCTCGGCGTCGTTCATCGTTTGATACATCGTCTGCATGACGGTTCCCTTTCTCATCGCGAAACGAGAGGGGCGTCACCGCGACGACCCCGCTACGCTGCATCGCTTCGCATCGAAACAGTATACGTGGTTTACCAGGCCCCACTCCATAGCCGCACAGAATGTGTAGAGTCTCATGCCCGCCTCAGATGGGGCCAGGGTCTCAAATGGGGCCAGGTACGAATTGGGCACCTTCGATGCCGGGCCGACGGCAGGCCCGGGCAAAGCCTCGGTTTGCACCCATCCCAATTGGAGCGCCTCCCCGTCGCTTCACAATTCCACAACAGGGCTGCCATAGAAGCACCATGGTGAACGGTCGATTTCTTAAGGTGTACGTAAGACGCGACGGAGTCCATGGGGGCCAATTTCCCCATTTATTGCTTTTGACCTCGCATTTCATCGCTCGGGCAAAGTCTCGTAAGACTTTCTTATGCGGATAAGACGGGCCGCACTGGCAATAATGATGACAGCACCCGAGGGCCAGCAGCGAGGCCCAAAGGCGCCCGTACCGGTGGATGACGAGGAGGCCCGAGCATGCCGTCGTTTTACGATGTCCAGCGCGCCCGGACCCCCCGGCCGCAGCTCAGATGTGCGAACCATTTCTCCTTCCCCCCGACACAGAGAAAGGGCCTCCTCGAACCCACCACCCGTACACGGTCGAGCAACCAGCGAGTCAACCTCCTTCGCTCGTACAACGACCTGCTCGACGCCCTCGACGTGCCGCAATTGCAGCAGTCCACGGCATAACCGCAGCACCAACAAACAGACTCGGCGAAAGGGCCTCCGCAAGGAGGCCCTTTCCATGTCGCGATCCGCCGCGATCGTCTTGATCGCCCCACACAAAAGCAGGCGCCCGCCGGCGCATCTGCGCAGACGGGCGCCCGAATCCCAGGGGGGGGCAATTTGTACCTGTCGCCAATTGAGACGCTACATGAGCTTGGTTTCCTCGAGCTTCTCGATGATCCAGCGGTTGGCGCGAATCACCGGGCGGCGAAACACCAGGCCCAGGGCCAAAGACGGGATGAGGTACAGCGAAAGCGTGCCGAGCTCGATCCAGAATTCCATGCCGTACGCCCCCGCCATGGCGGCATGCATGGCGTTGATGGCGTGCGTGAACGGCAGGAACGGGTAAACAGCCTGGAAGAAGTCGGCGGTCATCTCAATCGGGAAGGTACCGCCCGAACCCGCGACCTGCATGACCAGCAGCACGACCGCAATGGCCTTGCCGATATCGCCGAAGCTCACCGTGAGCGTGTAGATCATGTTGCTGAACACGAACCCGGCGAGCCAGCCCACGAGCATGAACTGGAAGGGATGCTCGCACTGGATGCCGAAGAACAGCAGGTCGCCGGCGCACACAAGTGTGGCCTGCGCAAATGCCAACAGCGCGAAGAACGCATAGCGACCGAGGTAGAGCTCGTGCAGGCGCGGGTTGCCAAGGGCCTTGACGTCGGCCTCATCGACATTGGCCTTGAGCATGGCCGCCAAGACGATACCCGCGACCCAAATCGAAAGCGTGGTGTAGAACGGAGCCATCGCGCTGCCGTAGTTCTTGATGTGATACACGGCCTGGCGGTCGAGGGCCACCGGCGCGGCGAGGGCGTCGGCGAGGGCCGCGGGGTCGGAACCGATGAGCTCGCGCACGCGGTCGAGGTCGCCTGAGGTCACTGCGGTGTCCAGGCCCTCCTTCAGACGCTGCAGGTCATCGGCGGCGGACACGAGATCGGCAGACGCATCGGCGAGAACCGCATGGGCCCCGGCCAGGTCATCAGAGAGCGCCGATGCGGCATGGGACAGGTCGGTCACAGTCGCGCCCAGGTCGTCGGCCATATCGGAGCCGCGACGGGCGACATCGGCCACGGCATCGGAAAGGTCGCTGATCTGCTGCTTGAGAGTCGCATTATAGGAATCCTTGACGCCGCCGATGCTCCCCTTCGCCTCGGCGATGCCGTCCTTCACAGCCTGCGCCTTCGCCCGCGCATCGGCGGCTCCCGTCTCGAGCGACGCAGCCGCATCGGAGAGGTGTTTGGCGAGCAACTCTTGCTGGTTGGCGACGTTGCCCACGGTATTGGCGACGATATCGATCTTCTGCACCAGCTCGGCCTTGAGCTTCTCAGGCAGGTTGGACCCCTCGACATCACGCTCGACGGCGAGGATGTTGTCTTGCACGTCACGCATGTCGGAAGCCCGCTTGGCCACGTCCGCGGATGCATCGCGCAGCTGGGTGACAGTCAAAGACACGTGTGCGTCGGCGGCACCAAAGGCCTCGTCGATGGCCTTCGCGGCGGCGTCGTAATCGCCCGCGCCATCCTTAAGGGACTGGTTGATGGCCGCAACCGCGGCATCCAGCGCATCATGCATGCCGCTCAAGCCTGTTTTCGCGTCGCCCACAAGGGCCTCGGCATCCTCGTTCGCCGCACCGGCGCTCGCCAGCAAATCGCTCGTTGAATCGAGCAGGCCGGTGGAGGACTGCAACAGTCCCGCGAACTCGTCCACGCTTCCAGAGGCGTCACGCAAGGTCGTGATGGCACCGGCCAACGTGCCCGACAGGTTGCCGGCGTAGGCCGCGATCTGATCGCCATCCATGAACTCAAGCAAGCTCGAAGTGGTTGCCAGGCCAACATCGCTGATGGTCTTTGCAAAGGTCTCATCGATCTGCTGGCGCACGGTACTCGCAGCCTTATCGGTCACGCGCGGAGCGATCGCATTCGCCTTCTGATTCTCGTAGTACACGATCTCGGCATGCTCCGCATCGCTGGAGAACACGGTCATCATGCGCGAGCTGAAATTCTCGGGGATAACCACCGCGGCGTAGTACTCGCCCGAGCGGACGCCCTCCACGGCGTCGGATTCGCTCACGAACCTCCAGTCCAACTGGTCGTTCTCGCGCAGGGCGGACACCACCGTGTCTCCGATGTTCACGCGCACCGGGATGAGGTCGCTCATGTACCCGTTGTCGGAGTTTGCCACGGCCACCTTGAGGTTGCCGGTGTTGCCGTAGGGGTCCCAGCTGCCGGCGATGTTGAACCACGCGTACAGCGTGGGAACGATCACCAGACCGACCGCCACGATGAGCGCGACCACGCTTCCACGAATGCGGGAGAGATCCCGCTTGAGAATGGCGATGATGTTCCTCATCTACTCCTCGCCTCCTTCCTCATGCACGCAGGGCATGGTACGGCCCAGCTCACGGCGCATCTCATCGGCGGGCAGGCCGCTCATATGCACCTGGTCCCTCAAACTCCGGCGCAGATATTCGACGAAGATCATGTACGCGTCGGCACCGATCACGGCGACGATCCACAGCAGCAGCATCACGAGCTTGCCGTCGATGTCCAAATCGAGCGTTGCCGTAAGGATGAACAGCAGGATGGGCAGGCCGAACACGAGACAGAAACCCGTCTTGATGAGGGTGGGATAGCGACGCTCGAAACGCGCGGCGCGCTCGACCACGTCGCGGCGATACGCCTCGGTATCCAACAGTGCGCGCACGGTGGAGCGGAGCGAGAAGTGCTCGCGCGCCATATCATCGTGCTCGCAGATCATCACGCCCGTACCCGTGAGCTCGCGGTCGAAGAGCAGGTTGAGATTGAGCAGCTTGGGCCTCAGCCACACGCCCACGAACAGGGCGATCAGCAAAAATACACCGAGGGCGACGAGGTTCATCAGGTAATCCATGCCGTACATGCCGCCGATGGTCTCGCGCATCGCGTTAATGCCATACGTAAAAGGCAGCAGAGGATGCAGCGCCTGGAAGAAGCCGGGCATCATCTCGATGGGGTACATGCCCGAGGAACCCGGGATCTGCACGATCACGAGGATGACTCCGATGGCCTTGCCGATATGTTTGAACGAGATGGCCAGGGCGTAAATGATGTTCACGTACACGAACGAGGTGAATACGCCGGCGAGCATGAACAACACCGGATGCTCGCACTGGATGCCGAGGGCAAGATCGCCCGCGCACACGATGATCGACTGGACAAAGCCGAGCAGGACCATGAGCATCCAACGACCGAAGTAGCCCTGGTTCGCCGTGAAGCGACCCAAGCCCTCGTGATCGACCTCGAGCTTGAAGATGGCGATGAGCACGAAGCCGCCAACCCACAGCGCGAGATTGGTGTAGAAGGGCGTTACGCCGGAACCGTAATTGGCAACCGGGTAGACCGGCTCCGTGCGCAACGTCACGGGAGCGGACATGAAATCAGACATGTCCTCCGGATCCATGTCGAGAATGGTGGCGAGATCGGCCGTTGCCTCGGAGCTGCGGAGAGCGGAGAGGTCGGTCGCGACGCTTCCGAGCGTCGTCTGCAAATCGGCCAGGGTCTTATCGGAGCTGGCAAGCGCCTGACGGGTCTGGTCGAGCATGGCGTCGAGCTGGTCGAGCATCGAGATTGACTGGCCGATGGTCGGCGTCAGGCTCCGCACCACGCCGACGAGGTCGCCGGAGACGCTTGAAAACGCATCCAAGCCATCGCTCAGGCGAGGCATGACCTCTTCGTTGATGCGCTTCTGGGTCTTGCCGAGTCCCTCGACGCTTCCCTGAATGGCATCGTTCATGGCACCCGAGGCCTTATCGAAAGCTGCGGCGTCGTTGCCCAGGGCATCGCTTTGGCCCTGCAGGCCGTCTTTGACCTGCTGCAGCCCCTGGTTCTGGCGCTCGAGCTCGCCGATCGCGACATCGAGGTTGCCGCCGTTGCCCAGTTGACCGTTGATCTTGCGCAGCGCCTCGATGGCGCGCGTATTGGCGTCGATCACGGATTGGAAGTCGATAAGGGAGATGTCGATCTTGGTTTTTGCCGAGCTCGCCGCGCCGGCGATCGCGCCCACCGCGCTGTTCGCGTCGGAAGCCGCAGTGCCCAGATGCATGGCACCGTTTGAAAGCGCGCTCGAAAGCGCCGTGTGGAAATCGCGGGCGGCAGAGCGCGTGGTTCCCAACAAGGCGTCGCCACGCTGAAGCGCCTCGACAAGCGAGGGGGCCTCCTCGTCCATGCCGGCGAGGGCCGACTTCGCATCGGCGGCGGCCTTCTTGGCCGCGTCGATCGTGGCGTTCATATCGGACAGGCCCGAACGAACCCGGTCGAGCGCATCCAGCGAATGAGCCACATCGGCCATCACGCCAACGTGCGCGCTCTCCCCCGCCGCATCGATATCCACGCCGAGTTTCTTCGCCTCGGTCACGAGCGTGCTCGTGACCGTGCCCACAAAGGTCTCGTTGAGCTGGGTCTCGATGGTCTCGGCACCGGTATCGGTCACCTTCGGGGCGATGGCGTTTTTCTTCTCGTTCACGTAATACGTGAGTTCGGGCTGCTCGAAATCGCCCGTGAGCATGCTCGTGAGCTTCTCGCTGAAGTCGTGCGGAATCACGATGGCGGCGTAGTAATCACCGCGCCGCACGCCCTCCTCGGCCTTCTTCGCATCCGTGAAGACCCAGCCCAGGTCGTGGTTCTCCTTGAGTTTGTCGATCGTCTGCTCGCCGGCGTTGAGTTTGCCCGTGAGTTCGGTCTCCACGCCCGCATCCTCGTTGGCGACTGCGATCTTGACGCCCTCGGTGCTACCGTAGGGGTCCCAGTTCGCCTCGATGTTGTACCAGGCGTACAGGGACGGAATGATGCACACACCGATGGTGATGACCATCGCCACTGGATTGTGCAACAAGCGGAGCACATCGCGCTTGAAGATCTCCCATGCTTTTCTCACGCTTGTCTCATCCTTTGACCTCGAGATTTATTGTTCGGTGCAGAACTATACTACGCACGTTAGTAAAACAACAGTTGTAACGGTATCTGACGTACGTCTTAATACTTTCTGCAAACTACCAGGAATCCGTTATGAGTCCCCACCATGAAAAAGCCGGGGCGCCCCGTCTGGAGCGCCCCGGCGGATCGGCCGGCATATGGGCCGGCATATCGTTTTCGAGCTCGCCTACATGAGTTCGCAGACGCTCTGGGCGAAGGCAACCGGATCGGCCGGCAGAATGCCCTCGACGAGCAGCGCCTGATCGTAGAGCAAGCCGGCGTACAGCGCGAGCTTGTCCTTGTCGCCGGCATCATGTGCGGCCACGAGCTTGTCGAACACGGCGTGCTTGGCGTTGAGCTCGAGCACGCGCTGGGTCTTGGGCATCTCGCCGCGATCGGCCTCGGGACCGCGGGCGAGGACCTTCTCCATCTCGAGCGACAGCGGGCCCTCGGTGGTAATGCAGGCGGGCGCGTCGGTCAGGCGAGCAGAAACCGCGACTTTCTCGACCTTGTCGCCCAGCGCCTCCTTCATGGCGTCGAACAGGTCGCCATGCTCCTTGGTGGCCTGTTCGGCATCCTTCTTCTCGTCCTCGGTCGCCAGGTCGAGATCGCCGGTCGCCACGTTCTTGAGCTCGAGGAAACGGTCCTCGGTCTCCGGCTCGGCACCATCGGCCACGGCCTTGGCGGCAGCTTCGCGGGCAGCGTCGTCCTCGTAAACCTTAGGGCAGTTCTTGGCGGTGTACCCGCGCATTGCCTGGAAGGTGAACTCATCCACGTCCGTCGTGAGCAACAGCACGTCATAACCGCGATCGAGCACGCCCTTGACCACGGGCATCTTGGCGAGGCGGTCGCGGTCGTCGCCGGCGGCGTAGTAGATGGCCTTCTGACCCTCGGGCATGGCGGCGGCGTACTCGGCCAGCGTCACCATCTTGTTCTCGCGCGCGCTCCAGAACAACAGCAGATCGCCCAGCTCGTCGGCCTTCATGCCGTAGCTGGAGTAGATGCCGAACTTGAGGCCGCGGCCGAAGTTCTCGAAGAAGGTCTCGTAGTTCTCACGATCGTTGTCGCGCATCTTCTCGAGCTCGCTCGTCACGCGCTTCTCGATGCGCTTGGCAATGGCCTTGAGCTGTCGATCGTGCTGCAAGGTCTCGCGG
Organism: Collinsella intestinalis; assembly: GCF_902501455.1. Classification (NCBI taxonomy): domain Bacteria; kingdom Bacillati; phylum Actinomycetota; class Coriobacteriia; order Coriobacteriales; family Coriobacteriaceae; genus Collinsella; species Collinsella intestinalis. The sequence continues at coordinate 132,693 of NZ_CABWIC010000030.1, forward strand.
GAGATGTTGAGCGAGACGTCCTGGGAATCCACCACACCGCGCACGAAGTTGTAGTAATCGGGCAGCAGCTCGGCGCACTTGTCCCGGATCAAGACGTTGGAGCTGTAGAGCGCGAGACCCTTCTCGTAATCCTTGCTGTACAGGTCAAAGGGAGCACGGCTGGGGATGAACAGCAACGCGTCATACTCGAGCGTGCCCTCGGCATGGAAGCTCACTGTGCGGGCCGGGTCCTCGAAGTCATGGAAGGTCGACTTGTAGAACTCGTTATAGTCCTCATCGGACACATCAGAGCTGCGCTTCTTCCAAATCGGGGTCATGGAGTTGATGGTATCGAGTTCCTCGTAGTCCTCATACTCCGGCGTATAGTCATCGCCGGCATCCTCGGGGCGCTCCTTCTCACGACTCTTGGTGACCATCATCTGAACCGGGTAGCGCACGTAGTTGCTATAGCGCTTGATGAGGTCCTTCAGGCCCCACTCGGACAGGAAGGTATCGTAATTCTCTCCGGGCTCGCCGTTCTCGCCCTCGATGTTCTCGCGAATGGTGAGGATGACGTCGGTACCATGCTCGGAGCGCTCGCCTTCCTCGATGGTGTAGCCCTCGAGGCCATCGGACTCCCACACGTGTGCGACGTCCTCGCCAAAGGCGCGGCTGACAACGCGAACGCGCGATGCAACCATGAACGCGGAGTAGAAGCCCACGCCGAACTGACCGATGATGTCCACGTCGGAACCCTGGTGCTCGGCGTTGGCCTGCTTGAACTCCTGGCTGCCGGAATGGGCAATGGTGCCGAGATTGTTCTCCAGGTCCTCGGCGGTCATGCCAATGCCGTTGTCAGATACGGTGAGGGTGCGGGCATCGCGATCGAAAGAAACGCGAATGGCGAGGTCCTCGTCGTCCAGCTGAATGCTCGAGTCGGAAAGGCTCTTAAAATTGAGCTTGTCCACCGCGTCTGAAGCGTTGGAGATGAGCTCGCGCAGGAAGATCTCCTTGTTGGTGTAGATCGAGTTGATCATGAGGTCCAGGAGCTTCTTGCTCTCCGTTTTGAATTGCTGCATGCTCGAAATGCCCTTTCTGCCGTTTGCAGGCCGGCTCGCGCCGACCGATACGCCCAAGACCGGCGCATCGCTGTTGAACGTCTTCCATGGTACCCACAATTGCACTCATAAAACCTAAGTCATAATCACTTAGATTCAGATGACACAATTGTTTTTCATGAGTCATTCCACAAGTTGTCGACCGTGCAGACCCGCAAACCCTTCTGCCAACTATTCATTTCGGCGACTTCGGTCAAATAAGTCATTCATACAGTAGTCTGATCTTGTGAAACCTCCTGCGCGCGAGCGCATTCCCCCACGAATCGCAACTCTCGGCAAAACTATGACATCCATGAGCGGCATAAGGCGACTTTCACCCCGATGCGCTCGGCGCGTTTCCCCCTATTCGTCGCTCTAAACACTGTATAAGGCTTCTTTTTGACCACTCTTACAATTATCGGCCAGCATGGCCAAAAGGATGTATCGTCTATGCATGGAAGGAATTGTTTGCGCGTGCGGCGCCTCCGCACTTGAGCTATATCGGTCGAGCAAGCGCCTCATCCCGACGCTGCTCGATAAGCCGAGGACCGGCAAGGTCGCCGGACTCATGGTCCCGCCGCGACAATTTCTGGAAGACGACATGACCGCACGCGGCGTCGCCAAGCAACCCTACCATGTCCTGGTCGATGGCAACCACGGATACAACCCACGACGGGACATCCATGCCGTCGCTTGCTATCACCCGCTTCCGCCTCGATCGCTCATTAAAATCGACAAAGGTTTTTGGGTAACGAGCCCCGAGCTCACCTTCATTCAGATTTGCGCAGATGAAGATCTGAGCGATTTCGACATCATTTGCTTGGGATATGAGCTTTGTGGAACCTACGTTCTCGACGATTCATGGGACGGCCTCACGTGCATCGATGAGCCTCTCACATCAACCGAGAAAATCGGAAGGCTCATCAATTCCATCCATAGAGTCCCCGGAATCAAACGGGCTAGAAACCTGATAAAGCATGTACACGACCTATCGAATTCCCCCATGGAAACCATTCTGGCCATGCTCGTTTCCCTGCCGACCACGAAGGGTGGTCTTAGCCTTGGCCCCATCTCCCTGAACCACCCTGTTGCAACCCCCGTAGGGCAAAGACGCGTCGACATCGGCTTCCCCAGACAGCGTGTCGGACTGGAGTATCAAGGCAAGGAATTCCACTCGATCGAAGCGGTGGGACGCGACGCGCGAAGGCAGAATAAGATCGTCGGATCGGGCTTCACGATACTGAACGTTTGGTATGAAGATCTGATTGATGAGCATCTCTTCCAGCAACTCGTCACCGATCTGTTTCGCGCATTGGGAATCCGGAAGCGCATTCGGGTCACCGGATACCACACGCTTCAAAAGCTACTGCGCATGCAACTCATGCCAGCCATCAAAGCATACGGCAGCAACGAGTTCTAACAATCGTGCAAAAAGCCATCGAGCACCTGGAGTCGGTCGCGCCAAAAGCCCATCGAGAGCCGCTTGTCCCAAGGCCGGCCGTCCCAAAGCCACCGCAACCTCAGCGGCAGGTCCGGCGTGCGGCCGCGAACGCAATGCTTTCACTCGCAATGCTTCCCCCTATGGAAAACGCGGCGTCGCAATCAAAGCGACGCCGCGTTGCATTGCATACCGCGAACAAACTGAAGAAGCCGCTAGGCCAGCACCTCGCGAACGGCGGAGGCGACGCCCTCGGCGTTCAGGCCATACTTGTCCAGCAGCTCGAGCGCGGGACCGGACTCGCCGTACACATCCTGCACGCCCACGCGACGCATGGGGACGGGACTCTTCTCGCACAGAACGGCGGCGCAGGCCTCGCCCAATCCGCCGATAACGGAATGCTCCTCGACCGTGACCACGTGGCCGGTCTTGGCCGCGGAGGCAAGCAGGGTGTCCTCGTCGAGCGGCTTGATGGTGTGCATGTTGATAACCTCGACGGAGATGCCCTCGGCGGCGAGCGCGTCGGCCGCCTCGAGCGCAGCGGAGACCATGAGGCCACAGGCGACGACGGTCGCGTCGGTGCCCTCGCGCATCACGATGGCGCGGCCAAGTTCGAACTCATAGTTCTCGGGGTCGTTGATCACCGGCGCGGCCAAGCGGCCAAGACGCAGGTAGAACGGGCCATCGGTGGCGTAGGCGCAACGCGTCGCAGCACGGGCCTCCACGTCGTCGGCGGGGACGACCACCGTCATGCCGGGGATGGTACGCATGAGCGCGATGTCCTCGTTGCACTGGTGCGTGGCGCCGTCCTCGCCCACGGAAATGCCGGCATGAGTCGCGCCGATCTTCACATTGAGATGCGGATAGCCGATGGAATTACGAATCTGCTCGTAGGCGCGGCCGGCGGCGAACATGGCAAAGGTGCTCGCAAAGGCAACGCGACCGGTGGTGGCGACGCCCGCGGCGAGGCCCATCATGTTGCCCTCGGCGATGCCGGCGTTGTAGAAGCGATCGGGGAAGGCGGCCTTGAACTTGGCCGTCTGGGTCGCAGCCGCGAGGTCGGCATCGAAGACCAGGAAGTCGTCGTGCTCTGCGCCAAGCTCGACCAGGGTCTCGCCGTAGCTCACGCGGGTGGCGATTCTCTTCTCGTCTGCCATAGCTTTAAGCCTCCTTCGCGAGCTCGGCCATGGCCTGCTCGAACTGCTCGTCGTTGGGGGCCTTGCCGTGCCAGCCCACCTGGCCCTCCATGAAGGAGACGCCCTTGCCCTTGACCGTCTCGGCCACGATGCACACCGGCTTGCCGGTGATGGAGCGGGCCTCCTCGAAGGCCGCACGGACCTGAGCCATGTCATTGCCGTCTGCCAGCTCGATCACATGGAACTTGAACGCAGCGAACTTGTCGGCGATGGGCATCGCGGAGTTGACCTCCTCGATGCTGCCGTCGATCTGCAGGCCGTTGTGGTCGACGATCAGGCAGAGGTTGTCCAGCTGCTGGTTGCCCGCGAACATGGCGGCCTCCCAGACCTGGCCCTCCTCGATCTCGCCGTCACCAAGCAGGCAGTAGGTGCGATAGGCATCGCCCCAGTGCTTGGCGGCGAGCGCCATGCCCACGGCAGCCGAGACGCCCTGGCCCAGGGAGCCGGTGGACATGTCGACGCCCGGGGTATCGTTCATGTTGGGGTGGCCCTGAAGGTGGCAGCCGACATGGCGCAGGGACTCGAGGTCCTCCTTGGGGAAGAAGCCACGCTCGGCGAGGGCCGCATACAGCGCGGGAGCGCAGTGGCCCTTGGAGAGCACGAAGCGGTCGCGGTCGGCGCGACGTGGGTCTGCCGGGTCGACGTTCATCTCCTCGAAGTAGAGGTAGGTGATGATGTCGGCGGCGCCGAGCGAACCACCGGGGTGCCCGGACTTCGCTGCGTGCGTGCCGATCACGACCCCCCTCCTGACCTCATTGGCAACCTGGATGAGTTCCTCATCGCTCATGGACGATGCCTCCTTGTGGGTGAGCGGTGCATAAATGTACGCGACAATCATAGCGGGACAATCGGCGAACAGGGCGCTCGCAGACGGTAAATTCAAAACTATTTTTTCGCAGACAAGGGTGTTTACCTGCGATAAAGCGCTTTACCACAACTGGGTCACCAAACCGGCGAGGCACTTTACCGACCCCTCGTCTCACGCGTTTGCGACGCGCTCCCAATCAGCCTCGAAGGCCGCAATGCCGGCATCGGTGAGCGGATGATGGAGGCATTTCTTGAGCGCCTTCATGGGGACGGTGGCGATATCGGCGCCCAACAGGGCAGCTTGGACCACATGGTTGGCCGTGCGCACCGAGGCGGTGATGATCTCGACCACGCCGTCCGGGTTCTTGCCGGACCAATCGTAGTTCTTGATGCAAGTGATCACGTTCGCGAGCTGCGAGATGCCATCCAGCGCGATATCGTCGTAGCGACCAACGAACGGCGAGATATAGCGGGCACCGGCGTTGGCGGCCAGCAACGCCTGAGTCGCGGAGAAGATGAGCGTCATATTCACGCGAATGCCTTCATCGGCCAGAATTCGGCATGCTGCCAGACCGGCCTCGCAGATGGGCAGCTTTATGACGATATTCGGAGCGAGCGCGGCGAGCCGTCGCCCATCGGCTACCATGCCATCGACCGTCGTCGCCGTGGTCTCAGCCGACACTGGCAGACCCTTGCAGAGCTCGGCGATCTTTTGCATGTGGGGCTCGAAGTCGGCGAGGGCGCCGCCCGTCTTGGCGTACAGGCTCGGATTGGTGGTGACGCCGGCCAGGCATCCCCAGCTCTTCGCCTCGGCGATCTCTTCCAGGTTCGCGGTATCGATGAAGAACTTCAAGGCAGACCCTTTCTCACGCTGTGCCACAGGGCCAGTATACGCACGGAGCCACAAGGGACCGCATCGGGCGGGTAAGGGCTTCGAGCTGAAACGTGTTAGCCTCCACCCAACGGTAGCAACCCGCGCGCAAGCGGCATGAACCAGCCCACGGGGCGGGCAACGGTCGCGCATACCGGCTTAAGCCTCGATCTGCTCCTGGGCAGGGAACCGCACGGTGATCGTGGTGCCGCGGCCGAGTTCGCTCTCGAGTTCGATGCGGGCACCGTGGTACGACGCGGCGTGTTTCACGATGGCAAGGCCCAAGCCGGTGCCGCCGCGCGCCTTGGAACGGCTCTTGTCAACCCGGTAGAAGCGCTCGAAGATCTTCTCCTGCTCCTCGGGTGCGATGCCTATGCCCGTGTCGGCAACCCGGATGAAGGGCGTGGGGCAATCGCAATCCGGCGTAGCCTCGACGCCGCACGAGAGGGTCACCGACCCGCCCGGATGGTTGTATCGAATGGCGTTGCTCGTCAGGTTGTAGGCGAGTTCGTCGACCAGGCGGGGCACGCCGGTCACCATAGCCGGCGCGCAATCCAGATCCAAATCGATCTCCGAACGCGATGCGACCTGTTCGAGACGCTGGACGATTCCGTCGAGCATGAGCGGGAGGTCGATGGGCTCCCGTGCGCCGAGGGCCGCCGCAGCCGAGTCCCCTTCGGAGCGCTCGGCCTCGTCGAGGTTGGAGAGAGTGAGGATGTCGTTCACCAGCGAGGTGAGACGCCCCGCCTCACTGTAGATGCGCCGTCCGAAGTCGCGCAAATCCGCCTCGTCGGTCACGAGACCGTTGGCGATGAGCTCGGCATATCCCGAGACCGTGGTGAGCGGGGTCTTGAGTTCGTGCGTGATGTTGGCGGTAAACTCGCGGCGCATGCGGTCGTTATCGGCCAGCACGCGCATCTGGCGCTTGAGCTCCTGACGCTGGCTCTCGATACGCTCCAACATGGGCTCCATCTCGGAATAGGCGTTTTGGACATTGCGGCGCGGATGATCGAGATCGACCTCGAGCAAGGGCTCGATGATGCGATGCGATTCGCGCCGCGCAACGACGACGGCAACAACGGCGCCACCGACGACCATGAGGACGACGGGCAAGGACAGCGTTCCCAGGATGGCCAGGTATCCCGCTTCTCCCTCGGCAATGCGCACCACACTGCCGTCGGCAAGGCGCACCGCCTGGTAGAGCATGACCTCGCCCAGCGTCGTGCTCGAACGCTCGGCGGAACCGTAGCCTGTCGAGATTGCCTGCTCGATCTCGGGACGGTCGGCATGGTCCTCCATCTTGCTCGCGTCGGTATCGCTGTCGAACAGGACATCGCCCTCGGGATCGACCAGGGTGACGCGGATGTTCTCCAAATGCAGTCGACGCAGCATGGTGAGATGGCTGGGGGCGCTGTTGAGCGAAGCCGCGACCACACGGGCCTCGTCGGCAAGCTCGGCGCTCGTCGCATGGACGAGCCGCTGCTGCACGATCAAGGTAAGGGCGAGGGCGAACACGATGATGGTCGTGAGCGACATCCCCAGGATGGTCACGAATACGCGCCTCGACAGCGACTGATGGCTGCTCATTCGGCGGAATCCGCAACGGCCTCATCGGCCGCGGCACGATCGACCAGGCGATAGCCCACGCCGCGAACCGTCTCGATGCGATCGGCATGCGAACCGAGTTTCTGGCGCAGGGTCTGAACGTGCACGTCGACGGTGCGCGAACCGCCGTCGAAATCCCAACCCCAAACGCTCTGGAGCAGCGACTCACGCGTGAAGACGACACCGGGTTTGCGCATGAGGTACTCAAGCAAATCGAACTCTCGCAGGGTGAGCTTGAGCTCATGGCCGTCCACGCGAACCTCGCGGTGGCTCGGCGAGAGCTCGATGCCGCCCACGCTCAGCATCTCGGGGGCGGGACGGCTCATCATGCCGCCGCGGCGCAGCAGGGCGCGGCAGCGGCTCGTGAGCTCCATGAGGGAGAAGGGCTTTGCGAGGTAGTCGTCGGCGCCGCCGTCGAGGGCGACGACCTTATCGAGCTCCGAGTCCTTCGCGGTGAGCATCATGATGGGCACCGTCGCGGTCGCCTGATCGGCGCGCAAGCGGCGCATGATCTCGAGACCGTCGGTATCGGGAAGCATGATGTCGAGGAGCACGGCGTCGGGCACACGGCGGGCGACGGCGGCCTTGAACTCGCTGTCGCAGCTGAAACCCTCTGCCTCGATACCCTGCTGGCGCAGGGCGTACAGGGTCAGGCCCCTGATGTTGTCATCATCTTCGACGTAATAAATCATGCGAACGATACCTCCTCGACCGTTTCGACAATTCTACCCACTGGACGGCACCGCTGAGCGGTCTTGACCGTCCCGCGCCGATACAACGGCGTACGCCCCGCACACGGCACCAGGGCACCGCATGCGGGACGCACGTCCGGCCTGCCCGATTAACCGAAACGACCGGTAAGGTAATCGGCGGTGCGCTGATCGCGCGGAGCCTTGAACATCTGCGTGGTGGGCGCGTGCTCGACGAGCTCGCCCAGCAGAAAGAAGGCCACGGAGTCGGAGATGCGCGAGGCCTGCTGCATGTTATGGGTAACCACCACGAGCGTGTAGTCGCGCTTGAGCTCCATGGCGAGCTGCTCGACCTGGACCGTCGAGATCGGGTCGAGCGCAGAGGTGGGCTCGTCCATAAGCAAGACCTCGGGCTGTACCGCGATAGCGCGCGCGATGCACAGGCGCTGCTGCTGGCCGCCGGACAGGCTCAGACCGGAATCCTTGAGCTTGTCCTTGACCTCGTCCCACAGGGCGGCGCGGCGCAGGGAATCCTCCACCAGCGCATCGAGTTCGCTGCGGCTCTTCACGCCGGCGCCGCGCGGTCCGTAGGCGACATTGTCGTAGATGCTCATGGGGAACGGATTGGGATGCTGGAACACCATGCCCACGCGCTGGCGCAGCAGCGTGGTGTTGTAATCGGCGTAAATGTCACGGCCGTCGAGCTTGATGGAACCCTCGACACGGCAGTCCTTCACGTAATCGTTCATACGGTTCAGGCAACGCAGCAAGGTCGACTTGCCGCAGCCGGACGGCCCGATGAACGAGGTGATCTCGCGCTCGGGAATATCGATCGAAACGTCCTTCAGCGCATGATGGTCGCCATAGTACAGGTCCACGTTCTCGACGGAGATACGCGTCTTGTGCACAGGGGCGACCTCGCTCCCCGCACCGGCGGGGACCATGGGCACGTCACCCCGCTCGCGCAAGGCAGCCTCCTCGGCCGCGCGCGCCATCGCCTGGGCGCTATCCTCGGGCGTGTAGTCCACCTTCGAGCCTCCTCGCATTCTTGCTCATAGCTCTCAGCATGGTACGACCCGCACTTCAGGCACCCGTGAACCACATGTAAGGTGCGTGTAAGCCCGAACTCATCAAACGGCGCCGGCATATCAAACGCTGACAAAGCAAAACCTCAATTGAGGGACAGTCCCCAAATTGAGGTTTCGCAATCGGGCTTTTGTCACGCGGGCACGACGATGGTAAACACGGTGCACTCGGGGGTGGACTCGCACGCAATGGTTCCGCCATGTGCGGTCACGATCTCCTTGGCGATGGCGAGGCCCAGGCCGGCGCCGCCGCGGTTGGTCGCGCGCGCCGCATCGAGGCGATAGAACTTCTCGAAAATCGTCCCAAGCTTGGCGGCGGGAATCGGGTCGCCCTGGTTCTCGAAGCGCACGGTCACCGAGCCCTCCCCGCGCACGGCTTCGATGCGGATCGTCGAACCTTCGTAACTGTAGGCGATCGCATTCTTCATCACGTTGTTGAAAACACGGGCCATCTTGTCGCCGTCAACGAGGACCGTGAGATTCAGCGGCGCGTCGACCTCGACGTGCTTGCCCTGTTCGGCGAGGGTGGGATAGAACTCGTCCGCAACCTGCGCGAGAAGCAGGGAAAGATCCACGTAGCCACGCGTGAGCACGATGTCGTGGAAGTCGAAACGCGTGATGTCGAAGAATTCCTCGATGAGCGCGTCGAGGCGATGTGCCTTGTCGAGCGCGATGCCGGTGAAGCGAGAGCGCTGCTCCACGGGCAGGTCGGGAGCCTCCTGCAGCAGCGAGAGGTAACCCACCACGCTGGCGAGCGGCGTCTTGAGATCGTGGGCGAGGTAGGTGACCAAATCGTCCTTGCGGCGCGCCTCATCGCGCAGGGCTTCGGCGACCTGGCGCTCCTGGTCGCGCACGCGGCTGATCGCACCCTCCACCTCCAGGAAGGTTCCGTCGAGGTTGTCCACATCCTGTGGGTTGTCGATCAGGCGGTCGACAAGGTGGCCGGCGATGACTCGATCCGCGGCAGCCTGCCCGCGGTCGTAGCCGGCATAATACAGCGCACGCCCCACAAAGAAGACGCCGCACACCGCGCATGCGAGCAAGAAGCCGCAGAACATGAACAGGTAATCTATATCGACGAACAACGGTCGTGCACGAGCCGTGAGCAGGGATCCGAAGAAGATCACGGAAAACCAAGCGGAGCCACCGAGCGTCACCGCGCGGCGGACCGTCACAAAGCGATCCGTAAGCATGTAGCCCACGACAATCGCGATGAGGAACGCGATGAAGCTCTCGCGCGCGATGACCGCAAATGAGAGAAGCACCAACACGACCAAGGAAAGCAGGCGGCTGTCGAGCAGGATTCGCAGCTTGGCGATGACCTCGTCGATCGAATCGTTCGAGGTCGTGAAGAAGCGCTCTCCGACGGCAGGGGCAGCCGAGGCATCGATATTGGGGGCATCCGCGGCGCCCGCCTGTCGCGGCGCTTCCGAACGGTCATTGGGCAGCCCCGTCATGGGGTTTACCGGCGCGTGCTGCCGCCGCGCCGATCTCTTTTTCTCAGTGTTCATCTACCCTGCTTTCGCCTCGATTTTGAGATGTCTCGGGATACGGGCACGACGATTATCCGCGAAGCGGTAGCCCCCAATCGGAGCCTACTTCTCGATGGTGTACCCGACGCCCCAGATGTTCTTGATGAAGCGTGGGTTCTGGGCGTCGTCGCCCAACTTCTCGCGCAGGTGGCGGATGTGCACCATGACGGTGTTGTTCGAACCCGCCATGAACTCCTCGTCCCACACAGCACGGAACAGCTCCTCGACTGGCACCACATGGCCGCGATGCTCCGCGAGATACAGCAAAATGGAGTATTCGAGCGGGGTGCAACGCACGGACTTCTCGTCCACGGTGACCGTGCGGGCATCGCGATTAATCTCGAGCCCGTTGAAGGAGATGATTGGGCCCGCATCCTCAACGGGGGCCGCCTGCTCGCGGCTGCCGTACCGCGTGTACCTGCGCAATTGCGCCTTGCAACGCGCCACGAGCTCGAGCGGGCGGAAGGGTTTGACCATGTAGTCGTCCGCGCCGAGGGTGAGGCCCTCGATCTTATCGGACTGACTGTCGCGGGCGGTGAGCATGATGACGGGATAGGTGCGCTCGGTGCGGATGGTGCGGAGCAACTCGAAGCCGTCCACATCGGGAAGCATGATATCGAGCACAGCGAGGTCGAACTCCCGCTCCAAGATGAGACGGGCGGCATCGGCGCCGTTATACGCCAGCGTCACATCGAATCCCTCATTGCGCAGGTAAATTCCCACGAGGTCGGTGATGGTCTTCTCGTCGTCCACGACGAGAATACGAGGCGTATCCACGATGTGCTCCTTTCCGTCTCGTCCATTATGGCGAAAAGACCACGCCGACGCACCTCCTTGCAACCGCGTTAAGCATAAGATAAGTACTCTCTCATCGAATTGATGGTCATAATTCAACTTCATACAGTCGCACCGTCTTAAGGTGACGAACCCTGAACTCTCAACTTGCGTTCGCCGCGACCGCAAAGACGTCACTCCGCCCCCTTATGCAACGCCGCATCCCGAAAATAGACGTCCCAAGTCACTCGCATACAGCCTCACATACTGTATGGATTAAGTTTTTGACCACAGTCGTAAAAATCGAGGCACCACACGACGCGAAATGATGTCCCAACGCCACGAGGCGTATACTGCATTCAATTCCCCAGACAGAAGGAACACATGAACAAAGCTCTTCCAGCCGCGCTCGGGACAGCCCTCACCACCGCATTCGTCCTATTCGCAATCCTCGTCGAACCCGCATACGCCGATGTCCTCTTGACCGACCAGGTCCTAGGAACTTCGGCGCAAGAGCGCGGGCTCGCCATCGAGGAGATGCCTAACATCTTGGCGACTCACGCCATCATCATGCGTCCCGATGGATCCGTGTATTACGAGCGCGAAGCCGATTCCCCCATCAAGATCGCCTCGACCACCAAGGTCATGACCACGCTCGTCGCACTCGACCACTGCGATCCATCCGAGACCCTCACCGTCGATCGCACCGCCGCGACGGTGGGCGAATCCTGCGTGGGCCTCAAAGAAGGCGACACCCTCACGCTCGAACAGGCGCTTACCGGCCTCATGGTCATGAGCGGCAACGACGTGGCCACCGCCATCGCCACGCACGTCGGCGGCAAGATCGACCCCGCCAGCGCCGACCCGTACGGGACCTTCATCAAGGCCATGAACGACCGCGCCGCCCAACTCGGCTGCACCGATACGCTGTTCGAGAACCCCCACGGCCTCGACTTCGGCGCCTGGGTCGGCAATCTGCACAGCACCGCGCACGACCTCACGCGCATCTGGGCCGAAGCATGGCGCAATGAGGCCTTCCGCTCCTTTGCCTGCAGCGGCGCCACCGAGATGCACGTCACCTCAGCCGACGGCAGCGCGCGTTCCTTGCCCCTCACCGTGCGCAACAAGATCCTCGGGCGCGATGGCAACCTTGGAGGCAAAACGGGCAGCACCTACGAGGCGGGCGAGTGCTTCGTGTGCACGTTCTCGCGCGAGCCCGAGGGCGAGGTGTATATCGCACTCTTCGGCTCAAAGGGCGACGATGGGCGCTTCAACGATACGCTGACTCTCGCAAACTGGTACTACGGGCACTTTGCCAACCTGCCCTTTGCCACCAGCCCCAAGCAGGTCGGGGGCGTGCCCCTGGCCGCCGAGGCGGCCTGCGTCGATTGGTCCGATAAACTCATGGACCTCACCTTCGCCGACGCAGACGCAGCCGCGCGCGTATTCACACTCGGCGGACCCATCGAACAGAAGGTCGAAGTCGACGAGCTTCGCGGCAAACACGCGGCGGGAACTGCCGCGGGGTCGGTCACCTACACCCAAAACGGCGAGACCATCGGGTCCGTCGAGCTCACAACGACCAACGAACTCGAACCCCCCAATCTTCTCGAGTGGCTTGCCGTCCAACTCGATCGCCTCGTGCGCCTCTTCGAGGGCAAGCCGCCCACAGCTGAGGAACGCATATACGCCACCATGCCCGACCCGCTCTCCATCGACGGATGGAACGCGTAACAGGGCAACGGCGCCCATACCTTTCAACAAGCGGGCCGGCCAGGGAACGAACATCCCCGACCGGCCCGTGCATGAAGAAGATTCGGCAAGCGAACTTACTCGCCGCGCGCTTCCCTCGTGAGTTTCTTGGCCTGATGACGCGAAACGAACCACACGATGAACGAGGCGAGGAACAGCAGCGTTGTGGCGATGCTCGCGAAGCTTTCCAAACTGGAATTACCCAGGTAGACACCCAGACGCGACACGGCGTAGGCGAACACAGTCGAAGCGACCAACCCATATGCGACCTTTGCGAGCGGCAGCTCGCGATGGAGTCTGTTGTCGATTGGCGCGGGGCCCTGCACCGCCTCGCGGCGGGCACGCAGCTCCCGGGCGACTTCCATCGCGCGCTCGTCCTCTGCCTTGAGCTCGGCGAGCTCCTCGGGGGTCATATCGCGTTTCGATTTCCTACTCATGGCGACCTCCAAATAGGGCGTTCGAGGTGTCCCAAATCGCAGTAGCGACCGCGTCGGGCAACTCGCCCGTGCGGTCGGCGCGGTCATATATGAGGACATCGGCAGTCTGGGCAATCATCGCCGGCTCGCACTCCAGGCCGCGAATGGGCTCGGGCGCCATATAGGGGCAATCGGTCTCCAACAGCAGGCGGTCAAGCGGACAAGCGGCGAACGCCTCCCGCACGGCGTCGTTGCGTTTGAACGTCGCGGCACCGCCGAAGGCGATATGGCACCCAAGCGCAAGAAAACGCTCCATAGTCGCTCGATCCTCGCCAAAGCAATGCAGCACGCAGCCCGCGGTGGGCACGCCCACGCGCTCGAGCACGGAGATCGCATCGGCATGGGCCGTGCGAGCCTCATCGCCGTAGTCGTTGCGCAGATGCAGCTCAACAGGAACGTTGCGCTCGACGGCAAGCGAGAGCTGACGCGCCATGACGTTCATCTGCGCAGCGTGCGGAGCCGCCTCGATCTGGTCATCTGCATCAAAGTGATAATCCAGGCCGATCTCACCGATACCCGCGCACAGAGGGTCATCCAGCGCGGCTGCGACCTGTGCATGCAACTCGTCGGTATAATCGAGCGTCCCGTAGGGATGGACGCCCACCAAGTAGCGAACGCGTACCTCGGCACCACGATCGGCGGCGGCATCGATCACCCCATGCAACCAACGGGAGAACGCCAGGGCATCGGGAGTCTCCTCCGATTTATCAGCGATGGGGTCGAAGATGGTCATCAACTCGCGCACGCCCGATTCGTGCGCGCGGACGAGCACTTCGACGGGATCTTTATTCTCACCCCAAAACGATCGCAGGTGAGCATGGGTATCGAACAGAGGCGCATGCACTGGCGGCAGCGTGAACACCTTGTTCTTCTTGGTGAACGAGATCGCCACGAGCCTCACTCCCCGCTCGGCGCGCTCGTCAGCGAGGCGGCGAGCGCGATGAAATCTTCCGTGGTAAGTGCCTCGGCTCGGGCGGTCGGCGAGATTCCGCACGCTTCGAAGGCGGCGTCGAGCGCGTCTTTGTCAAAGCCGTTCGAGCTCATGGAGTTGCGGATGGTCTTGCGGCGCTGCGCGAAGGCAGCATCGACCACACGCGCCACGGCCGCGGCATCGGCGGAAGCCGCTCCCTCATCCTCGGCATCAGAAGCATCCACGCGGTCGATTCTCACAACGGCGGAATCCACATGCGGCGCAGGCATAAAGCAGCGCGGAGGGACCTCGAAGCGCCCCGTGACCTCGCCGTACAGCGAAAGCTTCACCGTGTAAGCGCCATAGGCCTTGGTCCTCGGCACCGCGGCGATACGATCGGCAACCTCCTTTTGAACCATGACGACGGCACGGCGAAGCGACGGCATGGTCTGGAAGAACTGCAGGATGATCGTGGCAGCCACGTTGTAGGGCAGGTTCGCCACGAGCAGCTCGGGCTCGCCGTCAAGCGCCTCGGCAATCGCCGCAGGCGGCACCGCGAGCGCGTCCCCCATGATGAAACGGAAGTTGGAGTGGTCCATGGCGTGCGCCGAGAGAACCGGCTCGAGTTCGGTGTCCATCTCGATGGACGTCACGCGGGCAGCTTCCTGCACAAGTGCGAGCGTCAACGTGCCAATGCCCGGCCCCACCTCGAGCACGCGCTCGGAGCCCGTAAGCTCAGCCAACGCCATAATGCGCTCGATGACATGATTGTCGATAAGGAAGTTCTGACCCAAGCGGTGCTTGGTCGCCAGGCCGAACGCTTCGAGCATCTCGCGCGTTGCCGTGGGGTTCGCAAGCGGGGATGTGGTCATACGCGCTCCATTCAAAAGCTCAACAAAGAAACCGACCGCCCAAAGTGCCCGAGGTTGCCGTAAGAGGGGCGCAGCGTGCATAAGGCACGCAAGCGGCGATCAGGCGGCAAGGTCGGGCGCCTCAGGTGGTCGGTCGGGTTCATTAACCCAGACGGGGGAAGAGGGCCTCGCCCTTCTCGACCGGCAGGCCAGCGGCCAGCTGGCCCCAGACGCAAGATGCGTCCATGTCGTCAGTCGCGGCCTCACCCTCACAGCCGATGCGGCGCAGGGCCTCGGCGCTGGTGCTCGGCATGAGCGGCATGAGCAGGTGGGCAGAAATGCGGATAGCCTCCAGCAGGTTCCAAATCACGTTGGCGAGCTCGCCGGCCTTAGCCGGATCCTTGGCCAGCGTCCAGGGCTCGGAATCCTCGATGTAGTGGTTGGCGGCATGGATCAGGTCCATGATCTCCTTGGCTGCATCCCCGTAGGCGAATGCCTCCATCTTGGCGGCATAGCGCTCGAAGATGCCCTCGGCGGCCGAGGCCAGCGGGTTCTCGGCGTAGCCGGCGGCATCGGCGGCGCGCTCGGGCGTGGCGCCCTCAAAGTACTTGATGCACATGTTGGTCGAACGCGAGATGAGGTTGCCCCAGCTGTTGGCCAGATCGGCGTTATAGACCTGCTCCATACGGCCGAAGCTGATGGCGCCGTCGGTACCGGGGGTGACGTCGGTCATGAAGTAGTAGCGATAGCCCTCGACGCCGAGCTTCTCGATGACCTCGCGCGGGGCGATGGCGTTGCCGCGGGACTTGGACATCTTCTCGGCCTTGCCGGTCTCCTCGTTCTTGACGGTAAGGAAGCCATGGGCAAAAACATGCTCGGGAAGGGCCTCGCCCAGCGCCATGAGCATGGCGGGCCAGATCACGCAGTGGAAACGAATGATGTCCTTACCCACGATGTGAGTCTGAGCGGGCCAGCGGTAGGCGAAGTCGGCAGCGGCCTCGTCGCCCTCGGCGCCATAGCCCACGGCGGTCATGTAGTTGGTGAGCGCGTCGAACCACACGTAGGTGACATGCTCGTCGTCGAAGGGAACCTCAATGCCCCAGTCGAAGGAAGTGCGGGAGACGGACAGGTCGTTCAGACCGCCCTCGACAAAGGAGCGAACCTCGTTCATGCGGAAATCGGGCTGGACGAAATCGGGATGCTCGTCATAGAGCGCGAGCAGCTTGTCCTGGAACGCGGAGAGCTTGAAGAACCAGCTCTCCTCCTTGACGCGCTCGAGCGGGCGATCGCAGTCGGGGCAGAGGTGCTCGCCCTTGGTGCCGCGGGCCTCGTCGGCCTTGTCGACCTGGGTCTCGGTGAAGAAGGTCTCGTCCGGCACGCAGTACCAGCCATCGTAGCTGCCCTTGTAGATGTAGCCGGCCTCCTGCATGCGCTCCCACAGGTACTGCACGGCGCGCTTCTGGCGGGGCTCGGTGGTGCGGATGAAGTCGTCGTTCGAGATCTCCAGCTCCTCCCACAGCTCATGGAAGTGAGGAGCCTGAGAGTCGCACCACTCCTGCGGGGTCATACCGTGCTTTTCGGCGGCCTCGGCGACCTTCTGACCGTGCTCGTCCATGCCGGTGAGGAATTTGACGTTGTAGCCGGCGGCACGGCGGTAGCGCGCCTGGACGTCGGCGATGATCGTAGAGTACGCGGTGCCCAGGTGCGGGTCGGCGTTCACGTAGTAGATGGGTGTGGTGATGTAGTAGGACGGCTTCGAGCTCATGACGCGCGGCTTCCTTCCCTCTTTGGTTTTGATGCAATGCTTCATATTAGCAGGTTGGGCGCATGAACCGCCACCCGGCCCTTATACCTCTTGCTGCGCTTCGAGCACCAAGTTGTACACGTCGCGCTTCTTGCGCGAGTACTTCTGCGCCAAGCGCTTGGCCAGCGCGTTTGCCGAATCGCCGGCGGCGAGGCCCTCGGCGATATCCGAACGCAGCAGCTCCTCGGGATCGACGGCAGCACCTTCATCGACACCAGACGAAAGAACGGCCTGAAGGCGCTCGAGTTCCTCCTCACTCGGTGGCGCCACCACGATGACCATCTCGCCCTTGAGCTCGCCACGCTCGCGCAGCCGCTCGAGCAGAACCGGCGCCTCATCACGCAAAACTTCCTCGTGAAGTTTGGTGAGCTCACGGCACAACGCAACCACGCGCCCCGGGAACACCTCGGCGATCGCCTCGAGGGACGCCTCAGCCCGATGCGGGGACTCGTAGAACAGCAACGCGCCGGGGATGGATGCGAGGCGACGCAGACGCTTTACCCGTTCTCCATGTTTGCGCGGCAAAAAGCCCTCGAAGAAAAACTGGTCGCACGGAATACCGGAAAGCACGAGCGCCGTCACACACGCGGACGGGCCCGGCAGGACATCGACGCGCGCGCCCGCCTCGCGAGCCGCGTCGACCAGCACCTGGCCGGGATCGGAAACGCTCGGCATGCCGGCATCCGAGGCAAAGGCGATTCGCTCACCGGCGAGCAGCCGATCCACAAGCTCGGGAGCGCGCCGCGCGATCACGTTCTCGTCACAGCGGACAAGCGGCTTTGAAATACCCAGATATGCCAGGAGCTTCGAGGTCACGCGCGTGTCCTCGCAGCAAATCACATCTGCGTCGCGAAAAGCCTGCGCCGCCCGCGGGGTAAGGTCTCCCAGATTGCCGATCGGGGTGCCGACCATGGAGAGCACGCCCTCCGCGCCGGCGACAAGGCGCTCCGTGTTGTTCTCCGTCATCCGCTACTCCATCATCGCACGCTCGAGCGGCGCCAAGGCCACACGGGCATCCCATGCCGCAATGCGGCGCTCCGTCTTCCAGGTTTGGAAGAACCATCCGTCCGCATCGTCGAATGTCGCGAGCTGATTGGAGACGAACACGCGCTCATACGCACGGCGTCCCTCGGGTGTCAGGGAAGATCCGGCCAGCACCGCAGCGCCCGACCACTCGCCGACGAACACCGGGAACCCAAGATCGGTCGCTCGGCGAATCAGATCCTTGTTGCGCCCAAGCGCAGCGGCAAGGCCCCTCGGAGTGGTGATGTCTTGCGCGGTCTCGTCGCGGAAGTGATATAGGTGCAAATCCATCACGACGTTCTGGTATCGGTCGCCGGCCATGAAGCGCTTCCAGGCGCCAGGATGGCCAGAATCCGAAAAGACGATGACCTTGCGAGAGGGCATGTGACGGCGAATCGCCTCATACGCATCGCGATAGAAATTGCGTAGGTAATGGCTGGGAATGCCCTCGGTTACAGTGAACAGGTTTTTGCGGACGCTCATCACGGGCGAGTCGAGCAACTCGATACCGAGCAAGCCGTCCCGCTCGCCATAGCGCTCCGCCAAGCGCTCGAGCGTCTCGAGCGCGACGGCGCGGCCGCTCACAGACGAGTGCCAATCGCCGACGATATCGGGGGTCACGGAAGACCCATTCGCGTCGCCCTGCCCACCGGGAACGGTCGCCAAATCGAGCAGGACGCGCATCTCGTACTTCTCCGCCCACTCCAATGCGCGGTCGATGTAGTCGATACAAGAAATATAGGACTCGCGATCGGTCTGCGAACCAAAAACGTGCCACGGCAAGGGGATGCGCACCGCGTTGAGGCCCATGGCGGACATACGCTTGAAATCAGCTTCGGAGATAAAGGTCTCATAGTGCTCACGGACGCGCTCGTTATAGGCGACCGCACCCAGCACCTGCTGGAGCTCCCCGTCATTTGAAGCGCCGGTGGCGGCAAATAACGACGGTGTGACCCATGGTTCCAAGATGAACCAGCCGGACAAATTGACACCGCGGATCCTGTCTGACATCGGTGCTCCCCTCGAGTCTCGGTCGACGCGGCAAGAGTCGCCGCAATACAATCCTAATACCCCAAGCCAACTCGTCGCGATCGGACGGGCGTGGAACTGATACAAAAAAGACCTCCTGTTTCCAGGAGGTCTCTTCGATGACGAGGGTGGCGCGGAAGGGAATCGAACCCCTGACACGAGGATTTTCAGTCCTCTGCTCTACCAACTGAGCTACCGAGCCAAGTCATACTGTCGCTGACAGCGGTGATTACTATACCAAATTGAAAAACTCGGTCAAGCAACTTTTGAAAATAGTTTGGGCAATCCCTTTCCGCCACGCAACCGATGCCCCTCAGCACCCGCCATTCAGCTCATCCGACTCACTTCACGCACGGGCGACCGGCGCTCCAGCGCAAACCGCGCTCCGGGGCAGCTGACAACACGCCACCCGTCCACACCTTCGACGCACTTCGCGATTCTGCCGTCACCATCGGCAAAGGCGATATCAAGGTCGAATCTCATGCCGCAGGTATGCACGGACCCGCAATGCGGAAACACCAGCACACACGATTCGCCCCCTTCCCCGCTGAAATCGGAACGGCCAAAACCCCAAAGGCGGTCGAAAAATGTGCAGGCCCATCTCACCTCGCCCGACCATCCCAGCGCCTCGATTGCCCTCTCCACCGCATGGAAGTCGAATGAGCCCACATCCATCGGCACCATCACACAATCACCCCCGAACGCCACGGATCGATCGTCACGCACCGCTCATGCTCCATGAATAGCGGTGCACCGAGTTCGACACCCGCAATCGACCACCCCTGAGGCCATGGTCGGTATCGCATCACGCAGGTAACGTCTCTCAGCGGGCCCACAAGCCCGAGTACCCCTGAGCCATCGAGCCCACCCCGGCCTCCCTCGGAAACCTCCACCTCGATCTCCACCTCATAGCCTTCCATCGCACGCTCCAGCTCCCCTGCCACGGCATCGGCCACACCCCACGTCCCTGCCCCCGCATCGGATTCAGATGCCGGCGGAGAGCTTCCGTGCGCCAAGACGATATCGGGAGCCACGCGGTCAAATCTCGCCGTTGCGGATACGAAGACCATCATGTTGTAGGAGATCAACGCCAACACGACAAGAACCGGCGCCACCACCGCAAGCTCAACTGTCGCCTGGGCCCCTTCTTCGCACACGACCCCCTTCCGTGCCGACATTCCCCATCCCCCTTCCTTCCAACAGATCGCGTACCCGCAGCGTAATGGGCACGACCCTTCCGCTTGGCAGCCGCACTTCGGCCAAGATGATTTCAAGCGAGGTCATCCGCTCCCCCAGGTCATAGCCAACAGCCCGTGCCATTCCTTCGAAATCGAGATCGACCTTCGACAGCTCGCGCAATGCGGTCTGACCATCCACCAGGGCCGGCACATCGGAGCGTGCGAGCACGTCTGAGCTGTCAACAAGGACCGGCTTGCGAGGTCGCATGTCAACCGGCTGCATGTCAAGTGCACGCACCACGCCCGTCAACCGATCGCCCAGCCAGCTCCCAACAGAACCCAGCCCCTGGCTATCAAGGCCTCGCATGAGCTCGTCAAATGCCTCTTCCAGCCCCCGACCAGCGTCCCCATAAGAAACCAGCAACTTTCCCCACAGGTCCAGAACCCCGTCCATCAGTCCGACCACTCCGTCGGATCCAACACGCTCTTGAAGCGACGAGAAGAACCCGGACAGTACGCCACCGCCTTCGGAGATCCCATCCGGAGCGAGAACCGCAGCCGCCATGGCACCTCGCCGTGATACATCAGGACTGGCGGCAAACGATGTCTCAAGCGCATCGGGCGTCGCATACTCCGAAGACAATACGAAGGAGACGCACCCGAAACGGCCCGGGGGTGCAATGCGTGGGCGCTTCCCCTCAAGCGTCGCCATGGCCCGATCGAATGCATCTGCCGCCCGCTCGGCATCCCCACGCGCAGCCGCCTCGGCCTCATTTTGGCGACCCTTCGCTTCGAGATATTCCCGGAGTGCCTTCGTAAACGCCCGCAGGTGATATTCGAACCCGTTGTCGATCGACGTCGACGCGGCAGGCGCCCGGCCAAGATCATCGACCCCGAAACAGCACGTCGGGCACTCCAAAATCGCCCCATTGTCCAGTGAGGCGAGAGAGGCGGGCGCCCTAAGAGCCCCTCGAGCGCCTGGACACGATTCATCGAAGTGCAACGTTCTCCCGTGCTCTTCCATGCTCGTCGGCCATGCCTCCTCGGTGTAAAGCAACGTCCCCCTCACGTCATCGCTATTGCGCGGCAGAAATTCGAGCGTGGTGTACGCCTCCCCCCCGTCGTCAACCACGCGGGCGCCGTCGAGATGCCCGAGCGCATATCGATAGAATGCGCGACGGGCCGCCGCATCCGCACGCGCCTCCACGCTGCTTCCCTCGGGCTTATCGTTCTCGCACCTCCAACGGTAATAAGCACGGGCGCGCGCTAGCGCACACTCGGGATTCCACGTGATGCTCGAGGCGAAATCGGGATTCTCGGCAGCCGACAACCCTGAAAGGCTCCCCGCGCGCTCCTGCATGTTTCGTCCAGGAGCGCCGCAATCTGCAAGCCACGCCTCTTCCTTCCTTGTCGCAGCCTCCTCCGAGATTCGTTCGAGCTCGGCTGCCGTTTCCTCGAGGCCGCCGCACGCCTGCTCCAGGCCCTCTGTGTCGATCCCCTCCCCCTCCATCGCCGGAAACTCCGATGCGGACGTGGTCGGAACCGCAAAGGCGGTGCCTCGATACCCAACGCTTTCCGATCCTTGTGCATCGCAGGCACGCGCGGCATTCGCCGCGATTAAAAACGGCAGCGACCCCTCGACCCGCTTCAACCCGCTCGAGGCCGACGATATGAAGGAATCCCGCATATCGAACACGCGCATGGCGGCATCCAGCGTCTCCCGAGCGAGCCCCTGTCCGCCCGGAACAAACAGCCCAACCATCCCCGCTCCCGTCATCGTGAACCCGGCGAGCCCCAAGCTCAGCGCACATGCGTCCAGAACCGTCGCCGCGGTGTGATAAGAGCTCACAACGTTCTCTCCGGCCAACGCGGTCGCGTCGGCACCAACCTGGACATCGCCCGCCCGAGATGCGCTCCATATCGCCAAAGACGATGAAAAGAGTAGGGAAAGAACCACGAGCATCGCACAGGCGGACGCCACAGTCGTATAGGCGCCGTCCTCGATAAACAAGTCCATTCCCACTCTTTTCCCTGGAGGAGGAAGGATCCCGGCTCCACAACGCCCTCGCCGCCACCTATTCCCACACCGAAATCCAGTCCGCATAATCGCCCTCAACCCACGAGGGCCTTCCCTCATACGCAACGCGCACCTCCATCCGCACATCGCCATGATCCTCCCGCTCCCCAAACGCGCGGGCAAACGCCCCGATCACGGGAAGCGGAGTCACATGCCCGACGATTGCGACTTCAACCGAACCGCCCGTGCTCAAAGCCGGAACGCACTCGATATCCCAAGAACGCGGTCCCCCTGCATGAAAGATCGCCAAATCCGGCACAGCAGCCAGGCGCCTGTATGCAAAGCGTTCGTACACCTCCACCTCATCCGAGCCCGAAACCATGAGCCGGGCCGTCTCAGATGCGGCGGACTCCATAACGGAACGCGTATACAACAGGCACACCGGCTGCAACGCCAGCAACAGCAACGTGAGTAAAGCCGGGAACACCAATGCGCCCTCGACCGTCGCCTGTGCCCGAGATTCCAAGAACAGCTCAATACAGTGCGATATCGACATAGCCATCCCCTTCGAGTCCATGCGATGCCGCCTTTACGGCGGCGTCGGCAAGCCACCCCCGTTCAGCCACTCTCCATAACGCCGCCATACCCAAAATCAGGGCGAGCAGGGCGAGCACCGTCAATGCATACTCCACCGTCCCCTGTGCGGCTCTTTCTCTGACGATGCCTCGCACGCTCGGCATCAACGCTCGGGCAACACGCGCGTCACCCGAACGCGACTGACCGCATCGTCCTCCGTAGTGACCAGCAGCACATCGCACCACGTCGTCCCTTCCCTCAGCACCGCTCCCCACACGTTCCCCTTCAGGTCCAAATAGCCGCTCGCAACAAGGGAAGCTGTCCTCGCGTGCGCATATGCCTTGAGGACGTCCTCCGCAAGTGCAGGCAGCGAGGCGCGTTCCTCAAACTCCACCGACGCGCAAGGCCCATCGCCCATGCGCACCGCGTCCTTCTGCCATGCGTGGAGATCGTCCAAAAACCCACCGAGAGAACTGGCTCGCACATGTCCGGACATCACTGGGCCCAAACCCGTCATCAGGCCATCCATCGCCACCTCAACCGAACTCCCCGCATTTGCGCGAGCGTCCTCGGCAACCGCATCGCGAAGAGATCCCCGCTCCTCTGCAGATTCCAAACGCCCGCGTTCGCTCACCACGCACTGCGTCGCGAACACAAAAGCGGTCGAAAGCACTGTGAGCGCCAAAGGAAGCGCCGCCAGGCGCCAGTCCACGCGTCTCCCCCTCACAGGCTGTTGATCCCCTGTGAAATCGCCTCCCACAACGAGCTGACCTTGTCTCGAAACGCCACAATCGCCAGAATCGCTATCACCACCAGCACTCCGACGAGGATTGCGTACTCGGTCGTACCCTGGCCGCTCTCCTCGCGCAGGATCTGGCGGACCGGCCTGTCACCAGAGACGGTCCGCATCGGGCCATAGGACAGCAGCGGGCACGCAGCCGCAATGCCGAGAGCCGCCTCCCGCGCCTCCCTCAGCGCTTCCTCAACAAATACCGCGAGCTTGACCATGGCATCCTCCTTCACACCATGTCGGCAGCCGCGAGCAGCGGGCCGACTATCGACAACAACAATGCGGGCAGAATCAATGTGCCCGTCGGAATGAGCAGCTTCACGGGCGCGCGCTCGATCTCGCGCTCTACGTGCGCCCGGTGCGCAGCGCGCATTTCACGTCCCTGGCCCTCCAGGGTCTCCGCAAGCGGAGCGCCGAGCTCAAGTGCCTGGGACACCGCGGCGGCAAACGATCCGAGCGCACGCACCCCGGCATCCTGCGCAACGCGGTCGAGGGCCTCGTCCCTCGAAGTCACTCCCACCTGCCAACAAAACAGCGCCTTCTCCATCAGCTGGGCGAGTTCACCCGACCGTCCCTCGCAATACAGGGAGAGCGACGCATCGAAAGACAGGCCCGCGCTCAACCCAAGCCTCACGATGTCCGTCATCTCCGCCACCTCGCCCATGCCGATCCCTCGGCTCCGCGGGCACAGTATCTCGAGAGCGAGAGCACGCATCTTCCGAAATACCAATCCCCCAACGACACGCACGTGGGCACAGCATGCGCGAGCCATCTCGAGTGCCCCGTCCTCCGACCCCAACCACGCCGCAAGCCCACACAACACGCCGGGGCCGATCACCGCAATCACGGCGTCAGGCGTATCCGCAACCCATATTTCCACCAACTCAGCAAACTCCATCAACACACTCCCCTTGCATCCATCCCTCAGCAAATAGACCTCATGACCACCTTGATGATCGACCAGGCAATTCCATCCAAAAGAAGGGCGACCGCTATCGAGGCCGCACCGGGAACCGTCGCAATCCCCTCCCTGAAATCGGATGAGGCCGCCGCGAGGAACGCGACCATGGCAACGGGCATCCCCGCCACCAATCGCGCAGACATGCGCACCTGGGCCGTCCTCACATCCAGCTTTCGACGCAGCTCCACACGCTCCCTCACCAAACGCGCCGCCTCCCCGAGAACATCAGACAGCGGTGCGCCCGTGCGCCGCGAAACCTTGAGTGCAAGCGTCACGAAATCCAATCCCGGCGCGTGAAGACGCTCAACCAACTCGTCAAGCGCCTCGGTCATCCCGGCACCACACGCGACTTGGGCCTCGGCACGCAAGAACTCCGTGCGAACGGGTTCTTGCGCATGAGAGCCCACGTACCGCATCGCCTGCGCAAGCGAGAGCCCCGATGCCATGGACGCAGCAAGCGCTCCGAACGCCTCGACCATCGCGCCCTCCAATCGCTCTCGCTTCTTGCGCGAACCGGGCAGAGCTAGCCCGCGCTCTTCCGCGCGTCTAGCAATCGAGGCCCTCATACCGCGCGCCCGTGTGACCGCCCGGTCTCGGGTGCACCTGAGCTCATCCCAATCACTTCTGAGCTCCCCATCACCAGAGAGAATCAGCAGGGAGCTCGCGGCGCTTAGCAGGCCGATGCCGACCGACATGACGACCTCCATTCCCGCACCTCCCCCTCATCGAGCAAGCCCGACCGAACCGCCTCCTCGATAAACGGGGGCTCGTCAATCAAGGTCCATGCCTCCTTCGCCGGATCGAACGACACGTACTCGGTCAATGCCACACCACCGCCCTCCGCGCGCGACACACCGGTGAATGATGAGACGAACCGCCTACCGCCCGGCTTCCTCACCGACATGACCACGCCGTCCAAGGCCATCGCGATCTGCTCCTCAATCAACTCGCTCTGCAGGTCGATTCCGTAACGGGCGAGCAATGTGAGTCGCACAATCGCCTCTTGTGCGCTTCCCGCATGCAAAGTGGTAAGCGACCCATCGTGACCTGTGCTCATCGCCTCGAGCATGTCGATCGCCTCCCGATTGCGCACCTCGCCCACCACGATCCGATCGGGGCGCATGCGCAAGGCGTTTACCACCAGATCGTGAATTGCCACCTCACCCGCCCCCTCGATCGACGCCTCGCGCGCTTCGAGCCGCACGACATGCGGATGCCGGGAGAACTTGAGCTCGGCGGAATCCTCGATCGTCACGATTCGCTCCGCTTGCGATATTTCGCACGACAATGCGTTGAGCAGCGTCGTCTTGCCCGAGCCCGTTCCGCCCGCCACCGCCAAATCCATCCTGCACCGCACCGCATATCCCAACAGATGCGCGTACCAATCCGGGATCGACCCCAAATCGACCAGATGCGCCAGCGTGCTAATGCGGTCGGAAAACTTGCGAATCGTCATCGTGGGCCCATCAATGGCTATGGGCGGGATAACCGCGTTCACGCGAAACCCGTTGGGCAGACGGGCGTTGACCATCGGGCTCCGCTCATCGACTCGACGTCCCAACGGAGAGATGATGCGGTCGATGGTGATCCTGATCTGCTCCTCAGATTCGAATATCCTGCCCAGCGGGCAGAGCACGCCCCCTCGCTCGATATACGTCCGGTCGAGACCGTTGACCATGATTTCGGTTACCGAATCGTCCTCGAGCAGCGCCTGCAGAGGCCCCAAGCCGGTCATGTCGTCAAGCACATCGGCGATGAGCGCATTCCGCTCGTCGAAACCCAACCCGAGCGACACGTCGGCATTCAGAGCCGCCTCGAGTGCGGGGCGCAACTCCATCCGCGCCTGTGCAGCCGACCCGGCACGCACGATGCGCGCAACCTCGACATAGCCCACCCGCTCCATAACCGCATGCTTCGCCCGCACCCGCGCCTCGGACATCACGCCGCCGACCGATCGTGCACGAGCCCCCACCGAAGCCGCGCCGCGACCGGAGGAGACACCCCCGCCTCGAGCACGCATGCGCCCGTATACGCTCATCGATGCTCACCGGCCTTGCGCCGCCACGGAAGCCTGAAACGCGGCCTCCGCTCATGATCATCAGGGGCCGGTCCCATGAGTCTCTCATCGAAGGAACACCCGAGTTCGGTCAGCACCCGCGCCGTCAAATCGCGCACATCATGGGAAAACGGCCCCTCACCAGCCACAAGCGAATCCAATCGACCGAACCCGATGAGCCCGGCAACCTCCTCGCCCCCAAAGGAAATACGGGCACGAGACGCAAGTGATGCCCCCATCTCGAAACGCAACGCATCCTCTTCCGCACAACCCGGGGACCCCAGGCGATTGAACACACTCGTCATGCGAGTCGCGGGAACGCCCAGGCGCGTGGCCAGTCCAACCACCCGGGTGGCAGACGCACCGGCATTCGCACCCGCACTGCCCACGACTAAGCAGCGATCACAAAGAGCAACCACGGCCGCGACAGCATCGCCCCAATGCGTCGAAGTGTCGATGAAAATCACGTCTGCGACCTTGCGCAGGACGATGATGAGCCGCTCGACCGGTGCCCCGTACAGCTCCGCGCGTTCCGGTTCGATAAGTGGTCCCCACAGGGTGAGCCCCGGCCCCACGCGCATCGCGCATGATTCGATGTCCTCCTCAGCGAGCTCACCGTCCATAGCGTGCGTTTCGATGCCCTCGAGGCCCCTGAACGCATCGACGCCCAGAACCGACGGCAAATCGCCAAACATCAGGTCAACGTCTATCACGGCGGCCCGCAAGCCGGCGCGGGCCGCACAGGCGGCCATTGCCGCCACCAGCGTCGTCTTACCCGCGCCGCCCTGACCCGATACGACCGCGATTACTGGTGCACGGGGACCGCCGTGATCGGCCACTTCCCGCTCACGCACGCGTCGGACAACATCTCCCAAATCGACGATATCCCCGGTCTGCTCCGCAACGTCGCCGATGCAGGCAACGGCATCCCCATCCGGCTCATCCAGCGCATCCCACGTCTCCGTACTCCACGGGGGGACTTCATCGCCCCCATATCCCATGGGCACGAATGGATCATCCGGCACCAGGTCATCGCGTTCGGACGCGACCGTGCCACGCGTCGCGACTTCCGTTCCGATATCCATGTGCGCCGCTTCCGCATCTTGACCGTGCGCGTCCGCGCTTCCGGCCAACGACGCGTCCGTCGCGATGACCTCCTGTGCACCGGCATCGAAGAGCTCTGAGACGAGTCCGGCGTCCATCCCGTCGATACATGCGAGCACCGCGGGCGCCGCATGCCCCGCCGAACCGCCTCGCACCGCACGTATGACGTGCAGCAAGTCCGAAGCGTTCCCGGGACTCGCCCCCAACGCAATCCGAACGCCATCACCCAGTCCGTGCGCAAGCTCGACGAGCACATCAGCATCATCGATGCACACGATGCGCGCGTCGGGGCAGCGCAGACGAACTTCCTCGCGAACGCGCGCAGCCGCGCCGCCTCCGTCCCATATCAGCCACATAACGTCCATCACCCTTCGCTTCCCTCGTTATTCGCCCTTTCGGATCGAGCCGCCTCCCGCGATGCCGACGCCCCCGGCAACACCAAGGTCACTTCACCGCGCGTGGTCGCCGCCAGGACGTCACGCACAGCCGACGCGTCCACCGCCAGCGTCACCCAGCTCAAATCGCCACCGCCATCAGCCAAGACGCTCGTATCGAGCACTTCGGCGCGCGTCAGGCGATCCGCAACCGAAGCGTCTGCAACATAGACATCGACCTCGTCCCCACGGGCGAGCGAGCCGCCCACGGCGTGTTCCGCGTCACTTGCCACCGAAATCGCCACTGTGCCGCGCGGCACCTGCACGACCCTCTCATCACGCAGGAAGTGGGCCTTGGCGAGCGGGGTGTGGGCGGGAATGCGGGCCGTCGCAACTAGCCCAGACGCATCACCCATCGACGTCAGCGCATCCTCCGGCATGAGAGACGAAACCCATTCGACGATCTTCACATTGCCCTCGGAGATCTCGTCACCGGGCTCGATCTCCCTCAGGGCAACGCATACTCGCGTCACATCGCCTCCGTAGCGCTCAAGCGCCCGTCTCGATGCCTGCTCGGCTTCCGCATGCGCCCCGGCGACCGCCGACCATGCGAGCAGCGCGGCACTCAAACCCATCACCGCGCTCAGCCCCAACCTCACGGTCCTTTTCACCCAAACCCCCTCGCCTCAGTTCAATCGGCACCGCACACGTGCCGTGATTCGATTGTCGACGCGACACGGCAAGGAGCCTGGATCGACTTGGGAAAGTGCCTGGTCATCTATGCTTGCAGCTGTTCGCAATCTGCCCGTACCGGACAGGATGAGGGCAGATTACGGTCCGTTGCCGAAAAGGGCTGTGGAAAAGCAAACCGCCTGCACGAGGCAGGCGGTTGCAGCAGGCATATGAAGTTGTACGACTGAAGTTGCACGACGTTGGCCACAAGGGACCGCTCGACGTTTCCCAGGCCAAAGGCACAACCACGTAGGTCGCCGGCGCGTCAACCACGCCCCTTGCCCCATCTCCGGCGGCGCCCCATGCGACGGAAAGCCTATCGCGCATCCGCACGGACGATTGTCCTATAGGCGGATATCGGGGTCGAGGCTCTGCGCGCTCACTCTCATCTCCCGGGCGAGCGAAAGAAACGCATCCAAACGCGACTGTTCGATCTCACCACACTCCACACCCTCGCGGACGGCGCAGCCCGGCTCGTGGAGGTGCGTGCAGTCGTTGAAGCGGCAGGCGCGGGAAGCCTCGACGATTTCGGGGAAGCTCCGGGCGAGGCCGCGCTCGTGGCCCACCAAAGGCAGCGATCGAAGGCCCGGGCAATCGGCAATCACGCCGCAAGGCTCGGGGAGGGCCACCATGATGCGGGCGACCGTGGTATGCCGACCGGCGTCATCACGCTCGCGCACGGCGTTGGTCTCCAATGCCTCGGAGCCGAGCAGGGTGTTCAACAGCGTTGACTTACCCGCACCGGACTCGCCCAAAATCATGCCCACGCTCCCCTGCGGGATGCAAGAGCGGACCTCGTCCAGGCCCTCGCCGGTGAGCGAGGATGTCGCGATAACGCGCACACCCGTACCTGCCAGGCGACGCAGGGCGCCACACACGTCGGCCACTTCGGCGGGCTCGCAACGGTCGACCTTGGTGAGCACCACGACGGGGTCGGCCCCGCAGTCTCGTGCGAGCACAAGCGAACGGGCGACGCGGTCGCGCATGAGCGGCAGGGTATCGCGCTCGGCGCCCAGCGGCTGCACGATGAAGATCACGTCGACGTTCGCGGCGAGCACCTGACGCTCTCCGCGGTTTTTCCCTCGCCAGCGCTCAAAGCTCGTCCGGCGGGGCAAAACGCGCAAGATAACGCCCATATCGTGACCGGAGGTCACGCGGACCGCCACGACGTCGCCCACGCTCGGCAACATGCCGTCCACGCCGGCAGAAGAGGCCACCTCGGCATCGGCAGCGCGCTTCGAGCGCTTGCCGCGCTTACCCGGTTTGCCCTTGGCGAAGTCCACCGCATGCTCGGCACGCAACAGGACCCCGCTGCGCGTGGCGATCATGGGAAAACCGCGGTCCAGACGCACGACCGCGCCCAACTCAATCTCTTCCAGGGGGATATCGAGCGTCCCCGCAAGCTCCGAGCGCGCCGCTTCAAACGCAGAGACCTGCGTGTCATCGACACGCAGGTCCCCAAAGCTCGGAATATGATCCAAGACGTCAGCCACGCGTTAGTCCTGGTTCTTCTCGACGCGGCGCATAACGGCCTTGTAGATCTCCATCAGCGGGATGATCAGGAAGGCCAAGCCGAGGGCCGTGAACAGGGCGATCGGGTCGAGGGTCATGAAGCCGAAGACCTCGGCCAGGAAGTCGACCTCGACGGGCACGACCGTCAGCACGACGGCCAGAGCGGCAGCGCCCCACAGCCACTTGTTCTGCGTCTTCATGGAGAAGATGGAGGCGCGGCGGCTGCGCATGTTGAAGGAGTGGAAGATCTCGACCATGGACAGGGTGATGAAGGCCATGGTGACGCCCTCCGGGTCGGCGATGCCGTCGGTGAGCATGGACAGCTCGATGGCGCCGTTGTGGAAGTACATACCGGCGAAGAAGGACGCGAGCACCAGGATGGTGATGATGACGCCCTGGAAGGCGATGTCGATGCCCATGCCGCCGGCGAAAACGCCGTCGGAGGCCTTACGCGGCTTGCGCTTCATGACGTCGCCCTCGGCCTCTTCCATACCGAGCGCGAGCGCGGGCAGGGAGTCGGTAATGAGGTTGATCCACAGCAGCTGGACCGGCTGGAAGATGGTGAAGCCGATCAGCGTCGCCACGAACACCGAGAGAACCTCGGCGATGTTGGCAGACAGCAGGAACTGGATGACCTTGCGGATGTTGTCGTAGATACGACGGCCTTCCTCCACCGCGTTGATGATGGTGGCGAAGTTATCGTCGGCAAGGACCATGTCGGCGACGTTCTTGGTGACGTCGGTACCGGTGATACCCATGCCCACGCCGATGTCGGCGCGCTTGATGGACGGGGCGTCGTTCACGCCGTCGCCGGTCATGGCGACAATGTTGCCCAGGCTCTTCCAAGCGTCGACGATGCGGGCCTTGTGCTCGGGCTGGACGCGGGCGTAGACGGAAATCTCGGTGACGCGGGTCTTGAAGTCCTCATCGGAGATCTTGTCGAGCTCGGCGCCGGTGATGGCCTGGGAAGCGTCCTCGACGATGCCCAGGTCCTTGGCGATGGCGACGGCGGTATCGATGTGGTCGCCGGTGATCATGACCGGGCGGATACCGGCCTCCTTGGCCTCCACGATGGCCGCGGTGACCTCGGGGCGGACCGGGTCGATCATGCCGGACAGGCCGCAAAACACCAGATCGTGCTCGAGGGCCTCAGGGGAGAAGTCGGTCGGGGCCTCGGCGTAGGTGCGGTTGGCAAGGGCCAGGACGCGCAGGGCCTGGTCGGCCATGGCCTTGTTGGCGGCGAGAATCTGCTCGCGGCGCTCGTCGGTGAGCTCCACGACCTGGCCGTTGTCGTACACATGGGTGCACAGGCCGATGACGACGTCGGGAGCGCCCTTGGTGAACTGCTCGTAGTCGCCATCGACGTCCTTGACCACGACGGACATCATCTTGCGGCCGGAATCGAACGGGGCCTCGCCGATGCGCGGACGCTGCGAGTCGAGGTCGGTCATGCCAGCCTTGGCGGCGTCGTTGACGAGGGCGCACTCGGTGGGCTCGCCCACGGCCTCGCCCTTCTCGGCGTCGTACTTGGCGTCGGAGCACAGGGCCATGCCCGCAAGGAACTTGTCCTCGTCGGCGGCGAGCTCGTGCTTGACGACGGTCATCTTGTTCTGGGTGAGGGTGCCGGTCTTATCGGAGCAGATGATCTGGGTGCAGCCGAGGGTCTCGACAGCGGTCATCTTGCGGATGATGGCCTGGCGACGGGACATCTTGGTGACGCCCATGGAGAGGACGATGGTCACGACGGCGACCAGGCCCTCGGGGATGGCGGCGACGGCCAGGGACACGGCGACCATGAAGGTGTCGAGCATCATGGCCGGGTTGGAGCCCAGCTCGCCGAAGTGGCGAACGATATCCACGGCGAAAATGATCACGCAGATGGCGAGCACGAGCTTGGTCAGGATGCCGGAAAGCTCGTTGAGCTTCATCTGGAGCGGGGTAAGTTCCTTCTTGGCGCTGGTGAGCGCGGAGGCGATCTTGCCCATCTCGGTGTTCATGCCGGTGCCCACCACGACGGCGCGGCCACGGCCGTACACGACGGTGGAGCCCATGTAGCACATGTTCTTACGGTCGCCCAGCGGCACATCGTCGGTGCCCTCGGCGAGGGAGATGACGTCGGCGTGCTTCTCGACCGGGACGGACTCGCCGGTAAGGGCGGCCTCCTCGATCTTCATGGAGGCACTCTCGATCACGCGGCAGTCCGCAGGCACGGAGTCGCCGGCCTCGAGCAGGACCACGTCGCCGGGGACGAGCTCGGAGCTCGCCATATGGACCATCTTGCCGTCGCGGATGACCTTGGACTGAGCCGCGGACATCTCCTGCAGCGCCTCGAGGGCCTGCTCGGACTTGGCCTCCTGGATCACGCCGAGGACGGAGTTCAGGATGACGACGGACAGGATGATGGCGGCGTCCGCCCACTCGGGCTCGCCCTGGATGAAGCCGGTGATGACGGAGATGGCGGCCGCAACGAGCAGCATGATGACCATCGGGTCGCCCATCTGCTCGAAGAAGCGCTTCCACATGGGAGTCTTCTCTTCCTCATCAAGCTTGTTCGGGCCCACGCTCGCCAGGCGCGACTGCGCCTCAGCGGCCGTCAGGCCGGAAGCGGCACTCGTGGACTGCTCCTCGAGAACCTCCTCAGCCGAAGCCAAGTACTCTTTCAATCTAACCCCTCCCGGAGTATGCCAAGCGGGACGCAGGCGCGCCGCGCCCCAATCCAACAGTCTGACACCCGATTATAATTCCCGGAATCTGGGCAAGGGCTTGTCAATGGTCGATATGGTACCCAAGCTTTCGGGCCCCATGCCAGCTGGGGACGCGATTCGGCGCAATGCACACATACCGGAACGATAGGCAGTGCTCGAAGCAAGTTCAATATGAATTGAATCGGCACACGGTTGATTCATGTCGATAAGCGGCGTAGGTTTTCCTATAATGACTCTTGCATACGTATTCGCCCACAACGCCTATCACTGACATCAGATGGAGGTCTGAATGCAGCAGAAACTGAAGCGCACCAAGATCGTTTGTACCATGGGCCCTGCCTGTGACAACGACGAGACTATCTGCGAGATGCTGAAGGCGGGCATGAACGTCGCCCGCTTCAACTTCTCCCATGGCTCCTATGAGGAGCATCAGGGCCGCATCGAGCGTGTGCGCCGCTGCGCCGCCAAGGTCGGTAAGCCCGTCGGCATCCTGCTCGACACCAAGGGCCCCGAGGTCCGCACCGGCCTGCTCGAGGGCCACGCCAAGGTCGAGGTCCACGCCGGCGACAAGATCACCGTCACCGCCCAGCCCACCAGCGAGGACTGGCTCGGCAACGCCTCCCACATCTCCCTCGACTACGAGAAGCTCCCGTCTGAGGCTGAGAAGGGCTCCATCATCCTGATCGACGACGGCCTGATCGGCCTCGAGGTCGAGTCCGTCGACGGCCAGGACATGCACTGCGTCGTCCTCAACAACGGCCTTATCGGCGAGCGCAAGGGCGTCAACATCCCCAACGTCGACATCTCCCTGCCCGCCGTCACCGAGCGCGACCGTCAGGACATCCTGTTCGGCCTCACCCAGAACATCGACTACATCGCGGCCTCCTTCATCCGCAACGGCAAGGCCGTCGAGGACATCCGCCAGCTGTGCCGCGAGAACGGCGGCGAGCACGTGACGATCTTCCCGAAGATCGAGTGCGCCCTGGGCGTCGAGAACTTTGACGAGATTCTCGAGGCTTCCGACGGCATCATGGTCGCCCGTGGCGACCTGGGCATCGAGATTAAGCCCGAGCTCGTTCCGCACATCCAGAAGGAAATCATCGCCAAGTGCAACGCGGCCTACAAGCCCGTTATCACCGCTACGCAGATGCTCGACTCCATGCAGCAGAACCCGCGCCCGACGCGCGCCGAAGTTGCCGACGTCGCCAACGCCATTTATGACGGTACCGACGCCGTTATGCTGTCCGGCGAGTCCGCTGCCGGTAAGTACCCGGTCGAGGCCGTCAAGATGCAGGCCTCCATCGCCATCGAGACTGAGAAGCACATGGCCGTTCACGCCGAGCTCGCCATGCCCGAGGGCGCTTCCGGTACTCGCGTCGTCAACAACGTCGTGGGCATGTCCGCCGTCCAGATGGCCACCGCCGTGGGCGCCAAGTGCATCACCGTGCCCACCACCACTGGCCGCACCGCCCGCCTGATCTCCCACTTCCGCCCGAACATGCCCATCCTGGCGTTCTCCCGTCACGAGTGGGCTGTCCAGCAGATGATCATGTACTGGGGCGTCATTCCGCGCCAGGCCGAGATTACCCAGGGCACCGTCAACGGCACTATCGTGAAGGCCGTCGAGACGGCCAAGGAGCTCGGCTTCGTCGAGAAGGGCGACCTCACCGTCGCAACCGCCGGCGACGCCCGCCTCTCCGTCCAGCTCGAGGGCAAGGTCTCCTCGACCAACCTCGCCTACGTGGCTCAGGTCCGCTAATTCCAACAGCGCACCCATCGCGTACGCAAAAGGCACCGACTTCGCGTCGGTGCCTTTTTTTCATGTGCGGGGGAATTGCGCGCCCGCGATATAAACATACCCCGAGCCCGGACCATCGTCCAAGCTCGGGACTTTCGAAAACCTATCCCGTCACGTACACCCATACGACGCTATCACCGTCGTGCAGCTCGTGCACACTCGCAGAGTGATTTGGGAACGTGCCGTTGACCTTGTACTTCCAGCCGCTTCCCCCACCATGGTCGAACTCCGACAAGCCGCCAATACCCGCGACGTACACACCGAAGGCCGAATTGCGGGAATTGACGGAGAACCCAGTTGCGCACAGGGCGTCATACGCCGTGGACGAGGGCGCGAGCGCAACCGTGGTATTTGCCGAAACAGAGCCTCCCACCGACGAGGAGTCGACCGTGACGTTCACACTGATCGTAGCCGGGGCCTGCGGAGATGCAGCCTGCTGACCCGATGAGCCCGATCCCGACCCGCTGGGAGCCCCCGGTTTGCCGGCGGCCTGACCATCGGAAGAGCCGGAAGAACCCGATGAGCCGGAATGTGCAGCGGACTGCCCCTGAGCGCCCTCGGCAGGCGCAGCGGAACCACCGGACGGGCCATCCGCCTTGTCGGCGCCGCCACCCGTCGAAGCCGAGGCTTTTGCCCCGTCGCCCCGGTCGGGGTCGGCGTCGGAAGACCCCATTTCGTCGTCCGCACGCGCATCATCCGCATCATCCACATCAGCCGCAACGACCGCCGATCCGGCTTGCTGAACCTCAGGCGCGGGACTCGGACGGAGCGCGAAGTATGCCCCGGAGCCGATCACCAGTACCAGAGAAACCGCAAGCACCGCTCGTGCGAGGATCTGAGACCGGGATGCTCCGGGTGCTCCGTCAGATGTCTCGGCACCGCCGTTTGCTCCTTGAGAGGGGGCACCGGGGTACACTCGCTCATCAATCGACTCGCGTATCTTCTTATCTGCATCTGCCATATGGCTGCCTTTCTATCGACGACGACGGAATGCGCTCACCGCAAGCCAACCACCTGCCGCCGCCGCACCGACAACGCCGACAACCCCGGCGGTCGCCATGGCCCGTTCCATGACTGAGGAGGCACGTGCGGCGCCCGCAGCTATACCTGCAGACTCTGCGTCGCCTTCGGGCTGCTCGCTCCCTGTTTGCTCGGATGTTCCTTCGCCCTCGGTGCTCTTTCCGTGCGCATTCGCGGACTTGGCCGCGGCGGTCTTGCTGGGCCCCTCAGCCGGTTTTGCCGTACCGCCCGCCTGGGGCGCCGCGTGCTGAGGTCCGGTCGTCGGCCGCTCCTGAGAGCCGCCCGCTTGCTGTCCGGCCGACTCGCCCTGGTCAGACGGCGGGATGACCTCGGGGGCCGTTCCGTCATCTCCACCGGGCGCAGTCGTGCCGCCATCCCCATCGGAACCGCCACCCGGCTGCTCCACCTTGCTCCACTTGGCATACAGAGTCGTATCCCCCGCGATGGCTTCATCGGCATCCCACGGACGCGTGAGCTGCTCGTCGACGAACCAACCTTCGAATGTATAACCTTCGCGCACAGGCTCGACCGGAGCGGGAAGCTTCGCACCGCGTCTTACATACACCTTGGTGCGTCGCGCGCCGTTATTCGGCTCAATGGTGACCGTCCATGAGGGCGCGCCCTTAAGAGCGAAGAGCTTGCCCGAGTCATTCTTGTAGTACAGCGAACCATCTGGACCGGCGATAACGGAGTTCAAACAGTATTCCTGGTTTGCGTCGCTAGGCGTGTACAGCTCGTCTACCGCCTCATCGCCGATGCGATAGCGATACAGGGAGCTCGGTTTCCAATTCACCGTGAAGTAGACGTACGCCCCGTCGTCCTGGACGGACACGAGTGGGGAGGATTGCGAGTACATCGTGGGCAGCGCACCGCCGTTGGTGAGCTTGCACACCTCGCGCTCAACCCGCATAGTCTCCGTGTCGATCACGAACACCGCGGCGTACTTCATATATTTACTCGGACCCTGAGTGGCAGATTGCCCGCAGAGCACGATCTTGCCGTCCACGATGGCAGGTGTCGACGTATTGTACTTGCCGAACGTGACGCTTGCCACCTCATTGATCGACCCATCGGCGGACATCGAGAGCTTGTGCAGCGTTCCCTTGTAGTCCGCAACGTACAGGTACGAGCCGTCCGTGACGACGGTGGATCGGACCTGAGCGCCCGCGTTGAACGGGGTACCCACCGTCTCGCCCGTAGCGGGATCGAAGGCGTAGACCAAACCCGCATCGTCGCCGACCACCAGGTAATCGCCAAACGCACAGGCTCCGGCCCAGTAATAACCGCCCTTGGCCTCATGCTGCCAGCGCACGGCGCCGGTCTGCAGGTTCACGCACATCAGGTAGCCCGAACCCGAACCGTCATAGCTGCCATCCGTGGTGCCCGTGTACACGTAGCCATCGCGCACCGTCAGCGTGCCGAGGGACTGCTGGGGCCTCGAATCGTCCGACGCGGACGTCACCGGCTGGGTCACCCAAACGGTGGTGAGCGCATCGGCAGTCAACGCCTGCAGACGACCGCCGCCCAGAGGAACGACAATCAGGCCCTCCGCGTACACCATGCGAGATGTCGAATCGATCGGCACGAGCAACTGGGCCTCGCGCACCGTCTCGCCCGTGGCGGGGTCTTTCATAAGCAGCTTGTCATTCGACGCGATGTAGAGGTAATCACCCGCAAGGATGGGGTCGGAGATACCGGGGGCCTGTGAACCGCCCTCCCCCACGCTGACGACCCACTTCTCCTCCGCCGCCTCGACGGGCGTCAGAGACGACGTCGGCTTGTTCGAAGTAGTGAAGCTCGGCCAGGAGCTTTCCCAATCAGGACGTGGGGCGGCCGGATCGATCGCGATGTCCTGCTCGGGAAGCACGGCGCCCGAGTCATCCTCGTACACAAGCTCAATCACATCGCCATCGGCGACCTGGTACGCATCCGGATACACCTTGGCGTCCTCACCGTTGACGACGAACTTCCAGAAGCGCCACGGCGCAGAAGACGACTTCGCGAGCGTGCGCTCGCCGCCAGGGGTCGTGATGGAGAACGGCACGCCCCCTTCGAGGCTGTAGGTGTAACCCGACTGGGTCAGAATTCTGGCAAAGAGATCCCATGCCGTTGCGGCCTCATCGGGCTCGACTGTCAGCTCGGTCAGAGGAATCCACGTCTCCCGCCGCACGCCCTTGTCGGTCTCGGGGGCCACGCCCACCACACGCGCGGAAACGGCGAGCGCGTGGGCGGCATTCGGGTCGTCCTCACCCGTCGTGCCGCGCACAACGAAGGTCGCAGAGACTTCCTGACGGCTCAGCGCACGATACTTCTCGAGGACGACGGGGCTGATTGACGGATCATCTTTGAGACGCTCGTAATAGTCGCCGTACTTCTCACTCTTCAGGCAACTCGTGATGGTCACGCGCGTGTTGTACGTCGGCGCCTTCAGCATGTGCAGCGTCTCGGACTCGATCACCGAAGGAGCGCTCGACTTGAACTTGTCCCACTGCTCGCTCGGATGAGAAAGGTCGATGGAATCGGGCACGATGCCGGTGCCAGAGACCTCAGCACGGGTTCGCGCCCACACGAGATTGCCAGATTCGTCTAGACGGGCTTGCATGAAGTAGCGAAGGTCCTTGGAAACCGCGCCCGGGCGGGCGTTGTCGCCCAACAGCGCCTGAGCATAGCCGTCCTTCACCTGCTGCATAAGAGCGAGCTCGCGATCGATATCGGCGGTGTCCGAGGCCTTCACGGTCAGGTCGATCGACCGGGTGCGAGCGACATTTCCGCTCCTCACCGTCACCACGAGGGTATCGTGCGCATCGGGGTAGCCGGGCGCCGGTCGCGTCACACGCAAACGGCTCCCATCAACCGTGCACGCGCCATCCCCGCCGGATTCCACCTCGTACTGGAGACGGTACTTCCGCGCGGTAATACCGAGGTCCCTCTTGATGGGAAGCTGGATATCGCCCGTCACGGCCGCCGGGTCGATTCGCTCCTTCGAGCCGAAATCCTTGAGCTGCACTTTGCCAAGCGCGGCATCGAGACGATCCTCAACCGTCGGATCAGTGGCAATCGACTTGACGATGACTTTGAACGTCTTGTTGACCGTAGGCGATTGCTCTCCGTCTGTGGCGCCGGTGAAACGAAGCGTCGCCGTCAGCTCGGCCTCGACATCCTCGGACTGCTTGCGCGCAAGCTTGCCCTGGGCGTCGATCACGCCGCTGTCGCTCGTCTGCCAGCTGAGCTCCACCCAGTCGGGCAGAATCGGATCGAGGTCCAAATCCTTGCGCGCCTCGACCGTATTCGAATCGTCATGTGCCTCGCCGCCCTCAAAAACCAGGAGGTCCGAAGCCTTGAGCTTATGCCCGGCAAACTCCTCGAGGCTTTTGCGCACGCGCGCCATATCCCAACGGATGGTGATATATCGCGTCCATGTCGCCGTGGTACCGCCCGCAGCGATCTCGAAAACGACCTTGACACTCGCAGAGCCAGCGGGCTTGTCGACCTTTGCCAGATCCTCGAAATAATAGGTGACGTCTCCGTTGCCCTCGCCCTCGGCGGCACTGACCGTCGCATCGCCCTTACCGGCCTCAGCTGACACTACACGCGCAGTCGCATGGGTGAACCCAAGCTCATGGAGCTTATCTTCCACGAGCTTGCGCACGTTATCGCTCGTTCCATACGCGGGGCTCGGCATGAAAGAAGCACGATCGAGGGCGGCGATGGCCGCCTGAGCGGACTGGGAGCCAAGCACAGGGGCGGCAGTCGCCTTGACCTCGTTGTAGCCACCGGCCGTCGCCGTAACTCGGATCTTCGCTCCGACCATGGACGAATCGAGCTTCAACTCCTGCTTTGTGGCGCCAGCGATCTTCTCATACGAACCCGTGGCGGTGCGATCGATCCACCACTGGTAGGTCACACTCCCCTCCGGCGGAATCTTTCCCGCCGTGAGCACAGGCCTTGCAACCAGTGTCGCCTGGTCGTCGACGGTTCCGCCATCCTTGGCCGCAATCGAGATGTTCGCCAAACGCAGCGCGCCCGCCCGAGCGATGGGGCCCTTCACGTAAGAAACGGACCCCGTACCACTCGTGGCATCGACGCGCAAATACATGCCAAGCGCTTCTGCGCCCGCAGGAATATGCGCGACTGAGTCCGTACCAAGCCCTCGGCCGCTGGTGTCACCTTCATTTTCAAGCAGGGACCACGTATAGCTCACGCCCTCGGTAACAGGCGTGCCATTCGATGCGCTGTCAGCAGAGCTGCCGCCCGTGATGGCAACCGCCTCGATCGCGTCTCCCGGAGTGAGTAGGGCATCCACATCCGCGCTGATCTTCTTGCCGGCGCGGTGCATTTCGACGCGGCTCAACTCGATCGTCTTTGATTCCTCGACGGCAGTCGCGGGCTCGGTCGCATCGGACGAGACTCGTTCCACCACGACATCGGGCGCAACCTCCGCGGACGGAACTGACTCGTCGGAAGCTTCAGCCGTCACATCCCCTGCAAGCGCCTCCTGCGCCCATAGAGGTGCCGGCACCTGCCCGACCAGCAGCGCGTTGATCAATAGAATGGTAAGACCTTTGCGAGCGACGGGCCGCCACGCAATCTGCGACCACCCGCGCGATTCGGGATTTCCGATCATATCGGACCCTTCCTATCCAGGGCCGCGCGCCGTTGGGCGCGTAGATGAGAGGCGATCCGACTCGGCAATCCATCGCGGCGGGATTCGTCCGATCTGCGATTCCCTATTGCCACGATTTGCATCACGGTTACTGGTATAGCT
This sequence comes from Collinsella intestinalis, assembly GCF_902501455.1. NCBI lineage: Bacteria > Bacillati > Actinomycetota > Coriobacteriia > Coriobacteriales > Coriobacteriaceae > Collinsella > Collinsella intestinalis. The sequence continues at coordinate 173,199 of NZ_CABWIC010000030.1, forward strand.
GGGGATTTGCACCCCGATTCTCCTGGCAGTACGCCCTGATAGCGCACGGCCGTGCGTCTCCGCACCATCACCTTGGCCAATTTAAAATCATGCTAGCACAGGCACATCCTCATTCCAGACGTAGGGGAATCAAATGCGAGTACTATCGCCGCAAAATCCCACGTCCCATACGTTGACACGATGACCGCTTGGGACAAGAATGCCGAGGTGGCAGGGACATTCGAGGTCCTCGATACAAACATGGGACGGATCATCTTGGCAGAACACGACGAGAATCTGAGAAAGTACATCAACCGGCACAGGCGCCGACACGGCAAACGCGGCACCCTCGAACGCTGGGGCTATGACCTTCACCGATTCCTCCGGCGCGCATTCAACATCCGAGAAGGCCGCGCACCCTACCACGTGATCAGGAAGCGCTTCGTCAACGGGGCGCGCCTCAACGGAACCCACCTGTGCATTCTCGTGATCGCCATGGTCATCGCCTGCGTCGGCTTGGACACCGATTCGGACATCGCCATCGTCGGAGCCATGCTCATCTGTCCCATCATGGGATCCGTCCTCGCCATCGCCTACGGCATGGCGACGGTCGATCGGGCGCTCATCCGCGACGCGGTGGGCGGGCTTGCCCTGCAAATGGCCTTCTGCCTCGTCACCTCAACGCTCTACTTCCACTTCTCCCCCGTCGCCGGCATGACCCAAGCGCTGACCGACAATTCCAATCCCACCGCATGGGACCTGCTGCTCGCGCTCGTGGGCGGCTTCGCCGGCGGGCTGGGCAATTCACGCGACCAGGAACCGGCCACCCTCATCTCCGGCGTGGCGGTGGCAACCTCGCTCATGCCGCCACTATGCGCCGCGGGCTTTGGCCTGGCAGCCGTCGACGGCGGGCTTTTCCTCTCCGCGCTGTACGAATTCGGCATCAACGTCGTATTCATCGCGCTCTCCGCACAGGTCGTGCTGCTGCTTCTGCGCGTGCCGCTCAAGCGGGACCTCAACGACGACGGCGTGATCACCGCGGCCGAGGAGGAGAGCATACAGGCGCTCTCCCATTCACTGCGCTGGCGCATCTTGCTCGGCACGGGGCTGTTCGCCATCCCCTGCCTGTTGCTCACTGCAAATCTGATTCGCGAAGCGGACGCCCCGGCACCGGCGGCGTTCGGCGCAACCGAAACAGCACAAGAACTTGCCGTTGTCTGCCCCGGTTTTGAGGAGTACACCGTGGGCAACGAGACTGCCGTCGAAGCGGGCGACACGCAGGGGCGCACGGAGCTTGTGGCGCACGTCTCGACGAATGTCGCCCTCGACGAGGAGGCTCGCAAGGTCGCCGAGGATCTCATCCGCATCGACGTCCCCGAGATCGACCGTGTCGAGTTTTCAGTCGCAGCCTCTTAGCGTACAATGACCCCTGATACATAAACGCCCCCTTCTCCGGATGGGGGCGGCGCTGAGGCGCTCACGTGCCGGCACCGTAGGACTTTGAAGGTGGCCGGTGGGTGGGCGCCTTTTCGCAAACGGGCAATTGCACGCAATTTCCCGGGCAATCGCCAATTCAAAGGAGGAACCACATGAAGAAGTTCGTGACCGAGGATTCGTTTTGGCAGCTCTTCCCGGGCGCATCGCTCGGCGTTATCGTCGCGCGCGGCATGAAGCCGGCGAACGAGATATCACCCGAAGACGCGCAGGCGATCGAGCAGCTTCTCATCCGCGCCAATGCACTCGCCGAGAAGCACTTGGAATCGCCCACCCTCTCCGAGAACGCGCCCGTTCGCGCTTGGCGCCAGGCCTATCAGCAATTCAAGACCAAGCGCGGCGCGCGTTGCTCCATCGAGAACCTGCTCAAGCGCGTCCTCAAGGGCAACCCCGTCGGCAGCATCTCGCCCTCGGTGGACCTCTACAACGCGATCTCCCTCAAATACGCCCTGCCGCTGGGCGGAGAGGACCTCGATACCTTTGAGGGGGACCTGCGCCTTCGCATCACCGAGGGCGGCGACGCATTCACGCCGCTTGGCGAGGGTGCCGAGAACGACCCCACGCTGCCCGGAGAGCTCGCCTATGTAGATGACGCGGGTGCCGTGTGCCGTTGCTGGAACTGGCGAGACGGCGTGCGAACCGCCCTCACCGATAACACAGGCAATGCCTTCCTCATCGTCGAATGCGTCGATCCCGAGCGCATCGAGGACTGCCGCGCCGCCACCGAAGAGCTCGCGCAGCTCGTTGAGCAGCACCTGGGCGCGACCATCGCGGTCGCAGAGCTCATTACATATGATCATCGCGAGACAATTATCGAGCCCTAGAAACTCGATCAAGCGAACGAAGGCGTTCGAGATGCATCCCACGACCACGACCAAGTTGAGCTTTTTCGTACTCAGTTTTTCCTTTAGCGAGTAGAGATGCCGGCCGGCCGTTTGCGACCTGCGCTTTTAAAGCAGATCGAAGACGCCCTACTCGCCTTGCTCCGATTTTGATACGAAAAAGCTCATCCAGCTTTCTTGGCGCGTCGAACGGATGCCCTCAAGCGCATCTTTCCGCCAGCGGCGACCCAACCCACCGCTCGCCACGCGCCGCCCGCACAAAAGCGCACCAGAGCTTGAAGTCGGTAGGTATGGACTCCCAGGTGTACTCGGGATGCCATTGCACACCCATGCAGAAGCGCTCGTCCTCCACCTCGATGGCCTCGGGAACGCCGTCGGTTGCCACGGCCACGAGGCGCACGCCGTCGCCGAGCCTATCGACGCAACAATGATGGCTCGAGTTGACCTGCACCTCGCCCGGCCAATCGAGGACACGGGCGAGCAGCGAGCCGTCCTCGACCGCGATCGGGTGCGCGGGATCGTTCAGGATCGGGAGATGGCGCCAATGGACCTTGCCCTCTGGCACGGGCAGGCTCGGCACGTCCATGCACAAAGTGCCGCCGAGCGCCACGTTCAGGATTTGCATACCGCGACACGTCGCAAACAGGGGCTTGTGCGCCTTCAGCGCCGCGCGGATGAGCTTGAGCTCGAAGGAGTCGCGCTCGTGGCAGAGCAGGCGCTCGTCATACGGCTCCTCCTCACCCCACAAGGCGGGGTCCACATCCTGCCCGCCGGGAATCGCCACACCATCGGCCATCTCAACATAACGCGCGATGACATCCTCGTCCTCGGTAAGCGCCATGATGAGCGGCAAGCCGCCCGCGGCGAGAATCGCGTTGAGAAACACCGTGGACCCCGTCTCCTCGGGGGCCAGGCGCTCCGGCATCTGCAAGCACGGCTTGGGCTGCTCCAGACGCGGTGCAATGAGAATTATCGGTCTGTCATCTGCTGCGGTCATAGGCCTAATGTCCCTTGATGGAGTCGAGGAAGTCACGGGCGCGCTGGGATTGCGGATGATCGAAAAAGGCGTCGGGCGTCCCCTCCTCCACAATCGCACCGTCGGCCATGAACACGACGCGGTCGGCCACGCGACGGGCGAAGTTCATCTCATGCGTCACCACGATCATGGTCATGCCCTGACGGGCGAGATCGACCATGACATCGAGCACCTCGTTGATCATCTCGGGGTCGAGCGCTGAGGTGGGCTCGTCGAAGAGCATGGCTTTGGGATGCATGGCCAACGATCGGGCAATGGCGACGCGTTGCTGCTGACCGCCGGACAGCTGAGCCGGCACCTTGTTCGCCTGAGACGCCACACCCACGCGATCGAGCAGCCCCATAGCCCGCTGCTCGGCTTCCGCCTTGGACAGGCCAAGCACCTCGACGGGGCCGAGCGTGACGTTTTGTAAGATGCTCATATGGGCGAACAGGTTGAAGCTCTGGAACACCATGCCGAGCTCCGCGCGCATGGCGGCGAGTTCGCGGCCCTCCTGGGGAAGGGGCTTGCCCTCGATGAGGATCTCGCCCGAATCGATGGTCTCCAAACGGTTGATGGCGCGGCACAGCGTCGATTTGCCCGAGCCCGAGGGGCCGATCACCACGACGACCTCGCCCTTGCCCACGGAAAGGCTCACGTCCTTGAGCACATGCAGGTCACCGAAATGCTTGTCCACATGGCGAAGCTCGATGATGGGAGCCATGGAACTCTCTGACTGATTGGACATATCGAATCCGTTCTCACGAGGACTTGATCAACGATGCGTCCGCAATGGACGCTCGGGGGCTAGGCGGGATTGGTGCTGTAGCGGCTCACCACGCGGGTGCCGCTGCGGCGCGCCACGTACACCGACAATTGATTGATGGCGTAGTTCAACAGGATGTAAATCACCGCCACAACCAGGTAGGTACTCACCAGGGCGTCATAGTTGGTGATCAGCACACGGGCGTTCTGCAGCATGTCGGGATAGCTCACCACATATGCGACCGTGGTGTCCTTCACCACGACCACGAGCTGGGAGATGAGCGAGGGGATCACGTACCTGATCGCCTGGGGCAGCACGATCTTGAGCTTCACGCGAAACGGGCTCATGCCGAGCGCCAGCGCCGCCTCGGTCTGGCCGCGGGGAACGGCGTTCACACCCGCGCGAAACACCTCGGCGAGCACGCCCGAAGCCGCGAGCGCGACCGGCAAGGCAAGCATCCAAAACGACGACATCCTGATGCCGTACTGGGGCACCACCAGGAAGAAGAAGTAAATCAACAGCAGACTCGGCACGCCGCGGAAGAAATCGGTCACGACACGGCAGGCCGCCTCGAGCACACGGATGCCGCTCGTGCGCCCGAGCATGAGGGCAAGACCCAAAACCAACGCGATGCCGCCGGCGGTGAGCGCCACCGTGAGGGTACCGCGCAAGCCCGCGAGCAGGTAGCTCCACGTGCTCAACTGCGTGAAGAACATCCAGTACCGCGGGCTGAGCTGGCCGGTCGCCCAAAATTGATACACCACAAATCCCAAAAGCAGGGCGACCAACACGGCTGTGACGGCTGTGCCCACGCGGATCTTCGCGAGAGTCTTGGGTCCGGGGGCCTCGTACAGGGCATCGCGGATACTCACGGGGCGGGAGGTTGAAGTCATGGCGCTCATCGGACAATCCTCACCTTCCGGTCGATTCGATTGCCCACGAACGCGATGACCACCGCGGTGAGCGCGTAGCCGGCAGCCGAAACGGCAAAGGCCAAGATGCCGCCGGTCGCACGCGTGTTGATATAGGAAACCACGCCGGTGAGCTCAAGGGGATCGAGCGGGACCTGCGAACCGATCGAGGTGGTGAGCAGCACGGCGATGAGCAGGTTCGTCATGGGCAGCACCGTGTTGCGCAGGGCCTGGGGGATCACGATCCGACGGAGCATCTGCCCAAATGAAAGACCCAGCGATCGCGCGGCCTCGATCTGGCCCACGCCGATGGTGTTGATGCCGGTCATGAAGTTCTCGGAGCCAAAGGCGGAGGCCACGAGCACCACCGTGAGGATCACGCACGTGCGGTACGGCAGCACCAGCTTCAAGCTGGGCAACGCATATACGATGATGATCAGCAGCGCAACGCCCGGGATATTGCGGAACACCTGGACGTAGCCATCACCCAGCAGGCGCAGCGGCTTGAACGGGGAGACGCGCATCACGGTCACGACGACAGCAAGCGCCATCACGAGCGCAAAGCAAAATGCCGTCATCCCCCAGGTGGACAGCAGCGCCTCCCAATAATTGCGCCCATAGGTCGCCATCAGCTCCGACAGCCCCATGAACACCCCTTCCCCACGTTTGACCCTGTCAGTTACAACGCCGCGGAGGCGCCGACCCACCCGTCACGCATCGCGTGCAGGCAGGCGCGGGCGCCTCCGCACATCCTCGCAATCGGCGTCGCCCACCATCGGTGCGAGCGACGCCACGCACATCTCGCGAGCCTACGCGCCGATCGCCGGAGGCTGCGGGACCTCGTCGATCTCGGCACGATCGCCGATGCAGAGCTTCCACAGCTCCTCCCAGGTACCGTCCTCCTCGACCTTGGTCAGGAAGGCGTTCACGAACGCGACGCCATCGGAGTCGAGCGGGAGGCCGATGCCGTACAGGTCCTCGGGGCCGAAAGGCTCGCCAGCCATCTTGTATTTACCAGGCTGCTTCATCATGTCGGAGAAGAGCATGTTGCGATCGATGACATAGGCGTCCACGCGACCCTGGGTGAGGGCACTACGTGCCTCCTCGTCGGTCTTGAACTCCTGAAGCTTGGCGTCGGGGCAGACCTCCTCCATAATGCTCGGGCCGGTGGAACCGGACTGGGCGGCCACGTTCTTACCCGCAAGATCGTCGACGCTGGCGATATCGTCATTGTCGGCGAGCACGAGAATGGACTGCTGCGTGCCATAGTAGGGACCGGCAAAGGAGATGAGCTTCTTGCGGTCCTCAGTGATGGAATACGTGGCGAACACCGCGTCGACCTGATCGTTTTGCAGGACGGACTCGCGCGTGTCGGACGTGACCTGCGTGGCCTCGAACTTGGATTCGTCACCCAGGATGTAACGGACGAGCAGCTGGGAAAGACCAGCATCGAAACCGCGCAGCTTGCCGTCCTTCTCATTCAGCAGGCTGAAGAGCATGGAGGTCTGGACGACACCGAGGCGCATCGTCCCGGCGTCCTTGATCTTTTGGGCCCACTCGCTGGAGGCGATGGTCGCATCATCGGCAACGGCACCGGAGGCGATCAGCTTGTCATAGGCGACGGCGTCGAGAAGCGCGGGCTCCTGATCCCCGGCGGCATCTCCCGTGGAGGACCCGGCGGGCGCCGGGGCGGCCGGCTGCTCGCCGCATGCTGCCAGGCCCAACGTAGCCGCGCCGGCAACTGCGGCGCCCAGTACCTGGCGACGGTCGAGCGTGAACTCACGCATGGTCTTGCTCATGAGGGTTCCTTTCCCCTGTACGCGATAATACTTTATTATACCGCAGTGTTTGCTCAGACAGTCCAACGCACTCGTGGACTTACGCGTTCTTATGCCCCAACCGCGGCACTTGTATCACTCGTGCGGCAACCTCAGCATTTACGCGATGATGCCCGCGTTATGGAGCGCGGGCATCATCGATGGGTTAGATGGGATTGGGAACGTCTCACTCCCGATGCGACGTCAGGAAAGGGCGACGCGGATATCGGCGGTGATCGCCTCGAGGGTCATGCCGTTCTCGGCAAGGAGCTCGTCGGCGTCGAAACGATCCGGGAAGCCCTTGCGCACGCCGTAGCACAGCACCCGTACGCTGGTCGGGCCCAGGTAGCGAGCGACCTTCTCGCCCCAACCACCCTCGAGCACACCGTCCTCGAGCGTCACGATCACACGGTGGGAACGGGCGAGATCGTCGAGGGTCGCCTCATCGAGTTCGGTGGCGAAGCGCGGGTTCACCAGGGTCGCATCGAGCGCAGGCCCGCCGTCCGCAGGAGCGGAAAGCGCGTCGCACAGGCTCTCACCCAGGCTGAAGAAGCTGCCCAACGCGAGAATCGCAACATCGGAACCCTCGTGTACCACGTCATAGCGCGGGAGGGTAAAATCGGCCGGGGCCTTAGGGTCGAGCGCGAAGTCGGGATTGGAAACGACGCCATTGCCGGGAACGCGAATGACCACAGGACGAGAATCTTGGTCGATAGCCCAATCCAGCATGGCGAGATACTCCTCGCGACACGTGGGCGCCAGGCAGCGCAAGTTGGGCAGAGCCCCCTGCAGGGCGAGGTCGAAGAAGCTCAGATGGGTCGCATCGCTCGTCCCATACACGGAGGAGCCGAAGTCGAGGATGACGGCCGGCAGGTTGTTCAGGCACAGATCGTGCCAGAGCTGGTCATACGCGCGCTGCATGAACACGCCGTACAGGCCGAGCACCGGCTTGGCACCTGCGCGCGCAAGGCCCGCGGCGTAGGTCACGGCATGCTCCTCGGCAATGCCCACATCCACGAACTGGGAACCCGCGGCATCGCGGCGGGGCTTGGTGAAGCCCATGATGTAGGGCGTGGCGGCGGAAATGCCCACCACGCGCTCATCGGCGGCCATACGCATGAGCAGGTAGCGGCCGGTGATATCCGCGTAGGTCTCGCTCTTCTCGCAACGGCTACGGCGGAGCGCCTCATACGTGCCAGACTCGATGTCAAAGGGGCCCACGTGGTGCCAACCCTCGGCGTCGTCCTCTGCGGGCTCGTAGCCGGAGCCTTTGACGGTGCACACGTGCAGGACGACCGGATGGTCGATATCGCGCAGCTCGAGCAAGGCGCGCTCGACGGCCGCCTCGTCGTTGCCGTTGGCGAGGAAACGATAGTCGAGCCCCAAGGAGCGGAAGAAGTTGTTGGGGGCGGCACCTTCGCTCTCGCGCAACTCGGCGAGGTTGCGGTAGATGCCACCGTGATTCTCGGCGATGGACCAGCCGTTGTCGTTCACGATGACGATCACGCCGGTGCCGAGCTCGGCAAGGTTGTCAAACCCCTCGAACGCAAGACCACCGGAAATGGAGCCATCGCCGATGACGGCGACGACGTTGTAATCGGCGCCCATGAGGTCGCGCGCCTTGGCCATGCCGCAAGCGAGGCTCACGGAAGTGGAGGTATGGCCGACAGAGAACAGGTCGTGCTCGGACTCAGTCGGGCTGGTGAAACCGGACAGGCCTCCGAAACGCTCGGCGTCGAGGTAGTTCGCGGCGCGACCCGTGAGCATCTTGTGCGCGTACGTCTGATGGGAAACGTCGAAGATGAGCTTGTCCGTCGGCGAATCGAACACGCGGTGCAAGGCGACGGTAAGCTCCACGACACCGAGGTTCGAACCGATGTGACCCCCTACCGAAGCCGAGCTCGAAAGGATGGCCTGGCGAATCTCAGAACAAAGAAGCGGCAGGTCGGCGGCATCGAGGTCCTTCACGTCCTGCGGCGATGAAATGCGTTCCAGCAGCATGCGTGCGACGAACCTCCCGTGATGCGAATGACGAACAATGTATTACGTAGAGTACCAGTTTCGCATACTCCGATGATGAAAATGAGACATATCCGCCAAACGGCAATAGGTCCCGAGCGCATCGGGACCCATCAAGAGACGCATGCGCCAAAAGATGCCCTATCGCTGAGAACGCCTACGCGCGATCATGCGGCCCATCGCCAGAGCGAAGCCCACGAGCACGAGCGCGGCGGTGACGACGTAGACGATATGGTACCCGTACAGGAAGATGTCGGGCCTCCCCTCTACGAAAGCCGTCACATGGCGGCCGGCCGCGACGCTCATCTGACCATAGAGGATCGAAGTGGAGCCCGAAATACCCACCGCCATGCCCAGGTACCGGGCGAGCGCGCTCACACTGCCCGCAAATCCGAGCATCTCGGTGGAGACGGAGCCCATGATCAGCGAGTTGTTCGGAGACTGGAAGATCGACGTGCCGAACGAGGCCAAACCCAGATAGAACAGGATCTGCGGCAGCGTTGCCGTCATCCCGAGCGTGCCGGTGAGGTACAGGCCCACGCTGAACGCACCCAGGCCGAGAACCGTGAGCAGGTTGCATCCGATGCGGTCGGACACGGCACCGGATATGGGTCCCGCAACCGCGTTCACCAGGGGGATGATGCAGAAGATCAGGCCGGATGCACCGGGGTCGAAGCCACGGGCATCCTGCAGGTAAAAGGGCGTCATGAGTTCATAAACACCGATGGCGACGAAGCTGATGAACAGACAGACGACGTTCACCGCGAAATGACGGTCGGAAAAGATCGCCAAGTTGACCAGTGGATGCTCGACGCGGCGCTCGTGCAGCCCGAAGAACACGAGCATGAGCGCGCCCGCAACGAGCGCGAGCGCGGCAGCGGGACTCGCATTGCCCTGCATCATAGTGACGGACAGGAACGTGAGCAACATGCCGGGAACGAGCAACACTGCGCCCTTAACGTCCATGGACTGCCCCGCGCATTCGGGCGTCGAGCGCGGCAAGGTGAAGTGCCCTATGACGAGGGACAGGATGCCGACCGGCACGTTGATGAGGAAAATGCCCTCCCAAGGGAACATCGACACGATGAAACCGCCCAACACGGGACCGCACATCATGCCGAGCGCCACGAAGCTCGCCAGCAGGCCGAGCGCGCGGCCGCGCTCACGGGCGGGAAAGGCCTCGGTGATGATGCCCATATTGTTCGCCATGGCCGATGCGCCGCCGATACCCTGAACCGCGCGAGACGCCACGAGCGCCGGCAGCGAGGTCGACATGCCGCACATAAGGGAGCCGATGGAAAAGATCACCACGCCGATCTCGAAATACCGGACCTTCCCATACAGGTCGCCCAACCTACCGAACACAAGCAAAAAGGCGCACATGGTCAGCAGGTACACCGACGAGATCCACTGGATTTGGTCGAGTCCCGCCCCCAACGCCTTTTGCATGACCGGCAACGCCACGTTGACGATGCTCGAATCGAGCGTCGCCATGAACGTCATGATGAGAACGGTGAGCAGAATCGCCCACTTATTCGAAGATCCCGCAGACGCGGCACCAGATCGCATATCTCCCATGCACCCACCTCCATAAAAATAGGGCCCCCACCTCATAGCAGCTTGAGCTGGGAACCCATTCGGTTCGTTAAATCAATTGTCTGGACCTCTTTTGTACCATGAATCGCCCGACGCGTGTGAGGAACTTCACAGCAAAACCAAGGGGTGCCCGATCAGCAGGTGGCTTCCAGGGTGCGCAGCGCGACGCTAACGCGCTCACGGGGGTCGTCGGGCGTCAAAAGGCCTTCGACGCGATGAATAGGAACGATGACCCGAACCGGGCAGCGCAACGCGGCGTCACGGACGGCGCACACATCGGGCGCACCCCCGATTCGAGACGCCACGCTCGCCGCAACCTCATCGACCGTGACGACCTCACCATACGGCACCCCGAGCAGCGCCACGCATACCGCATGCTCGAAGTCGTCTCCGCCGAAATCCATTGGGGGAACCCATCGTGGAGCCTGCCCGGCGAAATAGGCGTTGAGCCACGCCCAGGAGCGTTCCAACACGGCGATCGCGGAGCCGTGCGCCGGACTCGACGCGCACATGGGACGGGCGCCCGAGAGCGCATCGCAACCTTCGATCTCCTCGACCGTGGCAGCGGAATCGGGATCGATGAGGCCGCCGCCATTCATGTCGAAGCGAGCGGAATCGGCGCACTTCGAGGGGACACAGTCGACCCCCCGAAACCACAGGCCGGCCAACCCGCGCGCAGTGGCGGCAAGCGAAATGTCGCCCAGCGGCGAGTGATATATGGTCGTGATCATGCGGGCCCCTCTCGTCCCCGCCATTGTACCGCGGCGTCTATCTCAGACGGACGGCCTTTGCCCTACTCCGCGCTCTTAAGGGCACCCACCATGTCGATGCGATCGAGACTGCGGTTGGTCATCCGGTTGATGATCAGTGTAAAGACGAACGACATCACCGAGGCGAACAGGTACGTCTGCGGCTCCACAATCGTGTCGAAGAACAGCGACGGCATGCGCAGCACATACGTGAGGAATCTCGTGATCACGTAGCCGAGCGGCCAACCAGCCACGATGCCGATAAGCGTGAGGACGATCGTCTCCTTGTTGATATAGCGATGCACCTCGCCACGCCTGAAGCCGAGCACCTTGATCGTGGCAAGCTCGCGCTCTCGCTCGGAGATGTTCGTGTTGGACAGCGTGAACACCACGGCGAAGGCCAGCGCCGCTGCCATCACGGTCACGACATACACCACCACATCGATGATCTTGAAGCTCTCCGAGAAGTCGTTGGCGACCTTCGTCGAACTGTTCACGTTCACGAACGTATCGCCCGCCGTCAGGCGATCGGCCAGTTCGATCTTCTGCTCATCTGTGCCCGTGAGGTTGACCAACAGCGCATTCGGGACGCACGGCTCGCCGAAGGCCTCGGCATAAGCGCTCTCGGTCATGAACACGAAGTTGCCCAGGAAGCTCACGGCAATGCCATCCACGCGCACCGACCCCTGGCTCAGCGTCGAGTCTTGCAGGAGGAGCTCGTCGCCGAGCGAGAAGCCGAGCACCTGCTCGGCGTTCTTGGTCACGAGGACGCCGTTGCCGTCGCTTGGCAGCGAAAGCTCCCCTCCGCCCATCGCGGGGGCGAGGAAGGTCGTGTTCGAGCCATCCTCGGTCTTCATGTACGCGGACAAATCGGCGTTGTCGGGAACAACGACGAGCTGAACGCTCTCCCTCGCTCCCCCGAATTCAGCGGTCACGCTGTCGACGCGCGCCTCGAGCATGGTGTCGACCATGCCCGTCTCGCGCAACTCGCGCTCACCTTGTGCGAAATCCTCGTCGGTGGTAACGGCCAGCAGGTCGTAGCGAACCACACCGGCTGGCCCGTACTGACGCGGTTTGAGCGAGATCACGGTATCGCGAATACCCAGGCCGCAGATCATGAGGGCGGTGCAGCCCGCGATACCGAACACCGTCATGAAGAAGCGCTTCTTGTAGCGGAACAAGTTGCGGGCACTCACCTTGTTGAGGAAGGACAGCCGGCGCCACACCGGGGTGATGCGCTCCAGCAAGATGCGCTTGCCCGCACGCGGGGCCTTGGGGCGCATAAGCGAGGCAGGCGTCTCCTTGAGCGCATGACGACAGGCCAGAAACGTGGCGCCCACGATACCGAGCGCGAATAGGGCGATGCCGAGCACCGCCGTGAACATGTTGAAGTGCAACTGGAACGGGGGCAATGCGTACATGGTCTTGAATATGGTGAAGATCACCGCTGGAAGGGCGATGAATCCGAGCGCGTCACCGGCGATACCGCCCGCCAGGCAGGCGGCGAACGAGTAGATGAGGTACTTGGACAAGATGCGGCCACGGCGGTAACCCAGCGCCTTGTACACGCCGATGAGGCCGCGATCCTCCTCGACCATACGCGTGACCGTGGTGAGACTGATGAGCACGGCGACCGTGAAGAAGATGAGCGGGAACACCGTGGCGATGGACTCGATCGAGCTCGCATCGCTTTCGATGCTCGCGTAACTCGGCAGTGCCCCGCGATCTTGGATGTACCACTTCGCGCGCTCGATGCCGTCGACATCGGCCCGAGCCTGGGCAAACCGCGCGTTGACATCGGCGCGGTTGGCTTCGAGCTCCGCCTTACCGGCGTTGAGCTCGGACTGGCCGGAGGCTGCCTCGCCCTCGCCGGCGATGAGCTGGGCCTCGGCCTCGGCAATCTGAGATTTCATCTGCTCACGGGCGGCGTCGAGCTGACCTAGGCCGCGCTCGGCACGGGAGCGTTCGGCATCCAGGCGACGTTGGCCCGCCGCGACCTGCTCAAGCCCCGCCTGCACCTCGCTCTTGCGCGCCATGCCCTCGGCAAGGGCGCGAATCTGCGCACCGTCATCGGCGAGCATGGCATCGAGCGACGAAGCGGTGGAGCCCAGCATCTTCTCGATCGAGGAGAGTTTGGAAACGGCCTGTTGGATCTGGCCGGCATCCTCCGGATACAGGCTCACAATGGCGCGAACGGCGTCGATGGCGGCGGCGTACCTGCCACCGGTCAGCGCATCCAGACGCTCGAGCATGAGCGCAATCTGAGCCTTGTCCTCGGGGGAGGCGGTGGGCAACCCGGAAACGAGCCCTTTTATCTCTGCCACAAGGGTGCGCGCCTGATCGAGCTCACCGCGGGCCTCACGCACCAGCGGAACCACGGAGGAGACAAACGGATCGACAGCCGCTGCATCACCCTTTTGCAGGCGTGCCCACAAATCAGCGGGCCAGCGATCGCCGAGCAGCGGCTGGATCACGTCGACCGCGGCCTCCGCCTTGGCGATGCCGGCGAGCGCGTCGGTGAGCTCCGAACGGGCCGAGTCGAGCTTGCCCTGTTCGCGCGCGATGAGGGCCAAACCGGCATCAAGCTTGGACTGGGCGGCATCGAGCTGACGGGAGGCATCGGCACGTTTGGCGTCGAGCTCGAGCTTGCCGCTCGCGATCTGAGCGCGGGCGGCATCGATCTTGGTTTGTGCGCTCGCAAGCTCGCCGGCGGCTGCGTCGAGCGCCTCGTCGGCCTCGCTGCGGCGCTCGTCGATCTGCGCGAGGGCATCGTCCTTCACATCGCTCGTGCGCTCCGCCTCGCGACGCTCGCGAATCTGCTCGACGCGTCCCTTGACGCCATCGATGAGCTCCTTGTATTCATTCGAGTAGGACATGAGCTCGGAGGCGCCGGCAACACGAAGGTAGGCGACGGTAAACGTATCGCGGTCCACCACGGCGGCGGGCGTGAGGAAGAACGCGTACTGCGGACCGCCGGTGCTACGGAAGCTCATGGTCTTGCTGCCGGCGTTCACATCCATGGGATCGAACACGGATGCGGTGATGGTGTAACGGCCGCGCTCGAAAATCGCCGGTGTATCGGATGATCCGGCGGCATCGGAGCCCTCTTCGGCCGTGCCGCCGTGCTTATCCTCGGCGCTCTCGAAGGTCACGGTGTCGCCGATCTTCTTGCCGCTCGCATCCAGGTACTTCTGCGTGACGGCCACCTCATGCACGTCGCGCGGAAGGCGGCCCTCTATCACACGGGGCTCGTTGAGGCCGGCCGCGGAGAGCGCTTTGAGATCGACCTTCTCGCTCAAACCGTCTACCTGGGTGTAAGCGGACTCGGTGTAACCGCCCTCCGCGACTTCGACGCCGTCCACCTCGCCGAGCGCGGAGATGTCGGCTTCGTCCAGGCCGAGCGTCGATTTGACCGATATGTCGAACAGGCGCTGAACGTCGTAGTAATCATCGGCGGTGAAGCGCAGGTCGTCGCAGGCCGCCTTGAGGCCCACCAGCATGGTGGCGCCGAGCGCGGTGATCACGAACAGCGAGATGAACCGCTTGAGGTTGCCCGTGATGGTACGTTCGATATCGGTCGCGAATGCGCTGGGCCGGACGCAGGCCTTCTTCCCCCTCATGATGCGCCCGCCTACCACTCGATGTCGGCGATGGGCACAGGGTGCTCGTTGACCTGCATGTCCGTCACGCGCCCGCTCTTGAAGCGGATCAGGCGGTCGGCCATGGGAGCAAGCGCGGAGTTGTGCGTGATGATGAGCACGGTGATGCCGTCGCGACGGCAGGTGTCCTGCAACAGTTGAAGCACCTGCTTACCCGTTTGGTAGTCGAGCGCGCCGGTGGGCTCGTCGCACAACAGGAGCTTGGGATTCTTGGCGATGGCACGCGCGATGGATACGCGCTGCTGCTCGCCGCCGGAGAGCTGGGCGGGGAAGTTCGCCATGCGCTCCCCCAGGCCGACCTTGCGCAGACATTCGACGGCATCCAGCGAATCGGGGCAAATCTGCGAGGCGAGCTCGACGTTCTCGAGCGCCGTGAGATTTGGCACCAGGTTGTAGAACTGGAACACGAAGCCCACGTCGGCGCGGCGATATTCCACGAGATCGTCCTCGGAGGCCGAGCTCACATCGCGCCCATCCACGACGACGCGCCCGCTCGTGGCGCCGTCCATGCCGCCCAAGATGTTGAGGGCCGTGGTCTTGCCGGCTCCAGAGGCGCCGAGAATCACAGCGAGCTCACCGCGTTCGACCTCGAACGACGCCCCATCGAGGGCGTGCACCTCTGACCCATCGGATCCGTAGACCCTCGTGACGTCTTTGAACTCGATATACGCCATGGCCGCGCTCCCATTACCTCATACAGTCATATTCGTATGTTCTACCCACGAGAGGGGGTGTCAAACACGGGCGAGTGCCAACCCCGTCGAAAGCCCGTCGCCACCTCAATTTAGGGACTGTCCCTAAATTGAGGTGCTGCAAGATGGCTCTGTCCCCCAAAGCCCAGGATGCTCGGGATGTCCGTATACGGCACAAGACGGCCGCGGGGACTCGATAGCTCGTCTTCCCCTGCATACACCACAGAGCAGCTGTCCGCCTTGAGCCCAAGCTCGCGCGGAGCGATGCGCTCGATCACATCGAAGTATTTGGCACGAAACGTCGCGGAAGATTTGACCTCTATTGCGGCGAAGGGAACGGGCCCCTTTTCGACGATGACGTCGATTTCGTTTTTATTGGTATCGCGCCAGAAAGAAAGATGCGGCGTCCTCCCGCGATTGAGATACTCCTTCATGAGCTCCGACACGACCGCAGCCTCGAACACGGCCCCTCTCTGGGGGTGCATCGCAAGCTCATCGGCATCTTCTATTCCAAGAAGGTTGCACAGCAGCCCGCTGTCGTAAAAATAGAGCTTGGGCGTTTTCACGAGCCTCTTTCCCCGATTGGTCGCATAGGGCCTAAGCAGGTGAATCACATAGCTCGATGACAGAATCGAAATCCAATTATTGGCAGTCGCGGGCGAGATGCCGCAATCGCTCGCCAGGCTCGAAACATTGAGGAGCTCTCCGGATCTCAGCGCACAAAGCTGTATGAAGCGCGAGAATTCCTCGATCTTCGCCACGCCGAGCTCCTGACGGACATCACGTTCCAGATACGTCTCGATATACGCGGGGTAGAAATCGAGCGGATCGATATCCGATGCGATGACGCGCGGGTAGCCCCCACGATACGCCCAGCTCCAGGCACTCTCCGGGCGCTGTGCGCCGCGAGCGATTTCACCATAGGAAAGCGGCAGCAGGCGCAAGATTCCAACGCGCCCCGCAAGTGACTGCGAAACACTTTTCGACAGCAGGAAGTTCTGCGAACCGGAGATGATGAACGAGCCGGGTTCGTCACGCCCATCGACTATCCCCTGCAAATACGAAAACAACTCGGGCACGCGCTGTGCCTCATCGAAAATCACGTTGTGGGAATAGCGCTTGAGGAAGCTCGTCGGGTCGGCCTGGAACAACTCGCGCGTCGAGGGGTCTTCAAACGACAGATACGCGTACGTGGGGAACGCGTTTTTGATGAGCGTTGACTTCCCACTCTGGCGTGGCCCTGTGACCGAAACGACGGGGAACTTCGTTGCCAATTGCAGCAGCTTCGTCTTCATGTCGCGCAAGATCATGAGCGGCCCCTTGCTTTTTACGAGACTGAATCACACGGAGATAGCCTATAGGTTTCATTCGCACTTCGTGATTATCATAAGACTGACTTCATGATTAACATAGCTCTGACTTAGTAATTAGCATAAGAAAGACTTCGTGATTAACATAGCTCCGCGTTTTTGTTTGCACAATGCGAATCAAGTGGCTACCGCAACGTCCCACACCCACTCATAGCGCCACCGGAAGAAGAGGAAGGCAAACACCGCATCAATTCGGCCGGCAAAGCCCGTCGCCACCTCAATTTAGGGACTGTCCCTAAATTGAGGTGGCGACACGACCTCTGATGCTATCGAGTGCGCTTTACGCCTTGGGCTTTTGGATGAGCACGGCGCCGAAAGCAGTGGGGCCGCAGTGGCTGGAGATCACGCCTCCGACCTTGGTCCAGGTAATCTCCTTAAATCCCAGTTCGTGGGCGTACGCCTCCATCTCCGTGCGGAGCTCGTCGGACAGTCCCACAGAGTAGGCGAGACCGATGTGGGAGTAGTCGATATCGCCCTTCTCGATCATGTGATCGATGAAGGAATGCGCGCACTTGAGCATGGAACCGCGGAACTTCTTGGTGGCGAGGAACTTACCGCCGAGCACCTCGATGCAGGGTTTGATCTTGAGCAGGTGCGCGCCGAGGAACGCGACGTTGGAGAGTCGACCGCCGGCCTTGAGGAAGCCGAGGTCGGTGGGGACAAAGCCGAGCAGGATGCGATCCATCACGCTCTCGGCGTAGGAGAAGATCTCCTCGACCGTGGCATCGGGATGGGCCTCGATGTACTTGGCGGTCTCGACGGCCACGAGTCCCTGGCCCACGGAGACGAAACGCGTGTCCATGGAGTAGACGTAGTCGCGGCCCTGGGCGGCGATCTTGGAAGACTGGTGCGAGCAGGTGGTCGCCTCGGAATACGCGAGGTGGAGGATGGTCGCATCGGGCTGTTCGGCGTGAATGCGGTCGAAGACCTTCTCAAAGTCGCCGGGAGTGCAGCCGCTCGTCTTGGGCATCTCGGCGAGCTCGTTGCAGCGAGAGTAGATCTCGAGCGGGTCGATGGAGCCGTCGTCCATCGTCTCGCTGCCGATCGTCACGTGCATCGGGACGATCACGATACCGTAGCGCTCGCATTGCTCCGGCGAGACGTCCGCACCGGACTCGACCACGATGACGTACTTACCCACAAGATCACGACCAATCTAATCGATATTACATATGGCGAAGGCGCCGGTCGCATCTCTCGTCGCCGGCGCCTTCCCCGTTCTGTGCGTGACATCAGATTGTACACACTGAAACTTGATATGTAGATTAATTACCGACCACCGGCCGAGTATTTCCGACCGAATGGTACAGGGCCGTCAAGACCGCGCAAAACATCCGTATCCTACGGCGACGCATGTCCCTATTCGCACAGGAGCTTGGCGATCTGGACGGCATTGGTGGCAGCGCCCTTGCGGATCTGGTCGCCACAGCACCAGAAGGTGATGCCGCGCAGGGCGTCAGGGTTGGAGATGTCGCGGCGCACGCGGCCGACCCAGATGAGGTCCTGGTCGGTGGTATCCAGCGGCATGGGCCAGCGGTCGTGCGCGGACTCGGCGGCCAGGTCGTCCACGAGCTTCACACCGGGAGCGGACGCGAGAGCCTCGCGCGCCTGCTCAAGCGTGATGTCACGTTCGAATTCGAGCGTGACGCTCTCGGAATGAGAGCGCAAGACGGGAACGCGCACGCACGTGCAGTTCACGCGGAGATCGGGCAGGTGCATGATCTTGCGGCCCTCGTTTTGCATCTTCATCTCCTCGGAGGTGAAGCCCTGATACTTCTCCCCACCGATCTGCGGGATGAGGTTGCTCGCCAACTGCGCCGCAAACGCAGCGGGGGCGGGGATCTCCTCGCCGCGGCCCATGCAGCCGATCTGCTCTTCGAGCTCGCGCATGCCGGGCACGCCTGCACCGGACGCGGCCTGATAGGTGGATACGATCATGCGCTTCACGCCGGCCAGCTGGTGAAGCGGCCAAGTCGGCACCAGGCCGATGATGGTGGCGCAGTTGGGATTGGCGATGATGCCCTTGTGCGTGAGGGCATCGGCCGCGTTGATCTCCGGGATGACCAGCGGCACGTCCTCGTCCAGGCGAAAAGCGTGCGAGTTGTCCACCACCACGGCACCGCGGCGCACGGCCTCGGGGTACAGGGCCTTCGCCACGTCGTCCTCGGCGGCACCCAGCACGATATCCACGCCGTCGAACGCCTCGGGCGCGGCCGCCTCGATCGTGACCTCGCCCCACGGGGTCGACACGACCTTGCCGGCCGAGCGCGGACTCGCCAAGAGCTTGAGCGCGCCAACCGGGAACTGCTGTTCCTCCAGGCACGTGAGCATTTGCGTGCCGACGGCCCCCGTGGCCCCTACGATAGCGACGACGTACTTCTTCATCTTGCTCCACTCCTCACAGTTCGCATTGGGCATGCATGCTTCCGGCAACCTTTGTCTCGCGCCTAGAACGCGCGCGGCGCAGGCTCCAACTCGGCGGTCTTCACGATACCGTCCTCGTCGGAAAACGCCTCATAGATGGTTTTGATCGCGAGGTCGAAATCGCGCTCCTCCACGCCGATGATGATGTTGATCTCGTCGCAGCCCTGCGTGATCATGCGGACGCTCACGCCGGCCTCGCCGAGTTTGCCGAACAGATGGCCCGAAATGCCCGCGCGGCCGCTCAGGTTACGGCCGACCGTGGCGATGAGCGCCAGGTCCTCCACGACCTCGATCTCGAGCGGCTCGACCTCCTCTTGGATGTCGGATATGAGCGAGTACAGCGAATCCTTGACGTCGGCGGCCTGCACGACGGCGGCGAACTGGTCCACGCCCGTGGGCATATGCTCGACGGACACGCCATAGCGCTCGAACACAGACAGGGCGCGACGCATGAAGCCGATGCGGCTCTTGGTGCGATCGCGCGAGACGTTGATGGCCAGGAAGTCGCGCTTGCCGGCGATACCGGTGATGATCGGCTCGGTATCGCCTTCCTTGGCGGTTTCGGAGATGATCGTGCCCGGGTCCTCGGGGGCGTTCGTGTTCTTGATGACGAGCGGAATGCCGGCATCGCGGACGGGGAAGACCGCCTCCTCGTGCAGGACGCTCGCGCCCATGTAAGACAGCTCGCGCAGCTCCTCGTAAGTGATGCGCGGGATGGGCTGGGCGCCCGGAACGATGCGCGGATCGGCGGAGAGGAAGCCCGAGACGTCCGTCCAGTTCTCGTACAGATCAGCCTCGAGGCACTGGGCGAGAATCGAGCCGGAGATGTCGCCGCCGCCGCGGTCGAGCAGCTTGACCTTGCCCTCCTTGGTGGCGCCGTAAAAGCCCGGCATCACGAACCCGCCCTCGCGGGCGTTCTGCTTGACGAGCTTGGCCGTGCGCGACATCGACAGCGTGCCGTCGTGGTGGAAGGCCACCATGTCCGCAGCGTCGATGAACGGCAGCCCCAGGTACTCGGCCATGAGGCGGGCGGTGAAGTACTCGCCGCGGCTCACCAGCTCCTCGGTGGTGTAGCCACCGGAACGGGCGCGCTCGGCAAAGGCGGCAAACTCTTCGCGGATGGGATAGGAGAGCCCCAGCTCATCGGCGATATCGAAATAGCGTTGCCCGATGTCGGCGAGCAGGTCCTCACAGGACACATGGTAGTTCACATGCGCATCGACGAGATACAGCAGGTCGGTGACCTTCGTGTCGGCCTTATGACGACGACCGCACGCACTTACCACCACGAAGCGGCGCGCGGGATCGGCGTCGATGATCCCCTTGATCTTTTTGAAATGCTCGGCGTCGGCGACAGAGGAGCCGCCGAACTTAGTGATCTTGATCATATGGAGCAAATGCCTTTCCCCTGGCGCACGTCGAGATGGGCGCATGGTCACGTAGGCAGCCACTTTACCATGAGCAAGTGCCCGACCGCTCCCCCATCCGGCTCTTTCCCAAGAATCGCTACCTATGTTTCCAATTGCGAAACGACGTGTGAAGCCCCGCTGGAAAGCGATGGAGCTGCAGTGCTTTATCATGGTGTAGCAACGCGCTCTGCTACCATGGCAGAACGCACGACGACATCGGCAGCGAGGAGACCCAAGCATGGCGACATACCACAGCACCCGTTCCCACGAGGCGCCGCTCACCTCAAAAGAAGCCATCCGTCGGGGAATCGCACCCGACGGCGGTCTATATGTGAGCGATGAGCTCGGCTGCACGCAGATCCCGCTCGCCGGCCTCTCGGAGATGGGCTATCTCAACCTGGCGCGCGAGGTGCTCGCAGCACTGCTAACCGACTACGCCCCCGAAGAGATCGCGGCGTGCGTCTCCGAGGCATATGAGGAGACTTTCGCCGATGCCGAAATCACGCCCGTGAGGCGCCTCGCGCCGGCCAACGCCGACGGCGTGCCCACGCACGTGCTCGAGCTGTGGCACGGCCCCACGAGTGCCTTCAAAGACGTCGCCCTCCAGATGCTGCCCCGCCTCATGGCCCGCACGGGCTCGAACGACGGCACCGGAGACGAGAAGATCATGATCGTGACCGCCACCTCCGGCGACACCGGCAAGGCGGCTCTCGCCGGATTCGCCGATGCCCCGGGCGTCGGCATCTCCGTCTTCTATCCCGAAGGCAAGGTCAGCCGCGTGCAAGAGCTGCAGATGAGCACCCAAGAAGGCGCCAACGTGGCCGTCTGCGGCGTGCGCGGCAACTTCGACGATGCGCAAACCGCCGTCAAGCAGATCTTCGCCGATCGCGAGCTCGCCGAGCGCCTCGCCACCCAGGGCGTCATGCTCTCCAGCGCCAATTCCATCAACGTCGGCCGCCTCGTGCCCCAGGTCGTGTACTACTTCGCCGCATACGCGCAGCTCCTTCGCTCCGGCGATATCTCATGCGGCGACGAGGTCGAGTTCTGCGTGCCGACCGGCAACTTTGGCGACATCCTCGCCGGCTATTACGCCAAGCGCCTCGGTCTTCCCGTGGCACGTCTCATCGTGGCGAGCGACGCGAACAACGTGCTGTTCGACTTTCTCACCACGGGTACGTACGACCGCAAGCGCCCCTTCTTCACCACAACCTCGCCGTCCATGGACATCCTCGTTTCCTCAAACCTCGAGCGCATGCTCTATTACCTGTCCGACGGCGACGTCGAGCTCGTCTCCCGACTCATGGGCCAGCTGGCAGATGAGGGCTCCTACACCCTTCCCAACGAGCTGCTCTCCAAGATCCAGGAGGTGTTCGCCTGCGGTTGGGCCGATGAGGATGAGGTTGCCCGCGCCATCAAGGCCTGTTGGGATGAAAACGGTTATCTGATCGACCCGCACACCGCCTGCGGCTACCACGTGCTGAGCCACATGCCCGCCGTCCCCGGTTCCAAGGCCCGCATCCTGCTTTCCACCGCGAACCCGTACAAGTTCCCGCGTGCGGTCGCCAGCGCGCTCGGCCTGTTCTGCCCGCCCGACGACTTTGCCTGCATGCAGGTCCTGGAGAAGGCAACGGGCACCTGCGCGCCCGCTCAGCTCGCAGAGCTGCAGGACAAGCCCGTGCTGCACGCCGACGTCGTGGACATCGACGGCATGGCGTCCTTTGTGGAGCAGGCGGCCGGGGGTCTCAAATGATCAAGATCACCGTACCCGCCACCAGCGCGAACCTTGGCATCGGATACGACACGCTCGGAATGGCGGTTTCGCTCTACTCGCATTTCACGTTTGAGCGCGCCGATGAACTGCAGATCACCGGATGCCCCGAGGAGTTCCAAAATGAGAACAACCTCGTATACGCATCGCTCATTGACGCTTTGCGCGAGTGGGGCGAGGAGCCCTTCCCCGTGAAAATCGACATCCAGACGGAGGTGCCCGTCGCCCGCGGCCTGGGCTCGAGCTCGACCTGCGTCGTCGCGGGCATCATGGCGGCCGCCGCGCTGACCGGTCACACCGTCGACCGCGCCGAACTCGTGCGCATCGCAACCGCCGTCGAAGGACATCCCGACAACGTCGCCCCCGCCATCCTCGGCGGGGCCGTATGCTCGTTCACGCCCGAAGGCGGACTTCCCCGCTGCCTGCGCTACGAGGTCAGCGATCGCCTCCGCTTCATCACCGTCATCCCGCCCTACGAGGTCCACACGAGCGAGGCGCGGAAGGTCGTACCGCAGCAGGTCGCACTCGCAGACGCCGTATGGCAGATGGGCCGCATCGCCGGCATGACGCGCGGCCTGGAGACGGGCGACCTTGCGCTCATCGCGGCCGCAAACGACGACCGCCTACAGGAGCCCTTCCGTCGCGCGCTCATCCCCGATTACGACGGCATCCGCGCAACCTGCCTGGAAGGCGGCGCCGGAACGCTGTGGATCTCCGGCTCGGGCTCGACCCTCATGGCGGTGACCGACGACACTATCGTCGCCAAATTCCTGCAGGTCCGGCTCCGCGAGGCCTTCCCTACCTGCGAGACGCACATTCTCACCTGCGACACGCAAGGCGCTCAGATCGAATATCTGTGACATTAGCCCCGATCACGCCCATACAGCGCAACAAAAAGCGGCGGGAGCCTTCCCGCCGCTTTTGCTTAACCCTGGCAGTTGTGTTCCGCCGCACGGCCTGCGCGCAACCCGCGCATTACCGCCTCGCGAAGGGCGGGCATGCGGCCCTTGTCCATCGCGGGCACACCCTTGAGCGGATATTCCAAGCCAAGCTGCTCATATTTGACGATGCCCATCGTGTGATAGGGCAGCATCTCGAGACCCACCACGTTGTGCCATGGGGCGATGAGGCGTCCGAGCGCCTCGCACTCCTCTTCCGTGTCCGTGATTCCGGGAACCACTACGTGGCGGATCACGACCTTGATCTTGCGCCTGGCGAGTTCGTCGCCGAACGCGATGATGCGATCGGGCTCGCATCCGGTCAGGGCCTTATGCCCCACAGGGTCGCTGTGCTTGATGTCGAGCAGGACCATATCGGTCTCGCTCAGAAGCTTCTCAAAACGCTCTGGCTTCTTGGGGTTATACGCGTATCCACAGCTGTCCAGACATGTGTGGATACGGCCCGCAGGCGCCGCATGGGCGGCCGCGAACAGATCGCCCACGAACTCGGGCTGAAGCAACGGCTCGCCGCCCGTGACGGTCAGGCCGCCGGTACGGTAAAACGGCCTGTTGCTCTCGTATTCTCCCAACAGGCGCTCGACCGATACGCACGTACCGGCCCCCTCGCCCACGGTCCACGTGTCCGGGTTGTGGCAATACGCGCAGCGCATGGGGCACCCCTGGGTGAACACCACGAAACGCACACCCGGCCCGTCCACGGTGCCCATGCTCTCGATGGAGTGGATGCGCCCGAGCGCATATCTGGACTCGACGTCCCTATCCTCATCTAGCTGAACACGTGCCATAATCGCATCTCCCCCTTTACCTGCAGACACGGCTGCAGACGCTTTATTTCGCAAGTTATAATACCCCGTTGGCCGCATTCATCTCGGTCATTTTCACCTGTCGCCCGAACCTGAGGACCAGCATGCAACTCCCCCTCATCGATCGAATTCGCTCCTTCATCCAAGCTGAAGCCGTACTCGTCCTCGCCGCCCTCGCAGCGCTCCTCTCGGCTTGCCTGTTCCCGCCTACGCCTCAAAACTGGTCCGCATACGCCGAGGCAATCGACTGGCGCACCATCGGCCTTCTCTTCTGCCTCATGACCGTCGTGGCGGGCTTCACACGCGCCGGCCTGCTGGCGCGTGTGCGGTCCCTTCTCACCCGCACCGAAGGCACGCAGCGACGCCTCTCGCTCCTGCTCGTCACGCTCTCTTTCTTCACCGCCATGATCGTCACGAACGATGTCGCCCTCATCTCGTTCGCACCCCTCACCCTGTTGCTCTTCCAGGGCTCCGAACCCCGCTCGACGATCATCACACTCGTCGCACAAACCGTCGCGGCAAATCTCGGCTCGATGATGACGCCCATCGGCAACCCGCAGAACATCTACCTCTACTCCGCGTTCGAGCTCGAACTCGGCGAATTCCTCACCGCAATCGCACCCTACGGCATCATCGGGTTCCTTGCCTCCATCGCCCCATGTATGCTCATTCCCAATACGAAGGCAACGCTCGGCAAAGCCGCCGATTCCAAGGTCGATACACGACTCGCCCTCGCTTACGGCTCCCTATTCCTCCTCGCACTCGCCTGCGTTGGAAGGGTCGTGAGCTGGGAGCTCTGTGTGCTCATCACTCTGATTGGCTGCCTCATATTCGATCGCAGCGTACTCAAACACCTCGATTACAGCCTTCTTATCACCTTTGCCTGCTTCTTCATCTTTGTGGGAAACATCAGGCACGTTCAAGTCATCGCCAGCACCCTGCAATCCATCGTCGTCGGGCGTGAGGTCCTTGTCTCGGCTCTGGTCAGCCAAGTCATCAGCAACGTCCCAGCCGCGATCATGCTCTCCGGGTTTAGCAGCAACGGCATCGGACTGCTTGTCGGCACCAATATCGGAGGCCTGGGAACACCGGTCGCCTCTCTCGCAAGCCTGATCACGCTACGTGTCTATGGACGTTCGCGTGACGCGCAAACCGGGCGCTACCTGCTCTGTTTCACCGCCATCAACCTCGCCCTCCTTGTCCTATTCCTCGGACTCGCATCCCTTCTCAGCCTGTAGACCCGCCCAGCAATGCAAAAAGGGACGCCGGCAATGCCGACGTCCCTCGCTTGAGCGGTGCCCGTGTGGGTGATCGCTTAGAAGCTATCGTGGAAGGTACGGGAGATAACCTCGTCCTGCTGAGCCTTGGTCAGGTTGTGGAAGTTCACAGCGTAACCGGAAACGCGAACGGTGAGCTGGGGGTACTTCTCCGGGTGAGCCTGGGCGTCGAGCAGCGTGTCACGGTTGAACACGTTGACGTTCAGGTGGTGGCCACCCTTCTCGGCGTAAGCGTCGATCATGCTCACGAGATTGTCGGCCTGAGCCTGCGGGATGTCAGCAACCTTCATTGGTGCACTCCTTTTCATCTTCGGCGCCCTCTTGCGCCGAAATAGGAATTGTTACTGAAATTATATCAGCATTGACCGCGCCGGTGAATAAGAATTACCACCGGCGCGGAAACATTACAGACGGACCGAATGTCCGATGGCCTTAGCGGTCCTCGGAGCCCTCGGGAGCGGAGGAATCGGTGCAGTCGCAGCAGGCAACCGGGTTCTCGAAGGAGACGTCACCGAGATCCAGATCGCCGAACATAACCTGGTCCTCCTTGCCGAGCGCGCTCGGGATGATGGAGAAGGTATTGGAGATGCCGTCCTGAGCGTCACGGAAGGGAAGCTTCGAGACGGAGGACAGGGAGGCGATGGCACCGTGGGTGTCGCGCTGGTGCATGGGGTTGGCGCCAGGAGCGAACGGCACGCCGGCCTTGCGGCCGTCGGGGGTGGCACCGGTCTTCTGGCCGTACACCACGTTGGAGGTGATGGTCAGGACGGAAGTGGTGGGCACCGAGTTGCGGTACGTGTCGTTCATGCGGATGTACTCCATGAACTGGTGCACGATGTCGTGGGCGAGAACGTCGACGCGGTCGTCGTCGTTGCCGTACTTGGGGAAGTCGCCCTCGATGTTGAAGTCGACGATGACGCCATTCTCGTCGCGGACCGGGTGAACCTTGGCGTACTTGATGGCGGACAGGGAGTCGGCCACGACGGACAGGCCGGCGATGCCGGTGGCGAACCAGCGGTGGACGTCCTTGTCGTGCAGGGCCATCTGGATGGACTCGTAGCAGTACTTGTCATGCATATAGTGGATGACGTTCAGCGTGTTCACGTACACGCCGGCGAGCCACTTCATCATGTCGTTGTACTTGGCCATGACGTCGTCGAAATCAAGGGTGTCGCCCTCGACCGGACGGAACTTCGGGCCGACCTGCTTCTTGGAGACCTCGTCGACACCGCCGTTGAGTGCGTACAGGAGGCACTTGGCGAGGTTGGCGCGGGCGCCGAAGAACTGCATCTCCTTGCCGATGCGCATGGAGGACACGCAGCAGGCGATGGCGTAGTCGTCGCCGTGGTAGACGCGCATGACGTCGTCGTTCTCATACTGGATGGAAGAGGACGCGATGGAGGTCTTAGCGCAGAACTCCTTGAAGGCCTGGGGCAGGTGAGTGGACCACAGGACGGTCAGGTTCGGCTCCGGGGAGGTGCCCATGTTCTCCAGGGTGTGGAGGTAGCGGTAGCTCATCTTGGTGACGAGGGTACGGCCGTCGACACCCATGCCGCCGATGGACTCGGTGACCCACTGCGGGTCGCCGGAGAACAGGTTCTGGTACTCGGGGGTACGGGCGAACTTGACCATACGCAGCTTCATGATGAAGTGGTCGACGAACTCCTGGATCTGCTCCTCGGTGAAGGTGCCGTTCTTGAGGTCGCGCTCAGCGTAGATGTCGATGAAGGTGGAGGTGCGGCCGATGGACATGGCAGCGCCGTTCTGGTCCTTCACGGAAGCCAGGTAGGCGAGGTACATCCACTGGATGGCCTCCTGGGTGTTGGCGGCCGGACGGGCGATGTCGAAGCCGTACAGCTTGCCGAGCTCGACGAGCTGCTTGAGGGAGCGGATCTGCTCGGACAGCTCCTCGCGATCGCGGATGGTCTCCTCGGTCATGACGGAGGGCGTGGAAGCCTTCTGGGCCTCCTTGTCGGCGATCAGGGCGTCGACGCCGTAGAGGGCGACGCGGCGGTAGTCGCCGATGATGCGGCCGCGGCCGTAGCCGTCGGGCAGACCGGTGATGATGTGAGCGGAGCGGCAGGCGCGCATCTCAGGGGTGTAGGCGTCGAACACGCCGGCGTTGTGCGTCTTGCGCTTGTTGGTGTAGAAGTCGACGATCTCGGGATCGACCTCGTAGCCGTGCTGGGCAGCGGCCTGGCAGGCGATGCGGATGCCGCCGTTGACGTGCAGGGCGCGCTTGAGCGGGGCGTCGGTCTGCAGGCCGACGATGGTCTCGCGCTCAGGGTGCTCGGCGTCGATGTAGCCGGCCTTGTGGGACAGAATGCCCGTCACGACCTTGGTGTCCATGTCCAGGACGCCGCCCTGCTCGCGCTCCTTGAGAAGCAGCGACATGACGTCATCCCACAGCTTGACGGTACGCTCGGTGGGACCCACCAGGAACGACTCGTCGCCCTCGTACGGGGTGTAGTTCTTCTGGATGAAGTCGCGGACGTCAATCTCGTTGAGCCAATTGCCGCCCTCGAAGCCTTCCCATGCCTCCTGCATTGCGTGACCACGCTCCTCGTCGTGCTCGCGGGGCGTCCCCGCCCCAAATTTGACATCCCCGGCAACAATCCCCGGACATTCGCACGTGCCACTCGCCGAAAAAACGCTCGCGCCCATGTGAAAAAAGAGACCGTTGGCCGAAGATTTATTCACGTTTGCAAGGATACCATATGCACAGGTCCCAAAGGGTATCGCAAATGGGACTTTTTCTCATTCATTTATGTGAGTGTTTTTTCCTTGAGGTGATTTGGCGCGGCTGGTGATTCGCTTTAGCAGGATAAACCCTCTGACCTGGGCAGCCGCTCGCTGGGCGCAGCATCCTCCCACCGAATTCCGATAGCCAACCTCACGCGTAGGTGAGAAAGTGTACCCTGTTGTATCTACGACGCAAGGAGGCCTCGTCCCATTATGGAAAGCACCCCTACGCCCCACAACGGGGCTCATTACGGCGATATCGCCAAAACGGTCCTGATGCCCGGAGACCCGCTCCGCGCCAAATACATCGCGGACCATTACCTCGAGGATGTCCGCACCTTCAACGAGGTGCGCAACATGCTCGGCTTCACCGGCACGTACCAGGGCCAGCCCGTCTCGGTTATGGGCGGTGGCATGGGAATGCCCTCGATCGGCATCTACTCCCACGAACTCTACGAGTTCTACGGCGTGGAATCCATCATCCGCGTGGGTTCCGCCGGCGGCATCGACCCGTCCATCAAGGTCCGCGACGTCGTGGCCGGCATGGGCGCCTGCACCGACTCCAACTACGCCGCCCAGTACAACCTCCCCGGCTCCTACGCCCCCATCGCAAGCTATGAGCTGCTCGAGCGCGCCGTTGCCGCGGGCCGCGCGCAGGGTGTCGATGTCAAGGTCGGCAACATCCTGTCTTCCGACCATTTCTACCTCGACGACCCCTCCTCCACCGCCACCTGGCAGAAAATGGGCGTCCTCGCCGT
The DNA here is from genome assembly GCF_902501455.1 of Collinsella intestinalis. NCBI lineage: Bacteria > Bacillati > Actinomycetota > Coriobacteriia > Coriobacteriales > Coriobacteriaceae > Collinsella > Collinsella intestinalis. The sequence goes on from NZ_CABWIC010000030.1 coordinate 202,248, forward strand.
CGAGATGGAGGCCGCCGCGCTCTACATGAACGCCGCCCGCCTGGGCAAGAAGGCCCTGTGCCTGCTCACCGTCTCCGACCTGCCCCTCACCGGAGAGTCCCTCCCGGCCGACGAGCGTCAGACGAGCTTCACCCAGATGATGGAGATCGCCCTCTCCCTCGCCCTGCCCGCATAAATCCCCTCGCCCGCCCGGTCTCGCGCATCGCGAAGGCCGGGCGGACGCCTTTCGGTCCGGAGCGCGCGGCGCATCGAGCGCCGTCGCCCCGCATCCCCCATGGTCTTTCGCCATGCCCTTGCTCAGGCACGGTAGAAGATACGGCGCAGCTATGCGCCCATTTTGCAAACGACAACAGTACGCAAGAAAGGAAGAACATGAAGAAGAATCGTCTCATGGGTCTCGCCCTTGCCGGCGTCCTCGCCCTTTCCGTCGCAGGCTGCGGCGGTGGCGACGAGGCCAAGCCCGCGGGCTCCGCTCCCGCCGACGCCTCTGCCGACTACAAGGTCCAGATGGTCACCGATATGGGTGGCGTGAACGACCAGTCCTTCAACCAGCTCGCCTGGGAGGGCCTGCAGCAGCTCAACAAGGACACCGGCATCGAGGTCGGCTACACCGAGTCCAAGCAGGAGTCCGACTACGCCACCAACCTGGACAAGGCCGTCGACGACGGCGCCCAGACCGTGTGGGGCATCGGCTTCGCCATGGCCGAGGCGATCCAGAACACCGCCAAGACCAACCCTGACGTGCACTTCGCCATCATCGACAGCGCCTACCCCGAGGCCGACCTGCTCGATAACCTCACTGGCGTGACCTTCAAGACGCAGGAACCCTCCTTCGTGGCCGGCTATATCGCCGCCATGACCACCCAGACCGGTAAGGTCGGCTTCATCGGCGGCATGAAGTCCGACGTCCTCGAGACCTTCGACTGGGGCTACCAGGCCGGCGTCGCCTACGCCAACGCCACCGAGGGCACCAACGTCGAGGTCGTCTCCCAGTACATCGAGACCTTCACCGACGCCGCCAAGGGCAAGGCCGCTGGTCAGAAGATGTACTCCGACGGCTGTGACATCGTGTTCGCCTGCGCCGGCAACGCCGGCAACGGCGTCATCGAGGCCGCCCAGGATGCCGACAAGATGGTCATCGGCGTCGACAAGGACCAGTACGATCTCGCCCCCGAGAACATGCTGACCTCCGTCATGAAGAACGTCGACAAGGCCGTCATCGAGGTCTCCACCATGGCTTCCAACGGTGAGAAGGTCGGCGGCAAGAACATCGAGCTCTCCGCCAAGGACGGCGCCGTGGCCGTTTCCACCCACCACGACCTCATGGAGCCCGGCGTGTACGACACCGCCGTCGAGCTGTTCGACAAGATCAAGAACGGCGAGATCGAGCCCCCCGCGACCGAGGATGCGTTCAACGACTACGTCGCTTCGCTCTAACGTTTAACGTTTTGCCAGGCCGGCGATGCGCCCTGCGGCGCCATCGCCGGCCCGCGTCGTTCACGGCTCGTGTGAGCAGACGAGCCGTCCCGCGCCGGGAGCGCCCGCAAGGACGCCCTCGGCGCGGGACGAAGAGGGGCCGAAGGGCCCCGAACCCGAAGGAGAAATGGAAGGAGCGAACGGCCTATGAAGCCAGATGCGCGCTACGCGGTGCAGATGAGCGGCATCGTAAAGACGTTCGGCACGTTCACTGCACTCGACCATGTGGACCTCACCGTGCAGAAGGGCACGATCCACGCGGTCCTGGGCGAGAACGGTGCCGGCAAGAGCACGCTCATGAACGTGCTCTACGGTCTATACCAAGCCGACGAGGGCCAGATCTGCCTCAACGGCGAGCCCGTCGTCATCAACACCCCCAACGACGCCATCGCCCATGGCATCGGCATGGTCCACCAGCACTTCATGCTCGTGGACAATTTCACCGTGACCCAAAACATCGTGCTCGGCAGCGAAGTGTGCGGTGCGGCGGGCATCCTCGACATGAAAAAGGCACGTGAGAAGGTCTGCCAGATCATCGAGCAGTACGGCCTCGAGGTCGACCCCGATGCCAAGATCGAGGACATCTCGGTCGGCATGCAGCAGCGCGTCGAGATCTTGAAGGCGCTCTACCGTGGTGCCGACATCCTGATCCTGGACGAGCCCACCGCGGTTCTCACGCCCCAGGAGATCGACCGCCTCATCCAGATCATGCACGACCTCACCAGCGCGGGTAAGACCATCATCGTCATCACCCACAAGCTCAAGGAGATCAAGGCGTCCTCCAACACCTGCACGATCATCCGCCGCGGCCAGTACGTCGACGAAGTCACCGTCGCGGACGTCACGGAGGAGGACCTCGCCGACATGATGGTCGGACACCACGTGAACCTCCAGGTCGAGAAGCAGCCCGCCACGCCCGGCAAGACCGTCTTTGAGATTCGCGACCTGCACGTGAACGACGAGCGCGGTATCGAAACCGTCAAGGGCCTCGACCTCGCGGTCCGCTCCGGCGAAATCGTCGGCATCGCAGGCATCGATGGCAACGGCCAAAAGGAGCTCGTCGAGGCCATCACCTGCCTGACCAAGGCCACCTCCGGAAAGATCCTCGTGAACGGCGAGGAGATCCAAAACACCACGCCGCGCAACGTCATCGACCACAAGGTCTCGACCATCCACGAAGACCGCCAGAAGCGCGGCCTGGTGCTGCCCTTCACCGTTGCCGAGAACGCCGTGCTCGAGAAGTACCGCACGCCCGAGTTCGGCAAGCACGGTATGCTCGACGGCGCCAAGATGCACGAATACACCGAGCAGCTCATCGCCGACTACGATGTCCGCCCCGCCGACTGCGCCGACAAAACCGCCGGCGGCCTGTCCGGCGGAAACCAGCAGAAGGTCATCATCGCCCGCGAGGTCTCCAACGATCCCGACGTGCTCATCGCCGTGCAGCCCACGCGCGGCCTGGACGTGGGCGCCATCGAATATGTTCACAAAGCGCTCGTCGCCGAGCGTGACCGCGGCACGGCCATCCTGCTCATCTCACTCGAGCTCGACGAGGTCATGAGCGTGTCCGACACCATCGACGTCATTTACGACGGCCGCATCACCGGTACATTCAAGCAGGGCGAGGTCGACGAGAACAAGATCGGCCTGCTCATGGCAGGAGGTGAATAGCATGGCATCCACTGCAACCGCAGGCGCGGCGCATACCGCCAAACCCCAGGAGAGCCTGCTCCAGCGCATCCTCAAGCGCCCCATCACCGCTACGCTCATCGCCATCGCGCTCGGATTCGCCGTGGCGGCGGTCCTGCTCGCGGTAGCCGGCTACGACCCCGTCGCGTCCTTCGCGGCGCTGTTCGAGGGCGTGTTCTCCAAGCCCAAGTACATCTCCAACACCATCATCAAGGCGTCCCCCATCATCCTCACCGGAATCTCGGTGGCGTTCGCCTTCAAGACGGGCATGTTCAACATCGGCGCCGAGGGCCAGTACGTGGCCGGTGCGGTGTGTGCCGTGCTCGTGGGCTCCACGCTCGACCTGCCCATGGTGCTGCAGGTGCCCGTCGTCATCCTCGCCGGCATCGCCGGCGGCGCGGCCATCGGCGCCATCACGGGCTTCCTCAAGGCGCGTTTCGGCATCCATGAGGTCATCACGGCCATCATGCTCAACTGGACGATGCTCTACCTCAACAACTTCGTCGTGAACTCCGAGATGTTCCATCGCCCGAGCTCCACCTCGTCGATCCCGGTGAATCCCTCCAGCTACACCATGATCCTGCCCGAGTGGAAGCTCTCCAACCAGGGCCTCGAGACGCTCAGGAACGTGCCGTGGCTCTACGACTTCCTCGTCAAGGCCGACGTCAATATCGCCTTCATCGTGGCCATCCTCGTCGCCATCGCGATCTGGTTCGTCCTCTACCGTTCCAAGCTCGGCTTTGAGCTGCGCGCCGTGGGCTTCAACCGCGACGCCGCCGAGTTCGCCGGCATGCCCGTCGAGCGCAACACCGTGCTCGCCATGGTCATCGCGGGCGGTATCTCGGGCCTGGCCGGCGCCCTCATGATCACCGGCATCCAACCGCACTGCATCTCGACGCTCGCCGCGTTCGAGAACTACGGCTTCAACGGCTTCTCCGTCGCGCTTATCGCCGGCTCCTCCCCCATCGGGTGCATCTTCGCGGGCCTGCTGTTCGGCGGCCTGCTCTACGGCGGCACCTCCGTGCAGATGGCCGTGGGCGCCCCCACCGACATCATCAACATCATGATCGGCACGATCGTGTTCTTCGTCGCGCTCGCCCGCGTGGTCACCCTCATCGCCGAGCGCCTTGAGAAGCGCTCTGCCGAGAGGGCCCAAATCGCAGCGGCCACTTCCGACGCGCAGGAGGCCAACCATGCTTAACAACGTCATGCTGCTCATCGGCATCACCCTCATGTATGCGACCCCGCTCGTCTTCGGCGCCCTGGGCGGCGTCATCTCCGAGCGCTCCGGCGTCGTCAACATCGGCATCGAGGGCATGATGACCGTCGGCGCCCTCGCCGGCGCCGCCGTCTCGTTCTACACCGGCAACCCCTGGATCGCGTTCCTGTGCGCAGGCGTCGCAGGCGGCGTCTTCGCGCTGCTGCACGCCGTCGCCGCGGTGACCTTCCGCGCCGACCAGAACGTCTCGGGCATCGCCCTCAACATGCTGGGACCGGGTCTCGCGCTCTTCCTCGCCCGCCTCATGTGGGACGGCGGCACGCAGAGCCCCTCCATCGAGACGCTGCCCAAGATCTTCGGGCGCGGCGCCTTCGCCGGCACCCCGTGGGCGAACCTCAACGTCGATGTCACCGTCGTATTCGGCATCATCGCCGCCGCCGTGGTGTGGTTCGTGCTCTACAAGACCAAGTGGGGCCTGCGCGTCCGCGCCGTGGGCGAGCACCCCGCTGCCGCCGACACCCTCGGCATCAACGTGAGCCGCACGCGCTTCATCTGCGTTGTGCTCTCCGGCGTCATGGCGGGATTCGGCGGCGCGTCCATCACACTGGCGATCATCTCCCAGTTCACGCAGACGGCCGTGGCAGGTCAGGGCTTCATCGCGCTGGCCGCGGTGATCTTTGGCAAGTGGACCCCGCACGGCGCGTTCGGCGCGTGCCTGCTGTTCGGCATGGCACAGGCCCTCGTGATCATCCTGGGCGGCGGCGTTGTGCCGATCCCCAGCGAGATCCTCGCCATCATGCCCTACATCCTTACCCTCGTGGTGCTCGTGCTGTTCGTGGGCCGCTCCGTGGCGCCCAAGGCGGACGGCGTGCCCTACGAGAAGGGATCGCGCGGGTAATCCGGTCCCAACGGGAGGCCCGTCCTTTATGTCCTGCGCTCAGGCGGTCGTTTTGCACTCAACAAACAGTCCACTGGACTGTTTGGCGTGCAGAACTCGCTCAGGATAAAAAGGACGGGCCTCCCTGCGTTGTCTTTAGCTTGCTCGGGCTAGATGTTTTTCTCTGGCACGTGCCGGCCCCCTGGGGGATGGAAAGGAGCATCATGAACGACCTTGAACTTGTGCGAGCTGCCATCGCGGCTCGGGAAAACTCGTATTCCCCGTATTCGAACTTCGCCGTCGGTGCGGCCCTGCTGTGCGCCGATGGGACCGTGTACGGCGGGTGCAATATCGAAAACGCGGCCTATTCGCCGGGCAATTGCGCCGAGCGCACGGCGTTTTTCCGCGCCATCTTCGACGGGCATCGGGACTTCACGGCCATCGCCGTGGTCGGAGGCCCCGCAGGCGAGCCCATTAGCGAGCTGTGCGCGCCATGCGGCGTATGCCGGCAGGTGATGCGCGAGTTCTGCGACCCGGCCACCTTCCGCATCCTCATGGGGACGAGCCCCGATGCATTCGTCGAGACCACCCTCGAAGAGCTTCTCCCCTACGGCTTTGGCCCGGAGAACCTCGGGCGCTAACCCCATCTCGCCAATGGCTCCGGCGGCACCCCTTTGCCGCCATATGGAAATGAGGCAACCCTATGCGCATGTACGACATCATTGAGAAGAAACGCGACGGCGGCGCGCTCAGCGACGCCGAGATCGGCTTCTTTGTGGATGGCTACACCTCCGGGCGCATCCCCGACTATCAGGCAAGCGCCCTGCTCATGGCCATCTACCTACGCGGCATGACGCCCGAGGAGACGCGCCTGCTCACCATGCACATGATGAACTCGGGCGATGTCATGGACCTCTCGAGCATCCCGGGCGCCACCGTGGACAAGCACTCCACTGGAGGCGTTGGGGATAAGACCTCGCTCGCCGTCGTGCCCATGCTTGCGGCCATGGACCCCGGGCACACATTCGTTGCCAAGATGACCGGGCGCGGTCTTGGCCACACGGGCGGCACCGTGGACAAGCTCGAGAGCATCCCTGGATTCGACACCGCCCTCACAGATGACGCATTCCTCTCCTGCGTGCGGGAGCACGGCGCCTCCATCATCGGCCAGACAGGCAACCTCGTCCCGGCCGACAAGCTCATCTATGCCCTGCGCGACGTCACCGCGACCGTGAGCTGCATACCGCTCATCGCTAGCTCGATCATGAGCAAGAAGCTCGCCGCGGGTTCGGGCTGCATCCTGCTCGACGTCAAGGTCGGGTCCGGCGCATTCATGAAGACCGTGCCCGAGGCCATCGAACTCGCGCAGGCCATGGTCGAGATCGGCGAGGGCATGGGACGCCGCGTGAAGGCGCTCATCACCAATATGGACCGCCCGCTGGGACGCAACATCGGCAATGCCCTCGAGGTCGCAGAAGTCATCGAGACCCTGCAGGGACAAGGACCCGCCGACCTCACGCATGAGGCGATCATGCTCGCGAGCGACCTGCTCGAGCTCACGGGGCGCTTTGACCACAACGAGGCCGAGGCGCGGGCGCGTCGCGTGATCGAGGACGGCTCGGCGCTCGCCAAGCTCAAGGAGATCGTCGTCGCCCAGGGCGGAGACGTGCGCGTTATAGACGACCCCTCCCTGCTCCCGCAGGCAAGCCTGCACGAGACGCTGTGCGCACCGCGCGCGGGCTTTGTTGCGCATATCGATACCGAGCGCGTGGGCGTGGCATCGGCCGAACTCGGAGGCGGGCGCCTGACCCTCGACGACGAGATCGACCACAGCTGCGGCATCGCGCTGCTCAAAAACTACGGCGACCCCGTGGAAGACGGGGAGCCCGTCGCCATCGTCCACGCCAACGATGCGGGGAAGCTCGCAACCGGCCTGGCCACACTCGCCGGCGCCTACACGTACGGACCGCAAGAGCCGCCCGCCGAGCCCCTGCTCTACGCGAGTGTGACGGCTGCGGGCGTTGCGTACGCGTAGCCGGACACTCCTCGGGGTATACGCCCCACATGCGCATCTGCAACCACCGCCCCACCCGGGGCTTCAAATGAAAGGAACCGCCATGTCCCTCACCAAATCCGAACTCGCCAAGTACATGGACCACACCCTGCTCAAGGCCGACGCCACCGCCGAGCAGATCGACCGCGTCGCCGCCGAGGCGCGCGAGCTGAACACCGCCTCCGTGTGCGTGAACGGCTATTGGGTCCCGCGCCTCGCCGCCGCGCTGGAGGGCACCGATGTCATGACCTGCGCCGTCATCGGCTTCCCGCTGGGCGCCATGTCCACCGCCGCCAAGGCCGCCGAGACCGCCGACGTGGTGGCCGCCGGTGCGCGCGAGGTCGACATGGTCATCAACATCGGCGAACTCAAGGCCGGCAACGACGACGTGGTGCGCGCCGACATCGCAGCCGTGGCCGAGGCCGCTCACGCCGGCGGCGCCCACCTCAAGGTCATCATCGAGTGCTGCCTGCTCACCGAGGAGGAGAAGATCCGCGCGAGCCGTCTCACCGTCGAGGGCGGCGCGGACTTTGTGAAGACCTCCACCGGCTTCTCCACCGGCGGCGCCACCGTCGAGGACGTGCGCCTCATGCGCGAGACCGTTGGACCCGACTTCGGCGTGAAGGCCGCGGGCGGCATCCGCACCCTCGCCGACGCCGAGGCCATGATCGAGGCCGGCGCCAACCGCCTGGGCGTCTCCGCGAGCATCGCCATCCTGAGTGAGCTCGACGCCTAAGCACCGCACCTGCACCGTCGCCCCGAGCACCGCAATCGCGCGCTCGGGGCTTTCATCGTTCTCAAAGGACCTTTCATGGCATCTCAGAAGTATCGCCGCATCCTGACCATCGTCATCGACTCGATCGGCGTTGGCGACGCACCCGACGCCGACAAGTACAAATCAAACGGCGCCGACACCCTCGGCCATATGGCCCAATGGTGGGTCGACAACCAGGGGCGCCCGCTCGCGCTCCCCAACATGGAGCGTCTCGGCCTGGGCCGCGTGCGCCCCGGTAAGCCGTTCGCCGGCGTAAGCGCAGACACCGAGCCCGCCGGCGGCTTCGGCCGCATGCGCATCATCAGCCTGGGCAACGACTCGCTCGACGGCCACTGGGAGATGATGTGCCTGCCCACGCGCTTTGAGGTGGATTACTTCCCGCAGGGCTTCCCCGACGAGTTGCTCGACAAGCTCCGTGCATTCAGCGGCCGCAACATCGTGTGCAACAAGCCCTACTCCGGCACCGAAGTGCTCAAGGACTACGGCGAGCACCAACTGGCCACGGGCGACCTGATCGTCTACACCTCTGGCGATTCGGTGCTGCAAATCGCCGCGCATGAGGATGTGATTCCGCTCGACGAGCTCTACCGCATCTGCGAATACGCACGCACCCTCATCAACGGCCCCGAGATCACCATGGGTCGCGTCATCGCACGCCCGTACGTGGGCACGCGCGCCGCAGATTTCACCCGCACCGCCAACCGCCACGACTACGGCCTGACCCCCACCGGCCCCACAGTCGTCGACTTCCTGCGCGACGCGGGCCTCGACACCATCGCCGTGGGCAAGACCTACGACCTGCTGTGCGGCAACGGTTTTTCCGAGAGCTATCACAACGAGAGCAACTCCGATGGCATGGACCATGTGGACGAGGTCATGGCGCGCGATTGGCACGGCCTGTGCTTCACCAACCTGGTGGATTTCGACGCCGTGTACGGGCACCGCCGCGACCCGCTCGGCGACGGCCTGGCGCTCGAGGACTTCGACCGGCGCCTCGGCGGTGTCATGGACGCTATGTGCGACGACGATCTGCTGATCATCACCGCCGACCACGGCAACGACCCCACCTACCGCGGCACCGACCATACGCGCGAGCTCGTACCGCTGCTCGCCTGGAGCCCTTCCATGCGCGGCGGCGTCGACCTGGAGCTTCGCCCGACCGCCTCGGATATCGGTGCCACGATCTTGGACAACTTCGGCATCCCCGGCAACGGCGAGGGCACGAGCTTCCTCAGCGAGCTCCAGTAGCACGCCAAGCACCCACCATCAGATCAACCTGGCGCCATCAGCACCGCCGCTTACCGCATGCACCACCCATTCGGTAGGCGGCGTTTTTATTCGCCTGGAAAGCGCCGGCCGCTTCTGTGATTGCCATATTCTCAAGATGTGTGACCGATGAGCGCATGCGGGCCGCTGCCGCGCGAGACTGCAGCGCGAAATGACCACGAATCACCCCGGCCATGCGTCGCACGGGCGCTCTTTTTTTCTTTTTCCCATCCTCATTAGGCAAAAAGGCGCCCCTAGCAAGGGGCGCCGGTCACACTTCTTTTGAATTTGGCAAAATCGCTCTCGCGCAGATGCGGCAGCGGGCCTACTCCCAGCCCTTCCAGGTATCGGGGCAGTAACCCACGGTCGCCTTGGCGCCGTTGCGCACGATGGGCTCGCGCAGGACCTGCTGGTTCTCGAGCAGCTTGTCGAACTTCTGGCTCTCGGCGAGATAGGTGATGAGCGCCACGGTGTCCTGATCCTTCGCGTCCGGGTCGATCACGGCGTCGATGCCGCCCACGGCGCGCATCACGCTCTGTAACTCGCCCTTGCTCATCTCCTTCTCTTTGAGATCGATGAACTGGAACTTGATGCGACGCTCCTTGAAATAGCGCTGGGCCTTCTTGGTGTCGAAGCTCTTTTTAGTACCGAAGATCTGGATGTTCATATCGGCTCCGTGGGGTCGAAGGATCGATGGGTCTCAGTACAGGGCCGGAGCGGCCGACATCGCCAGCTCGTCGACGAGCGCGTAGAAGCGCTTGGGGTCGGCGTGCGTCACGAGCGTCACCTCGCGACCCTCGTCGCAACGATACGTACGTCCCGCGGCCGCACCGTCCACGCGGACATCGCAACGGACGCGCTCAACCTCGGCGATCTCGGGGTGCAGGCAGTAGACGGTGGTGAGCACATCCCACAGGTAGTACACGTTGTTCGCCGCCACATTCAGGACCAGCGCATATCCCTGGCCGATCAGGTCGATGGCCGGGTAACGGCGCAGCTCGGCCCAGTGCTGGCAGAGGTCGCGCGTGAGCGGCAGCTCCTCGGTGCTCTCCAGACCCACCATGTGGATCTCGAGCGACGAGTCCCACACGCGCTTGACCGCCTCGGGGTCCCAAAAGGCGTTCCACTCGGCGGTGCCGTCAAAACACGGGTCCACCACGTTGCCATGGCCGTCAAGCGAGCCGCCCATCCAAAAGAGCGTCTCGATCTTCTCCTCGATGGCGGGCTCGGCGTCCAGCGCGCGGGCGAGGTCGGTCAGGGGGCCGGTGAACAGCAGGGTCGTCTTGCCCTCCTCGGCCATGACCTTATCCACCAGGTCGAGATGGGCCGGACGCGCGGCGATCGGCGTGCGAGGCGCGCCGTGCTCGTTCAGCATGGGCAGCGCATCGAAGGTGAAGGCGGAGCCCCTCCACTCCGAGGGGAATTGATGATGCGGGCGAGAGTCCGACGCCGCAACCTCGAGAGCCGCCTGCTTGCCCCCAAAGAGATCGATGATCTTGCGAGACGCCTCGAGGGCCGCCTCGATCTGGCAATCGCCGTCCACAACCGAGACACCCGTCACGCGGGCCTCGGGCATCTGCAGCAACAGCAGCAGGCTCACCAGGTCGTCTACGCCGCCGTCATGGTTGAAATACACATTCGTCATGCGAAACCTTTCAAAAGAAAATGGCACGCACCCAGTATGCCAGAGTACGTGCCATGTACATGCAAAGGATTCGCACGGTGCGCATCGCACCGTGCAGCAAGTCACTTACACCAGCATGAAGTACGCGAGGACCGCGACGCCGAGCACGATGCGGTAGATGCCGAACGCCGTGAAGTCGTGGCGGCGTACGAAGCCCATGAGCCACTTGATCGCGACGAGCGAGACGATGAACGCGACAACGCAACCGACCGCGAGGATGGCAACGCCGCTCGAGTCGAACACGCCGCCCTTGAGGAAGAACTTCACAAGCTTGAGGAAGCTCGCGCCGAACATGACGGGAATCGCCAGGAAGAAGGTGAACTTGGCCGCCACGGAGCGCGTGGTGCCCAGCAACAAGCCGCCGATGATGGTGGATCCGGAACGCGAGGTACCGGGGATGAGAGAGAGCACCTGGAAGCAGCCGATGCCGAAGGCGGTCTTATAAGAGAGATCGTCGAGCGTGGTGATGGAGCCGAAGTCGCCACCCTCGGTGGGCTCGACAGCGGAGGCGGGAGCAGCGAAATGCGAGCCCATGGGCCTACCGCCCGGCGTCACACCCTCGGCAGCCACGCGCGCGGCGAGCTTATTGGCGCGCCAACGCTCGATCACAATGAAGGCGATGCCGTAGACGATGAGCGCAGCGGCAACAACCCAGGCGTTGTAGAGGTGCTCCTCCATGAAGTCGTCGAGCGGGATACCGATAATCGCCGCGGGCAGGCAGCCCACGATTATCTTGCCCCACAGATTCCAGGTGGAACGGCACTCCTGTCGCGTCTTGCCAAAGCCGAACGGCAGCAGGTCACGTATGAACAGCACGCATACGGCGAGAATGGCGCCGAGCTGGATGACGACGAGAAACATGTTCCAGAATTCCTCGGCGACGTTCAGCTTGATGAACTCGTCCACCAAGATCATGTGGCCCGTCGACGAGATGGGCAGCCACTCCGTGATGCCCTCGACCAGGCCAAGGAAGGCGGATTTGAGCAGCTCGATAATATCCACGTGTCCTCCTCAGGGGCGCGACGGTGCGCGCCGAGCATGTCGATACAAAAAGCGCCGCCCTGCGGCGCGCTATCCCATTATCGCCCGACACGATGCGCTGCACCGAAAATGCGCGCCGTTTGCGATATATCGAACGCAAATGTAAGCCGAATGGGTATAACTGTGGCATGGTAAAGCACCATGAGACGGGCGCGTGAAGGCCCGCATAGACCAAGGAGGTCACCATGCACGAGGGTTATTCCAAGGTATTCGTCGCCCTTGACGGCACCGAGCAGCAGGACTTCGTCCTCGCCCGCGCGATCAAAGTCGCCGCGAACAACGGCGCCGCGCTCATCATCGGCCATGTCATCGACTCCACGGCGCTTGAGTCCGCCGGATCCTACCCCGCCGACCTGGTCCAGGGGCTTCAGGACGCCTTCACCAATTCCATCGCCGCCCAGGTCGAGCAGGCCAAGGCCAACCCCGCCATCCCCTCCGTCGACGTTGTGATTCGCGCCGGTCGCATCCGCGAGACCCTGAAGGACGAGATGCTCGACGTCATCGAGCCCGACCTGGTCCTCTGCGGTGCCCGCGGCCTGTCCTCCATCAAGTACGCGCTGCTCGGCTCCATCTCGACGTTCCTGCTGCGCAACACCGACTGCGACATCCTGGTCGTCAAGTAGCGCCAAGCGGAACACGCCGCGCACCCACATACCCCCAACTTAGAAGGCCGCCCCTTTCGGACGGCCTTCTTCATGTCCCACTTGGGGACAGGGGGGGTGCGCCCCTGAACCTGGAGAAATAGTTCTCTAGGAGGAAGAGATGGCGTATCCGCAAGAGCTTATCAACGAGGTGCTCGATTATCTGGATTCGGGCCATTCCGTCCGCGAGGCCGAGCGACGCTTCGGCGTCGGCCACGAGAGCGCTGCCAGATGGAGGCGCCTCCGCGACGGCAACCTCAGGGCCAACAG